>NZ_JAIUIC010000006.1:35000-440569 GCF_020165455.1 Mesorhizobium sp. BR1-1-3
ACTCTCAAGTTTTGAAACTTTGATTGGCTTTTATCTGGTCACGCTTTGAATTGACGAGAACATTCACACCTAGACACTCACGTGTCTTGGTAGACTTTATTCTCTCAAAACGTGTCCGCCAAAGTCTCGTTCGAACCTCATACCCCTGGCGGGATAAGAGGTTCAGCAGGACTCTGCCGCCCACGTTTCTCTTTCTTCATTATTCAATTTTCAAAGAACAGACATCACTTCACGCAATGTCGTGGCCCGCTTCGCTTTTGGCTCCGGGGCCGTCCGAGTGTCGCTTACGCGGCTCTCTTGAATTTCGCTAAGGGCAGGCTTAGAAGCAAACTTCTTCGTCGCCAGCGGCGAGCCGCCCTCGTTCGTGAGGCGTATATAGTCGCCACCAACGACAACTGTCAACACACATCGATAATGTTTTTGAACTTTTTACGACAGAAATTTCGGACCCGATCTGTCGATAGCCAACTGCCCCAGGGGAACGCTGGCAACATGCGTGGCACGGCCAGGAAGGAGCCCTATTGCCGCCGCATTGCCGTTCGACACCAAAGCCATCGAATGTGGGCGCCGCCGATCGAGCAGCGCCTCTCTTAGGAGCCCTCCTATATAGGAGTGTGCGATGGGCCTTGCGGAGAAGGTACACCGCCCCGCCTGGTAGAGTGCTCTATAGGAGAAGTGCCTGGGGGCAATTCGGTCGGAGCCTGGCGCTTCGTTGACTTCACCTGCCATGACAGGCAAATGTCACGGCCACAACAAAAGCGACAAGCCGTTCCGCCCGGGGAAGAAGCAGCCTTTCTGGATGCCAGACACGGAAGATGTCATAGCCGAACTCGGCAATGAGCCGCCGCTGATCGCGGATGGCCGCAGCGGCCCGCCCGACCGGCGAGAGGTTTCTGCACGCTGGCTGTCGGGAACATTTCTCACTGGCGTGACCTCGAGCGTGTTGATGGGCGTGGCGCTGTTCGCCGCTCTTGACGGCCGCCAGCAGCTGGCCACCCCACCCGAGATCGCCGAGTTGATCAGCCTTGCCGGCAACGGAGATTCCGGCGAAGTCGCCAAGACGACCAGGCTGGTGGCGCCACGTCAGATCGCAAAGGCCAAGGACCGCCGCCGCATGGAAGTGTCGATGGTCACCAAGGTCGGCGACCGCGACGTCATCCACACCATGCCTTTCGTGCAGATCAAGATGGCCCTTGCCGCCGGCCACACCACCAGCCGCGCCTACCCCCCCTTCGACCCGATGCAAGTGTTCGGCGACGACGGCGACGACAATGCCCAGCCGGCGACGGCCTCGGCCGCTTCCGGCCAGATCTACGGCGCCAAGGTCGAAAGCGAGATGAGCCTGAAGACCGTCGATTTTCCGATCGACACGGCTTCCTTCGACGAAAAGAGCGACCTCTCCGCCGACGAGGTGGAAAAAGTGGTGCGCGAGGCCGGCACCGACCTCAGCGACGGCGCCGTGCAGGTCGCTTCGCTCCACTATGTCGATCCGCAGCGATTCGGCGAAGCCTTTGCCGAGAGCATGGCCGGCTCCTACGACGTCAAGATCGTGCCGGAAAACGTCTCGGTGGCGCCGCGAGCCACCGTTGACGACCAGGCGCCGGCTTTCGCCGAGGAAATCATCCCCTTCACCAAGGATCTCGACGTCACCGAGGCTTTTGCTGATTCGGGCTACACAGGGGAAGACGCCACCGGAATGGCCGAAGCCATCGCCAAGTTGCTCAATGCGACGGCGCTCAAGGCTGGAACCGTGCTGCGCGTCGGCCTCGAGGTTCACGGCGATGCCGCCAAGGTCGTGCGCACCAGCGTCTACGACCGGACCCAGCACATCGTCACCATCGCGCTCAACGATCGCGGCCAGTATGTGCCGGCGCAGGAACCGGATCCGAACCCCGAATTGCTGACGGCCTTCGATGATTCGTCGGCGCCGGTGGTGGTGCGCGGCAACCTGCCCAACGTCTATGACGGCATCTACCGCGCCGCCTACTCCTACGGCATGTCCAAGGCGATGACGCAGCGGTTGATCAAGCTGCTGGCGTCCGATGTCGACTTCCAGTCTCGCCTCAGCCCCGCCGACCGCATCGAAGTCCTGTTCTCGCAGCCCGACGGCGACGATCAGACCTCGGACAGCTCCGAGCTTCTCTACGTCTCGGCGACGTTCGGCGGCCAGACCCGCAACTTCTACCGCTTCCAGATGCAGGACGGCGGCACCGACTATTTCGATGAGGACGGTTCGAGCGCCGAGCAGTTCCTGTTGCGCAATCCCCTGCCCGCCGGGAAATTCCGCTCCGGGTTCGGCGCCCGCAGGCATCCGATCCTCGGCTATGTCCGCATGCACACCGGCGTCGACTGGGCAGCCCCCATCGGCACGCCGATCATCGCCGCCGGCAACGGCACGGTCGAGAAGGTCGGCTGGGCCGGCGGTTACGGCAAGCAGATCATCATCCGCCACGCCAATGGCTACGAAACCTCATACAATCACCAGAGCGCCTTTGCCAAAGGCATCGAACCGGGCGTGCACGTCCGCCAGGGCCAGACCATCGGCTTCCTCGGCCAAACCGGCCTCGCCACCGGCCCGCATCTTCACTACGAGCTGATCGTCAACGGCACCAAGGTCGATCCGATGCGTGTCCGCCTGCCGGTCGGCAAGGTGCTGAAGGGCGATGACCTCGTCGCCTTCAAGCGCGAACGCGAACGCATCGACGAACTGTTGAAGCAGGAAGACAGCGATTCGCTGAAGGTTGCGAGCGCCAAGATCGACGGTTGATCGGCTTCAGCCTGGCGTATCTTCGGCCCGTCGCGGCCATGGCAATCGGTCACCGGGAATGGTCGTCCATGCGATGACAGCCGCAAGCAGGCAAAGCAGCGCGGTCACCGAAGAAACCGCGGCAAACGCGGCGTCGCTGGCGGCGAGCCTTGTCGCATCGATGGCCGGGGCAAGCCCGGCTGGCGCCGGTTCACCAAATCCCGGGATGCCGGACGTTGCGCTCGCGTCCAGTGCATTCGCGTAGACCCACGCGGCAAGCGAGCCCATCGCCGCCACCGCGATCAGACCGCCGATGCGTGAGACGGCATTGTTGATGCCGGAGGCCGCCCCCGTGTCCTTGTCCTCCACCGCCGTCATGATCGCGGTCGACAAGGGCGACACGACCAGAGCCATGCCGAGCCCCATCAGCCCCATCAGCGGGAATGTTCCGGTCCAGAAATTGTGGATGCCGGCGTAGGTGAGCAAGGCCAGCCCGGCAAACGCAAAAGCCACGACCAGGCTGCCGCAGGCGATCGGAAAACGCGGTCCGATCCGGTCCGACAGCTTGCCGACAGGTCCCGACAAAAGCGCGATCGATGCCGACAAGGGCAGGAAGATGAAGCCGACCTCGGCCGTGCTCAGCCCCCAGCCGGCGATCAGCAGCATTGGCAGATAGAAAAGGTTGGCCGACAGCGCAAAATAGAGGAAGAACGTCGCCACATTGGCGCCGGCGAAAGCACCGACGCGAAACAGGCTGAGGTCGATCATCGGCTCGCCCTGCCGAAGCTCGAAGACGATGAAGACAGCCAGCAATACGACGCCGGCGGCAATGCTCGGCCCTGCCATGAGGCCCTCGCCGCTGGCGCTCATCGAGGTCAGCCCATAGGCAAGCGCACCGAAAGCCAATGTCGCGAGCGCTGCACCGCCGAGATCCAGGCTGCGTTTCTCCGTCGGCGCATCGGCCGGAACCTTGGCCAGCAGAAGCCAGATCGAAATCAAGCCCAGCGGCAGGTTGATGGCGAAGATCGCCCGCCAGATGCCGTCACCGAAGGCCGACAGCACGAAGCCGCCGAACACCGGGCCAAGTGCCGTGGTCAGCGCCGAAGCCGCCGCCCAGATGCCGATAGCACGGCCGCGTTCTTTCTTCGGGTAGGCCTTGGCGATGATGGCGAGGCTGCCAGGCACCATGATTGCCGCACCGATGCCCTGCAACGCGCGAAATGCGATCAGCACAATTGCATTCGGCGCCAGCGCACAGGCAAGCGAAGCGAGGATGAACAGCGCAATGCCGGCCACGAAGGCGCGGCGCAGACCGAATCGGTCGCCGGCAGCGCCCCCGGCCAGGATCAGCGCCGAGAGCGTCAAGGCATAGGCATTGGAAATCCACTGCGCCTCGGCAAGGCTTGCGCCGAGATTGACGCGGATCGCTGGTGTAGCGATGGCCAGGATGGAGCCGTCTATGAAGCCAAGCGCCGAGGCCAGAATTGCCGCGACCAGCACAAATCGTCGCCGCGACTGCGGACAAAACGTTCCATTCGTGACCGGATTGGTCAGCGGGACGGCGGCGGCTTCACTTGGTGAATGCATGAAACCTTGCTTAAACCCCTGGCGCACCGGCAACAACCAGCCAGTGGCTTGCTGTCGCTGAAACCAGCCGTTTGGCCAGGGTCGCACCCTGTCAGATGCAAATGGCGGCAACCATGCTAGGTTTCCGGAAGGTGCCGATGGGGAAACATCGATGAAGCGGCCACTTGAAGCATCGGCTGAGGGACGCGGCCGTATCGTCGGGATCACCGATGGCGTATTCGCCATCGCGCTCACCCTGATCGTTCTCGAAATCAGGGTGCCGGCGCACGAGGCGATCCATTCCGAACGCGAGCTGCTCGCTGCGATCGCCGCCCTGGCGCCGCGTTTCCTGACCTACGCCTTGAGCTTCCTGACGCTGACCATCTTCTGGTTTGGCCAGCAGGCGCAGCATGGTCTGATCGCCAAATCCGATCGACGGCTTGCCACGCTGAACCTTTGCTTTCTCGCCTTCATCGCCTTGCTGCCCTTCTCGACCGATCTTCTGGCCGACTTCCTCGAGTTCAGAACCGCGGTGCTGGTCTACTGGCTCAATCTGCTGGCGCTCGGCGTCACGCTGTTCGCGAGCTGGCGTTATGCGGAGAAAAGCGGCTTCGTAGCAGAGGATGTCGATGCGGAAACCAAACGCACGGTCTATCTGCGCATCATCAAGGCACAGATCCTGTGGGCGGTCGGCGCCGCACTCTCGCTTGTCAGTCCCTTGCTCGGCGTCGGCTTCATCCTGGTCGTGCAGTTGGTCTATGCCGCCGCGCTTCGCGGTTCACTGCTGGGCAAGGTTATCGGCTGAGGGCCCGCCGACAAACTCCACCGTCACGCCCGGCGAAACCAATTTGGCCAGCTCCCGCGCATCCCAGTTGGTCAGGCGTACGCAGCCATGGCTCTCGGTCTTGCCGATCTTCGACGGATCGGGCGTGCCGTGGATGCCGTAGGTCGGCTTATCCAGGGCGATCCAGACCGAACCGACGGGACCGTTCGGGCCCGGCGGAATGGTCAGGACCTTGTCGTTTTGACCCTGCTTGAAATTGATGCTGGGATTGTAGGTGTAGTTCGGATCGAGCGCCACGCGCGACACCGTGTGTATGCCGGACGGTGACGGCGTATCCGACGAGCCGATGGTTGCGGGATAGGCGGCGACCAGTTTGCCGCCGGCGTCATAGGCGAAAACCTCTTTCTTGTCCTTGTCGGCGACGATACGCGCCACCGGCGTCGAAACCAGCCTGCCGAAATTGGCGACCTTGATGATCGTGCCGGGACGATTGAAATCGACCTCCGGGTTGAGCGCCTTGAGATAATTCTCGTCCATGTGAAAGCGCTCCGCGAGCGCCTCGGTCACCGACGTATAACCCATGCGGTCGAGTTGCGCCTTCTGGCTGTAGTCTTCCGGGATCGACGCGACATAGGGACCGGCCGCGTCCTCCGCTGTGATCGTGTAGTTGGCGAAGGCATCGCCGCCGGATTGCGCAAGTGCCGCCTGGATGGCGACCGCGTCGGTCGATCGCAGATTGGCGCCGGTGATCTGGTTGTAGGCGGCGAGCGCCTTGTCGACATTCGAACCGAAACGCCCGTCGATGACGCCAGGCGAAGCGCCACCCCGGTCTAGCAGCACCTGAAGGGCGGCGACATCCTGGCGCGCTCCCAGCGAAAGTGCCGGGGCAACGGTGGTCTTGTCGCCGGCCTTTGGCGGCAGAGCCGCCTGATCGGCGGGTGTCGTCGGCTGGGCAGGGTCTATCGCGGCCTCGTTCAGCGGCTGGCGCTTGATTGTACCCGGCTTAGCCGGCTGCGGCGCGTCGGGATAATTGTCGTCGTAATTGCCATCGTCCTGCGGCGCCGGCGGGTAGGCTTCGGCGGAATTGTCCCCATAGGGATCGTACTCATCCGCCGGCGGCGGGATAACGCGGCCTTCCTCTTCCAACTGCTTGCGCCGGAACCGCGCCATGTCTTCCGGATCGTCGAGATAGTAGCGGTCGTCGCCTTCGGGGGCGCGGCCCAGTTCGCGCAGTCGTGTCTCGCGGCGCAAGGCGCGGCGGTCGAGCCGGGTCTGCGGCGGCTGGATGGCGATGACCTTGCCGGTATCGGCATCGACGATCACGCGGTTGCCCCTGGCGTCGTAGTAGATGTCGAGATTGCCGTCCTGGGCGACAAGGATGCCCCCGGTATCGGCAGCGCGGACAACCCTTGGCGCATTGTCCGTCGTCGGCGCGGCGAACGCCCCGGAAGACACAAGCCCGGCGGCTAGCGCCGAGAGGGCAAAGATCGTGCGGAACATGGTGGCCAAATTCTCCGGTCCGTAAATTTGCCGCCGCCGGCATTGTCTTCTGGCGAACCCCTTCGCCAGCAAACCAGTTACACCATCCTATGGTTCCAACATGAACCGGGCATGAAGATGGCGGTTTTCCGGCGCCTCAAGGAATATAGGCTAGCTTTCGGCAAGTCCCAATTCCTTGCGCGCCTGCCTGGTAAGCTTCAGGGCGACAAGGCGATGGCTCTCGCGCAGATAGTCCTTCAGCGCGGCATCATCCATGCTCTGGCTTGTCCGACGCTGGATCCATGTCATGCCGCGCGAGGCAAGATACGGTGCGGGCCGTAGCCCCGGCTGTTCCTTGAGCACATCATAGGCGATATCGGAACATTTGAAGGTGACGAAGAGCTGCTGGCCATCGTCCCAGCCGCCGATCGCGAAGACCTTGGCCCCCACCTTCCAAACATGGGCGCCACCCCACTGGACGACATGGGTCGTCGAAGGCAGCGAGTCGCAGAAGCTGTTGTAGTCGTCCAGTGTCATCCCCGCCCCACGTTTTATATGAAAACGCCGCGCGTCCAGGAAGGACGCGCGGCGCAGGATCAGGCTGCCGCTTCCGCCGCGACGATCGTCGGTTTGGAGCGGAAATTCAGCCGGTCGGAACCGGCTGTCACCTTGACGGTCGAGCCGTCGAGGATGTCGCCGAGCAGGATCTTCTCCGCCAGTGGGTCCTGCAATTCCTTCTGCATCACCCGCTTCAGCGGCCGCGCGCCATAGGCCGGGTCGTAGCCCTTGGCCGCCAGCCAATCCACCGCCTCCTGGTCCAGCGATAGCGTGATCTTGCGGTCGACAAGCAGGCTCTCGAGCCGCTTCAGCTGGATCTCGACGATGCGGCCCATATCCTGCCGGCGCAGCCGGTGGAACAGGATCACCTCATCGACGCGGTTGAGGAACTCCGGCCGGAACGATGCCCTGACGACGTTCATCACCTCGTCGCGCACCAGATCGACATCCTGGTCCTCGGTGAGGTTGACGAGATATTCGGCGCCGAGGTTCGACGTCATGATGATCAGCGTGTTGCGGAAGTCGACCGTGCGGCCCTGGCCGTCGGTCAGGCGGCCGTCATCGAGCACCTGCAACAGCACGTTGAACACATCCGGATGCGCCTTCTCGATCTCGTCGAACAGCACGACCTGATAGGGCCTGCGCCGCACCGCTTCGGTCAGCGCGCCGCCTTCCTCATAGCCGACATAGCCGGGAGGCGCGCCGATCAGCCGGGCGACCGAGTGCTTTTCCATGAACTCCGACATATCGATGCGCACCATGGCGCTCTCGTCGTCGAACAGGAAGCTCGCCAGCGCCTTGGTCAGCTCGGTCTTGCCGACACCCGTCGGTCCGAGGAACATGAACGAGCCGATCGGCCGGTTCGGATCCTGCAGGCCCGCGCGGGCGCGCCGCACCGCTTTCGACACAGCTTGCACCGCCTCGCCCTGGCCAACGACGCGCTTGCCGATCTCGTCTTCCATGCGCAGCAGCTTGTCGCGCTCGCCCTGCAGCATCTTGTCGACCGGAATGCCGGTCCAGCGCGAGACGATATGGGCGACGTGGTCGGGGGTAACCACCTCTTCGACCATGCCGGCTTTGCCGTCCTGGGCCTCGGCCTCCTTCAGCTTCTTTTCCAATTCCGGAATCTTGCCATAGGCAAGCTCGCCGGCGCGCTGGAATTCACCCTTGCGCTGAGCAATGGCAAGGTCGTTGCGCGCCTCGTCGAGCTGCTTCTTCAGGTCGGCGGCGAGCCCGAGCTTCTGCTTCTCGGCCTGCCACTTGGCGGTGATCTCGGTCGATTCCTCCTCAAGGCCGACGAGTTCCTTTTCCAGGCGGGCGAGCCGGTCCTTCGAAGCATCGTCCGTCTCGACCTTCAGCGCCTCGCGCTCGATCTTGAGCTGCATGATGCGGCGATCGATCTCGTCCAGCGCCTCGGGCTTGGAATCGACCTGCATGCGCAGCCGCGATGCGGCTTCGTCGACCAGGTCGATCGCCTTGTCCGGCAGGAAGCGATCGGCGATGTAGCGGTTGGACAGCGTCGCCGCCGCCACCAGCGCTGAATCCGAAATGCGCACCTTGTGGTGCTGCTCGTATTTCTCCTTCAGGCCGCGCAGGATCGAAACGGTGTCTTCCACCGTCGGCTCGTCGACGAAAACCGGCTGGAAGCGCCGGGCAAGGGCTGCATCCTTCTCGACATGCTTGCGATACTCGTCGAGCGTGGTGGCGCCGACGCAGTGCAGCTCGCCGCGCGCCAGCGCCGGCTTCAACAGGTTGGACGCATCCATGGCGCCATCCGCCTTGCCGGCGCCGACCAGCGTGTGCATCTCGTCGATGAACAGGATGATGTTGCCGCTGGCCGAGGTGACTTCGGAGAGCACGGCCTTCAGCCGCTCCTCGAACTCGCCGCGATATTTGGCGCCGGCAATCAGCGCGCCCATGTCGAGCGCCATCAGCTGCTTGTCCTTCAGCGATTCCGGTACGTCGCCATTGACGATGCGCAGTGCCAGGCCTTCGGCGATCGCCGTCTTGCCGACGCCGGGTTCGCCGATCAGCACCGGATTGTTCTTGGTGCGGCGCGACAGCACCTGGATGGTGCGGCGGATCTCGTCGTCACGGCCGATCACGGGGTCCAGCTTGCCGGCACGGGCATCCGCAGTCAGGTCGCGCGCGTATTTCTTCAGCGCGTCGTAGCCCTGTTCGGCACTCGCCGAATCGGCGGTGCGGCCCTTGCGGACATCGTTGATGACCTGGTTGAGCGCCTGCGCGGTGACGCCGGCCTTGGCCAATATGTCGGCGGTCTTGGCCGACTTTTCCATGGCGAGCGCCTGCAAGAGCCGCTCGACCGTGACAAAACTGTCGCCGGCTTTCTTGGCCAGTTCCTCGGCGGTCGAAAACACTTTCGCCAGCGGCTGGGCCAGATAGAGCTGGCCATTGCCGCCCTCGACCTTGGGCATCGCTTCGAGCGCCGTCTCGACGCCAAGCTTGACGTCGCGGACGTTGCCGCCGGCGCGTTCGATCAGCGACGCGGCCAAGCCCTCGTCGTCGTCGACGAGCACTTTCAGGATATGTTCAGGGGTGAATTGCTGGTGGTTGCGGGAAAGCGCCATGGTCTGCGCGGACTGGATAAAGCCGCGCACGCGCTCTGAGTATTTCTCAAGGTTCATATCTGTCTCCTTCCATCACCGGCCCGCTTTGCGGCACCGGATCCGATTGCGGTGACGGACCCGCTCATTCGAGCCGGGTCCAGTTGAGGCTGATATGGTGCACCGGCCCTGAACCCTCAAGACGTCCCGATATCGGCAACCACATAATATTGCACGGCCGCCCAAACGAAAACGGCGGAGATTTCTCTCCGCCGTTCAATGCCTTGAAGTGCCGTTGGGTCAGTTGTCGATATCGACATTGACCGGTTGGGCGTTGCCGCTGTCGGCCGGGGCCGCAGCCACCTCGCCGGCGTCGGTCCCGGAATTGGCATTGTCACTACCGCCATCAACCTGATCGGCGTTGACGCGCGGACGACGCGGACGACGCGGACGACGGGCAGCACCGCTTTCGGCGGCCGCCTCGTTGAGTTCGGCCTGGGCGGCAAGACCTGCCGGGGAAAGGTTCTCGAACGACGGAGCCGGTTCGGCCGGCGCCACAGATTCGGCCGGCGAAACGGCTTCGCCCTGGATCGGGGTCTCGTTGCCCTGGGGCTGACTACCTTGCTCGGCGGACGATGAAAAGTCGCGCTGGCCGTTCTGGCCATAGCCGCCATTGGGGCGGCGATCACGATGGCGCCCGCCATTGTTGTCGCGGCCGCCATTGTTGCGCCCGCCATTGTTATCGCGGGCCTCGCGGCCACCTTCCCGGTTCAGCGCGACCTCGGCCGGCGTACCTTCGATAACCGGCTGCGGGCCGGCGCCATGGTTGACCACCGGGATCTGGACGTCGGAAGCAGCGTTGCTGTTGTTGCCGCTATTGTCGAAATCGTCGCGGTCCTCATCGCCGTCATCGTCGAAATCATCGCGATTCTGCTGCGTGTTCTGGATTGGCATCTGCGCCTGTGCGGCCGCGATGATGCGATTGTAATGCTCGGCGTGCTGGAGATAGTTCTCCGCCATGACCCGGTCGCCGGAGCTGTGTGAATCACGGGCAAGGGTGGCGTATTTTTCGGCGATCTGCTGAGCCGAACCGCGGATCTTCACGTCCGGGCCATTGCTCTCGTAGTTGCGCGTCAGGGGATTAGGCCCCTTGCGGTTATTGTTGTTATTGTTGTTATTGTTACCACCGCCGCCGCCATTGTTGTTGCGACCGCGCATGCGCCTGTTCTGCTGTTGTGGCCTCATCAAACTCTCTTCATTTTGAAATTTTCGAAAAACTCTTCACGAACGGAGGCGCTCATGCAGCCAGCCGTTTCGTCTCTTCACCGGCGTTCGCCCGCATCGATTGCGTTGGCGCCACGTGTCATCCTGTTCCGGTTACATCACTTGCCGGACGATTCCCGCACGAAGCTTGGGCATCGTTTGCGCAAGAAGGCAGCTATTTCCAAGGAAAACCGAATCGCTAAGAGCACTGCCTGCTTCGTCTCATCCGGTTAAGGCGACCCTAGCCGCATTCCCCGGCATTGCCAAGCGCTTTTTTGCACTGCGTCAAGGCTTTATCCTTTCAAAGACAATAACCCTGTCGTTTCCACCGAGGTCACGGAAAACACTGCCCGGCACGTAGCCGGCTGCAGTGAATATCTCGCAGACCTCGTTGCGTTGCGTATGGCCGATCTCGACCGCAATTCTGCCTTCAATTTCCAAAAACCTTGCCGCTTCCGCAGCGATGGTTCTGTAGGGGTTCAGACCGTCCGCGCCGCCATCCAGGGCTAGGCGCGGGTCGAAATTGCGGACTTCGTCGTGCAGATTTCCAATGTCTTCGGAAGATATATAGGGAGGGTTTGCGACAATTACATGGTACCGGCCGGAAACTTTTTCGAACCAGTCCGACTGCAGCGCCGTGAACCGGCCCGCAAGGCCAAGTTGCCCGGCATTGCGGGCCGCCGTCGCCAGCGCACCCGCGGACAGATCGACGCCGGTGGCATTAGCCGTCGGCACGACGCTGAGCAGCGCCAGCGCAATGGCGCCGGTGCCGGTGCCAAGATCGAGGACGCGACACTCGCCTTCCTGCGTCGCAACCGCCTTGACGAAGGGCAATATCGCCTCGACCAGCGTTTCGGTATCCGGCCGCGGTTCCAGCGTTTCCGGCGACAGCGCCAGGCGCAAACCGTAGAATTCACGATAGCCGAGGATGCGATGCACAGGTTCGCCGCCGGCGCGGCGTCTCAACGCGGCATCGATTTCGGCAACAGCGCCGGCGCCGACCCTGCGTTCGGGGTCCGCAATGGCTTGCGTGCGCGTCGTGCCCGAAAAATGCTCGACGATCAGCCTCGCATCGAGCGCCGGGTCGTCGACGGTGCTGCCGAGCCGAGCCCGCGCTTCCCGCAGCAGCGGCCCGAGCGCGTTGGGCAGGTCAGTCATCGATGCCGATGTCGGCGAGCAGCTTGGACTGATGATCGGCGATCAGCGCGTTGATGATCTCGTCGAGTTCGCCCATCATCACCCGGTCGAGCTTGTAGAGCGTCAAATTGATGCGATGGTCGGTGACGCGCCCTTGCGGGAAATTATAGGTGCGGATGCGTTCCGAGCGGTCACCGGAGCCGACCTGTGACTTGCGCGATTCGGAGCGCTCCTCGTCAGCCTTGCCGCGTTCGAGATCATAGAGGCGGGCGCGCAGGATCTGCATCGCCTTGGCGCGGTTCTGGTGCTGCGATTTCTCAGCCTGCACGACCATGATGCCGGTCGGCAGATGGGTGATGCGGACGGCCGAATCGGTGGTGTTGACGTGCTGGCCGCCCGAACCCGAGGCGCGCATCGTGTCGATGCGGATGTCTTCGGCCCTGATGTCGATGTCGACCTCTTCGGCCTCGGGCAGCACCGCGACGGTTGCCGCCGACGTGTGGATGCGCCCGCTGGCCTCGGTCGCCGGCACGCGCTGCACGCGGTGCACGCCGGATTCGAATTTCAGATGCGCAAAGACGCCCTTGCCCGACACCGTGGCGATGATTTCCTTGTAGCCGCCGGCATCGCCATCGCTGGCCGAGGCGGTCTCGAAACGCCAGCCGCGTTCGGCGGCGTAGCGTTCGTACATGCGAAACAGGTCGCCGGCGAAAAGCGCGGCCTCATCGCCGCCGGTGCCGGCGCGGATTTCGAGAATGGCGTTCTTGTCGTCGGCGGCATCCCTGGGCAACAGCAGGATCTGAATGTCCTTCTGCAGCGTCTCGATGCGGTCCTCGACCCCTGGCAGCTCGGCCTCGGCCAGCGCCCGCATCTCGGCGTCGGTGCCCCTGTCGGCAAGCATGGCTTCGAGGTCGGCCTGTTCATGCTCGGCCGCGCGCAGCGCCCTGACCTTGGCCACCATGTCCTGGATTTCGGCATATTCGGACGCCATCCGCACATAGGCGTCCGGCGCCGGGCCGGCCGACATCTGCGCTTCGAGCATCTCGAAACGCTTGACGACTTGATCCATACGATCGCGGGGCAAATTGACCATGATGAGGCTGCTATAACGGGATCGAACGGTCGTCGGCAAAGGCCTGCAGCAGCGCCCGCATCGGCAGGCCCTGTGCCGGAGCCATCAGATTGTCGTCGAAAAACGCCTTCAATTCGTCCAGCGGCAGTTCCGTCAGCATCGCCTTGACCGGCCCGATCGAGGCCGGCGACATCGAGATCGAGCGGAAACCGAGTCCGATCAACGCCATCGCCGAGATCGGCTTGCCGGCGAGTTCGCCGCACAGCGTCACCGGCGTGTGATTGCGGACGCCGGCATCGGCGATCTGCTTGAGGACGCGCAAGAAGGGTGCCGACAGCGTGTCGAAGCGGTTGGCCAGTTGCGTGTTGCCGCGGTCGACGGCCATGACGAACTGGAACAGGTCGTTCGAACCGACCGAGACGAAATCGACCGCCTTCATCAATTCGTCGAGCTGGAACAGCAGCGACGGCACTTCAAGCATCGCCCCCAGCTTCAGGCTGGTTGGCAAATGATGGGCAAAGCGCGACAAGTGCCGCACCTCGCGGTCGATGATCTCGCGCGCCTGGGTAATCTCGCCGAGCTCGGTCACCATCGGCAGCATCAGCTTCAATTCGCGGCCGCCGCTGGCCTTGAGCAAAGCGCGGATCTGGGTGCGCAGCAGGCCCGGCCGGTCGAGCGTCAGGCGGATCGCCCGCCAGCCAAGCGCCGGGTTCTCTTCCTGGATCGCGCCCTTGAAATAGGGCAGCACCTTGTCGCCGCCAATGTCGATGGTGCGGAAGGTGACGGGCTTGCCGCGCGCCGCTTCGAGCACGTCGCGGTAGAGCTTTTCCTGGGCCTCGGCCCGGGGAAAGGTGGAAGCGACCATGAATTGCAATTCGGTGCGGAACAGACCGATGCCGGCCGCACCCGCTTCGGTAAGCTGCGGCAGGTCGACGGCAAGACCGGCATTCATCAGCAAATCGACCTGGACACCATCCCTGGTCGTCGACGGCTTCTTGCGCAGTTCGCGGTAGACCTCTTGCCGGCGCGCCCTGAAACGCACTTTTTCGGCATAAGCAGCTTCGAGATCGGGCTGCGGCCGCAAATGGATCACGCCCTCCTCGCCGTCGACGATGATGGCATCGCCGTTTTCCGCCATGGAAACAGCGCCCTTCATCTGGCCGGCGACGGGGATGCCCATGGCACGCGCGACGATGACGACGTGGCTGGTCGCTGCACCGTCCTCGAGCACCAGCCCGCGCATCTTGTCGCGGGGATAATCGAGCAGTTCGGCAGCCCCCATCGAACGGGCGACGATGATGGCGTCCTTAGGCAGCGATGCCGCGACATCTTCCGGCCCGCGCCCCATCAGCTGGCGCAGCAGGCGGTTGGCGAGGTCGTCGAAATCGCTCATCCGCTCGCGCAGATAGGGATCGGTCATGTGCAGCATGCGGGCGCGCATGTCGCTCTGCACCTTTTCCACCGCCGCTTCGGCCGTCAGGCCGTTGCGGATCGCCTCTTCCAGCCGTCGCACCCAGCCGCGATCGTTGGCGAACATGCGATAGGCTTCCAGCACCTGGCGATGCTCGCCCTCGAAGGCGACGTCGCGGCGTTCCAGCATGTCGTCGATGGACAGCCTGAGCGAGCTGAGTGAGGTCTCCAACCGGCGAACCTCTTCCTCGCTGTCCTCGTTGAACAGATTGGTGACGACGATGCGCGGCTCGTGCAGCACGACATGGCCAAGCCCGACGCCTTCATTGAAGGACAGGCCGGTGAAGCTGACAGGACGGCGCAGATCGAGTTCGAGGCCGGGCCGGGTCAGCCGCGCCAGATCGCCGGTGGCGATCATCTCGGCGATCACCATCGCCGTGGTTTCCAGCGCCTCGACCTCGTCGTCGCGGTAGTGGCGCATGGTCTTGTTCTGCACCACCAGCACGCCCAGCGTGCGCCCTGCCCGCAGCACCGGCACGCCCAGGAACGAGTTGTAGATCTCTTCCCCGGTCTCCGGCAGGTAGGCGAAGGCAGGGTGTTCCTGCGCATTGGACAGGTTGAGCGGCCGCGCGCTGGCGGCGATGGTGCCGACCAGGCCTTGGCCCAGCCGCAACTGCGCCAAATGGACGGCGTTCGGGTTCAGGCCTTCGGTGGCGTAGAGTTCGAGCACCGAATCGGCACGCAGCACATAGAGCGAGCAGACTTCCGCGACCATGTTGGAGGCGATGTCGCGCACAATCCGGTCAAGCCGCTCCTGCGGCTCCAGCGGCTCCTGCATGAGCTCGCGGAGCCGTTTGAGCAAAACGCGCGGGCCACTGGCCTGATCACGCATCGCGGCTTGTTCTCCAATGGGCATTCTGCCCGCCGCAGTTTCCACCGCGACCGGCGCACACGCAACAACTCAAATCGTTCTCGCTACTGCTTATCCAGACCGTAGACGGAATGCAAAGTACGAACCGCAAGTTCCGTATACGGGCCGTCGATCAGGATCGAAATCTTGATCTCCGAGGTCGTGATGGCGCGGATGTTGATCGATTTGTCGGCCAGCGCCTTGAAAGCGGTGGCGGCGACGCCGGCATGGCTCCTCATGCCGATGCCGATGACCGAAACCTTCGACATGCCGGCTTCCGACTGCACGACATCGTAGCCGATCGAGGCCTTGAGGCGTTCAAGCACGGCCAGCGCCTTGTCGACATCGCCCGACGGCACGGTAAAGGTCATGTCGGTGAACTTGCCGTCCTCGGAAATGTTCTGGACGATCATGTCGACATTGATGTTGGCCTCGGCCAGCGGCCCGAAGATGCCGGCGGCAACGCCCGGCCGGTCGCCGACCCGGCGCAGTGAAATCTGCGCTTCGTCCTTGGCGTAGGCAATTCCGGTGACGACCTGCTGTTCCACGATCTCTTCCTCGTCGCAAATGAGCGTTCCGGGCGGATTGAGCAAATCCCCCATTCCGGGCGCATCGGGATCGTCGAAGGACGACCGCACGAAGGTACGCACCCTGTGCACCATGGCAAGCTCGACCGAACGCACCTGCAGAACCTTGGCGCCGAGCGAGGCCATTTCAAGCATTTCCTCGAACGAGATCTTGGCCAGCCGCCGCGCCTTGGGCTCGATGCGTGGATCGGTGGTGTAGACCCCGTCGACATCGGTGTAGATGTCACAGCGATCGGCTTTGACCGCCGCAGCGATGGCGACAGCACTGGTGTCGGAGCCGCCGCGGCCGAGCGTGGCAATACGATTGTCCGGGCCGATGCCCTGGAACCCGGCAATCACCGCCACCTGGCCCTCGCCGAAGCGCTTGATCAGGAACGCACCGTCAATGTCGAGGATGCGCGCCGCCCCATGCGCATTATCGGTCTTGATCGGGATCTGCCAGCCCTGCCAGGAGCGGGCGTGCACGCCCATGTTCTGCAAAGTGATGGCCAGCAGGCCGGCCGTGACCTGCTCGCCGGAAGCGACGACCGCATCATATTCGCGTGCGTCATGCATCGGCGAGGCCTCACGCGTCCAGCCGACCAGTTCGTTGGTCTTCCCGGCCATCGCCGAAACGACCACCGCCACCTCATGGCCGGCGTCGACCTCGCGTTTGACGTGACGCGCCACGTTGCGGATGCGGGCGATGTCGGCGACGGAGGTTCCGCCGAATTTCATCACGATGCGCGCCATGGGAGCGAAATGCCTTTGACTGAAGCCGGATCCCAGCCAAAAGCCGGAATCCCGAAAAGCGGAAGGCCGGCTGACGCCGGCCGCTGAATGCGCGGCCTCCTTAGCCAAATGACGAAGGTTTCGCAAGGCTGGCGGCCAATTGCCGGCTCCAGAAGCCGGCATATTGCCTTCCGCCCCGGCGCCGCCTACGAAATGCTGCCTGCGGGGAATTCTTTTGGTTCGGCATAGCAGATGATGATTGCTCGGTTTCGACGTGCCATGCGATGGCAATCGCTCCCGCTTGTCGCAGGCTTTGCGGTGCTGGCGCTTATTGTCGGCAGCCGTGCCATGCTGGTCGAGGAACAGCGGGCCAACCGCGCCGCCGCGCGCGAGGCAATCGAATATCAGCAATTGCTTTCGGGTCTGCTTTCTCTGGCACAGGAAGCCGAGAACGGCCAGCGTGGCTACCTGCTGACCGGCGAGAAATCCTATCTCGAACCCTATCGGAGCGCTGTCGGCGCCATTCCGGGGCAACTTGCCCGTATCGACAGCTTGACCGCCCCCGACGACCAGTTCGTCCAGCCGATCAACCACATCAAGGACGCGCTTTCGCAAAAGCAGGCTGAACTGGCCGAGACGATTGCCCTGTACGACCAGGGCAATGCGACGAAAGCGCTGGATCTGATTCGCAGCGGCCAGGGCAAGGCAGTCATGGACGAAATCCGAACCAGCATGGATACGGTCCGACGCATCAGCGCCGCAGCCGTCGCCGCGCGCGACGCGCATACCGACCAGGTCGAGACCTGGCTACGCATCGGTTCGGTGGCGGCACTGCTGGCGATCTTCCTGCTTGCCGGCTACGCGATCAGGGAATCGCGCCGCCGCTTCCTTGAGGTGGTCGTCGCCCAGGAGGAGTTGGTGCGCAAGAACGTCGCGCTCGGCAGAGAGATCGAGACACGTGAAAAGGCAGAATCCCAGATCCGCCAGATGCACAAGATGGAGGCGGTCGGCCAGCTTACAGGCGGCATCGCCCACGACTTCAACAACATGCTGGCGGTGATCATCAGCGCCATGAACCTCGCCCAGCGCAAGCTGGCGCGCGGCGAGCACGACATCGCACAATTCATCGACGCGGCGATCGATGCCGCGACCCGTGCCGCCAATCTGACGGCCCGGCTGCTCGCCTTCTCGCGTCAGCAGCCGCTGGCGCCGCAGATCGTCGACGCCAACCGCCTGCTGACCGGGATGTCCGACCTGATCCGTCGGGCACTCGGCGAAACCATCCGCATCGAAACGGTGCTGGCGGGGGGCTTGTGGAAAACCCATGCCGACCCGAGCCAGATCGAGAACGCCGTTCTCAACCTGGCTGTCAACGCCCGCGACGCCATGGGCGATGACGGCAAGCTGACCATCGAGACCGCCAACAGCCATCTCGACGACAGCTACGCCGCCGGCCATGCCGAAGTCGCGGCCGGCCAGTATGTGATGATCGCCGTCAGCGATACCGGTTCGGGCATGACCCCCGATGTCATGGCCAAGGCCTTCGAACCCTTCTTCACCACCAAGCCGGTCAACAAGGGCACCGGCCTTGGATTGAGCCAGGTGTTCGGCTTCGTCAAACAGTCGGGCGGCCACGTCAACATCTATTCCGAGCCCGGCGAAGGCACGACAATCAAGATCTACTTGCCGCGGTATTTCGGCGCCGAAGAGCCGGCCGTGCCCACCGGGCGCGGCGACAACCCCGCCGCACCGGTCGCCGAAACGATCCTTGTCGTCGAGGATGATGCCCGCGTGCGGGTCTCCACCACCGAGGCCATACGCGAACTCGGATACACCGTCATTGATGCCGCGAGTGGCGAGGAAGCGTTGCAGAAACTGGCGGAAAACCCGAAGGTCGCCCTGCTGTTCACCGACATCGTCATGCCCGTCATGAACGGCCGCAAGCTGGCGGAAGAGGCCGTTGCCCGCATGCCGCTGCTGAAGGTGATCTTCACCACCGGCTTCACCAGGAACGCCGTGGTCCACAACGGCGTGCTCGACCACGACGTGCATTTCCTCGCCAAGCCCTTCACCATCGAGCAACTGGCAGCGAAACTGCGTGACGTGCTTGGCACGACGCAGGTCGCAGCGGACTGATCACAATCGCTTCAGCCTGACGCAGCCGCGCTTCTCCAAAGGCCGGGATAGTCGACAACGAAGCCGTGCGGCGAGACGTTGAGGGTCTCGTCATAGCCGAACACCGGCGCGGCATAGGCATAGCGAACCGTGTCGAGACGCCGATAGGTCTGATCGAGGCGCACCAGGCTCAGTTCAGGGAAAGTCAGGTAGGCAGCCGGGGCAGGCGACGCTTCGCCGATCCCGAGGCCATACCGGCGGATCGCCACCAGGTTCGATGCCGGTGTGAAGCCAAGATCGACGTCGACAAGACCGTCGACACCCTGCTGGACTTCGCCGTTCAGCGTCCACTGGCCGTTGAAATCGCGTTCGATCGCATAATGCAGCTGGCGCGTGCCGAGAAAGCCTTCGACAAGCGCCGCCCGTGTGTGCCAGCCGGCATCGCAATCCACCTCGTAGGCGAGGCAGCACGGCTTGCCGTCCTGGATGAAGATGGCTTGTCCCTTGAGGCTGTGCCCGCCATCGGTCTGCGCAAGCAGACAGGCATCATGCCCCTCCACGTCCAGCCGATGCCAGAGGATCGAAGCCGTCATTGCTGTCATCGTCACCTCCTTCGAATTCAAAACGATGATGTATTCCTTCGCCCGCCAGGCCCATTGTGTTTCACCGCGGCGCACTCCAGCTGACATGCCCTGACAGAATCCGGCTCCCTGCCGGCAGAGGAAATTGTTGCCTTGACATTCGCGGCTTCACGCCCGACTTCCTAGCGCATGACCCCGAAATCGAAGTCGATTTCGGAAAGGATCATGCGCAGAATCTAAAGTGCTACAGCGTCCTTTGCGCGTCCAAGAGGACGCGCGGCGCTGTAGTGTCGAGGAGACCAACTATGCCAGAGCCCCGACGATCGACGATCGATGCCGGAGAAGTGGAACGCTTTTCCGCCCTTGCCGCCGAATGGTGGAACCCGAACGGCAAGTTCCGTCCCCTGCACAAATTCAATCCGGTCCGGCTGGCCTATATCCGCGACCAGATAGCGACGCGCTTCGGCCGTGACCCACGCGCTGCAAGGCCTTTCGAGGGACTGCGCATCCTCGACATCGGTTGCGGCGGCGGACTTTTGTGCGAGCCGATGGCGCGGCTTGGCGCCGAGGTTGTGGGCGCGGATGCCTCCGAAACCAACATCGAAGTGGCCAAGCTGCACGCCGCCGAAGGCAATGTCAGCGTCGACTATCGCGCCACGACGGCCGAGGACCTTGCCGACGCCGGCGAGAAATTCGACGTCATCCTCAACATGGAAGTGGTCGAGCATGTCGCCGACATCGACCTGTTCGTCGCCAAATGCGGCGAGATGGTGCGGCCCGGCGGCATCATGTTCGTGGCCACCATCAACCGCACGCTGAAGGCGCTGGGCTTAGCCATCATCGGCGCCGAATATGTGCTGCGCTGGCTGCCGCGCGGCACCCACCAGTTCGGCAAGCTGGTGCGCCCGGAAGAGCTCGAAAAGGCGCTTGGCGGCGCCGGCCTGACCATCATCGACCGCACCGGCGTCACCTACAATCCGCTGGCCGACCGCTGGGCGCGGTCGAAGGACATGGACGTCAACTACATGGTCCTGGCGGAAAAAGGCTCGGTCTGATCTATTCAGAATTCAGCGGCCTGTAGCCGCCGCGCCAGTAGATCAGCGCCTGGCCGGCATCCGACGTGCGCACGGCCTCGACCGAACCGATGACGATGGAATGCGTGCCGCGATCGATCATCTCATCGAGGCTGCAGTCGAATGCGGCCACTGCATCCGAAAGCAGCAAAGCTCCGGTCTTGAGCGTCACCCATTCGGCGCCCTCATAGCGGTCCTTGCCCTTGATGCCGCCGAAGCCGGAGAACCGCTCGGCCACGCGCTGATGCTGGGGGCCAAGCGAATTGACGCCGAAATGCCGGTAGCGTTCGATCACCGGCCAGGTCGACGATGACCGGTTGACACAGGCGATCACCTTGGGCGGCTCGGCCGACAGCGAGACGACCGAAATGACCACCAGGCCGGAGCGGTCCTCGCCGGTGCCGGCGGTGATGACGCTGACATTGCCGACGATCAGCCGCATCGCGGCGCGAAAATCCGCAACACCGACGGCAGTCCCCTCGAATGTCTTCGGTTCGGTCATGGCTTGCTCCAGAGCACGATTCCAAAAAGGGAAAAGTCCTCGGAAAAGACCACGCTCAAACAAGAAGATAAAGCAGATCTGGATACAAATTCAGGTGAGATCGGCTCCAGGCGCGAAGGCAGTTCGGATCCCCTGCGACCGCTCACGCCTTCTGGCTTTGTGCCCTGGTGGTGATGAACACGCCGGCGGTGATGATGAGCGCGCCTGCCCAGGTCAGCAACTGATAGTGCTCGCCGAGGAAGAGGGTTCCGGCAAACAGGCCGACGGCCGCCGCCACATAACCGATCTGGCTGAGATAGACCGGACCGCCGACCGCCTGCAGCCGGAAGAAGAACGCGAACATCGCCGATGCCGACGCGACCTGCGCGACGACGACCAGCGGCACGCCGCCGAGTGGGACGAAAGCTTCGCCGCCGAACAGGAGGAGAATGCCGGCAAGCAGCATCGCCGCCGACGCCAGATGGCTGCCGACGGCAAGCTCGATCGGGCCGGTACCGTCCGGCCAGTCGACCGTGCGATAGATGTTGCCGGCGGCAAGGCTGACCGGGATGAGCAACCCCATCGCCACCCAGAACAAATCGGCCGGCTGGCCGGCCTCGCCGCGCGTCACCGCGACCATGACGGCGCCGACGAAGCCGACGGCGATGCCGACAATGCCCAGCATGTTGGGGCGCCGGACACGCAGCAGGATCGAGAACACCAGCGTGATGACCGGCGACAGGGTGAACATGATGCCGGTGTAGCCGGCGCCCAGATGCGGGATGGCCGAGAACATCAGGAGATTGGGGACAGCATAGGACACCGCGGCGGTGACGAAGAAATAGCGCAATTTGTGCGCGGTGAGCCGGACCCGCTTGCCGCGAGCCAAGAGCATGCACAGCAAGACCCCGCCGGCGCCGAGCGAGATGACGAAGGCCCAGACCATGGCCGGCACGCCGGCAGCCGTGGCGAGCTTGCCGAACGGCAGCGTCAGGCCGAGCAGGCCGCCGGTGACGACCAGCAGGCCGAGCGCCGAATCCCAGAGAAGCTTCATTGACCGAATCCTGTAGCGCGGCTCTTGGCCGGCATTGCATCTTGCAGTAAGATAACGGAAAGATTCTTAACGTCAAGATAAATGATGGTGAGACAGTTGGACAGGGCAGCACGGGCGATCGAGCAATGGAAGCGGGAACGACCCGATCTGGACGTCTCGCCGATGGGTGTGCTCGGGCGGCTGAACGAGGCCTCCTCGCTGATCGCCCGCGAGCGCCTGGCGCCGTTGTTTGCCCGTTATGGATTGCAGTCCGGGGAATTCGACGTGCTGGCAACGCTGCGCCGCTCTGGATCACCCTACGCCCTGACGCCGACCGCCCTCTATGAAGCGACGATGGTGACGTCAGGCGCCATGACCAACCGGCTCGACCGGCTCGAAACGTCCGGATTGATCCTGCGCGGGCCGCACCCCAACGATCGGCGCGGCATTGTCGTGCGGCTGACCGAAAAGGGTCTCGCGTTGATCGATGAGGCTATTGCCGCCCATGTTGCCAACGAGCATGAGATTCTTTCCGGCCTGACACCGGCCGAACGGGAGACGCTCTCTCGGCTGCTTGAGAAATTGATCGGGAGCGTGAGCTAAGCCGGGTCAGTTCGTAGGCTGCCGCGAGAACCTGCGCCGGTGTTTCCAGCGGCGGTATGATACGGTGAGGTCGACAAGCCGGGTCGGCATGTTGAGGTAGAGCAGAGCATCCCGCAAACCGCTGAGATAGCGCTCACTCATCGCCTTGTCGGAAAAGTCCGGCATGGCCTCGAGTGTCGCTTCGGCTTGCTGGCTCCGGCCCTTTCCGGTCGGCAATCTGGCCGCAAAGGCTATTTCTCGACGCAGACAGACCTGCTCCACGCGATCCCGCAGCGCCTCTTCGTAGCCGATACCACATCGCATAAGCCGCGCGTGGGTGGCTTCATGGACGATAATCGAAGCGACCAATTCCGGCGTCGTCCCTTCGCTGATGATATGGCGCTCGTCCAATTCGCATGCCTTGGAAGAGTTTGCCCATTGCGCGACTGAAGCAGGAAGGGTTGTGACAAATACCTGTCTTACGTCACCAAGCAGCCGTCTGTAGCGCACTGGATCAAAATCACGAATAAGCTGAAGCGCCTCGACGATCTTGTCGGTGCCCTTGTCGCTGATGATGAGCAACCCGTGACGGCGCCCCAGCGGGCCAATCGGCCAACGACGGCTCTTATGCTGCGTCGCGGCTCAATCGCTTCTGGGTCGCGCAAAGCTCCCTCGGAACTCAGTTGCGGTCGTCCGGAAACACCGGGATCGGCATGAACTCGACGCCGTCCTCGACCAGGCTCTTGGCTTCGTCCAGCGTCGCCTCGCCATAGATGCCACGCGGGTCGCTCTCGCCGAAATGGATCTTTCGCGCTTCCTCGGCGAACTTGTCGCCGACATAATCGGCATTCTCGCGCACCTTCTCGGCCATCGCTTTCAGCTGCGCCAAAGCCTGCTTCTGCGCCTCGCCCATGGCCAGCGCTATGGTTTCCTGCTTGCGCGCCGTGGAGACGGCCGGCGCCATCAGTGCTTTCTGCACCTTGTGCGAACCGCAGCTCGGGCAATCGACGAAGCCGCGCTTCTTCTGGGTGTCGAAATCGTCGTTGCTGCGGAACCAGCCTTCGAATTCGTGCTCGTGCTCGCAGATCAGGGCAAAGCGGATCAAGAGGCTGCACCCCTGAGCCGCGGCGCCTCGCCCGAGCCGGCATTGACGGCGAAATCCCGCGCATTCCTGAGATTGGGGATCTTCTTGCGCGCGGCAAGCGACTGCGCCGGGTCGATCTCGGCGACGATCACCGCCGGTTCGTCATGCGCGGCTTCCGCAATGATCCGGCCCCACGGATCGACGATCAGCGAATGGCCGTAAGTCTCGCGGCCGTCTTCATGCAAGCCGCCTTGCGCGGCGGCGACGACATAGGCGCCGTTCTCGATGGCGCGCGCCCTGAGCAGCACGTGCCAGTGCGCCTCGCCCGTCTGGCGGGTGAAGGCAGCCGGTACGGAAAGCAGGTCTGCGCCGGCCAACGCCTCGGCGCGGAAGAGTTGCGGAAAGCGCAGATCGTAGCAAACGGCGAAGCCGAGCTTTGCACCCTCGATGTCGGTGACGACGGCCTCGGTTCCCGGTTCATAGGCGGCGGACTCACGCCAGCTCTCGCCATTGTCGAGATCGACGTCGAACATGTGGATCTTGTCGTAGGCGGCGAGCGCAGCACCATCCGGCCCGAACAGCAGCGCCCGGTTGGCGAGCTTGCCGTCGGCGCGCAGAATGGCGGTCGAGCCGATATGCAGGAAGATGCCGAGCTCCTTGGCCAGCCTGCGCGCGGTCGCGACGACGATGTCCTTGTCCTCCGACGTGAACAATGCGGCGCGAGCTTCCTTGTCGCGGATCAGCGCCCCGGTCATTTCCGGCGTCTGGATGTAGGTGGCACCCAGGCTGGCTGCTTCACGCACCAGCCGTTCGAGATCGGCGGCGTTGCGCTCGGGGCTCTCGCCTGAGCGCATCTGGATCGCAGCGGCCTTGAAAACACCCATCGTCATTCCCTCAATTCGTCGCGCCGTTGGCGAGCAATTTGTCCAGCCGGCCTTCGGCCTCCAGCTCGTGGAGGTCGTCACAGCCGCCGACATGCGTATCGCCGATGAAAATCTGCGGAAAGGTCGTGCGGCCATGCGCCCGGGAGATCATCTCCTGGCGCAATTCCGGCGAGAAGGAGCCATCGTGCTCGGTAAAGGCTATGCCCTTGCGCTCGAGCAGCCGCTTGGCTGCCGTGCAATAGCCGCACATCATGCGGGTGTAGATCGTGACATCGGTCATGACGAATTTCCGCTGTTCGTTGCCGACTTATATAGTCGCGGACTCGTCCGCCCGAAAGTCCCCCGGCAACACACGCGCAAAGGTCAGCACGTCGACGGCGGCCGCACCTCCCCTTTTCAGCGCCTTGGTGGCGGAACGCACCGTGGCGCCAGTGGTGTAGACATCGTCGATCAAAAGCACCCTGCGGCCGGCGATCTCGATTTCCGCCTCGGCAGGCACCCGGAACGCGGCCCGCACATTCTCCTCGCGTTCGCCGCGCTCCAGCCCGACCTGCTGGCGGGTGAGTTTCACGCGCCGCACCGCCGACGGGGCGAAGGGCAATCCGCTAAGTGCCGAGACCGCCCTTGCCAGTTCCGCCGACTGGTTGAAGCGCCGCCTGAAAAACCGCCTCCAGTGCAGCGGCACCGGCACCACCACATCCGCTTCGGCGATGAGATCGGCACCCGCACGCATCATCCAGCGCGCCATCCAAGGTGCCAGATCCGTGCGATCCTGGTATTTCAACCCTTGCACCATCTGGCGCGCAACGCCGGAATAGGCGACCGCCGCCCGCGCCCGCTCGAAAGGCGGCGGATCGGCAATCGCCTCGGCCGACAGAAAGCCTTCGCCCATATGGTGGGTGAACGGCGTACCCATGACAGGGCACCATGGCCGCTCCAGCAGCCTGAGCTTCGGCCAGCAGGCGCCGCACAGCACGCCCGGCTGCGAGACATGCCGGCGGCAACCGGCGCAGACCGGCGGAAACAGCATCCGCGCCGGCCAGCCGACAACCGACCGGGCCAGGTTCGTGATCCCGATGGACTTGATCTTGGGCATCGGATCGGCCACGTGGTTGCTCCTGCGCGCCACTATATCAACGATCTCGGAGCGTGGACAAACAAAGGATCTGCCCGTTGCAGCCAATAATGGATACCTCTCTGTGGCTGACGCACAAGCGGCGCGCGCTTGCCCGTCCGGTCGACGGCGCGGACTTCCTCATGCGCCGCACGGCCGAGGACCTTGCCGAACGGCTGGGCGCCGTCGAGCGCCGGTTCGGCAAGGCGGCCGTGCTGTTTTGCCAGACGCCGGCGGCGGCCGAAACGCTCGCCGAAAGCGGCAAGGTCGCCGACATTGTCCGCGTCGAGACGGATACGGCTTTCCTGAGCGGTGGCGATGCCGGCCTGATCGCACCGCTTGAAACCGTGCCGTTCGAGCCGGAAAGCCTCGATCTGGCGGTGTCGCTCTTGTCGCTGCAGGCCATGAACGACATCCCAGGCATGCTGATCCAGATCCGCCGTGCGTTGCGGCCGGATGGGCTTTTCCTCGGCGCCTTTGCCGGCGCCGGCACGCTTTTCGAATTGCGCGAAAGCCTGCTTGCGGCCGAGACCGAGCTTTACGGCGGCGCCAGCCCGCGTGTCGCGCCGTTCACCGATGTGCGCGATGCCGGTGCGCTGCTGCAGCGCGCCGGTCTCGCTCTGCCGGTCGCCGACGTCGAGACGGTGACGGTGCGCTATGCCAGCCTGTTCAACCTGATCGCGGATCTGCGGGCCATGGGCGAGACCAATGCGCTCACCGATCGCAGCCGGCGGCCGGGCTCGCGCAAGCTGTTTGCCCGTGCGGCGGAAATCTACGCCGAGCGGTTTTCCGACCCCGACGGCCGCGTCAGGGCAAGTTTCTCGATTGTCTGGATGTCCGGCTGGGCGCCCGACGCTTCGCAGCAAAAACCGCTGAAGCCAGGGTCGGCCAAGGTCTCGCTGAAAACAATCCTGGAGGCGCCCGACGGGCAATGATCCTGCCCCAGGTGCGGAAAAGCCGGATCAGGGAGTGGGTGCGAAAGCGTTCGCAAGCTTGCTGTTGTTGTCGCTGAACAGCCAGATGATCCCGTCGCGGACCTCACCGATACCGCCGACGATGGCCAGCGACAGCACGGCGATGATCACGCCATATTCGACGGCCGTGGCGCCGGTCTCGTCGTTCAGAAAACCCAGCAGCACTGCTTTCATGGCCTCAACCCCTCTGTCCGGGACCTTACAGCCGACCTGTTAAGAAAGGTTAACGGCAAAGGCTTAACAGGCGGTGAAACCGCCGCCTTTGCGAAATTTCTTAACCATGTCAGCAGTCGCCGCTGCTCCGGCCATTGGACCTGATGATGCAGACCGAACTCGGCTGCGGCTGCAGCACGCTGCGGCGCAGCGTGTAGGTTTCGCGATGGCCGATCGAGCCTGTGGCCGCCATGTCGAGCCCGCCGAAACCGTCACGGACCGACAGCGAGCGTGTCTGGCTATCGAGGAAAGGGGTTGCGATCAGCGCCAGCGCCACCGCGGCCGAACCGAACAGAAGCGTGATGCGCAATATGCCCATGCCCGCATCGGCGGCGCGAAAGCCGCGCTCGGGCCTGATCGAGTCCCAATCCCTGTCTAGGCTCATGCTATCGCTCCCCGGCAAATCGACGGCTCGGCCGCGAACGGCCATGCTTCAACTTTTCACGACGAGATAAATCTTCCATTAATGCTGGCTGGTACAACGCCTCGGCCAGGAACCGGCCGGACGGGAGCCTCAGAGAAGATCGATGAGGAACGGGATCAGCGGCTCATCGGCCGGCGGCATCGGATACTCGCGCATCTGCTTCGGCCGCACCCATTTCAGCGTCTGCCCTTCCCTGGGCTGCGCGATACCGCGAAAGCGGCGACAGATGAACAGCGGCATCAGCAGGTGGAAATCGTCGTAGGAATGGCTGGCGAAAGTGAGCGGCGCCAGGCACGGGATGTCGGTTTCGATGCCGATTTCCTCATGCAGTTCGCGAATGATGCATTGTTCGGGCGTCTCGCCCGGCTCGACCTTGCCGCCGGGAAATTCCCACAGCCCGGCAAGTTGCTTACCCTGAGGCCGCTGCGCCAAAAGCACCCGGCCGTCGGCATCGACCAGCGCGCAGGCGGCGACCAGCAGCAGGCGCTTGCCGGCAATCACGACATCATTCATGACCCGGCGGCCGGCGGTAGTGGTAGCGATAGACTTCCTCGAAGCCGAGCGAATGGTAGAGCGCCAGTGCCGGCACATTGTTGGCCTCGACTTGCAGCCAGGCTTCCCGTGCGCCCCGCAGCCGTGCCCATTTCAGTGCCGACAGGATCAGGTTGCGGCCGTGGCCCCTGTTGCGTGCCGACTTGTCGGTGGCGACTTCGAACAGGCCGGCGAGATCGCCGTCATGCACGCAGATCAGCGTCGCCAGCGCTTCTGATCCATCTTCGAGCGCGAACAGCCCGGCTTCGGGCTGGATGGCGCCGATGATCTCCGACAGGCCGGGGCGCAGCGAAACATCCGAACCGCTGACCTTGAGCGACGCGCCGATGAAGCGGCTGATGTCTTTCAGCGGGATCTGGTCCATGGCAGCGTCGAGTTGCGCATCGGCCAGCGGCAGCCGCATGACCAGCGACTCGTCGAACCGGCTCCATCCCTCACGGTCGAGATGACTGGCAAGATCGGGACCCGACAACGGCGACATGCGGAATGTCAGCGGCCTGCCATAGGCATCGAAACGGCGGCTGGCCCGGCCGATACGGTCGGCAATGTGCTGGATGTCGCCGGGATCGAGCGGATTGACCGAGTTCAGCCGCTTGGCCGGATGGCCGGCGGTCAGCCGCACCACCCAGGTGCCGTCATAGTGGACGGCGGCCGCCGGCCAGGCGCGAAAGCCGGCCGCCTCGTAACGGCGTACGATCGCCAGCATGCTTGCCGGATGCCTGGAGCTCAAAACCGTCAGCTCCGGTAATCGCCATTGATGGCGACATATTCCTTGGTGAGGTCGCAGGTCCACACCGTCGCCTTGCCGCGGCCGATGCCGATATCGGCGCGGATGCGGATATCGTCGCGCTTCATGTAGGCCGACGTCGCCGCCTCGGAATAGCCGGGATCGCGCTCGCCTTCATGCGCCAGCCTGTTGTCGCCGAACCAGATCGACAGCCGGTCGCGATCGGCGGGTTCGCCGGCCTTGCCGACGGCCATGACGACGCGGCCCCAATTGGCGTCCTCGCCGGCGACTGCCGTCTTGACCAGCGGCGAATTGGCGATCGACAGCGCGATGCGCTTGGCCGAGCGCGCCGATTTGGCGCCGGTGACGGTGACTTCGACCTGCTTGCGGGCGCCTTCGCCGTCGCGCACCACCTGCAGCGCCAGCGATTTCAGCACCTTGCCGAGCGCCCGGCGGAACGTGCCGAGACGGGCATCCTTGGGATCGGTTATCTCCGGCGCGCCGCGCCTGGCGGCCTTGCCGGTGGCGAAGATCAGCAGCGTGTCGCTGGTCGAGGTGTCGCTGTCGACGGTGACCGCGTTGAAAGTCTTGGCCGTGCCGCGCGACAACAGATCCTGCAGGACAGGGGCGGCGATCGGCGCGTCGGTGGCGATGAAGGAGAGCATCGTCGCCATGTCGGGCGCGATCATGCCGGCGCCCTTGGAAATGCCGTTGATGGTGACATCGGTGTCGCCGAGCTTGACGGTCGCGGTCGCCACTTTCGGATAGGTATCCGTGGTCATGATCGCCTTTGCCGCTTCGGTCCACAGCTCGGGCTTGCCGTTGCTGACCAGCCCCGCGAGCAGATGGCTGAATTTGCTGGTGTCGAGCGGCTCGCCGATGACGCCGGTCGAGGCCATGAAAACCTCCGCTGCCGTGCAGCCGGCCGCCTTCGCCGCCGCCTCGCCGGTCAGTGCGGTCGACTCGCGGCCCTTCTTGCCGGTGAAGGCGTTGGCGTTGCCCGAATTGACGACCAGCACCCGCGCCTTGCCCGCGCCGAGATTCTGCCGGCAGAAATCCACCGGCGCGGAGGGGCATTTCGATTTCGTGAACACGCCGGCGACCGCAGTGCCTTCATCGAAGACCATGGTCAAAAGATCGGTGCGGCCCTTGTACTTTATCCCGGCCTCGGCGGTGGCGATGCGCACCCCCTCGATTTCTGGCATTTTCGGGTATTTCTTCGGCGCAAGCGGCGAAATCGTCGTGGACATGGAGGCCTCGGGCGGGAAAATCGCAACGGAAGGCCGGTTTGCCCGATAGACCGCGCCGGCGCAAGGGCGTTTTCGTCGCTCTTGTCCGGGAGCTCGAACTCGCCCCTGGGAGCAGGGCTCCGAGACGTCGCAAGCCCATGCAGTAGACATCGTCCGACGGCCGGTCCGGCGGTGTCAGCCAGTTTGCGCCGGCCGCGTTCCTGTAATAGGAATTTATTCTTGACAGGGTGAGAGCAGCTATGCTACATTTTCGTCCATGGTGCTGATTTGCGCCAGTGACCCGCCTCCGGCGGGTTTTGCTTTTGGGGGCTCACCAACCGAGACGCCGGTAAGGTTCCGGAAAAACGACCAACCCCTGCCCCGACCTTGCCAGCCTCCAGAAGCTTCAAAACGCGCCGTTTCGTTTGAGCGTCGGGTCACCTATATTGCCGGCGAAGTGTTTGGCGAGGACGACAGAGATGGCCGAGGACGCCGATCCGGCGCGCAGATCGATCGGTGCGCGGCGCAATCCCGACAGCGCCGAGGCCATTCTCCAAGCCGCCGAGACCGTGCTGGTCGAAGCCGGTTATGCCGGTTTCTCGATCGAGGCGGTGGCGCGGCGGGCCCGCGCCGGCAAACCCACCATCTATCGCTGGTGGCCGAGCAAGGCGGCGTTGCTGCTTGAGGTCTACCAGCGCCAGAAGCGCGTCGATGTTCCCGATACCGGGGTGTTGGAGGAGGATCTCGTCGGCTTCCTGAAGAACCTGTTCGCCCACTGGCGCGAGACATCGTCGGGAAGCGTGTTCCGGTCGCTGATCGCCGAGGCACAGTCGGACGCGACCGCGGCCGCGGCCCTTGCCGACTACTCACTGGGCCGACGGTCCCATACCGCCCAGATCATCGAACGCGCCAAGGCAAGGGGCGAAATCCCGGCCGAAATCGATTCAGCTGTCGTCGCCGACCTGATCGCCTCCTTCGCCTGGAGACATCTGCTGACCAACCGGCTCGACGAGGACGAAGCGACCATCGGCAAGGCCGTCAACTACGTGATGCGAGGCATAGCGGCGCCTGCCTCGTAAAGACGGCAATGAATGAAAAGGGCGCGGCAACCCCTGGCTGCCGCGCCCCTTTTCAAAAAGCTGCCAGTCTTACTTGGCGCTTTCCAGCGTATCGACCGCCTTCTTCAGGTTGGCGTCGGGGATCTCGACCTTGGCGCCGGCGCGCAGCGACTTGACCAGCGCGAAATACTTGTCGCGGATGACGGCCTGCTTGGCCTGGTCCTTGACGTCGTCGAAGGCCGGCGGCTGCTTGGTGCGCTTGTCCTCGAGCTTGATGACATGCCAGCCGAACTGCGTTTGCACCGGCTGCTCGGTGTATTTGCCGACCTCGAGCGCGGAGGCCGCCTTGTCGAACTCCGGCACCATCTGGCCAGGTCCGAACCAGCCGAGATCGCCGCCGCTGGTCTTGCCTGACGGATCGCTGGTGTGCTCGTTGGCGAGCTTCTGGAAGTCGGCGCCGCCGTCGAGCTGCTTGATGATCGCCTCGGCCTCTTCCTTCGTCTTCACGAGGATGTGACGGGCATGCAGCTCGTTGGTGGGCGGCGTGTTGGCGATTTCCTGGTCGTAACGGGCGCGGACCTCGGCGTCGGTGACCTTGTCGACGACACCCTTCTCGACCATCTCGCCATGCAGCGCGCGCTGCTGCAGGAAGGCCATGCGGCGCTGGAAGTCGGGATCCTTGTCGAGCCCTGTGGTGACCGCCTGGGCGGCCATGACGCGGATCTCGATGGCAGCCGAAAGGGCGGCAGCACGGCGCTGCTCGGGCGGCAATTGTGCGAACTGCTGCGACAATTCCCCTTCGGCAAGCACCAGATCTGCTTCGGTCAGGGGCTGACCGTTGACCGTGGCGATAACCTTATTGGGATCGACCGGTGCCGCGGCTGGCGCTGCTGCATCCGCCGGAGCGGGAGCGGTTTGCTGCGCCATCACAGGCGAGAGCGAAAGGGCCGACAGGCCGACGGCCAAGCCAAGGCTGGCGAGCGACGCGCGGCGAAACAACAGGGACATAGGGGGACTCCGGTGGGGATTGTTAAGAGGGGTGCTTCCAGATCGGCCAGATTGTGGCGGAATTTGGCGCAGCCAGCAGGGCCAGCGCGGCGTTGACATCAGTTGAGCCCCCTCTTATCTGTCCAACGACTTTGCGTCCAGAACCGTTTTCCGGGCGCTTTTTGTGTTTGTCCACGTTCACGTGGAATTGATGGGGCCGCCCGGCGCTCATCTCAAGATTGAGAATTCTATCGAAAGGACCATTGGATGGTCAGTCTCGGCGGTCTCGCCCGTAAGGTTTTCGGTTCCTCCAACGACCGTCGGGTCAAATCGACCCGGCCCCGTGTCGAGGCGATCAACGCCATGGAAAACGAGATGCGGGCGCTTTCCGATGAGGAATTGGTCGGCCGCACCGCGAAATTCCGCCAGGACATCGCCAACGGCGCCACGCTCGATGACCTGTTGGTGCCGGCTTTCGCCACCGCCCGCGAGGCCGCGCGCCGCGTGCTCGGCATGCGCCCCTTCGATGTCCAGCTGATCGGCGGCATGGTGCTGCACAATGGCGGCATTGCCGAGATGCGCACCGGCGAGGGCAAGACCCTGGTCGCGACGCTGCCGGTCTACCTCAACGCGCTTGCCGGCAAGGGCGTCCACGTCGTCACCGTCAACGACTATCTGGCCACCCGCGACTCCGAATGGATGGGCCGCGTCTACAAATTCCTCGGCCTCTCGGTCGGCGTGATCGTCCACGGCCTATCCGACGAGGAGCGCAGCGCCGCCTACGCCGCCGATGTCACCTACGCCACCAACAACGAGCTCGGCTTCGACTATCTGCGCGACAACATGAAATACGAGCGCGCCCAGATGGTGCAGCGCGGTCACAATTACGCGATCGTCGACGAAGTCGATTCCATCCTGGTCGACGAGGCGCGCACGCCGTTGATCATTTCCGGTCCGCTCGAGGACCGTTCGGAAATGTACAACACCATCGACACCTTCATCATCCAGCTGCAGCCGCAGGATTATGAGATCGACGAGAAGCAGAAGACCTCGATCTTCACCGAGGAAGGCACCGAGAAGCTCGAGAACCTCTTGCGCGACGCCGGCCTGCTCAAGGGCGAGTCGCTCTACGACGTCGAGAACGTCGCCATCGTCCACCACGTCAACAACGCGCTGAAGGCGCACCGGCTGTTCCAGAAGGACAAGGACTATATCGTCCGCAACGGCGAGATCGTCATCATCGACGAGTTCACCGGCCGCATGATGCCGGGCCGCCGCTATTCGGAAGGCCTGCACCAGGCGCTCGAAGCCAAGGAGCATGTGGCGATCCAGCCGGAGAACCAGACGCTCGCCTCCGTCACCTTCCAGAACTATTTCCGCCTCTACAAGAAGCTGTCCGGCATGACCGGCACGGCGCTGACCGAGGCCGAGGAATTCGGCAACATCTACGGCCTCGAAGTCACCGAGATCCCGACCAATCTGCCGGTGATCCGCATCGACGAGGACGACGAGGTCTACCGGACGGTCGAGGAGAAATACAAGGCGATCGTCAGGGAGATCCGCGAAGCCAGCGCCAAGGGCCAGCCGACGCTGGTCGGCACCACCTCCATCGAAAAATCCGAGCAGCTGGCCGAGCGCCTGCGCAAGGAAGGTTTTACCGATTTCGAAGTGCTGAACGCCCGCCATCACGAGCGCGAGGCGGCGATCGTCGCCCAGGCCGGCAAGCCCGGCGCCATCACCATCGCCACCAACATGGCCGGCCGCGGCACCGACATCAAGCTCGGCGGCAATGCCGAGATGCGGATCGAGGAAGAGCTGGGCGACATGCCGGCCGGCCCCGAACGCGAGGCGCGGGAAAAGGAAATCATTGCCGACATTGAGCGGCTGAAGGAAAAGGCGCTGGCCGCCGGCGGCCTCTATGTGCTGGCCACCGAACGCCACGAATCGCGCCGCATCGACAACCAGCTTAGAGGTCGTTCAGGAAGACAAGGCGACCCCGGCCGCTCGAAATTCTTCCTGTCGCTGCAGGACGATCTGATGCGCATCTTCGGCTCCGAGCGCATGGACGGCATGCTGCAGAAGCTCGGTCTCAAGGAAGACGAGGCGATCATCCATCCGTGGATCAACAAGGCGCTGGAAAAGGCGCAGAAGAAGGTCGAGGCGCGCAACTTCGACATCCGCAAGAACCTGTTGAAATATGACGACGTCTCCAACGACCAGCGCAAGGTGGTGTTCGAGCAGCGCATCGAACTGATGGACGGCGAAGGCCTCTCCGAAACGATCGCCGAAATGCGCGAAGGCGTCATCGACGAGATCGTCGCCAAGGCCATTCCCGAAAACGCCTATGCCGAGCAGTGGAACGTTGCCGGGCTGAAGGCCGAGATCGCCGAGTTCCTGAACCTCGACCTGCCGGTCGAGGACTGGGCCAAGGAAGAGGGCATCGCCGAGGACGACATCCGCGAGCGCATCGCGCAGGCCGCCGAAGCCGCCGCCAAGGAGCGCGCCGAGCGTTTTGGCCCCGAGGTGATGAACTACGTCGAGCGCTCGGTGGTGCTGCAGACGCTCGACCATCTGTGGCGCGAGCACATCGTCAATCTCGACCATCTGCGTTCGGTCGTCGGCTTCCGCGGCTACGCCCAGCGCGATCCGCTGCAGGAGTACAAGGGCGAGGCGTTCGAGCTCTTCCAGGCCATGCTTGGCAATCTGCGCCAGGCCGTCACCGCGCAGCTGATGCGCGTCGAACTGGTCCGGCAGGCCGCCGAAGCCCCGCCTCCGGAAGCCCCCGACATGTTCGGCACCCATATCGACGGCACCACCGGCGAAAACGACTTCGAAGGCGGCGAAACCGCCCTCCTGGTCCGCCCGGAGACAACCGCAATCGTCGCCCCCGAAGACCGCGACCCCAACAACCAGGCCACCTGGGGCAAAGTCGGCCGCAACGAAGCCTGCCCCTGCGGATCGGGAAAGAAGTACAAGCACTGCCACGGGGCGTTCGCGTAAAGGCGCGGCGCTTTCCTTCCCCCCGTTCACAGGGAGAAGGTGCCGGCAGGCAGATGAGGGGCGGCGCGGATTTTCGCGATTAGCCAATCTCCCCACCTGAGGGGGAGATGGCCGGCAGGCCAGAGGGGGGCGCTGTCCCGCCGACTAAGCCGCCTCGAACTCGAACTTCAGCTGCGCGGCCTCTTCCTCTGGCAACCAAGGCACCATCTGAGGCACGATCTTGCGATAAAGCCGGGTGCTATCCTGATCGGCAACGTCTCCGTGCTGCGCGCCTCGGCGATGATGAAACAGCGGCGCAACCTCAAACGCCTGCGCCGCCCCTCATCCGCCTGCCGGCACCTTCTCCCCGTGAACGGGGCGAAGGGCGCTCCACCCAACCGTTTCTTAATGTGTCTCCGCTACACCAACGCCTGAAAAGAAGCGGAAAACGGAGAGAAATCGGGGTGCGCTTTTCCGCGGCCACGACAGCCGGGCGGTTCTTGCCGCAGCGTTGGGCGCTGCGCATGGGGCCGTTGCTTGGCCGCATCGATGCGGTGCTGTTCACCGCCGACGAGCGCGGCGAGGCCAGCCGCATGTCGGTTATCGCCTTCTCGGTCCGCATCGTCAGCGCCGTCATTGCCTTCGTCAGCCAGGTGCTGATGGCACGCTGGATGGGCTCGTTCGAATATGGCATCTTCGTCCTCGTCTGGGTGACGATGGTCATCGTCGGCAATCTCGCCTGCCTGGGCTTCCACACCTCCGTCATCCGCTACATTCCCGAATACCGCGAGCGCGGCTTGATGGACGAGTTGCGCGGCATCGTGCTGGCCAGCCGTCTGTTCGTGCTGATCGCATCGACGCTGATCGCCGGGCTCGGCGCGCTCGGCGTCTGGCTGGCGGCACCCTGGATCGAAAGCTACTATGTGATCCCGTTTATCCTCGGCGTCATCTGCCTGCCGATGATCGCCATGTCCGACCTTCTGTCGGGCCTGGCACGCGCCAACAGCTGGGCGCTGTTTGCCCTGTCGCCGACCTATCTGGTGCGGCCGGTGCTGATCCTGCTGTTCATGGCGCTGATGCTGTTTGCGGGCTACGCACCCGATGCCAGGACCGCGATCTTCGCCTCGATCGCCGCCACCTACGCCACAACGCTCGGCCAGCTTATCGGTGTCACCCAGCGCATGGAACGGCAGATCCCGGCCGGGCCGATGAAGGTCCATTTCGCGCAATGGTTCGTCGTCTCGCTGCCGATCTTCCTGGTCGAGAGCTTCTTCTTCCTGCTGACCAATGCCGACGTGCTGATGGTCGGCGCCTATATGGACCCCAATGACGTCGCCGTCTATTTCGCCACGGTGAAGACGCTGGCGCTGGTGCATTTCGTCTACTTCGCCGTCAAGGCCGGCGTCGCCCAGCGTTACGCCCAGTTCACCCATGGCGACCCGCAAAGGCTCGCCGCCTTTGCCCGCGAGACGGTGTCGTGGACGTTCTGGCCTTCGCTGTTGATGGCGCTGCTGGTGCTGGCGCTCGGCGAGCCGATGCTGGTGCTGTTCGGCCCGGAATTCAGCAGCGGCTATCCCTTGCTGTTCCTGCTCGTCTTCGGCGTCGCGGCGCGCGCCGCCGTCGGCCCCTGCGAAAGCCTGCTGACGATGAGCGGCAACCAGAACATCTGCGCCGCCGTCTATGCCATGACGCTGGCCTTCAACATCGCCCTCAACGTGGTGCTGATCCCGATGTTCGGCCTGTGGGGCGCGGCCATGGCCACCGCCTTTGCCATGATCTTCGAAGCCGGCGCGCTGTCCTTCACGGTGTGGCGCAAGCTCGGCATCGTCATGCTTATCTTCGTGCCTGCGAAAGGAGCCGCGTGATGGCTGCCATCCCGTTGCTTGAGGAAACCAGCGGCGGCACCGCCGGCGCCATGGTGTCGGGCCTTGCCGGGCTGACCCGTGACGCCGACCCCGCCCATATCGAGATTCTCGCCAACAACCGGCCCGAGCGCAAGCTCGCCATCTACCCGGCATCCGCCGGCTTCGACCTTGTCGAGGAACTGGATTATCTCTGCGCCCGCACGGTCGAGCCCAACGTGTTCTTCAACCCGCGTTTCCTTGCGCCCGCCATGCCGCGGCTGGAGGATCGCGAGGTGCGGCTGGCGGTCATCCGCGACGGCGACGAATACCGCAACCGGCTGCGCCTTCTGGTGCCGTTCTCGGTGGAACGGCCGGTGGTGCCGCTCGGCGTGCCGGTGATGCGCACATGGTCGAGCCCGTTCGGTCCGCTCGGCACGCCGCTGGTCGACCGCGACGACCCGGTGGGCGTCGTCGAGGATTTCTTCTCGATGCTGTCGCGCCCGCATCTCAAGCTGCCGAAAGTGTTCGTCCTGCCCGATGTCCGGCTCGATGGCCCGGTGGCGAGCCTGTTTGCCACCGTGGCCGAGACGCGCGGCCTGATGCTGGTCACCACCGGCCAGACCCTGCGCCCGGCGCTGGAGAGCGAGCGCGACGGCGATGACTATCTGAAGGCCTCGCTGCGTTCGCACCATTATCGCGAGTTCCGGCGGCTGAAGCGGCGCCTTGGCGACCTCGGCAGGCTGGAGCATGTCGTGGCGCGCGGCCCCGAAGACATCCGCCACGCCATCGAGAACTTCCTGACGCTGGAGGCGGCCGGCTGGAAGGGCCGCGAACGCACCGCCATGGCGATCGACCGTTTCCGCGCCGCCTTCGCCCGCGAGGCCGTGCACCGGCTGGCCGAGCAGGACATGTGCCGCATCCATTCGCTGACGCTCGACGGCCGCACCATCGCCTGCCTGATCGTCTTCGTCGAAGCCGGCATCGCCTACACCTGGAAGACCGCCTATGACGAGACGCTGGCCAGCTATTCGCCGGGCACCTTGCTGATGATCGAGGTGACCAGGCAGCATCTCGACGATCCCAACATCATGATGACCGATTCCTGCGCCGTGCCCGACCATCCGGTGATGAGCCGGCTATGGGCCGAGCGCAAGCCGATGGGCACGCTGGTGATCGGCCTGACGCCGGACGCCGACCGCCTCACCCGCCAGGCCGCCTCGCAACTGCACCTCTACCGCGAAACCCGCAACATGGCCCGCCTGCTGCGCAACCGCATGAAGAGCTTGTTGGGGCGGCGCTGAGAAAAGGCAAGGGTGCGGTTCTGGAAGGATGGCACATTTTCGCTGCAATATTTGACACAGAGGTGGCCGGGACTTTACTTCGATTGCCCAAGAGGCAAGCGCTAAGATCGACTTCCGCTTCAAAAAAACGAGATTTTTTGCAGCAATTTTCCGGTGAAACCCGGCAAGATCTACTCGCATTCTTGTCCTTGATGCACGATAGTCTAGTGATTCGGTCCCCGATGAGAGAAAAATGTCGCTGAATCATGAGGCCAACGGCGCCCGGCACATCAGTGCGAACGACAGCGCCGTTGTCCGAAGGGCCGACGAAGACTTCGAAGAACTGATTCGAAGCATCCGAGCCGCCACGCATCAAGCTTTGCCTCTCTTCGAAGAGGAGCCCGTGACCGGATTGGCCCAGTCAGACACGCTGGCCGCCTCCCTCGGCTCGACTTCGGCCCGGACGGGCTCGAGTCAGGCCCACGCCATGCGCGGCTCCTCGCTCTTGTCCAACGATGACGACTTGGCGTGGTCGTTGGTTGAGGACTATGTGGCCAGGCTCGATGCGCAAACGCACGATGCCGACGCTCACGATACGGACAAATGGGACTTGCAGGAAGAGGTGGCGAAGCTGCAACGCTTGCAGGATCGCACCTCGAAAGAGCTTGGGCGAAAATCGCGCGAGCTATCGATCGCAAGCAAGACCATCGCCGACCTGGAGGTCCAACTCAACAGGGCACGGCAGACCATTGCGCAGGCGGATAGGCATGCCGGCCAGCGCGCAACACGGTTCCTCGAAGCGAATGTCGAGGTCGAGCGCCTGGGACGGAACCTGGCGCGCGTGTCGGGGCAACTTCGCGACGAGACCATGGCCAGGCAAGCCGCCGAGCAGGCGCGTGAGGACGTTGCATCGCGGCTCGCCAGCTTGCAACAGGCCGCCATGCTGCTTCGGTCCAAGGTCGCGGACTACCAGCTCCACAACGAACGACTGACCGGCAAACTATCTGCGCAGATGCTTGTACAGCAGGACCTGCAGGCGCGGCTGTCCACGGTCGAGCATCAGCGCGGCGTTCTCGGCGATTGCGCCGCCGCCGCGCAGGAACGGGCCGTGGAACTTGAAAAGAGCTTGCGCTTGCTCCAGCGCAACGCCCCCGATCAAAGCGTGGTCCGCGCAACGCCGAGCGCCGGGCAGCGCGCCGAGGACGTGGCCGAGCATCGGCGCCAAACCTCGGAAACCGAGATTGCGAAATTACGCCAGGAGCGCGACGCGGCGCGCCGGGACTGTGGCGCGGTGAAGGTTCAACTCGCCGATCTCCGCTTGCGCGGCATGACCGACGAACTCGCGCATGCCCGTTGCCGCAACGAGAACCGCCAGCTTCACCAAAGGCTGGAAACGCTGACACGCCAGGATCCGCCCAGCGGACCGGCAGCCGATGACAGCGCCGACCTAGAACGGACATTCGACGAATTGCTGGCAGCTGGCGAGATCGGCCCGGCCAATGACGGCGACCCCAGCGTGGCGCGCAAAGCGTGTTGATCGCCTGCTGAGACGTATCGGGAGCCAAAGCGACCGTGACGCCCTTCGTCTATTGAACTTCGAGTGGCCCGCCACCCGAAGCTCGGAGAGCGAAGGGTGGTGCCCCTAGCCGGGATCGAACCAGCACTCCTTGCGGAACTCGATTTTGAGTCGAGCGCGTCTACCAATTCCGCCATAGGGGCTCAGGCCGGGCGGCCTGGATGGCGCGGGACTATACGGTTGGAGGCCTGTTCGTCAACTGGCCAATTCCTCGTCGCCCCGGATGCGACCAAACTGCGCCTTTCGATTTCGTGACGGGGCTGCCATTGTGCAGCGCGGAAAATCTTTCTAGACAGGCGGCGCATCAAAGCGCGGCACGTCTGCGGGGACGGATGGCGTGCGCTGGGTCTTTGTTCTGTGCATGCCGTTACACCCCAACATGCCTGCGCAATTGAACGACACGCATTAGGAGTGCCGATGCTTCGCGGACTTTACGACTGGACCCTGTCGCTGGCGGCCCGCAAATCCGCCGAATGGTGGCTGGCCTTCATCGCCTTCGTCGAAAGCTCGGTGTTCCTGGTGCCGGCCGACGTGCTCTATCTGCCGATGGCGCTGTCGCGGCCGGATCGCGCCTACCGCTATGCGCTGATCGCCACCGTCGCCTCGGTGCTGGGCGGCATCGCCGGCTGGTTCATCGGCCACTATGCCTATGACGCGGTCGCCAGGCCGATCCTCGAATTCTACGGCAAGTACGACGAGTTCGAGCAACTGCGCGCGGGCGCCGGCGTCGGCTTCATCGTCCTGATGCTGATCACATCGGGTGCCGCCCACCTGCCGCCGATCAAGGTGGTGACGATCCTGTCCGGTGTCATCGGCGTCAATTTGCTGCTGTTCATCGTGCTGGCGATCGTGGCCCGCGGCGCCCGCTTCCTGCTGCTCGCCTGGCTGCTGCGCCGCTATGGCGAACCGATCCGCGAATTCATCGAAAAGCGCCTCGGCCTGATCGCCGGCGCCGGGGCGGTTGCCCTGATTTTGCTCTATATCCTGGTCAAATACGCGTTCTGAACAGAACCATTGCAAGCCGGACGGACCGATTGAAATGACAGCGACCATGAATGCCGACACCGGACGCCAGCGCACGCTGACCGCCTTGTTCCTCGCCGCCGCCATGGCCGCCACTGTCGGCTCGGCGCTCGGCTTCCAGTATCTCGGCGGCTACATCCCCTGCCACCTCTGCCTCGAACAGCGCACGCCCTACTATATCGGCGTCCCGCTGATGGTGCTGGCGGTGATTGCATCGATGCTGCACGCACCCAGCTGGCTGACGCGCGGCCTGCTGGCCGTCGGCGGCATCCTGATGCTCTACGGCCTCTATCTCGGCGTCTACCACTCCGGCGTCGAATGGCAGTGGTGGGCCGGCCCGACCGATTGTACCGCAGGCGCCGGACCGGTCGACACCGGCGGCAAGGGCGTGCTCGACGCGCTCGACAAATTCGTGCCGCCATCCTGCGACAAGGCCGCCTTGCGCATCCTCGGCCTGTCGCTGGCCGGCTGGAACGCCATCGCCAGCCTGATCCTCGCCGCCGTCGCCTTCCGAGCCGCTTTCGCCCGCGACTAAGCCAATTCGATTGAACGGCGCGACGCAGAGTTCGAGCAAAAATTCGCCAGGCTGAGTCGGATGGCGCGGCTTTCGAGAACCGGAGCGGAGCGTACTGAAGTACGTGAGCACCGGAAGCGCAGAAAGCTGCGTCAGGCGGCCAGCATGGCGGATTTGTGCCGAACTCTATGGTTCGAGTTCGACATCCCAGTAGAGATAATCCATCCAGCTCTCATGCAGATGGTTGGGCGGGAACAGGCGGCCATTGTTGTGCAGATCGTGCACCGTCGGCTGGAAAGGCTTCTGCAGCGGCCACATCTTGGCATGCGCCGGCATCATGCCGCCCTTCCTCAAATTGCACGGCGAACAGGCGGCAACGACATTCTCCCACGTCGTCGCGCCGCCGCGATGGCGGGGGATGACGTGATCGAAGGTCAGGTCCTCCGGCGTGCCGCAATATTGGCACTGGAAGCGATCGCGCAGGAAGACGTTGAAGCGGGTGAAGGCCGGGTGCCTGGAGGGCTTCACATAGGCCTTAAGACTGACAACGCTCGGCAGCTTCATCGAGAAGGTCGGCGAGGAGACGGCGTGCTCGTATTCGGCGACGATGTTCACCCGGTCGAGGAACACCGCCTTGATAGCGTCCTGCCACGACCAGAGCGACAAGGGGTAATAGCTGAGCGGACGGTAATCCGCATTCAGCACCAGTGCTGGAAGCCCATCCGGAGATACGGCAACCGTCACGTGTTCACCTCCTTGGTTCTAGACCCGAACGGCACGGATACTGTAAGCCCGACATGACAGGGATGTGAAGCGGATTGTCGCGTCGCTGAAGCGCCAAAAATGCATGATTTTTATGATTTTTCGCGGATTCAGGCCGGCGGCGCGGCGTCCCGCCCTCTGGTTTCACGATAATAGGACCAGAAAAGCCGCGATGCGACACCTCGCCACGGGCTCCATGATTCGGCCAATGCGATCAGCGTTTTCTCCGGCGGACGCGGCTCGATGCCGAGCGCGTGGCCGACCGCGCTCTGCAGCGCGACATCACGCGCGGGGAAAATGTCGGGGTGCCCGGCGGCGAATAAAAGGTACACTTCCGCCGTCCACGGGCCGATGCCGGACACCGCCGTCATCGTCGTGATCGCCTCCTCGGCATCGAGCGAACAGAGGTGATGCAGGTCGAGGCCGTCGACCACGGCCTGGGCAATTGCGATCAGGCCACGCTGCTTCGGCCGCGACAGGCCGGCCTCGCGAAACATGTCCTCGCCGGCGGCCAGGATGGCCTGCGGCGTCAGCGGATCGACGAGCTTGGTCAGCCGGCCGAAGATCGCATCGGCGCTGGCGCGGGACACTTGCTGCGAGACGACGATCGACGCCAGGCTTCGAAACCCCGGTTCGGACAGCCGCAGCGGCACCTCGCCGGCCATGCCGCGCACCTTTTCCAGGCGCGGGTCGATCACGCAAAGCGCATCGAGCCCCCGGGCAATGTCGTCCGATGTCGCGATACGCTGCATGCTTTCTTGTTCCTGAACCGGCAGCACGGTAGCAATTGGCAAAACCGCCGCACAACCCGATTGCCGCCGCAGAGATGACACTCCTGACATTCCGCTTCGCGCCCAGCCCCAATGGCGACCTGCATCTCGGCCACGCCTATTCGGCGCTGCTCAACCGGAAGCTGGCGGCACGGGGGGACGGCCGCCTGCTGCTGCGCATCGAGGATATCGACACGACGCGCTGCACGCCGCAATTCGAGGCCGGCGTGCTTGCCGACCTGGAATGGCTGGGGCTTGGCTGGGAAGAGCCGGTGCGCCGCCAATCCGAGCATTTCGCCGAATACCAGGCGGTGCTCGAGCGGCTGGTCCGGGAGGAACTCGTCTATCCCGCCTTCATGAGCCGTGGCGAGATCCGCGCCTTCATCGCCGACAGTGAAAAGCGTGGGCGCGACTGGCCGCGCGATCCCGATGGCGTGCCGCTCTACCCCGCCGCTGACAAGGCGCTGCCAGTCAAGGAACGCCAGCGGCGGATCGCCGGGAATGCGCCCTTCGCCTGGCGGCTGGATGTCGATGCCGCCTTGGCGCGTGTCGGCAAGGACCTGTCTTGGACCGAATTCGCCGACGAGACGCTTTCCGCGACACGCTCGATCGAAGCCCGTCCGCAGGACTGGGGCGACGTGATCGTGGCGCGCCGCGATATCCCGACCAGCTACCACCTCGCCGTCGTCATGGACGATGCCCTGCAAGGTGTCAGCCACGTCGTGCGCGGACAAGATCTGTTTTCCGCCACCGGCGTGCAGCGCCTGCTGCAGCAACTCCTGGGACTGCCGCAACCCGCCTATTTCCATCATCGCCTCATCCTCGGGCCCGACGGGCGAAAACTGTCGAAGAGCCTGGGCGATACCGGCCTTGCCGCCTTGCGCCATGCCGGCGCATCGCCTGACGACATCAGGCGAATGGTCGGGCTTTGAGCCCGGTGAGACCAAGAAGCCACCCCAGATGGGCCGGCGTTGAATTCCGGTGATCTATGGATCAACCGTTTCGCTTTGCGCGCCGGGGTGAACGGGATTAGAGCATCGCCACGGCAATTCTCTCCAGTGCGGCGGACTCCGGAACATGCACAGCATCAAGCGGTTCATTCCCGCCACCTTCGTCGTTCTGTGGGCGACCGGCTTCATTGGCGCGCGCTACGCCATGCCATGGGCGGAGCCGTTCACCTTCCTCGCCGCGCGGTTCGTCATCGCCGCCATCCTGCTGGCCGTCCTGATGCTTGTATTGGGTTCGAAAAAAGCCACCCGCGAGGAGGCGCTGCATGCCACCGGCGCGGGCATCCTGATGCATGGCGTCTATCTCGGCGCTGTGTTCTGGGCCATCCACAGGGGCATGCCGGCCGGCTTTTCGGCCCTCATCGTCGGCCTGCAGCCGCTGATCACGGCGGTGCTGGCCGGCAAATTCCTCGGCGAGGCGATCCTGCCGCGTCACTGGCTTGGCCTTGGCATCGGCCTCATCGGTATCGTCATCGTGCTGTGGCCGAAGCTCGGCGCGCTCGGCGGCGGCGTGACCGCGGCGACATTGACCGCCTCGCTGGTTTCGGTGCTCGGCATGAGCGCCGGCACCATCTGGCAGAAGCGCTTTGCCTCCGGCGGCGACCTCGTCGCGGCGACCATGTGGCAATATGTCGGCGGTGGCTCGCTGATGCTCGTCGCCTCCCTTGCCTTCGAAACCCACACGGTCGTCATCAATGGCGAACTCATCTTCGCCATGGCCTGGCTGGTGCTGGTGCTGTCGCTCGGCGCCATCTTCCTGCTGATGGTGATGATCCGCGACGGCGAGATGTCGAAGGTGGCCTCGCTGTTCTACCTGGTGCCGGCGGTGACGGCGATCATCGCCTGGGCCCTGTTCGACGAGCAGCTCAACGCACTTCAGATTGCCGGCATGGCGATCACGACATTCGGCGTCGGCCTGGCAACGGCGCGGCAGGCCAAGGGAAGAACTGTGGAATTGAGGAATTGTGGAATTGAGGAATTGAGGAATTGAGGAATTGAGGAATTGAGGAAGAAGCACAGACAGCGCCGGATATGGCCCGCTTTTTCTCCAATTCTTCAGTTCTTCAATTCCTCAATTCGCCCTGTCATCCCACCCGCGCACGCGCCTCCAGGTAGCGGCTGATCGCGGCATTGAGCTCGCCGCCGAGGATGAAGATCGCAGACACCATGTAGAGGAAGACCACGGCGATCATGATCGAGGCCAGGCCGGCATAGGTCGTCACATAGGACGAGAAGTGGTCGAGATAGGTGGCGAAGATGGTCGAACCGATAAGCCATGCCGCCAGCGTGAAGACGATGCCCGGCACCAGCGACACGAAGCGGCGCTTGCCCGCCGGCAGCCAGAAATGGACGGCAAACAATCCGCCGACAATGACCGCCGAAGCGATGACGTAACGCCATAGCGTAATGGTGCCCATATAGGGCTTGATCCAGTCGATATGGGCTTCGGCGAGCCGCGCCAGCAGCGGCGCGAACACCAGGAGCACGCTGATCGCCAGGAAACCGGCTGTGGCGATGAGCACGAAGATGATGCTCTGCACCCGGCGGTAGATGATGCCGCGCGTTTCCGAGACGCGGTAGGCGCGGTTGAGCGACGTGCGCAGCGCCTCGATGCCGTTCGAGGCAAAATAGGCCGCAAGCACCACACCATAGGTCAAAAGGTCGGTGCGCCTGACGGTCAGCACATTGAGCACTTCGCGCGCGATCGGCTTGGCGATCTGTTCGGGCCAGGTGTCGAAGACCAGATGCACGGCCGTGTCGGAGAACGCCTGCGCGCCGAGGAAGCTCGCCAGCGTCGTCGCGAAGATCAGGAACGGGAACAGCGCCATCAGCGAGGTGATCGCCAGATGGCTGGCCATCGCCCAGCCGTCATCGGTGTTGAAATGACCAAGTGCGTCGTAGAGGACCCGCTTGAGGGCTACGATCTTCCGCAACAAGAACCGCGCCCTCCAATTGTCTCCACGCCGGGAATATGGGAAGGGATTGCGGCAAATGGCAACCCTTGGCGAAACCACGAACGGTCCGGCGCAGAAGTTGCGCTCGATTATCATCACCGGTGCGTCTTCGGGAATAGGCGCGTACTGCGCCCGCGCGTTGAAGGCGGAAGGCTGGCGGGTGTTCGCAACGGCGCGCAAGCCACAGGATATCGCCGCGCTCGAAGCCGATGGCATCGAGGCCTTCTATCTCGATTATTGCGAGCCGGACTCCATCGCCGCGCTGGTGACGGCGGTGCTCGACCGCACCGGCGGCCGGCTCGACGCCCTGTTCAACAACGGCGCGTATGCGCAGCCGGGCGCCGTCGAGGATCTGCCCGTTGCCGCGCTCAAGCAGCAGTTCGAGGCGAATTTCTTCGGCTGGCATGATTTGACCCGCCGGCTGGTGCCGGTGATGCGCCGCCAGGGTCAGGGCCGCATCGTCCACTGCTCCTCGATCCTTGGCCTCGTGCCGGTGCGCTTTCGCGGCGCCTATTCGGCGTCGAAGCACGCACTGGAGGCCTTGATGCTCTGCCAGCGCCAGGAACTGGCCGGCAGCGGCGTCCACGTTTCGCTGATCGAGCCGGGGCCGGTGAAGTCGAAGATCGCCAGCAATGGCCTCATTTGGTTTCTCAGCAACATCGACCACGAGAATTCCGTGCACCGCGTGGACTATGCGGCGCAACTCGAGCGACTGCGGGCCGGCGGCAGCCAATCGGCCTTGAAGCCAGGGCCGGAAGTGGTTCATGCGGCGCTGCGCCATGCACTTCTGTCGCGGCGCCCACGCCCGCACTATGTGGTAACAGTGCCCGCCAGGATCGGCGCGGTGCTCAGACGCATCCTGCCGGCATCGATGCTTTACCGCCTGATGGCCAAACGCGCCTGAACGCCAACCAACTGGAACGAAGCAATGGCAACCGTCTTCAACATTCTCGCCATTCTGGTCATGGTCGCCGTTGCGGTCGTGCTTGTTCGCGGCCTCATCAACATGATGCGCGGCGGCTCCGGCGTCACCTCGAACAAGCTGATGCAGGCGCGAGTCATGCTGCAGGCCGTGGCGCTGGTGCTGATCCTGCTGGCGGTGTATTTCACCCGCAAGTGAGGATGCCGGCGGCCGGGGAGGCGAAATGGTCAAGCTCAACAAGATCTACACCCGCACCGGCGATGATGGCACCACGGGTCTCGGCACCGGCGAGAGGCGGCTGAAATCCGATCTGCGGGTAGAGGCCTACGGCACGGTCGACGAGGCCAATGCCTGCATCGGCATCGCCAGGGTCCACACGGCCGCGGCCCATCCCGCGATCGACGCCATGCTGTCCCGCATCCAGAACGATCTGTTCGATCTCGGCGCCGATCTCGCCGTACCCGACGACGGCAAGCCGCTCGGCTATGAGCCGCTTCGCATCGTCGCCGTGCAGACCGACCGGGTCGAAAAGGACATCGACCTTCTCAACAAGGAGCTTCAGCCGCTCAAATCCTTCGTGCTCAATGGCGGCACAGCGGCGGCGGCGGCACTTCACCTTGCCCGCACCGTGGCAAGGCGAGCCGAAAGGCTGATGGTCGCACTGGCCCAGGACCCGAACGAGCACGTCAACCGCGACGGTCTGAAATACATCAACCGCGTCTCGGATTTCCTGTTTGTCGCCGCCCGGGCGGTCAATGACAACGGAAACGCCGACGTGCTATGGGTTCCCGGCAAGAACCGCTGATTGTCGAAAGCGGAAGAGGGCCTGGGGCATGTTCATCCCGCTTTACGACACCAACAGGCTGCGCCATATCCGCCTGCAATATGTGACCATCGGGCTGATCGTGGTCAACGCCCTGGTCTACCTCGCCACCGCGCTCGGCGGCGAGAGTTTCTCCAATGCCGCCGTGCTTGGTCTCGGCTTCATCCCGTCGGTCGTCCATGACACCGCCGAGCTCGATCCCCGTTTTATCGTCATCCCCGAAAGCCTGAGCTATCTCACCTATTCCTTCCTGCATGCCGACATCTTCCACCTCGGCGGCAACATGCTGTTCCTGTGGGTGTTCGGCGACAATGTCGAGGACGCGCTCGGTCACATCCGCTACCTCATCTTCTACCTGTTGTGCGCGATCGCCGGCGCCGCCTTCCAGGGCCTCGTCGCCTGGGACTCGCAGGTGCCGCTGATCGGTGCCTCGGGCGCCATCGCCGGCGTGGTCGTCGCCTATCTGATCCTTTATCCCAGGGTGAAGGTCTGGGTGTTGGCCTTCGCCCGCATCCCGCTGCGCATTCCGGCCTTCATCCCGCTCATCCTGTGGGTCCTTTTCCAGGTGGTGATGTTTGCCGCCGGCGGCGAGGATCAGATCTCCTGGGCCTGCCATATCGGCGGCATCATCGCCGGCGCCGTTCTGGTGCTTGTCTTGCGTAGCCGCGGCGTGCCGCTGTTTGCCGGCGCCGACGAAGACGTCGCGCCCGCCGCGCCCGACCAGCCGCCGGTTGCCACGGAACCGCTGATCCCCGATCAACCCGCCGCGACACCGCGCTGGGGACGCGGAAACGCTTCCAGTTCGGACTGAACCGATTTGAGCCACTTGCAGCGTATTGACGTGCAGGGTTGCCGCAACTACGGAAACGTCTCCGCCGCAACCTAAGGCGGGCAAAGACCAGAATTTCCATCCGGCCAGAATTTCCACCTGGAATGTCGGCTTTCGACAACTCAGAACGGGCGCAGGCTGTTATAGCGCGCCCAATTAGCGTGAAGAGGTGACAGGCAAATGAAGATCCTTGTGCCCGTGAAGCGGGTTGTGGATGCGAACGTCAAGGTTCGCGTGAAGGCTGATGGTTCGGCGGTGGAGCTCGCCAACGTCAAGATGGCGATGAACCCGTTCGACGAGATCGCGGTTGAAGAGGCGATCCGGCTGAAGGAAGCTGGCAAGGCGGAAGAAATCATCGTCGTCTCGATCGGCCCGCAGCAGGCGCAGGAAACCCTGCGCACGGCGCTCGCCATGGGCGCCGACCGCGCCATCCTGGTCAAGACCGACGAACAGACCGAGCCGCTCGGCGTCGCCAAGGTGCTGAAGGGCGTCGTCGACGCCGAGCAGCCCGGCCTCGTCATCCTCGGCAAGCAGGCGATCGACGACGATTCCAACCAGACCGGCCAGATGCTGGCGGCACTGTTGGGCTGGGCGCAGGGCACCTTCGCCTCCAAGATCGTGCTCGACGGCGACAAGGCCAAGGTGACGCGCGAAGTCGATGGTGGCCTGCAGACGGTGGAACTGAAGATGCCGGTGATCGTCACCGCCGACCTTCGCCTCAACCAGCCGCGCTATGCCTCGCTGCCCAACATCATGAAGGCCAAGAAGAAGCAGCTCGACGAGAAGAGCCCGGCCGACTACGGCGCCGACGTCAAGCCGCGGCTGAAGGTCATCAAGACCGAAGAGCCGAGCGGCCGCAAGGCAGGCGTCAAGGTCAAGAGCGTCGCTGAGCTGGTCGACAAGCTGAAGAACGAAGCCGGCGTGCTGTAAGGAAATCCGATGAGGCCGGCCTGCAAACGGCTGGCTTCTCCGCTTCCGGTGCTCACGTACAGAAGTACGCTCCGCTCCGGTTCTCGAAACCAACCGTTTTCGACTCGGCCTGACCGGATTTCAGGGAGCCGCGAAGACGAAAGTCAGGAATATCATCAATGGCTATTCTTCTGATTGCAGAACACGACAACGCAACCCTTTCCGACCAGACCGCCAAGGCGCTGTCGGCCGCGCTGCAGATCGGCTCGGACGTGCATGTGCTGGTTGCCGGCAAGGGCGCCAAGCCGGCAGCCGACGCTGCCGCCAAGCTGAAGGGCGTGAGCAAGGTGCTGTTGGCCGAGGCCGACGAGCTTGCCGAGCGCCTGGCCGAACCGACGGCAGCGCTCATTGTGTCGCTGGCGGGCGCCTACGACACCATCATCGCGCCGGCGACCTCGTCGGGCAAGAATGTCGCGCCGCGCGTGGCTGCGCTCCTCGATGTCGCGCAGGTGTCCGAGATCATCGAAGTCGTATCGCCCGACACCTTCAAGCGGCCGATCTATGCCGGCAACGCCATCCAGACGGTGCAGTCGAGCGACGCCAAGAAGGTGATCACCGTGCGCACCGCCTCCTTCCAGGCAGCCCCCGAGGGCGGCTCGGCAGCCGTCGAGACCGTCAAGGCCGCGGCCAATCCGGGCCTCTCCACCTTCATCGAGAACAAGCTTTCCGAGACCGACCGTCCGGAGTTGACCTCGGCCAAGATCATCATCTCGGGCGGCCGCGCGCTGGGCTCCTCGGAGAAATTCCAGGAGGTCATCCTGCCGGTTGCCGACAAGCTCGGCGCCGCGGTCGGCGCTTCCCGCGCCGCCGTCGATGCCGGCTATGCGCCGAACGATTGGCAGGTCGGCCAGACCGGCAAGGTGGTTGCCCCCGATCTCTACATCGCGGTCGGCATCTCCGGCGCCATCCAGCACCTTGCCGGCATGAAGGATTCCAAGGTCATCGTCGCCATCAACAAGGACGAGGAGGCGCCGATTTTCCAGGTTGCCGACTACGGCCTCGTCGGGGACCTGTTCGTCATCCTGCCGGAACTGCAAAAGGCGCTTTGACGCTTTCTGCCAAAGCGTATTAAATGGTGAGGGTGGGGTAGACGAAGTCGCCCCGCCCTTTTAGTTTGCACCGCACAAAAAGCAGGCCGCAAAGGCTGAAAGCAATCCAGCAAAGTGCGCAGCGGTTTTGCGTCCGGGATTGCGGTAAAATAAAAGGTGGAGCGCTTTCGCAGTTCAAGCGGAAGGGTTCAGGACGGGATCGGTGTAATGAGCAAGATCGAGACGATCGGCATCATCGGCGCGGGCCAGATGGGTGGCGGCATCGCCCATGTCTCCGCGCTTTCAGGCTACAAGGTATTGATCTACGATATCTCGCCCGACCGCATCGAGAAGGGCATCGCCACGATCAGCGGCAACATGGCCCGCCAGGTGGGGTCCGGCAAGCTCGACGAGAAGGTGCGCAACGATGCGATGGGCCGCATTTCGGCCGCGCCCGCGATGGCCGATCTTGCGGGTGCTGACCTGGTGATCGAGGCGGCGACCGAGGACGAGACGGTCAAGCGCAAGATCTACGCCCAGCTTTGTCCGCAGCTCAATCCCGAAGCCATCCTGGCGACCAACACCTCGTCGATCTCAATCACGCGGCTTGCCGCGCAGACCGACCGGCCCGAGCGGTTCATCGGCATACATTTCATGAACCCGGTGCCGCTGATGAAGCTGGTCGAACTGGTGCGCGGCATCGCCACCGAGGACCAGACCTTCGAGGCAGCCAAGACCTATGTGAAGCAGCTCGACAAGACGATCACGGTCTCGGAGGATTTTCCTGCCTTCATCGTCAACCGCATCCTGCTGCCGATGATCAACGAGGCGATCTACACGCTCTATGAGGGTGTCGGCTCGGTCGACGCCATCGACACGGCCATGCGGCTCGGCGCCAACCATCCGATGGGGCCGCTGCAGCTGGCTGACTTCATCGGGCTCGATACCTGCCTGTCGATCATGCAGGTGCTGCATGACGGCCTGTCGGACTCCAAGTACCGCCCTTGCCCGCTCCTGGTGAAGTATGTCGAGGCCGGCTGGCTCGGCCGCAAGACCGGGCGCGGCTTCTACGACTATCGCGGCGAGCATCCCGTCCCGACGCGCTGAGCGGATCGTCGGCGCAAATCAGGGACAAGCCTTTCGGTTCAACGGCCACGGGTCTATCAGGAGGCCACCGCCAGTGGCTCTGTCCGGCCATCCACGATCTGTGCGTCGGGCGCCACGGAGACACAGCCACGGCCCGCCGCCTTGGCGGCATAGCAAGCCGCATCGGCCCTGGCGATGATCTCGTCGACCTCGCCACAATTGGCATTGATCGCAGCCAACCCGATGCTGGCGCCGATCACGTGAGGACGGCCGTCCCAGGTGAAGTCTAGCCCGCCGATCGCATCGATGATGGAGCGCGCCGCGATCTTGGCGCCGGCTGCCGAACCCGATTTCAAAACGACCGCGAATTCGTCGCCGCCGAGGCGAGCGACGATGTCGTCTGGACCAAGCACGCCGCGAATAGCCACGGCGACCCGCTTCAGCAGCGCGTCTCCCGCCGCGTGACCACCCGTGTCGTTGACCAGTTTGAAGTGGTCGAGGTCGATGAACATGAACTGATGTCCGGCGCCTCCGACCGACCTTGTCGTGTCGCCGACCGACCGTGTCGTGTCGGCGGTGCCGTCCTTGCGCGCCTGGCCGACGAGGTCCTCCATGGCGCGGATGAAGCTGGAGCGGTTGGCAAGGCCGGTCAGCGCATCGTGTGCCGCGGCGTGGGCGAGCTGGCGCTGCAGCGCGCGCGCATCGGTAAAGTCCTGGAAGACGATGACCAGCCCGCAGAATTCGTTGCGGTCGTTGACGATCGGCGACACCACCTGGCGAATGCTGCAGCGCGTGTCATCGCGCCGGATGAGGACGGCGCGGCTGTTCTGGTCGGCGGGCGCATGAACGCCAACCGCGGGCCGGGTCACGCCGATCCTGTGCCCCGTCTCCTCATCGACCGCCCAGTAGACATGGCCAAGCATCTTGCCGAGAGCCTCGCCGCCGGCAATCCCGGTCAGCTTTTCGGCGACCGGGTTCATGAAGGTGATCCGGTTTGCGGCATCGGTGCAGATCACGGCATCGCCGATCGATTGCAGCGTCACCCTCAGCCGCTCCTTTTCATCGGCAAGCATTGCCGCCGACACGGTGAGGCGCTCTTCGGCCTCCTTGCGGCGGGTGATGTCGGTCAAGCTGCCGATGGCCCTGATCAGCCGTCCATCCTCATCACGTTCGATGGCCTTGCCGCGGTCGAGGATCCACACCCAGTGGCCATCCTTGTGGCGCATCCTGAACTCGGCCTCAAAGAACGGTGTCTTGCCCTCGAGATGAGCGCGATCCGCTTCGGCGACAGTCTCGCGATCATCAGGATGGATCATCGTCAGCCAGCGGTCGGTGTCGCCATCGAGCTCGCCATCCGCATAGCCCAGCATCTTGACCCAGGTCGAGGAATAGGTCGTGCCGCCCTTGCGCATGTCGAGGTCCCAGACGCCCTGGCCGGCGCCGGCGAGCGCGAAATTCCAACGCGTTTCCGCTTCGGCAATGCGCGCCTCGGCCTGCTTGCGAGCGTCGATGTTTTCGATTTGCGAGACGAGATAGAGCGGGCGGCCGCTGGTCTCATCGCGAATGACCGAACCGGCAAGATGGGCCCAGACAGGCGTTCCGTCCTTGCGGAGATAGCGCTTCTCGAAATGGAAGGAATTGACCGTGCCCGCCTTCAGATCGTCCATCGTCTCCCGCCCGATCTGCTGGTCGTCGGGATGCGTGATCTGGAAGAAAGTCAGCGCCTCGATCTCTTCGCTTGTGTAGCCAAGCATGGCCGCGAAGGCCGGATTGGTCTGGCGGATGCGCCCATCGAGACCGACAACGACGATACCGATCGCTGAATCCTCCATGGCGCGGCGGAAGCGCAGCTCGCTCTCGGCGATCTGTTGGCGATCCATGCTGATCCTGCGGGTGGACAGGGCGGCGAGGAACAGCGCGCCCGCCGCCACTGCCATCGCGATCTGCAGGCAGAGTTTCAAGGCTTCGGTGCCCAGGTCCAGGCGCGACAGCAGGATCGAGGCCGCCAGCACGCCCAGGCCGGCGACGAGCAACGCCAGCCCTGCACGCCCAAGAGATTCTCGGCTGGTCAATCCTCGCCACATCACGATACGTGCCACCCCCGTGCGCAAACGCATGTTCTCGCCTCAACCTTGGCGGATCGATTTTAAGGAAAGGTTGCGTCAGGCATTCCGGTGCCATCGCTAACCGGCAAACAATTGCCGGCATGATTAAGGATCGGTATGCGCGAGCGGGCTAGCGTGGCGCAACGCTACCAGCGCACGAAAAACCGTCCGCCGAGCGCGCCAAGCAATGCGAGCGCTGCAATGGCTATCGTGTACCAGGTGGCGACGAAAAGCGGCGAATCGTCGAAGCAGTGGGCGGCATAGAAGGTTGCCGCCAGCCCGCCGGCGAGCAGGCCTGCCACCGCACCGGCAAGCACCGGCCGTGTCGGCGCCCCGTAGCGCAGCATCCACAGGAAGATGGCAAGCGGACCGAGGCCGATCAGCGGGATGAAAGCCATGCAGATCATCATGTTGGAGCCGACCATTTTGGTTCCCCACAGCGCCTCCGGCACCATGAAAAGCTCCAGAACCACCGCCACGGCTACCAGCACTGGCGCCGCAGCCATCCCAACCATCGCCCGGCCCGTCGACGCACCCGGTGTCGACAAGGCGCGGATCAGGGCGAAGGCGCTGACGGCAAGCACGATGGTGAAAACGAATTTGGAAAGGAAGCGCATCGTGTGCGCGGCCGCCATGAAATCCGGGCGTGGGCCGATGGTCAGCAGGAAAACGACGGCCGCGATCACCGCTGCCGCACCGGCGGCCAGCCACCAGGCCGATTGCAGCGGCATCGCCTTGCTGGTTGCATCGGCGTCCAGCGCCTTGATGAGATCGTCCGTTCTCATGTCATTCCCGCCCGAACCGCCCCTGCCCGAATCGCTTGGCTATCGCGGCAAGTCCGCGATGCAGCGACACCCGCACCGCCGTCTCACTGATGCCGAACTTTGCCGCCGTCTCGCCGATGGACCGCCCTTCCACCGACACGGCCGAGACCACGGAGCGCTGAGCCGGCGACAGACCGTCCAATGCACGGTTGATGTCGCGCTCGCTGACGGTCTCGGTTTCCGGCTCGGCGAACGTCTCGGCGATATCGTCGACGTCGATCTCGATGCGCCGTCCGCGCCGCCTGAACGCATCGATCAGCTTGAAGCGGGCAATCGCATAGACCCACGGCAACACCGGCGCATCCTGACGCCAGGTATGCCGTTTCACATGAATGGCCAGCAAGGTTTCCTGCACGACATCCTCGGGATCGACCCCGCCCTGCACGATCTTGCGCCTGGCAAAACCGCGAACCAGCGCGGCAATCCGGTGCAGAAAGTCGGCGTAAGCCCTTTCATCTCCCGCGATCGCGGCCCGCATCAGCCGGGAAAGTTCGGCCTCGTCCTTGCCGCTCACAAGAGTTCACTCCCCGATTTTCGCGTCTCGGCGCTGATTTGTTACGTGGCCGGCGAAATAATGTCCAAGCCAAACTGTCGGCAAATCACGAAAGTTTGCGGCACCGCCGAACCGTGAGCATCACGCGGAATTGTCCGTTCGGCACCCACCTTTGCACGTCAGCGACCGATTGAAGCACACCAACAATGTTGACTATAGCTGTCATGTATCGATAGGTGCAGCCGTGACAGACCTAGGACCCCCGAAATCGAGGACAATGCCATGAAATACGCTCTTTCCACCCTCGCCGGCGCCGCCGCGCTGGCAATCAGCCTCATCGCCGGTCCGGCAAAGGCGGAAGAGGATGGCATCATTGTCTACAACGCCCAGCACGAAAGCCTGACCAAGGCGTGGGCCGAAGGCTTCACCAAGGAAACAGGCATCAAGGTCACCGTGCGCAATGGCGGCGACAGCGATTTCTCCAACCAGATCGTCGCCGAGGGCGCTGCTTCGCCCGCAGACGTCTTCCTGACCGAAAACTCACCGGCCATGGCGCTGGTCGAAAGCGCCGGCCTGTTCGCGCCGGTCGACGCGGACACGCTGGCACAGGTTCCCCAGGACTATCAGCCGGCCAGCGGCAAATGGGTCGGCGTTGCCGCGCGCAGCACGGTCTTTGCCTATAACAAGACCAAGCTGACTGCCGACCAGTTGCCCAAGTCGATGCTGGACCTCGCCGATCCGAGCTGGAAAGGCCGTTGGGCCGCCTCCCCGTCGGGCGCTGATTTCCAGGCCATCGTCAGCGCCCTGCTCCAGCTCAAAGGTGAAGCCGCTACCGCCGACTGGCTGAAGGCGATGAAAACCAATTTCACCGCCTACAAGGGCAACAGCACGGTGATGAAGGCGGTCAATGCCGGCGAGATCGAAGGCGGCGTGATCTATCACTATTACTATTTCGGCGATCAGGCCAAGACCGGCGAAAACAGCAAGAATGTCGCGCTGCACTATTTCAAGAACCAGGATCCGGGCGCCTTCGTCTCGATCTCCGGCGGCGGTGTGCTGGCTTCGAGCAAGCATCCGAAGGAAGCCCAGGCGTTCCTGAAATGGCTGACAGGCAAAGGCGGTCAGGACGTGCTGAAAACCGGCGATTCCTTCGAGTACGCGGTCGGCAAGGGTGCGGACTCCAACCCGAAGCTGGTGCCGCTCGCCGATCTGCAGGCGCCGAAGGTCGATGCCACGACGCTGAACTCCAAGAAGGTCACCGATCTGATGACGGCAGCCGGCTTGCTTTAGTTGCCATTCGTCCTAAAAGGACACCCGACCACGCTCCCGCGGGAATTCGCCTTCCGCGGGAGTGATTTTGTTTTTCGAGATGGCATTCGTCGATGACGACACGCTGTGTTCCCGACCGCGATCGCGGTCTTTCAATTGCTGCCGCTGGACGGCAACGGCACGGCGTCTGACCTGATGCAGTCCGCGGTCGATCTCGCGCATTCGGGCCTGCCTTCGGGCACAGGCCGAAGGGCTCGGCGACGCGCACCGCTTTGGCTGGTCCTCGCCGCCATCTTCGTTGCGCTGCTGGCGCTGGTGCCGCTTGCCTTCATCATCTGGATCGCGGTGCAGACCGGCTGGGAAACAGTCTCGGCACTGGTCTTCCGGCCGCGTGTCGGCGAGCTTCTGGTCAACACTGTCCTGCTGGTCGCGCTCTCGGTGCCGATCACCATCGTGCTGTCGGTTTCGCTGGCCTGGTTGACCGAGCGCAGCGACCTGCCGGGCGCCCGGCTCTGGGCCTGGCTGTGCGTGGCGCCGCTCGCCATCCCGGCTTTTGTGCACAGCTATGCCTGGGTCACCATGGTGCCGGGACTACACGGCCTGTGGGCCGGCGTGCTGGTTTCCGTGATCGCCTATTTCCCGTTCCTGTATCTGCCGGTGTCGGCGGCGTTGCGCCGTCTCGATCCCGCCCTGGAAGACGCCGCCGCCGCACTCGGCCTTGGGCCCCGGCGCGTGTTCTGGCGGGTCGTGCTGCCGCAATTGCGGCTCGCCATCTGCGGCGGCTCGCTGCTGGTCGGCCTGCATCTGCTGGCCGAGTACGGCCTCTATGTCTTCATCCGCTTCGACACCTTCACCACGGCGATCGTCGACCAGTTCCAGTCGACCTTCAATGGACCGGCCGCCAACATGCTGGCCGGCGTGCTGGTCAGCTGCTGCTTCGTGCTGCTCGGCCTCGAAGTGCTGGTGCGCGGCGAGGAGCGCTATGCCCGTGTCGGCTCCGGCGCGGCGCGCCATCAGCAACGCACAAGCCTCGGACGCGCCACCCTGCCTAGCCTGCTCTTGCTAGTCGTCATCACGCTTTTGGCGCTCGGCGTGCCGTTCGTCACCATTGGCGGCTGGCTTGCCGCCGGCGGCTCCGCTGTCTGGCGCTTGGACGAGATCGGCCTGGCGCTTGGCCAGACGCTGTTCCTGGCGCTCGCCGGCGCGTTGCTCGCCACCGTCGCCGCCATGCCGATGGCCTGGATCTCGATCCGCGCGCCGGGGCCATTGCAGCGTCTTCTGGAGGGCTGCAACTACATCGTCGGCTCGCTGCCCGGGGTCGTCATCGCACTGGCGCTGGTCACTATCACCGTACGCATCGCGCTGCCGCTCTACCAGACCTTGTTCACCATCCTGGTTGCCTATGCGCTGATGTTCCTGCCGCGCGCGCTGGTCAGCCTGCGGGCATCGATCGCGCAGGCGCCGGTCGAGCTCGAACGCGCCGCTTCCAGCCTCGGCCGGCCGCCGCTGCAGGCGCTGTGGTCGACGACGATCCGCCTGTCGGCGCCGGGTGCCGCGGCCGGCATGGCCCTGGTGGCGCTCGGCATCATGAACGAACTGACCGCCACCCAGATGCTGGCGCCCAACGGCACCCGCACGCTGGCGATGGCTTTCTGGTCCTACAGTGGCGAGATTGATTATGCCTCGGCGGCACCCTACGCCTTCATCATGGTGGCGATGTCGCTGCCCTTGACCTGGCTGCTCTATGTCCAGTCGAAACGGATGGCCGGACGATGAGCTTTCTCGAAATCAGCGGCCTGCACAAGCAATACGGTCCCGTGGCGGCCCTTGCCGGCGTCGACCTGAGCGTCGCCAGCGGCAGCCGGACGGCGATCGTCGGTCCTTCCGGTTGCGGCAAGACGACCCTGCTGCGGCTGATTGCCGGCTTCGAGGCTCCGGACCAGGGCCACATCACGCTCGACGGTGCCATATTGGCCAACGGCGGCGCTGCGGTGCCGGCATATCGCCGAGGCATCGGTGTGGTGGCGCAGGATGGTGCCCTGTTTCCGCATCTGACCATTGGCGACAATATCGGTTTCGGCATGGGCCGCGGCGAGGACAAGCGCGCTGAGCGCATCGTCGAGCTCGCCTACATCGTCGGGCTCGACAAGGCGATCCTCAAACGCCGCCCGCACGAGCTTTCCGGCGGCCAGCAGCAGCGTGTGGCGCTGGCCCGGGCCATGGCGATGAAGCCCAGGCTGATGCTTCTCGACGAGCCGTTCTCGGCGCTCGATACCGGCCTGCGCGCCTCGATGCGCAAGGCGGTGGCCGAACTTCTGGAGGCCGCCGGCATCACCACCATCCTGGTGACGCACGACCAGGCCGAAGCGCTGTCCTTCGCCAGCCAGGTCGCGGTGATGCGCGACGGCAAGTTCTCGCAAATCGGCACGCCGCGCGAGCTCTATCTCAAGCCGAAGGACAGGATGATCGCCGAATTCCTCGGCGACGCCATCATCCTGCCGGCCAAGATATCAAATGGCTTCGCCAACTCGCCGCTCGGCCGCATCGCGGTCGACACCCATGACAGCCGCGATATCGCCCGCATCATGCTTCGCCCGGAGCAGATCGCGCTGAAGAGAACGTCGCGCGAGGGTATGTCCGGCACCTCGGACATGCTGTTCGGCGAGGTGACGGAATCCGAATTCGCCGGCTCGATGTGCACGGTCGCGGTGCGGCTCTTGAACAATGCCGATCCGCCCGATGCGGCAGCGATCGGCAACACGCCGCTGGTCCTGCGCAAACCGGGCATGGACGCGCCGGCGGTCGGCGAGATCGTCCGGCTGACTGTATCGGGAAAGGCGCATGTCTTCGCCTGAACGCCGCGTGGGTGGAGCGTAGGCATATCTTTCTGATTAGCCGACGCGCTTTCCGGCCTGATCGAACCAGTGCAGCTTTTCTGCCTTGGCAACCACGCGCAATTGGTTGCCAACCGTGGCGGTGGCGCGACCCGCGACCCGCACGACGATCCTGCTGCCACCTGCAGCACAGTGAAGGAAACTTTCGGCGCCTACCGGTTCGACTGCCTCGACCAGCGCCGGCAGAATGAGCGCGCCGGACGGTGCCTCGGCTCCGAAGGTGACGTCGGCATCCTCGGGGCGGAAGCCGAGCGTGACGGCGTTCGCAGGCGCAAATTCAATCGTCTTGCCATCAGCCAGCGCCGGACCAGCCGGGCCTTGCGAAAGGGGCAGGAGATTCATCGGCGGCGCGCCAATGAAGGAAGCGACGAAGGTCGAGGCCGGCCTTTCGTAGACGTCGAGCGGCGCCCCCATTTGCTCGACCAGTCCGGCATTCATGACGACGAGGATGTCGGCCAACGTCATCGCCTCGAGCTGGTCATGTGTGACATAGACCGACGTGACGCCAAGCGAGCGCTGCAGGTTCTTTATCTCGACGCGCATCTGGCCACGCAATTTGGCATCGAGATTGGAAAGCGGCTCGTCGAAAAGGAAAACCCTCGGATTGCGCACAATGGCACGACCCATGGCGACACGCTGGCGCTGGCCGCCGGAAAGCTCGCGCGGGCGGCGGTCGAGCAGCGCCGAAAGTTCCAGTATTTTCGCCGTCGCGCGGACCCGGCTGTCGATCTCATCTTTCGGCGTGCCGCGGTTGCGCAGCCCATAGGCCATGTTGTCGTAGACTTTCATATGCGGATAGAGCGCGTAGTTCTGGAACACCATGGCGATGTCACGCTCGGTCGGACCGGTTGAGTTTACGATCTTGCCGTCGATCGCAACTGTTCCCGAGGAGATGGTTTCAAGCCCGGCGATCATTCTGAGCAGCGTGGACTTGCCGCAACCCGACGGGCCGACCAGCACGCAAAGCTCCTTGTCGGGAACCGCGATTGAAACGCCCTTCACGGCCTCGAAACCGCTGGGGTAGACCTTCTTCACATCCTTCAGATCGACGGTCGCCATCAGCTTCTCACTTTTCGGAATCGACCAGGCCGCGAACGAACCAGCGTTGCATCAGCACCACGACCAGGATCGGCGGCACGATGGCCAGCATCGCTGTAACCATGACCAGGTGCCATTGCGTATCGGCATCGGCGAAGGAGACCATCTTTCTGAGCGCGATGACGATCGTGTTCATGTTGCTGCTGTTGGTGACGAGCAACGGCCACAGATACTGTGTCCAGCCATAAATGAAGAGGATGACGAACAGCGCCGCGATATTTGTCCGCGACAGCGGCAACAGGATGTCGAAGAAGAAGCGCCACGGCCCCGCACCGTCGACCCGCGCCGCCTCAACCAATTCGCCAGGAATCGTCATGAAGAACTGGCGGAACAGCAGCGTGGCGGTGGCCGAGGCGATCAGCGGGATGATCAGGCCCGCATAAGTGTCGATCATGCCGAGATCGACCATCACCTTGTAGGTTGGCAGGATGCGCACCTCGACGGGGAGCATCAGGGTGATGAAGATCAGCCAGAAGAAGGTCATGCGCAGCGGAAAGCGGAAGAACACGATCGCATAGGCAGACAGGATCGAGATGAATATCTTTCCCACCGCGATGCCGAGCGCCATGATCGTCGTGTTGAGCAGCAGCCTGCCGACGCTGACGCCGCCGATGCGGCCGACACCGCCGAACAATGCCTCGCTGTAATTGTTCCAGAACTGATCGCCGGGCAGGAGCGGCAATGGCGGCCTGAGGATCGTTTGCAGCGTCTGCGTCGAGGCAACGAACGTGTAGTAGATCGGGAAGGCGACGATCAATATGCCGAGGATCAGCATGGCGTGGGCGATGACGGTGCGGAGCGGTGACTGGCCGATCATCGCTCGCCCTCAGCCGTAATGGACTTTGCGTTCCACATAGCGGAACTGGATGGCGGTGAGCGAGATGACGATGACCATCAGGATAACCGACTGCGCCGCCGAGTCACCGAGGATCAGATTGACGAAGCCGTCATTGTAGACCTTGTAGACCAGCGTCTCAGTCGTCTTGCCCGGACCGCCCCCGGTGACGGCATGGACGATGCCGAACGTGTCGAACAGGGCATAGACGGTGTTGACGACCAGCAGGAAGAAGGTCGTCGGCGCAAGCAGCGGGAAGACGATGGTCCAGAATCGCTTGGTCTCGCCGGCGCCGTCCATGGCCGCCGCCTCGATCAAGGCTTTCGGCACCGCCTGCAGGCCGGCGACGAAGAACAGGAAATTGTAGCTTATCTGCTTCCAGGCAGCGGCGGACACCAGCAGGATCATGGCGTGGGTGCCATTGAGCAGTGGATCCCAGGCGATGCCGAAACTCCTCAGCATGTAGGCCAGCGACCCGATCGAAGGGTTGAAGAGGAACAGCCACAGCATACCGGCAATCGCCGGCGCCACCGCGTAGGGCCAGATCAAGAGCGTGCGGTAGAGACCTTTGCCGCGCACCACCTTCTCTGCCATGACCGCAAGCAGGAGCGCCACGCACATGGCGACGATAGCGGTCGCAAGGGAAAACACCACCGTGACCTTGATCGAGTTCAGGTAGGCCGGATCGGCAAGCACTTTCCTGAAATTGGCGAACCAGACGAACTTGGTCCTCAGCCCGAACGGATCCTGCCTGAGCATGGATTGGTAGAACGCCTGACCGGCCGGCCAGTAGAAAAAAACGAGCGTGATGGCCAGTTGCGGCGCCACAAGCAGGTAGGGAAGGACCTTGTTGGGGAACACGACGCGAGGGGTCACGGAGCCACTCCGAGGTGATGAGGCGGGCGGCACCATGCGGCACCCCTCTCCGCCAAGATGGCTTTGATGAGCGTCTCGGACTGGGCATCATCGACCATTGGCGAAATCGCAAGGCACGGCAAAACTCCCCTCACCGAGGGGAGATGCCCGGCGGGACAGGTAGGTGCGCCGTAGAGCAAGGACCTGCGCTCGCTCTAATTCCCCAGCGCTTCCTTGATCGCGGCATTGCCACGCGTAACCGCATTGTCGAGCGCCTGCTGCGCGGTCTGCTGGCCGGCGAGCATCTTCTCGAACTCCTCGTTCTGGATATCGCGCACCTGCGGCAGATTCGGCAGACGTACGCCCTTGGAATTGTCGGTCGGCGTCTTACCCGTCATCTGCAGGATCGGGGTCTCGCGGCCGACATTCTTGTCATAGAAACCGGACTTCTTGGTCGCTTCATAAGCCGCCAGCGTTACCGGCAGATAACCCGACTTCTGGTGCAGGTATTCTTGCACCTCGGTCTTCGACAGGTAGGCGAAGAAGGCCGCGACGCCCTTGTATTCCTCATCGGATTTGTCCGCGAAAACCCACAGGCTGGCGCCACCCGGCGTCGTGTTCTGCGGCGCACCCTTGGCGTCGCTGTCATACGGCAATTGGCCAATGCCGTAATTCATGCCGGACTTGACGATATCGCCAAGCCCGCCGGACGATTCGGTCATGATCCCGCATTCGCCCGCAAGGAAGATCTGCTTGGCTTCGGAGGTGCGGCCGCCATATTTGAAGGTGCCGTCCTTGGCGAGGTCCGCCAGCGCCTGGAAATGGTTGACGAAAATCGGCGCGTTGATCTTGAGCTCGACATCGCCGCCGGCCAGACCGTTCTGCTGGGTGGCCCATGACACGTCATTCCAGGCCGCGAAATTCTCCAGATGTATCCAGGTCAGCCAGGTCGAGGTGTAGCCGCAGGCGGCCGCGCCGCTCGCCTTGATCTTCTTGGCGTCTTCCCACACTTCATTCCAGGTCTTGGGTGGGCTATCGACGTCGAGACCAGCCTTCTTGAAGATATCCTTGTTGTAATAAAGGATCGGCGAGGAGGAGTTGTAGGGGAAGGAGAGCATGGTGCCGTCCGGCTTCGAATAATAGCCGACTATGCCTGGCAGATACTGGCTCTTGTCGAAGGTCATTCCAGCGCTGGTCAACAGATCGGCTGCGGGCTTGATGGCACCTTCGGCCGCCATCATCACGCCGGTGCCGACGTCGAACACCTGGATGATGTCTGGCGCCTGGCCCGCGCGGTAGGCGGCAATGCCGGCATTCAGCGTCTCGGGATACGTGCCTTTGAACACCGGAACGAGCTCATAGTCGCTCTGGCTGGCATTGAAATCTTTGGAGATCTTGTCGACGACTTCGGCATTGGCGCCAGTCATGGCGTGCCACCAACTGATCTGCGTGACGGCAAAAGCGGAGGTTGAGGAAAGCGTCATAAAGGTAGCGGCAACACCGGCCGCGAAGCCGAAGGACTTCATGTTTCATCTCCCGTTTGTCATTGGCGAAAGGGGGCACTCCCGCGAAGGCAATATGTGTCGCTCATGACAATCAGACAACGGTTTTGTTGCAGATCGACGAACTTCACCCTTTACCTGACGCAACGCTCGCCTCCGCTTGGAGGCATGGAGAGCGATGCGGTTAGCCGGCTTAGCGCGACGACAAGCGCGCCAGGAACCACCGTCGGGACCGTCAAGCTGGCTTTCGGCGTGTCAGCCCTGATTGCAGCCGCAGCAACCCGAAGAGACACGCCAAGGTTGCAGCCGACTTTATCGATCCCTCAACGGCAACGCGCTACTCAATCCTGCTGCCCTGTTTATTTCCAAAGCTCAGGTGAAATAAATGCTGACGGTCTACAATTGTATCGTCAACGAACATGATCTGAGACTGGTCGCACTCGCCGCGCTGATCTGCGGAATTTCCTGCTTCTCTGCTGTCAACCTGCTTCAGCACATAAGCCGTTCCACAGATCGGAACCGGCTTGCCTGGCTGATGATCGCGGCCACTTCGACCGGCTTTGGCATCTGGGCAACGCACTTCATCGCCATGCTCGCATTCACACCGGGCATACCCAGTGCTTATGATCCGGCACTCTCCGTGCTTTCGCTCGCTGCTTCGGTCACTTTGACGGCAGCCGGCATGTGGATCGCCACCTTGCGGGATGAGTTCGACTATCATCTCGTCGGCGGCGCCGTGCTGGGCGGCGGTATCGCAGCCATGCACTACATCGGCATGGCGGCGTTCGAGGTTCAGGGCCGTATCGAGTGGAACCTCTTGCTTGTCGCCGTTTCCCTGCTGGCCGGCGTAACGCTCGCGGCGCTGGCGCTGCGTGTCGTGCAGCGCCGCCCCTCCTTGAAGGCGACATCCGGCGGCGCGGTGCTGCTGACGCTGGCGATCTGCATCCTGCATTTCATCGGTATGGGTGCCGTCTCGATCTTCCCCGATCCCTCGATCGTCATATCCGAATACACGATCGAGCCGACCTCGCAGGCTTTCGCCGCCGCCGCCGCCACACTGGTGATCCTGGTTCTGTCGGCATCGGCGCTGTGGATCGATTTGCGCTTCCGTCGCCAGAAGCTCGAGGTCGACCGCATGCACGGCCTGGCCAATGCCGCCGTGGAGGGGCTGATCGTCTGCGACGGCAACCGCATCATCAGTGCCAATGACAGCATTGCGGCACTGACGGGCATAGCAACAGCGACCCTGAACGGAATGCAGCTTGGCGATCTCTTCGGATCCGATGTGTCGGGCTTCGGCGAACAGCCGCAGGAGGCCGAATTGAGCGGTCGCGATGGCACGAGCATTCCTGTCGAGCTGATCGCCAGGAGCATCGACTACTGTGGCAAACCGCACAACGTGGTCGCGGTCCGCGACATTCGCGAGCGCAAGAAGGCGGAACAGGAGATCCTGCGGCTTGCCCATTTCGATCCCTTGACCGGACTGGCCAATCGCCGCAGCTTTTCCGGCCGGCTGGAGACGGAAATCGCTGCGATGGTCCGGACCAGGAAAGGCGGCCAGCTTGCGCTTCTGCTGCTTGATCTCGACCGGTTCAAGGAGGTCAACGACCTGTATGGGCACGGCGCAGGCGACGCCATGCTGCAGAAGGTTGCGCAGTGCGCGACCGGTATCCTTCGTCCAGGGCAGATGGTGGCGCGGCTGGGCGGCGATGAGTTCGCCATCATCGCGCCGAACCTGGCCGACCCGTTGGAGGCGGGCCGTATCGCCAACGCGGTGCTGACCGCCATGCGCGAGGAAAACCGGCTCTCGGTCGGCGGCGGCCTTGTGTCGGCAAGCATCGGCATTGCGCTGTATCCGTCGGATGCCGAAAACCAGGCCAGCCTGATAAGCCACGCCGATACGGCACTCTACCGGGCCAAGACCGAAGGCAAGGACACTTACCGTTATTTCGAAGCATCGATGGGGGCCGAGGCCCGCGACAAGCGCGTCATGGAGCACGAACTGCGCCAGGCGGTCGCACGCCAGGAGTTCTATCTCGTCTACCAGCCGCAGAAAGAGATCAGCAGCGGAAAGATGGTCGGCTTCGAAGCGTTGGTCCGCTGGCGGCATCCGACGCGCGGCGACGTGTCGCCGGCCATATTCATCCCGGTGGCCGAAGACAGCGGCGCCATTGGCCAGATTGGCGAATGGGTGCTGACGGCTGCCTGCGAGGAAGCCGCCCGCTGGGAAAATCCGCTGACAGTGGCCGTCAACGTTTCGGCGGTGCAGCTCCACAACACGAATTTCAGCCGCAAGGTCCACGAAACATTGCTGAATTCCGGCCTGGCGCCCGGCAGGCTCGAGCTTGAGATCACCGAGACGGCGCTTGTCAAGGACATGCCGCGGGCGCTGGCCACCTTGCGGCAGGTCAAGGCGCTGGGCGTGCGCGTGGCCATGGACGATTTTGGAACCGGCTATTCCTCGCTCTCCAACCTCCGCGCCTTCCCCTTCGACAAGATCAAGATCGATGGCTCCTTCATCAAGTCGGTCGACAAGAACGGCCAGGTCGCGGCGATCGTGCGCGCCGTCCTGGGACTTGGACGTGGTCTCGGCCTGCCGGTTCTGGCGGAGGGGGTCGAGACGCTCGGCGAACTGAAATTCCTGGACGCCGAAGCCTGCGAGATCGGCCAGGGCTATTATATCGGCAGGCCAGCTCTCATCGAAGAATTCGGCGATCTGACCGGTGTCGTCACACCCGCTGTCGGCAGCAAACCCGCTACCTTGCGCGACAGAAGCGTTCTGGCCTTCGCACCGGCACCTGCGCTAGCCACACGCTAGACTAGAGGCTCTCGGGCTTGAGTGCCGTCTCGACCAGCCGCCTGGCGTCCGGCCCCGACCATTCGGCCGGGCCGTTCATATGGGCGATCAGGCAGCCCTCGCCGTCGACCAGCATGGTGACAGGAAGGCCTAGCGCCAGGCCGCGCTTCTTGAGGTCGTTGAACAGCGCCATCGTCGAATCCCGGTAATAGCCAAGCGTCGCGACGCCGGTATCGCTGAGGAACTTCTTCGGCTTCACATCGTCGCCGGCATCGACATTGACGGCGATCACTTGAAAGGCGTCGCTGCCCTTTTCCTTCTGCAGCGCATCGAGCGCCGGCATTTCGGCACGGCACGGCGCGCACCATGTCGCCCATAGATTGAGCAGCACCGTCTTGCCGGCATGATCGGCAATCGTCATCGGCTTGCCGTCCGGACCGTTGAAGGCAAGGCTCTTCAGGGATTGTGGCGGATCGGCCGGCAAAAGTGCCGCGACCTCACCGGTGGCCGAAGCCGCGACCTTCTTGGCGCGGTCGCTCTTGGCCGCGCAGGCCACGTCGTCCTTGCTCTCACCCACGGCAGCTTGTGCCGGTGCATTGTTGCCAGACCGGCTCTCGCTGACATATACCGCGACCGCGCCCGCCAGCGCGCCCGCCACCAAGGCGGCGAGGATCAGGCGCGGGGCCGGGAAGAATCTACTACCGTCTGCCATTTTCTCAAAACTGCTCCGAAGCACGGGTTATAGCCATGAGCGATAAGAAAACCAGCAACCAGATGTGGGGCGGACGTTTTGCCTCGGGTCCGGCCGCCATCATGGAAGCGATCAACGCGTCTATCTCCTTCGACCGCAAACTCTATGCGCAGGACATCAAAGGCTCGATCGCCCATAGCGAGATGCTGGCGCAAACGGGCATTATTTCGGCGGCCGATCAAGAAAAAATCGCTGACGGGCTGAACACGATCCTGAGAGAGATCGAGGCCGGCAGCTTCGAGTTCTCGACGCGGCTCGAAGACATCCACATGAACATCGAGGCGCGCCTTGCCGATCTGATCGGCCCGGCGGCCGGCCGCCTGCACACCGCCCGCTCGCGCAACGATCAGGTCGCGGTCGATTTGCGGCTCTGGGTCAAGGAGGAGTGCTTTCGCGTCGCCGAGGCGTTGAAGGGGTTGATTGAGGCGCTGCTGGAGCGGGCCGAGGAGCATGCGGCGACCGTGATGCCGGGCTTCACCCATATGCAGGCGGCCCAGCCGGTGACCTTCGGCCATCACTGCATGGCCTATGTCGAGATGTTTTCGCGCGACCTGTCGCGTGTCCGCGATGCGATCGAACGCATGGACGAAAGCCCGCTCGGTGCCGCCGCGCTTGCCGGCACCAGCTTCCCGATCGACCGCCACCGGACCGCCAAGGGGCTCGGCTTCCGCGAGCCGATGCGCAATTCGCTCGACAGCGTCTCGGATCGCGATTTCGCGCTCGAGTTCCTTGCCATGGCCGCGATCTGCGCCACGCATCTGTCGCGGCTGGCCGAAGAGATCATCATCTGGTCGACGCCGCAATTCGGCTTCGTCAGGCTGTCGGACTCGTTTTCCACCGGCTCGTCGATCATGCCGCAGAAGAAGAATCCCGATGCCGCCGAACTGGTGCGCGGCAAGACCGGCCGTGTCACCGGCCATCTGGTCGGCCTGCTGACGGTGATGAAGGGCATGCCTTTGACCTATGGCAAGGACATGCAGGAAGATAAGGAATCGGTATTCGACGCCGCCGAGACGCTCGACCTGATGCTGGCGGCGATGACCGGTATGGTCTCGGACATGACGGTCAACGCAGCCGCGATGAAGAAGGCCGCCGGCTCCGGCCACGCGACAGCAACCGACCTTGCTGACTGGCTGGTGCGCACGCTCGGCCTGCCGTTCCGAGAGGCGCATCATGTCACCGGCCGGGCGGTGGCGCTGGCCGAAGACAAGAAGGTGGGGCTGGAGAAGCTTTCGCTGGAGGATCTGCAGTCGATCGATCCCGGCATCACGGCCGACATATTCTCAGTGCTGGCGGTGCAGAACTCGGTCAAGAGCCGCACCAGTTTCGGCGGCACCGCGCCGTCGGAAGTGAGGAAGCAGATCCGCGCCTGGAAAAAGCGACTGGCGAAAGCGTAATGCCGGATGTTGTGCCAGCAATATCCCGGACATGCGACCAGCAATATCCGGACGTTGCGCCAGATATTGCGACGAGCAATATCTCGGGGTGCAATGCGCCGAGAACTCGGCTAAAAGCGGCGGCTGACAAACGTTTCGGACGGATGGATCGATGACCGGAAGCAGGATTTTGGTGACGCTGACGCTGCTGGTGGCGATCGCGGCCGTCTCGGCCTGCGGCAGGAGGGGCGGTCTCGACACGCCCTATGAGGCGGCCGTGCAGGCGCGCAAGGATGCCTCGAAGGCCCACCAGCCCGTGCCGCCGGAGCCGGAAAAACCGGTCAAGGACAAGAAGTTCATCCTCGACCCGCTGATCTAGGCCGACGAGAGCGGGGCCTTCCAACCCGATCTCATCGTGCCGCAACTTCCGGAACCACTCCCGTGAACCATTTCGACTACCGCGACGGCGTGCTCCATGCCGAGGACGTGGCGATACCAGATATCGCCGCACAGGTCGGCACGCCATTCTACTGCTACTCGACGGCCACCCTGACCCGGCACTACCGGGTGTTTGCCCAGTCCTTTGCCGGGCTCGACACGCTGGTCTGCTACGCCATGAAGGCCAATTCCAACCAGGCCGTCCTGCGGACGCTGGCGAAGCTCGGCGCCGGCGCCGACGTGGTTTCGGAAGGTGAATTGCGCCGGGCGCTGGCCGCCGGCATTCCGGCCGGCAAGATCCTGTTTTCGGGCGTCGGCAAGACCGCGCGCGAAATGGACTTTGCCCTTGCCGCCGGCATTCTCTGCTTCAACGTCGAGTCCGAGCCTGAACTTGAGCTGTTGTCGGCGCGAGCCGTTGCCCTTGGCAAGGTGGCGCCGATCTCGCTGCGCATCAATCCCGATGTCGACGCCAGGACCCACAAGAAGATCTCCACCGGCAAGGCCGAGAACAAATTCGGCATCCCGTGGCAGCGGGCGCGGCAGGTCTATGCCCGCGCGGCAACGCTTCCCGGCATCAGGATCACCGGCATCGACACCCATATCGGCAGCCAGATCACGGAGCTGCAGCCCTTCGACGACGCCTTCGCCCTGCTTGTCGATCTGGTCGGCGCGCTGCGGGCGGACGGCCATGCCATCGAGCATATCGACCTCGGCGGCGGCCTCGGCATCCCCTATCGCGTCGACAACAACCCGCCGCCGCTGCCCGATGCCTATGCCCAGATCGTCAGGAAGCATGTCACCAAGCTCGGGCTGAAGGTGATGTTCGAGCCGGGCCGGCTGATCGTAGGCAATGCCGGTATCCTCGTCTCGGAAGTGATCTTCGTAAAGGAAGGCGACGCCAAGAACTTCCTCGTCGTCGACGCCGCCATGAACGATCTCATTCGGCCGACGCTCTACGATGCCTTCCACGATATCCGTCCGGTCGTGCAGCCGCCGGCGGACACGCCGCGCATGATGGTCGACGTCGTCGGCCCGGTCTGCGAGACCGGCGATTATATCGGCCTGGACCGCGATCTGCCCAGGCTGAGGGCCGGCGACCTGATTGCCGTCTCCACCGCGGGCGCTTATGGCGCGGTGCAGGCCGGTACCTACAACACCCGCTTGCTGGTTCCGGAAGTGCTGGTCGACGGCGACCGGTTCCACGTCGTGCGCCCACGCCTGACCTATGACGACCTGATCGGGCTGGATTCCGTGCCCGACTGGCTTGCATAGAAGCGCCGGAAACACACCGACCCGTCACAGGGAGCAATCATGACGAACGGCATCACCGTCACACGCGAGCGCATTGCCGCGATGGAACCGCGCATCCGCCCCTATATCAGGCACACGCCGGTGCTGCGCGTCGACATGGCCGACTTCGATCGGCCGCCGTTGGCCGTCGACCTGAAGCTCGAATGCCTGCAGCATTCCGGCTCGTTCAAGGCGCGCGGCGCCTTCACCAACCTGCTGGAGCGTGCGGTCCCAAAGGCCGGTGTCGTCGCAGCATCGGGCGGCAACCATGGCGCGGCCGTCGCCTATGCCGCCATGCGGCTTGGCCACAAGGCGACCATCTTCGTTCCCGAAGTGAGCCCGGCGGCCAAGCTGGAACGGATCCGCTCCTATGGCGCCGAGCTGATCGTCGGCGGCGCCCGCTATGCCGAAGCGCTGGCCGCCAGCGAACGGTTCGCCGAGGAGACCGGCGCTTTGCAGATTCATGCCTTCAACCAGGAGGAAACGCTCGTCGGCCAGGGCACGCTTGGGCTCGAAATCGAGGCCGATTTGCCTCGGATCGACACGCTGCTGGTCGCTGTCGGCGGCGGCGGCCTGATCGGCGGCATCGCTGCCTGGTTCGCGGGCCGCATCCGCATCATCGCCGTCGAGCCGGAAGGAGCGCCGACGCTGCATCGCGCCTTCGAGGCCGGACACCCCGTCGATGCGCCGGCCGAGGGCATCGCCGCCGATTCACTGGCGCCAAAGCGCGTCGGCGAAATGATGTTCCCGATCGCCGAGGCCTATGTCGAACGCTCGATCCTGGTCGGCGACGACGACATCGTCGCCGCGCAAAGGGCGCTGTGGAACCGAACCCGCATCATCTCCGAGCCGGGAGGTGCGGCCGCCTTTGCCGCGATCCTGTCGGGCCGCTATGCGCCGGCGCAGGGCGAACGGCTCGCCGTGCTGGTCTGCGGGGCGAATGCGGACCCCGCTACCTTCTAAAGTGCCTGCCACCTTCTAAAGGGTATGCAGGATGGAACTATAACGGTCCACTTCACGTTTTTTCGAACCGCCTCGCCTTTGCCGTGTTTGCTGGTATTCTTTGAGTCGTGAGGCGTCGGGCTATCTGCCCGCTCCACAGCATGATCCCGAAACATGGAATCCCTTTCGGAACAGATCATGCTCAAAGGGATAGGGCCGCATCCCGGTTTCGGGATGCCATAGGCTCAAGGAAGGGCCGATGACGCAACGACCCACCTTCAGCAGCGATCGCGGCCTCGCCGGGCGGCTGGCTTTGAGCAGGCTGGCCACGCGGGTCTCGATGGTGGTCGAGCGCGGCTGGCCGTTGCTGCTTCCCCTCGTCATCGTTGCCAGCCTGTTCCTCAGCATCTCCTGGCTCGGGCTATTCTCCCGGCTGCCGGATATGGCGCGCATCGGCCTGGTCGCTGCCTTTGCCATAGCAGCACTGGCCGCGCTTTATCCCCTGCGTTTCTTCCGCCTGCCGGGCGCCGGCGAAATCGACCGCCGCATCGAGGCAGCCAATCAACTGTTGCACAGCCCGGTGCTGGTGCAGACCGACCGGCCAAGCGGCCGGGAAAGCAGCTTCTCGCAGGCGCTATGGCGCGAACACCAGAAGCGCATGGCCGGAAAGCTCGACAACCTCGGCGCCGACCTGCCGCGCACGCGCGTGCCGGAGCGCGACCCTTGGGCCCTGCGCGCGGTAGCGGCCCTTTTGCTCGTTACCGCCTTCGCCTTCTCCTTCGGGCCGACGGGCGGCAGGATCAGCGACGGGTTCAATGCCCATGGCGCGCGCGATATCGTGCCGCCGCGCATCGACGCCTGGGTGACGCCGCCGTCCTACACCGGCAAGCCGCCGATCTTCCTGACCGCCGACGCCAACCAGGCCATCCCGACCTTTACGGTTCCCGAAGGCAGTGACGTTTCGCTGCGCGTGACGGGCGGCTCAGGCGAGGAAACGCTCGGCTACGCCGACAAGAATGGCAATTCCCGCGCCATCGACCCGGCTGCGCCGCAGGCCGCCGCCAAGCCGGCAAGCCCGGCGACGCCGTCCAAGGTGCGCCAGTTCACCAGCAAGCTGACCGGCGACGGCACGCTGACGCTGACGTCGGGCGAGGACCAGCTCGGCCGCTGGGCCTTCGCGGTCGTACCGGACAAGCCGCCGCAGATCCGCTTCGTCGGCGAGCCCAAGCGCGCCGCCAACGGCGCCTTCGAGCTCAACTACCAGATCAACGACGACTATGGCGCCGCCACCGCCAAGGCGGTGTTCGCGCTTGCCGATCCGCAGGCGCCGAATGCGCGTCCACTGTACGGTGCACCTGAAATGCCGCTGACGCTGCCGCGTCGCGGCGGCAAGTCGAACGCCGCCAGGACCTCCAAGGACCTGACCGAGCATGTCTGGGCCGGCAGCAGCATCAAGCTGACGCTGGTCGCTACCGACGATGCCGGGCACACCGCATCGAGCGAAACCAAGACGCTGCTGATGCCGGAGCGGCCTTTCGCCAATCCGCTGGCACGCGCCGTGATCGAACAGCGCCGCCTGCTGGCGCTCGACGCCAACGCCAAGCCGCGCGTGCTCGACCTGATGGACGCCATCACGCTGCGGCCGGAAGACACCTTCGACAACATGTCCCACTACCTCGCCATCATGAGCGCCCGCACCCGGCTGAAGATGGCCGACAGCGACGATCAATTGCGCAGCGAGGTCTCCTATCTCTGGGAAATCGCGCTCGGCATCGAGGAAGGCAATCTTTCGGCCGCCGAAAAGCGGCTGCGCCAGGCGCAACAGGCGCTGCAGGACGCCATCAAGAATGGCGCCACCGACGCTGAAATCGAAAAGGCGATGAAGGAACTGCGCGAGGCGATGAACCAGTTCCTGCAGGAATTCGCGGAGCGCGCCAAGCAAAATCCCAACGCCCCGCAGATGCAGCAGAATGGCCAGGAACTGCGCCAGAGCGACATCGATCGCATGATGGACCAGATCGAGAACCTGGCGAAGTCCGGTGATCGCGACAAGGCCCAGCAATTGCTGTCGCAACTGCAGGACATGATGAACAATCTGCAGGCCGGCCGTCAGCAGCAAGGCGGCCAGCAGGACAGCGAGATGCGCCAGCAGATGGACAAGCTGGGCGAGATCCTGCGCCGTCAGCAGGAGATGATGAACGACACCTTCCGCATGGATCAGATGCAGCGCGGCGAGCGCCAGCGCGGGCAGAACCGTGACGAGCAGCTCGGCGAAGGCGGCCAGGATGAGGACAGACCCGGCGTCGGCGAAGACCGCGATCCGCTCGCCCGGCAAAAGCCGATGACGCCCCAGGAATTCGCCGATGCGCTGAAACAGCTGCAGCAGGGCCAGGGCCAGTTGCAGAGCGACCTCGAACAGCTGAAGAAGGGCCTCGAAGGCATGGGTATGGAGCCCAATGAAGGATTTGGCGAGGCCGGCAAGTCCATGGGCAATGCCGAACAGGCACTCGGCGAGGGCGAAGGCGATGCGGCCGTCGGCCATCAGGGCCGGGCGCTGGAAGCGCTGCGCAAGGGCGCCAAGGACATGATGAAGCAGATGCAGGCCATGCAGGGCGACCAGGGTGGCGGCGAGGAAGGCGGCCGCCAGCAGAACGCCGATCGCGATCCGCTCGGCCGGCCGCGCGCCAGCCAGGGTCCCGATTTCGGCGATTCGGTGAAGGTGCCCGACGAGATCGACGTCCAGCGCGCCCGCCAGATTCTGGAAGCGATCCGCAAGCGGCTCGGCAATGCGCTCAGCCCTGACATCGAACGCAGCTATCTGGAACGGCTGCTCGAGCTGAAATAGAGCAATTCCAGGAAATATGTGAAGCGGTTTTCCGTCCGGAATTGCGAAAAAACAAAGGGATTGCCGCCCCCGTCCATCCCACCTGAAAACCCTGTCGCACGGTTGCACCACCATGCCCAGACTTGGCGCCATCACACCCATCCTGCGCATCTTCGACATTGCCAAGGCGCGTGAATTCTATGTCGGCTTCCTCGACTTCAAGGTGCAGTGGGAACATCGCTTCGCCGACGACGCGCCGCTCTACATGGCGATCGGCCGCGACGGCTGCGTCCTGCATCTCAGCGAACATCATGGCGACGGTGCACCCGGCATCGCCCTGCGCATCGAGGTCGAGGACATCACGGCTCTTCATGGCGAGCTGATCGGCAAAAACTACCGCTTCGCCAGGCCAGGCGTGGAAGAGACGCCTTGGAAGACCCGCGAGGTATCGGTCGCCGATCCGTTCGGCAACAGGCTGCATTTCTACGAGGATGCCGCCGGCTGACTGAGCCTGTTGACGAAGGCTTCGCGGATCGCATCCTGCATGCCGTCGATCGCCTCGCCTGACGCGTTCGGGTTGCGGTGCATCACCACGTTCGAGGAATCGATGGCGCCGAATCCGTCCGCCGTGGTCAGTTCACGACAGCCGTCCGGAATGTTGCTGCGCGAGATCGGCGCGATCGCCAGTCCGGAGGTGACGGCGAGCTTGAGGCCGCCGGTGGTGTCGCTGGTATAGGCGACACGATAGGCAAGATCGCGCTGCTCCAACGACTTGATGGCGAAGTCCTTGCACCAGCCGGCCCGGTTGTAGAGCGCGATCGGCACCGGCTGTTCCTCATGCATGTGATGCAGCGACGATGTCACCCACACGGTCGGGTCGTGCATCAGCACTTCGCCGCCGGCGGGATCCTGCCATTCGAACACCACGCACAGATCGAGCTCGCCGGCAGCGAGCGCCGCCATCTGTGCCCCGGAATGGGCATAGCGCACGGTGACCTCGACCTGCGTATGACGCTTCGAGAAAGCGCCGAGCGCGCGCGACAGGATGGCGTGGCCATATTCCTCCGGAATGCCGATGCGCACCGGCCCGCCAAGCGGCGCTGCCGCCATCGATGCCGACGTCTCGTCGAGCAGCGAGACGATGCGGCGGGCGTTGACGATGAGTTCGCCGCCGCGCCGCGTCAACGCGACGCCGCGCGAACCGCGCTCGAACAGGCTGGCGCCGATCAGATCTTCGAGCTTCTTCATCTGCATCGACACCGCGGATTGGGTGCGGCCGGCCTGCTCCGCCGCCTTGGTGAAATTGCCGGTCTCGGCAATCGCCACGAAGGTGCGCAGGAGGTCGCTGTCGAGGGTCGGCCGCATGAAATCCGCCATAAGAGAATTTGATTGCTGGCATCATTCCAATTCGTTTGCAACATGTCAAACGGCGGATGATAGTCGCCTCACCCATTGGATATGCGGCTGCGAAATCAGCCGCGGACCAATCAAGAGTCCTCACTCGTGCCCGCTGCCCGAAACGGTGGCGGGTTCTTTTTACCCCGCAGGCGGCAGCTTCGGATCGTACGCGCAGGAGCCTGGATGCAGATGCAAAATCGGATGGTGGGCGGCATCCTGAGCCTGTGCCTCGGCGTGCTGGTCTTTTCGCTGCAGGATCCGCTCGTCAAAGCCGTGTCGAGCGGTTATCCAGTGACCGAGGTGATGGCGATCCGCTCGATCGTCGCTCTGCCGATCCTGATCGTTCTGGTGCATGCCGATGTCGGCTTGCGGGCGATCCTGTCGAAGCGATCCGGCATGCTGACGGTGCGCGCCTTCATCCAGTTCACCTCCTATACGATGTACTACCTGGCCATCGCCGCCTTGCCGCTTGCCGATGCGGTGGCGCTTTATTTCATGGCGCCGCTGTTCATCATGGTGCTCGCCGGGCCCTACCTTGGCGAGCGCGTCTCCTGGCAGACACTGGCAACCGTGCTGATCGGCTTGTTCGGCGTCCTCGTGATGCTGCGCCCCGGCGCAGGGCTGTTCGACTGGGCAGCGCTGCTGTCGCTGGGCTCGGCGGCGCTCTATGGTTTTTCGCAGCTGATGGCCCGCAAGATCGGCGACACCGAATCGTCCACCGTGATGGCCTTCTATCAGAACGGCGCCTATCTGGTTGGCGCCGCCGTGGTTGCCGGCGCGTTTCACCTTGCCGGCATAACCCACGCCGTCCACCCCAGCCTCGAATTCCTGGTACGGCCATGGCTTTGGCCGACGCTGCCGGATTTTCTAAAGATGGCCGCCTGCGGCTTCGTCGCCTCCGCCGGCATGATCCTGCTGTCGCAGGCTTACCGGATGGCGCCGGCCAACCGCGTTGCCACCTTCGAATATACCGGCATCCTGTGGTCGCCGCTGTGGGGTTTCCTGTTCTTCGCCGAGGTGCCGCGGTCGACGACCGTGATCGGTGCCGCCTTGATCATCGGCGCCGGCCTGCTGGCGCTCAGCACCGAACGGCGCAAGAGTACTCCACCTGTGCTCGCTGCCGCCGACCCAGCCTGATCAGGCGAAGCAGATCAGCGCCCGTTCGACGCGCGAGCGGATTTCAGCCAGCGTGAAAGGCTTCTGCACGACATCGAGGATGATGCCGTTCAATTCCTCGGCGCGCTCGCGCTGGTCGGCATAGCCGGTCATCAGCACGATCTTGATGGCGGGAAACAATGCTGCCGCCGCTATCGCCATCTCGATGCCGTCCATCTCCGGCATGCGGATATCGGAGACGACGAGATCATAGCCGCCACGCGCGGCCTGGATCAGCGCAAGCCCCTGCGCGCCATCCGCAGCGATATCGATTGTGTGCCCGGCGCGTTCAAGCGCGCGGGCGGCCAGGGTGCGGACGGACTCATCGTCCTCGACGATCAGAAGCTTTGCCATGGCCGGCATATTTGGCCGCCAAAAGTTGACTTTTCCTGAAAGCGCTGAGGATCAGCAAACCTTTTTAATGCCGCTCAGGCATCCCCTTTGACGACACCGACAAAGGGCAACTCGCGAAAGGCATGGGCTACATCCATGCCGTAGCCGACGACGAAATAGTCGGGGCAGTCGAAGCCGACATAATCGGCATTGAGTTCGGTCTGGCGGCGCATGCGCTTGTCGAGCAGCACGGCGATCGAACAGCTCTTGGCGCCCCGCGACAGCATCAGCTCCCGGGTGAAGCTCAGCGTCTTGCCCGATTCGAGAATGTCGTCGATCAGCAGCACGTCGCGGCCAGCGACCTCATTGTCGATGTCGCGCAGCACCCTCACCTCACCGCTGCTGGTGCCGGCGCCATAGCTGGAGATGAAGATGAATTCCACCTCCGGCGACAGGCCGACATCGTGCATGGCGCGGATGAGATCTGCGGCGAAGATGAACGACCCCTTCAGCACCGAGATCACCAGGAGGTCATGGTAGTCGTGTCCGGCAATCTCCTTGGCGAGTTCGAGATTGCGCCGCGCGATCGCCGATGCAGAAAACAGGACTTCGATGTCCTTGCCGCGTACAATTGGCATTTTTCGCCCCGCTGATTTTCTTGCCTAAACGCGTTCACGCCCAGCATGTGTTGAGATTCAGGTCAGGCTGAGTCGAAAACGGTGGTTTCCGAGAACCGGAGCGGAGCGTACTGAAGTACGTGAGCACCGGAAGCGCAGGAAACCGCCGTTTGCGGCCAGTCTCACCTGAATATCAGCACACGCTATTCGGCGAAGGTGACCGATACAGTTCTTACACCGTTTCTAGGCACGTCGAGCCGGCTGGCAAAGCCGAATCTTTCGCCAGAGGCCAGCGAACGGCCGGATGTCCCCAACGTATAGCGGGTGATGTGCCCGTCATTGCCGGTCACCCGGATTTCAAGCGGCGGCAGCTGCGCCGGTTTGGCGCCGTCATTGGCGGCCTCGCCATCGACGAACAGCGCAGGGTTCGGTCCGGAAGCATCGACGCGTGACGTGACGCCCGAAATGCTGAGCGCCGACGCTTGCGCGCTGGACAGGAACGGCACCTGGCGCACCAGCGCGTGCCCGCCGGAAACCCAGAAGGCGGCCAAGGCAGCGCCGATGCCGGCGATCCAGAAGATCGGCCCGCCGCGCGAGGCTGGCGGCCGCTCCGGCGGGGCTTCGGGCTTGCGCAGCATGTCCATGCCTTCGATAGATGGCATGACGATCGCACGCGGCAGCGGCGAAACGCTTTCCACGGCAGGTGCAGGGCGCGGCATCACCACGTAATCGGCATCGACGATGTCGGCGGCCGAACCGCGCATGAACCGGTCCGCCGCGGCAATTGCCGCCGGATCGGTCATGATTTCGCCGGAAACCGGGCGCGCGGTTCGATCGTCAGCCATCATGGCCCCAGCATTGCAGCACGTGTTCGCTTTTCGTTTCTTTTGCGTAAACACAAATGGTTAACGCTTCCCCACCGGAGCCCTCGTGACGAGTCGAAAGAGCCTAGGAATTAACCGCCGGTTAACCATGCCGGCCGATGGTCTTTACCCAGAACAGGCCGGCTCGCTGCCGTGCCGAATTTCAGGTCGTCGAAATTGATTCGCTTCGAAAATGTCGGCCTCCGCTATGGCATGGGTCCGGAAATCCTCCGCGACATCTCCCTGCACATTCCGGAGCGCTCCTTCCAATTCCTCAGCGGGCCTTCGGGCGCCGGCAAGACGACCTTGCTGCGCCTGCTGTTCATGTCGCTGAAGCCGACGCGCGGGCTGATCACCATCTTCGGCAAGGATCGCTCCCGCATTTCCCGCACCGAGCTGCCGCATCTCAGACGCCGGATCGGCGTGGTGTTCCAGGATTTTCGCCTGCTCGACCACATGACCACCTATGAGAACGTCGCGCTGCCGCTGCGCGTGCGCGGGCGCGAGGAGGCGAGCTACCGCACCGATGTCACCGAGCTGTTGAAGTGGGTCGGGCTGGGCGAACGCATGCATGTGCTGCCGCCGGTTCTGTCCGGTGGCGAGAAGCAGCGCGCCGCGATCGCGCGGGCGCTGATCGAGCAGCCGGAAATCCTGCTCGCCGACGAACCGACCGGCAATGTCGATCCGCCGCTGGCGCGACGCCTGCTGCGGCTGTTCATCGAACTCAACCGTCTCGGCACCGCCGTGGTGATCGCCACCCACGACCTCGGCTTGATGGAGCAGGTCGACGCGCGCCGCATGATCCTGGCCGGGGGAAGGCTGGACATCTATGACTGAACTGTCCGCCGAACATTTTGTGGAAAGGGAGCAGGACGCCGAGGCGACCGAAGCAAAGCCGCGCGCCCAGCGCAGGATGGCGCCGATCGTGCCGGCGCAGAACATCGCCGGCCGGGCGCTGGTGCTGGTCATCGCCATCATGACCTTCCTGTCCTGCCTGACTTTCGGCGCGGTGACGCTGGTGCGCGACACAGCGTCCGTCTGGGAGAACCAGATTTCACGCGAGGCAACGATCCAGATCAAGCCGGTCGACGGCCTCGACATGGAAGCAGCCCTTACCCAGGCCTCCCAGATCGCCGGCGAATTCCCCGGCGTCAAGGCGACCCGGATCATCGACCGCGAGGCGACCGCGCGGCTCCTTGAGCCCTGGCTGGGCTCGGGCCTCAACATCGACGAATTGCCGGTGCCGCGACTGATCATCGTCACCATCGACGAGAACAGCCCGCCCGATTTCGCCGCCATACGCGCCGCGATCACCCCGAAACTGCCGAGCGCATCGCTCGACGATCACCGCACCTGGGTCGACCGGCTGGTGGCGATGGCCCGCACCACGGTGACCATCGGCATCGCCGTGCTGGCGCTGATGCTGTCGGCGACCGTGCTGACCGTGGTGTTCGCGACGCGCGGCGCCATGGCCGGCAACGGTCACATCATCGAAGTCCTGCATTTCGTCGGCGCCGAGGCACGCTTTATCGCGCGCGAATTCCGCCGGCATTTCCTGGTCACCGGCATGAAGGGAGCGGCGGCCGGCGGTGCCGCCGCAGTGCTCGTGTTCATCGTCTTTTCCTGGTGGTCGTCGCGCAATATGGCGACGCCGCAGGCCGACCAGGCGACCGCCCTGTTCGGCAATTTCGCCATCGGTTCGGCAGGCTATCTCGGTGTCGTCTTGATGGTGCTGGTGATCGGCGGACTGACGGCGGCAACCTCGCACGCCACCGTCGTTGCCTATCTCAGCGACATCGATGTCCGCCAACCGGATGCAGGCTAATTCATGTCGCCCAAAAAAGTGGGAACCGGTTTTGGGACAACGACATGGATAAAACAGGGTGATCACGAATAGAGAATTCGCGTAACGCAAAGTGCGTCTTTTACCTACCCAAGGCCGCATTTCAGGATTAACCATATGGCGATGGACGCGCGGGATTCGACCGGTACGGCTGGGCAGATGCCAGTGGTGGTTGCACGTTCGCATGACCGCCGCGCTGTGAGCCGTCTAAGAGCCACGTTGCGCCTGTCCGCCCTCTCCGTCCTCATCCTTGCAACTTTGTTTGCCGGCGGTTTCGGTTGGTTCGCCAACAAGGTCAGTCACCTGACGACGCCCGCCAATCCGGCCAGGGCAGACGCGATCATCGTCTTGACCGGCGGCCAGTCCCGCCTCGATGCCGCGATGGATCTGCTGGCGTCCGGCAAGGGCGAACGGCTGCTGATCAGCGGCGTGCATCCTTCGGCCAGCCGTCGCCAGCTGCAGGCGGCAACCGGCGGCGACAAGAATCTGTTCTCCTGTTGCGTCGACATCGACCGCGCCGCGCTCGACACGATCGGCAATGCCGAGGAAAGCGCCAAATGGGTCGAGAGCCACGCCTATGGCACGGTGATCCTCGTCACCAACAATTATCATATGCCGCGCAGCCTGCTGGAAATGGGCAGGCTGCTGCATGGCGCCAAGCTCGAGCCCTATCCGGTGGTCAATTCCAACCTCGACAATGGCGGCTGGCTAACCAAGCCGCGGGCATTGCGCGTGCTGTTCACCGAATACAACAAATATCTGCTTGCGCTGGCGCGCGGCATCGTGCCTGTCAAGCCGACGCCCAACGGCATTGCGCTGGCCGAAACCGCGGCCGGCGGCTGATTATTCCCCTGCGGCCGCGCCCGAATTTCCCCTGAGTCGTGCGATCTCCTGCTCAAGGCATTCGATACGCTTGTCCCGCTCGCCGAGTGCCGCCGCGACGTCGGCTGCCTCGAACCGTTGCGGGATGTGCTGCGGGCAATTGGCATCCCAGGCCGAGACCGTGAACAGGACGACCTGCTCGGGGCGCGCTCTGTAGTCTTGCGGCATCAGCTTCGCTATCAGTTCGGCATCGTTCTCGACGACGCGCGCGGTGCCCCAGAGCTTGATGCGCTGGCGGTGCATATAGTCGATCAGGAACAGGAACGCCCTTGGATTGTCGGCCAGATTGCCCTGCGTGATGAACTGCCGGTTGCCGGAAAAATCCGCGAAGCCGATCGTATGTTCATCCAGCACCTTGAGGAAGCCGGCCGGCCCGCCGCGATGCTGGACATAGGGCTGCCCCTCGCGGTTGGCGGTCGACAGGAAGACGCTGGTCTGCATTTCGATGAAGGCGGCAAGGTCCGGGGTGATGCCGGCCTGCCAGCCGCCACGCTCCTCGACGCGGGCGTAGGACTGACGTGAGCCCTTGCGGGCCTGGATCGCCTTGACGGTCGGCGTGAAGGCGACGTCGCTGGTGAAAGCATGCGCGTTCATCGAAAGCTTCCTTGCGGCAAGATGCTAAAGTCCGAGCTCCGACAATGTCGGGTGGTCGTCCGGCCGCCGGCCGAGCGGCCAGTGATACTTGCGATCGGCCTCGCCGATCGGCAGGTCGTTGATGCTGGCGATGCGCAGACGCATCAGCCCGTGTTCGTCGAATTCCCAGTTCTCGTTGCCGTAGCTGCGGAACCATGAACCGCTGTCGTCGCGCCATTCGTAGGCGAAACGCACGGCGATGCGGTTGCCGTGGAAGGCCCAGACCTCCTTGATCAGCCGGTAGTCGAGCTCGCGGCTCCATTTGCGCGTCAGGAAGGCCTGGATGGCGTCGCGGCCTTGCAGGAATTCGGCGCGGTTGCGCCAGCGGCTGTTCGTCGTATAGGCGAGCGCGACCCGCGCTGGATCGCGTGAATTCCAGGCATCCTCGGCCATGCGCGCCTTCTGCGCTGCGGTCTCGGCGGTAAACGGCGGCAGCGGCGGGCGGGCTTCGGACATGGCAACTCCTGTGCGAGGCCATGCTGCAGGCAGGGCCGACAGACCGGAATATAAGCCTTCCATCATTCAAAGGCAGGTGGCATATTCGTAACTTGTCCTTCCATTTTTCGGAAGAAGCTATGGATCGTCTCGAGGCCATGTCGCTCTTCGTCGCCGCGGTGGAGGCCGGCAGCCTTTCCGCGGCCAGCCGCCGTTTCGGCATTCCGCTGGCGACGGTCAGCCGCAAGATTTCCGATCTCGAGCGCCATCTGAACACACGCCTCCTGAATCGTTCGACGCGACGGCTGACACCGACCGATGCCGGCCAGGCCTATCTTGCCGCCTGCCGCCGCATCCTGGACGACGTCGGCGAGGCCGAACGCACGGCCGCCGGCGAATACAGTGTTCCGACCGGCGAACTGGCCATCACCGCGCCGGTCGTCTTTGGCCGCCTGCACGTGCTGCCGGTCGTCACCGGCTTTCTCGCCGCCTATCCCGACGTGGACATCCGCCTGACATTGGCCGATCGCATAACCCAGCTAGTCGAGGACCATTTCGATCTCGCCATCCGCATCGGCCGATTGCCCGATTCGAGCCTGGTCGCCATCGGCGTCGGCGCGATCCGCCGCGTCGTCTGCGCCAGCCCGGCCTATCTGGCCGAACACGGCACGCCAACGACCCCGGAGGATCTGGAAACACACGATTGCATCACCTTCGAGGGGCTCGCCTCCGCCGCCAGTTGGAGCTTCATCAAGGGCAAGGCCGAAATCCCGGTTCGGGTCCGCTCGCGGCTTCAGGTCAACACCGCCGAAGCGGCCATCGATGCCGCGATTGCCGGCGTCGGGCTGACGCGTGTGCTTTCCTACCAGATCGAAGCCGCGCTGCGGTCCGGCGCGCTGCGCGTCCTGCTGCAGGAATTCGAGCCGGCGCCATGGCCGGTAAGCCTGGTGCATGCGGGCCATGGCCTGCTACCGGTCAAGCTACGCGCCTTCCTCGATTTTGCCGCTCCACGCCTGAAGGAGCGGCTGGCGCGGCTGATGTAGCGGAACCAGGCCACCCCATCGGCGACCGTTCTTCGTCGCCAACCAAAGCGCCTGCGGCCATTTCCTTTTTTCCCGTGCTTGGTGTAACCAACGCTCACCTCCTCACCGGGCTCCCCCAATGCTCTACATCAGATCGCTGACGTTCAATTTCGTCTTCTACGTCAACCTGATCGTCCAGATGATCCTCTGGACCCCCTACTATTTCCTGTCGCCCCGGCACCGCGCCTGGTTCGTGCCGAAATTCTGGTCGCGCACCTCGATGTGGCTTTACGAGAAGATCGCCGGAACGAAGAACGAGATCACCGGCCGGGAAAACCTGCCCGAAGGCTCCTTCATCCTGGCACCAAAGCACCAGTCGTTCTGGGACGCGATCGCCTTCTTCCCCTTCCTTCAGGACCCGCTCTACATCCTCAAGCGCGAGCTGACCTGGATCCCGTTCTTCGGCTGGTACATCATGAAGATGCGCATGATCCCGGTTCATCGCGGCAGCCGTTCGAAGGCACTGAAGGCCGTGGTCGCCGCGACAAAGGAAGAGATGGCGCGCAACCCCCGCCAGCTCATCATCTACCCCGAAGGGACAAGACGCGCGCCGGGCGACGAACCGGCCTACAAATACGGCATCGTCGAAATCTACACGCAGCTTGGTGTTCCGGTGGTGCCGGTTGCCCATGTCGCCGGCCTCTATTGGCCGCGCCGCAAATTCCTGCGCTATCCCGGCACCATCAAGGCGCGTTTCCTGCCGCCGATCCCACCGGGACTGAGCAAGGACGAATTCATGGCCCGGCTAATCGGCGAGACCGAAGCTGCCTGCGACCAGTTCCTGATGGATGCGGCGCGCGGCCCGAACCCGCCTGCCTTGCCGCCGACAGCGGCGAAAAGGCTGCAAGAGCTGGACAACGCCGCAAGAACCAAAGTCTGAACCGGAAGTCTCCGGCCGGCAGTTCTCAGCCGAACACCGCCAGCGCGGTGGTCAACACCAGCGTCACGGCAAAGATCAGATTGATGATCCGCGAGGCCGCCGGCCGGCGCAGGAAGCGCGCGAACCCAGCCCCCGCGACAAGCCACAGAGCGTGGATGGCAACGATCATCAGGGCGAGAACCGCCAGCTTCAGCCATAGACCAGGCTCAGTGGCGCCCTGTTTGGACGAAGCACCGGCGAACACGGCGGCGATCGCCACATAGGCCTTTGGATTGGCGACCGCGAGAAGAAATCCAGCCAGCCATGTGGGACGCGAAGTCTCGGCGGCGCGGGCGGCCAGCGGCGGCGCCGTAGCGATCTTGAAGGCGAGATAGAGGATGTAGGCCGCGGAGGCCAAAGCCAGCAACGGCGCCAGCTTCGGCATCGAGGTGAGCACTGCCATGACCCCGGTCGCGACAACCAAAAGCACGGCGATCGTGCCCAGGATGATTCCCCAGGCATAGCCCAGGGAATGGCGCAAACCGAAGGCGGCACCAACGGCGGTGACGCTTATCGTTGCCGGCCCCGGGCTGCCCATGACGACGGCGGAGGCAAGCACGAGCGCGCACAACTGGCGCCAAAGATCCGGCTGCAAAAGAAGCGGCTCAGTCATCTCACCCTCTGTCTTGCCCCGTGCGAAGGAGGCTATGGCAAGACAAGAGGGTCGTCTTGGACGTTCGTGCGAGGAGCGGCCGCCGAAACTTCAGTCGCTTGCTTTGTCGAGTTCGGCCATGTCGGCGGCGCTCAGCTTCAGCGACGCCGCCTTGATCAGGCTGTCCATCTGCTCGGGCTTGGTGGCGCTGGCGATCGGCGCGGTGACGCCCGGCCGAGCGATCACCCAGGCAAGCGCGACTTCCGCCTGCTTGGCCGAATGCCTTGATGACACCGCGTCGAGTGCCGCAAGGATGCGCATGCCGCGCGCATTGAGATAGTCCTTCACGCCGCCGCCACGCGGGCTTTGGCCGAGATCGGCCTCGCTGCGGTATTTGCCGCTGAGGAAACCTTTGGCCAGGCTGAAATAGGTGATGACGCCGATGTCCTCGGCCACGCACAGATCGCGCAACGGCCCGTCAAAGGATGAGCGATCGTAGAGATTGTATTCCGGCTGCAGCACCTCGTAGCGCGGCAGACTGCGCAGGCTCGCCACATCGAGTGCCGCACGCAACTGGCCGGCGTCGAGGTTAGAGCACCCGGCATAGCGAATCTTGCCCTTGGCGAGCAGCTTCTCGTAGGCGCCAAGCGTTTCCTCATAGGGCGTCGCAGGATCCGGCCAATGCGACAGATAGAGATCGATGAATTCGGTCTGCAGCCGCTTCAACGATGCGTCGACGGCCTTTTCGATGTAGGCGGCGGACAGGTCCTTGTGTCCCTGTCCCATATCCGAACCGACCTTGGTGATCACCACGACCTTGTCGCGATTGCCACGGTCTTTCATCCATTTACCGATGATGGTTTCCGATTCGCCGCCCTTGTGGCCTGGAACCCAGCGCGAATAGGCGTCCGCCGTATCGATGGCGTTGAGGCCGGCGCCGACGAAGCGGTCGAGCAGGTCGAACGAGGTTTTCTCGTCGGCAGTCCAGCCGAAGACGTTGCCGCCCAGAACCAGCGGCGCGATGGACAAGTCGGTGCGACCGAGATGACGTTTCTGCAAGGCGGATCTCCGGGATGATTGGGCGGGCAAATGGCGCCCGCGGGCTGAGGGTTGGAGCCTAACCTAGGTCTTGCCTGAACGAGGTCAAAGGCCTGGCGGCCTTTTTCCGCAGAGCCAGCTTCACAAAGGCGCGACCTGCAGCGCCACCTCTTCCAGCCAATGATCGCGAATGCCCAGCGCCTCGAGATGCTCCAGCGTGCTCAGCACATAGTCCTCGTTGTTGCCGGACTGGCCGACCGCACCGCGCACCACGGCCGCCGCATGTGCAGCGTCGAGCGCTCCGGCATATTGCTCGTGCTGGCGGTCGACAATGTAAACCACCGCGTCGACCGTACCGCCGCCGTCGAGGCGAACCTTGAGCAGACGCTCCAGATAGACATTGGTGACCAGCTCGCGCTCGCGCAGATAGGCCATAACCTCGTCGCGCAAGTCGCCGGGGACGCGGAATGCGAGGCCGACGCAGGACCCGCCACGATCGAGGCCGAGCACCAGCCCCGGCCGCTCGCGCGTGCCGCGATGCACGAAGGAATAGACGCAGAGCGAGCGCCGGTAGCCATGCAGGCGGGCACGCTGTGTTTCGACATGCGCGAATCCCGGCCGCCAGATCAGCGAGCCATAGCCAAACACCCAAAAATCGCCCATATCGCCGCGCCTGATTGCAAAAGATGCCAACACCGCACCCGGACCGGTGTTTTTTCCGCCCGTCCCGTCTAACTATTCGTCTGTCCACCTGGCGGAATCGACTACCCGTCCGCAATACCCATGCGTTAACGAGAGCCAAAGCATGACGTCAAGTGACGAACGCCAGCCGAACAAACGTCGCCGCCTGATCTGGCTTGCAGCATTCATCGTCGTGCTGTTCGCCCTCTACAGCGGCGGCTGGTTCTATCTGGCTGACCGCGTCAGGAGCGAGGCCGACAAGGCGGTTGCCACGCTCAACAAGAATGGCGTCGAGGCCGGCTGCGCCAATCTCCAGGTCAGCGGCTATCCCTTGAGCTTTACCGTCTCCTGCGACAACCTCGCCTATGAGGACGATGCCAAGAACATTGCGGCCTCGGCCGGCAGTTTCAACGCAGCCGCCCAGATCATCCAGCCTCTGTCGCCGGTTGCCAATCTGCGCGGCCCGCTCAGGACCTCCGTGCCGGACATGGTGCCGCTGTGGATCGACTGGGACAATCTGCAGGCCAATTTCAAATTGTGGTGGCCGCTGCCGCGGCGGATTTCGCTGGAGGCAGAGGGCCTTTCCGGCCAGACCGATCCGGCCGACGATACCGATCCGGTGCAACTGTTCAGTGCCGGCAAGGCATCAGGTCAGTTGCAGCCCAACGGCGAGGATATCGACTATCTCGGCAGTTTCGGCGATCTCGAGGTCGACCCCGACGCAATTGGGGGGCGCGTGCTTCCGGCGCTCGATGCCAGCGGCGACGTGACATTGAAGAACGGCGTCGCACTGATCGGCACGCGGGTGAAGAGCCTTCGTGGCCAGGCGATCGAAATCCGCAACCTTGACCTGTCGTCGGGGACGGCGCGCATCACCGTTTCGGGACCGCTCTCGGTCGATGCCGAGGGCCTGGTCAACGCCGACCTGATGATCAGGTTGAAGGACCCGAAAGCGGTGGCGGCCATCCTCGGCACCGCCATACCCGAGCAGAAAAGCCAGATCGAGCAGGGTTTTTCTGCCCTGGCGGTGCTCGGCAACGAACCGTCCATGCCGCTGAAGGTGGTCAGGGGCAAGGCCTCGCTCAGCTTCATTCCGCTGGGCAAGATCAAGCCGGTCGAATAGCTCAGCCATGGCAAAACCGGTGAAGCTGCTGAGCGTTGGCGCATTGACGCTGGACACCATCCTGCGCGTCGAGACGCTGCCCATGCATCAGGGCAAGTTCATGGCCTCCGACGGCGTCCAGATCGCCTCGGGCATGGCCACCAGCGCCGCCTGCGCCGCCCATCGCCTGGGCGCCGAAGTATCGCTGTGGGCGAGTGCCGGCGACGATGCCGTCGCCGACCAGCTCATCGCCGGCATAGAGGCCGAAGGCGTCGATTGCACCTTCGTGCGGCGCGTCAGAGGTGCCCGCTCGGCGCTGGCCTCGATCCTGGTCGACGCGCATGGCGAGCGCATCATCGTGCCGTTCTATGACAGGCTTGCCCAGGCCGATCCCGATGTCCTGCCGGTCGCCGACCTCATGGCATTCGATGCCGTTCTGGTAGATGTCCGCTGGCCGGGTGCGGCGGCACTCGCCCTGAAGGCGGCGCGCGCCATCAGCCGTCCGGCGATCCTCGATGCCGACACCGCGCCGCTGGAGGTCCTTGAGCAGTTGTTGCCGCTCGCTACGCACATCATCGCTTCGGAGCCGGCAGCGCGCATCGTCTGCGGCCAGGCGCTCGATCCGGAAACGGCTTGCGCCGATCTCGCCAGCCGCACCGACGCTTTTGTCGCAGTGACAGGCGGCGCGGCGGGCAGTTGGTGGCACGACCGTCGCGCTGGCTGCGTGCGCCATGTCGCGGCGCCAAAAATCAAGGCGGTCGACACGCTCGCCGCCGGCGATGTCTTTCACGGCGCCTTCGCCGTCGGGCTGGCGGAAGCCATGCCGGTCGAGCAGGCTTTGCGGTTTGCCAGTGCGGCCGCGGCGCTCAAATGCCTGCGCTTCGGCGGCAGGCTTGGCGCGCCGAACCGAGCCGAGACGCTGGCCATGGTTGCGCAGACCTGGCCTGCCTGAGACAGACCTAGCCCTTCGCGGGGTGCTCGACCGCCTGACGGCCGAAATCGGGAACGTCGATGTCCTGGCCGGCTTCGATGATCGAGCGGCGCACGGCGCGGGTGCGGGTGAACAGGTCGAAGAGTTTTTCGCCGTCGCCCCAGCGGATTGCGCGCTGCAGCGACGCCAGATCTTCCGAGAACCGCGCCAGCATTTCGAGGATGGCGTCCTTGTTGTGCAGACAGACATCCCGCCACATGGTCGGATCGGAGGCGGCAAGGCGGGTGAAGTCGCGGAAGCCGGAAGCCGAATATTTGATCACTTCGGATTTGGTCACCGACTGCAGATCATCGGCGGTGCCGACGATGTTGTAGGCGATGATGTGCGGCAGATGCGAGACGATGGCCAGCGTCATATCGTGATGCTGGGGATCCATCGTGTCGATGTTGGCGCCGCAGCGCCGCCAGAACTCCGACAGCCTCTCCAACGCGTCCGGGTCGGTGTCGGGCAGCGGCGTGAAGATGCACCAGCGATTGTCGAACAGGTCGGCGAAACCGGCGTCGGGGCCGGATTTTTCTGTGCCCGCCAGCGGGTGGCCGGGAATGAAATGGACACCTTCAGGCACATAAGGCTGCATTTGCGCAATGACAGACGCCTTGGTCGAGCCGACATCGGTGAGGATCGCGCCCGGCTTCAGCGCCGGCGCGATTTCCTCGGCAACCGCGCCGGACGATCCAACCGGCACCGAAATGATGACCAGGTCGGCATCGCGGACAGCTTCTCTCGCATCGGTGCTATAGCTATCGCCCAGCCCAAGCTCCTCGGCCCGTGCCAGCGTCGCCGCACTGCGGGTCGAGATGGATACGTGGCGGGCGAGGCCCTCGCGGCGGATGACGCGGGCCAGCGACGAGCCGATCAGGCCGATGCCGACCAGAGCGATCTTTTCAAACATCGGTGATGTCATGGTTTCTAGCTTTTCAGGAATGTCGTGAGAGCGGCGACAACGCCGCGATTGGCCTCTTCGGTACCGACGGTCATGCGCAGCGCGTTGGGAAAGCCATAGCCCGAAACGCGCCGCAATATATAGCCGCGCGCCGTCAGATAGTCGTCCGCCGCCGCTGCCGAATGTTTCTGGTCCTCGGGAAAATGAATGAGGATGAAATTGCCGACGCTGGGCGTCACCCGCAACCCAAGCTTTGTGAATTCCGCACTCAGCCAGGCCAGCCAGGTCTCGTTGTGCGCCACGCTGCGCTCGACATGGGCGCGATCGCGAATGGCGGCGATGCCGGCCTCGATCGCCGTCGCATTGACGTTGAAGGGGCCGCGCACGCGGTTGATGGCGTCGACGATGTGCATCGGCGCATACATCCAGCCGATCCGCGCGCCGCCGAGGCCGATCTTGGAGAAGGTCCGGGTCATCACCACGTTCTCTGCGCTGCCGACCAGTTCGATGCCGGCCTCATAGTCGTTGCGGCGAACATATTCGGCATAGGCCGCGTCGAGCACCAGAAGCACGTGCCTGGGCAGACCGGCATGCAGCCGGCGCACCTCCTGGAACGGCACATAGGTGCCGGTCGGATTGTTGGGATTGGCGAGGAACACGATCTTGGTACGCGGCGTGACGGCGGCCAGGATGGCGTCGATATCGGCGCGCTCGTCTGTTTCCTTGATCGTCACCGGAACGGCGCCCGCCGACTGGATGTAGATCTTGTAGACCATGAAGGCGTGTTCGGTGATGACGGCCTCGTCGCCGGGCGCCAGATAGGTCTGCGCCAGCAGGCCGAGGATCTCGTCGGAGCCGTTGGAGCAGATGATGTTCTGCGGGTTGAGGCCATGCACCTCGGCGATCGCTTCGCGCAGCCGCCTGGCGGTGCCATCTGGATAGACGTCAAGCTTTCCGGCAATCTCGCGCGCGGCTTCGATCGCCTTCGGTGAGGGCCCGAGCGGGTTCTCGTTGGAGGACAGCTTGTGGACCTTGGCGACGCCGGCAGGCGCCGTGCTCTTGCCCGGCACATAGGCGTCTATGTCCATGATGCCCGCGCGCGGGGTTGGACGTGCCTGGTCCGGTGTCTGGCTCATGTCGCAAAATCCGTCGAGAACGCTTCCTGAGGGAAGCCGCAGCGGAAATACAAGCCGTGGCCTGCAATGTCGAGAGGCGACAGCCTCCCGCCCAAGGCAGGCCGTTGACGCCGGCGCGCCACAGCCCTAGAAGGGGAGCGAACTTCCGTGGTGATTTGGCCGGTCGGCTTGCAGCCACGTTAAACAACTTGCTAAAGGGCCGTTTGCATCCTGTAACCGGCTTTGCGACCGCAATGCCGGTTTTTTGTTGTCCGCGCCGGCCGGACACCCGTATCGGCATCGACTTTCGACGAGTGCGATGCGTGGGCTCAAAGTGTGAGATGGATGTCATGGCCGTTCTGCGTGCCCGCAAAACCAACAACGAGATCGACCAACCGTCGAGCCCGGTTTTGCGTTTTGGATCCGACAAGCCGCTCAAGCTGGACGCCGGCACGCTGCTGTCACCGTTCCAGATCGCCTACCAGACCTATGGCACGCTGAACGATGCCCGCTCCAACGCCATCCTCGTCTGCCATGCGCTGACCGGAGACCAGCACGTCGCCAGCACCAATCCGGTGACCGGCAAGCCTGGCTGGTGGGAAGTGCTGATCGGCCCCGGCAAGATCATCGACACCAATCGTTTCTTCGTCATCTGCTCCAACGTCATCGGCGGTTGCCTTGGCTCCACCGGCCCGGCTTCGACCAATCCGGCCACCGGCAAGCCGTATGGGCTCGACCTGCCGATCATCACCATCCGCGACATGGTGCGGGCGCAACAGATGCTGATCGACCATTTCGGCATCGAGAAACTGTTTTGCGTGCTCGGCGGCTCGATGGGCGGCATGCAGGTGCTGGAATGGGCGTCGAGCTATCCGGAGCGCGTCTTCTCGGCGCTGCCGATCGCCACCGGCGCGCGCCATTCCTCGCAGAACATCGCCTTTCATGAGGTTGGCCGGCAGGCTGTTATGGCCGATCCGGACTGGCATGGCGGCAAATATTTCGAGCACGGCAAACGCCCGGAAAAGGGCCTGGCGGTAGCGCGCATGGCCGCCCACATCACTTACCTGTCGGAAGCCGCCCTGCACCGCAAGTTCGGCCGCAATCTGCAGGATCGCGAAGCGCTGACCTTCGGCTTCGACGCCGACTTCCAGATCGAAAGCTATCTTCGGCACCAGGGCATGACCTTCGTCGATCGCTTCGACGCCAATTCCTACCTCTACATGACGCGGTCGATGGACTATTTCGACCTCGCCGCAGACCATGGCGGCCGGTTGGCCGATGCCTTCGCCGGCACGAAAACCCGCTTCTGCTTGGTGTCGTTCACCTCGGATTGGCTGTTCCCGACCGAGGAGAGCCGCTCGATCGTGCATGCGCTCAACGCCGCCGGCGCATCGGTATCCTTCGTCGAGATCGAGACCGACCGTGGCCACGACGCATTCCTGCTCGACGAGCCGGAACTGTTTGCCGCCATTAACGGCTTCATCGGCTCGGCCGCCCGGGCGAGAGGGCTCAGCGCATGACCCGGAAAAATTGCAGGCTTTTCGGATCGGGATCATGCGCCAGGCGGGAGGCGAAGCCATGAGCGTCAACCGCGACCAGCGCGTCGACCTCGAAGTCGTCGCCAACCTCATCCCGCCACAGTCGCGCGTGCTCGATGTCGGCTCGGGCGACGGCTCGCTGCTCGAGCTGCTGCAGGACACCAAGCAGGTCGACGGCCGCGGACTCGAGCTGTCGCAGCGCGGCGTCAACGAATGTGTGGCGCGCGGCCTCTCGGTCATCCAGGGCGATGCCGACAAGGATCTCGAATTCTATCCCGACAAGGGCTTTGACTTCGTCGTCCTGTCGCAGACGCTGCAGGCCACCCGCAATCCCAAGCTGGTGCTGGACGAACTGCTCAGGATCGGCAACCGCGCCATCGTCTCCTTCCCCAATTTCGGCCATTGGCGTGTGCGCCTGTCGCTGTTCCTCAACGGCCGCATGCCGGTGACCAAGGACCTGCCCTATTCCTGGTACGACACGCCCAACATCCACTTCTGCACCATCCGCGATTTCGTCAATCTGTGCGACGAACTCGGCGCGACAGTCGAGAAGGCAACCGCCCTCGACGCCGCCGGCCAGAAGATCGGCCTGTCGATGCCGTGGTGGTTCTGGAACTTCTTCGGCCAGCAGGCAGTGTTCTTGCTGAAACGGTAATTTCCTCACCGATCAAAGACCCGACTCGCCAAGCAACAGTGTGTTTGGCGCCGAGCAAAGTCGCCCTGTATGACGATCGCGAACCAGTGTAAATGGCGTCGACTGTTTGACAGCGGGCTAGTGCGGCTATAGCCACACTGACGGCTCGGGGGGGCAAAAAATGGTCGAAGAACGCGCAACTTATTCACTCGTCGTCGAAATGGAGAATGCAAAATCGATCGACTGGGGCGAGATCGGCGTTGGGATGAAGGCCTTGGCTCGGGAAATCTCATCGGTTTCAGCAACCGGTTCAGCGCGACCAAGGATCGTCATCTCTCACGGCGGAGCAGAGTCGGACAAAGAGGCGTTGCGTCGTGAGATTTCGAATGAGGCCCCGCAGCTCGGTCAGGTTGCCGAACTCGTCTTCACAGCTTTCCCTGGCGGCCGATATTACGACCTGAAGAACAACGGTATGCTGGCATCGGACGGAGATATCGTCATCTTTCTGGATTCCGACGTGGTCGCGGAACCAGGATGGCTATCAGGACTGCTTGAACCCTTTGAAAACTCTGAAGTTATCTGCGCAAACGGATATACATACCTTTCATACGACGACTTCTTTTCAAGAACCTTTGCGTTGATCTGGTTTTTCCCTATGGCCCGTGGAGACGGGCGATTTGCCTCGAAGCGAGCGATCAACGCCAACAATGTAGCGTTTCGACGCGAGTGGATCCTCAGCCATCCTTTTCCAAAACATAACGGCTTCAAGGTTTCCTGCACTTTGCTGATGCGCGAACTGCTGCGGGAGGGCCACAAAATTCATAATGTCAACGCACGCGTTTATCACTATTCGCCGCGGGGCTGGCGGTTCTTTTACTGGCGCGCCCTGGTTACAGGTCGCGACGCCGACCGGAAGTTCGTTGCGCTCAATTCGCCGAGCCGCACGCGACGGATAGTCAAGTCCTTCAGCCGGTGGCTCACCATGTCATGGCGCACGACACGACGGATCGTAGGCCATGCCCGGGAAACCGGGATGCCGCTTTGGCAGGTTCCCTTTTCTCTGATTGTCGGTCAGGCATTTTATGGTTTGGCGTTTTGGGGCCAGTTCAGTTTCGCAACTGGCATGGTTCGCGACAAAATCGAAACGGTGCCAGACTATGTTGGGCATAGCTAGACGCTGTACCGCCATTCCTTGAACCGCAGTTCAGCGTCCAATTGATCCTTGATCCGGCGATTGCTCCAGAACATCCGTGGCCTTGTGCGGATGTTCGACGCCGTCGACGAACACCACATCGGCCTCCGAATTGTCCGTGCGCAGCGCCAGTATCGCTTGGTAGGCCGGCGAATTGTACCAGCCATGCACATGCTGCCTGTCGGGAAATTCTATGATGATCAGATGGCCAGGCCAGTCGTTCTCGATCGCCTCCACATCGCCGCCATGGACCAGAAAACGGCCGCCGAAAGGTTCCAGCGTGGCATCTATCCTATGCAGATATTCGACGATCTGCGGACCCATTGTGGCTTGGCGCATATGGGCGACGGCGTAAGCGGCCATGACTGAACTCCCTTGTCATCGAAGCCGAGTTGCCGGCCTCTGCATGGGCAATCTGACCAAAGGCCGAGCGCTAAGCGATTACGTCTGAGGTAATGGCATGTATGCTATCTGTCATGATGGGTTGCTTCCATGGTGATTCGTAATGCTATGTGCGGCGGTGCTGTTGCAATTGGAACGCTAAGAGCGGGGATTCGTTGTCTCGCCTGGATTGAGTACCGGCACGGTGGGTGACAGGGGCAGTCGTTTTTTATAGCGTCGCGCCGACTGTGATGTAGAGAAAGGGAAGTCCAATCCATTCGACCGTTCTGAAAATCGAAAAGTCCTGGACAGACGCGCAACCCTGCGCAGGAAACAGCTGACAGACATGGCCGGGATCGATCCAGTACCTCTCATCACGGTCATTACGCCGACCCACAACCGACGCGAAACAGTGTTGCGCGCCGTGGAAAGCGTATTCTCCCAGAGCATGTCGAGGTTTGAGCACATTGTCGTCGACGATGGTTCGACCGATGGGACCGAAGCGGCGCTGGCCCGCATCCAGGACCCGCGGCTGATCTATGTCGGGGCGAAATGGCGAGGCGCCAACGCCGCCAGGAATGCCGGCATCGAGCGGGCGCGGGCACCGTTGGTGACGTTCCTCGATTCCGACGACATCTACATGCCGCACCGGCTTGAACGAACCCTGACCTGGTTCGATGAAAATCCTGCACTGCAAGTGCTGATCAGTTCGTTCGTGTCCCTGAAGGGCAATCGCATCACAAACTGCGCCAACCCCGAGGCATTCGTGAGCCCCGCAATGCTTGAGCGGACGCTGGTTGGGCAGACCATCTTCATCGCCGGCTCCGCGATCACTGCTCGCCGTGAAGCCTTGCTGGCCATCGGCGGCTACGACAGCGACATCACCCGCATGCAGGATCGCGAATTGCTGCTGCGCCTTGCCCGGCGCTTCGGTGCGCAACTGTCCGACGACCTCGACTGGACGAAATACAATTCGGAGAACTCGATTTCCGGCCGCCGTGACGGCTATGTCGAGGCCTATGCGAACCTGATGGGCAAACATCCTCATATTGCCCACGCCTACCCGCACATTCCGCCTTACATGATCTCGCGGCAGCTCATCGCCGATATCCTGCGAGGCAGGATACCGGAGGCATTCCAGGGCTACATGGCCAACCGTTCGTCGAAAGCGCTTGGCTACTCGCTGCCGGAATTGATGCAAGGCTATGTCCATGGCCGACGCTGGCGCCGCGATCTCTCCAACGAGTTTCGCAACCAGTGTGGCGCCCGGCTCGCCTGAACCCAGAGCAACTCCAGGAAAATCGTGGAACGGTTTTCCCTCCGGATTGCGTGAACCGCACTATTGAGAGCTCAGCGGTCAAGTTCGGGAAAATACGGATCCGATAAAAACCGCCTGTCCCGTTCGCCCTGCAGGCAGTCTATCGGCTTGGCCGCGTCGACGGGGGTGATTCTCGCCTTGTCCCGAATGCCGCTCACTTCGAGGATCAGCTTGCGCCGGATGGCTGTCGAAAACTCCGCGGCGGCATAGATGGGCAGCACGAAGGAACCGGGCCCGCCGGTCACGCATTGCGCGTAATACTGGTCGAGATGGCTGAAGGTGGGCGACGGGCTGATCAGGATCGGCAGGCCGTTGACGACGATGCCTTTGGCAGTCGCCGCATCACGCGTCGCGGTGACTGGCGGTCCGATATTGTTCGGTCCGTCGCCCGAAATGTCGATGACGCTACGTTCGCCCTGGAAAGACGTGCGGTCGAAAAGCTCGGCACCGAAGGCCAGCGCGCCGGAAATCGAAGTGCCGCGAAAGCTGCGGAACGGGCGCGCCGCGACCTCGTCGGCAAAGCTGTTGGCGCTCTCGGCACTATCGATGATCTGCCAGCCGATGACCGCGTCGTCGCGCACCGTGCCGGCCCACTCGAAATAGGTCAGCGCTATGCGGCCCGTGGCGCCGGCGCGGACAGCCTTGATGAAGTCGGGATGCCGCAGCGCCTCGACATAACCGGCGCGCTGCAGCGCGAACTCCTTCTCGTCTATCGACAGCGAGATGTCGACTGCCAGCACCAGCTCGACGTCAACGGCGAGCGCATCCCGCGGCGAGGCGGCGGGAGCAGCCTGGGCGCAGGCAAGACAGGCAAGCAGGCGCAGAGCATCAAGCATGGCCGTCGCCAGGTTGTTCTCCCGAAGAGCTTCCCTCGCGATCACGGCAAAATAAAGCTTTGCTTCCCCGTCCGGATATCAGCTCATTTCTTGCGGCGGGCGGCGACTGGCGGCGGTTCGATCGCGCCGGCTCTGACGCGGGCGGGCTTCAGCGCTGGCGCACCGGAATCCTTGACGATCGTCAACGCGCGCGGGAAGAAGTGGTTGTTGTGCTGGCCGCGCCCGATGTTGAGGATCGCTGTCCCCGGCAAACGCTTCTCGAGCATCGACAGCACGCGTCTTAGCGATGGGCCGTCGAATGCATCCAGCGCCTCGTCGATGATCACCCATTTCGGCTGCCGCAACGCGAGCCTGGCGAAGGCCAGCGAGCGCTGTTCGTCATCGCCCAACTCATGGTCCCAACGCCCGGCGCGGTCGAGCGATGAGGATAGCCGTCCCAGACCGACCTCGGCCAGCACCGCCGAAATGTCGGCATCGTCCGCCGGCGCGGGGCCGTTCGGGTGATCGAGGACTTCGCGCAATGTGCCGACCGGAAAATAAGGCACGCGCGGCACGAATATGGGGGTTTCTCCCGCCGGCAGGCCGATCCGGCCGCTTCCCCATGGCCACAGGCCGGCAATGGCACGAAAGAACAGCGTCTTGCCCGCACCGGGATCGCCGGTGATCATGACGCGCTCGCCGGGGCGGATTTCGACATGCGGGTCGGCGAGCCTGGTGCAGCCCTCCGGCGAGGCCACTTCGAGCTTCTCGAAAGTCAGGCTGCCACTGCCGTTTTGGCCGAAGGCGATGCGCTTTTCGGTGTCGTGCAGCGCATCGGTTTCATCGAGCGCGATGCGGAAATCGGCCACGCGCATCAGCGTGGCGCGCCAATCGGCGATGCTGCCGATGTTGTTGATGAACCAGCGCAAGGAGGAGTGGACCTGGTTGAAGGCGCCGACCGCCATCATCAGCCCGCCAAAGCTGATATCACCTGAGAAATAGACCGGCGAAGCAACCAGTATGGGTGCCACGACGGTGATCCAGCCATAGGTGTCGGTCACCCAGGACAGATTGATCTGGGCGGTGTAGATGCACCGCATGGCGCCCAGCACCGTGCCGAGATCGAGTTCGAGCCGCCGCCTGGCGTCGGCCTCGCCATGATACAACGCAATGGCATCGACATTCTCGTTGACGCGCACCATCGAGGAGCGCAGCTCGGCTTCGCGTGTATAACGGTCGCTGTTCAGGCGGATGAGCGGCCGCCCGACCAGCCAACTCAGCCAGGAGGCGATGCCGGCGTAAAGGATGGCGGCCCAGACCATATAGCCAGGTATGGCCAGCGAGGTCCCGCCGATGTGGAACACGAAGCCCGAGGACAGCTCCCACAGCACGCCGACGAAGGACACGAGCAGGATGCATGACTGCAGCAGGCCGACGCCGAGATCGGTTGACAGATCGGACAGATGCGCGGCGTCCTGCTGCATGCGCTGGTCGGGATTGACGCCGATGGCACCGGCATTGGCCAGCCGGAAGGCGCGCGCCGGCCGCATCCATTGATCGATCAGATCCAGCGTCAGCGCCTCGCGCAGCTTGAGCCTGATCATCTGGTTGAGCCAGGTCTGGCCGATATTGAGCACCAGAAGTCCCCCGGCTATGGCCGCGAAGACGAGGAGCTGGTGCAAAAAGGCCGCCATGTCGCGGCGGGCAAGCGCATCGTAGAAAGGCTGGTTCCAGCGGTTGAGCAGAACCTGGCCGATCGACGTTGCGATGATCACGGCCATGATGCCGACCGATGTCCACAGCAACCATCTGCGAACCGGCGATCCCGCAAGCGCCCGCCGGATCGTCATCACCTGATCGTGCAGGCTGCTGGCCTCGACCGCCACGGCAACCGGCTGAACGGCGGCGGCATTGTCCGGTTGATCAGCCATGGCCGAGGTCCTTGCGTCAGTGCTGCAACCGGATGGAGAAACTTGACAGGCGTTCGTATGGGCTGCCGGATGGGCTGTCGGTCTGCTTGCGACAGATAGGCAGGGAAACGACGTCAGGCACGCTTGCCGCGATCACGAAGCCGTCACCCGCGCAGCCAAGGGCTTGGCATCCGCTTTGTGACGGCCAAGCCGGGTGGCGCCATGCGGCGACAGCACCGGCACGAAGACGCGGCGCGATGCGCGCTGCGCCACCGGCACGCCTTGATAGAGCCGCTTCTGCGCCTCGACCACGATGACCCCGGAAAAGATCGGCCACAGCCGCCGGCCGGCGCGCTCCAGTACATTGTGGAAGCGCATCATGAAACGGCGCCGCGATGGCGGAAAGAACAGCGCATCGGACCAGGCGGCGGGCGTGAAATTGGCCTCGCGCAGCAGTTCCGTAAGCTGGCCGCGCGAAAAGGGCCGGCCGTTGCCGAATGGGGTGTGCTCGAAGCGCGCCCAGACACCGCGCCGGTTGGGCACGACGATGACCACCCGGCCGGCCGGCGACAGCACGCGCCAGATCTCGTTCAGCGTCTCACGCGGGTTCTCGACATGTTCGAGCGAATGGACGAGCAGCATGCGGTCGATGCAGGAATCGACCAGCGGCAGTTCCTCGTCGAAGACCAGTGCCGTCGCCGTCGGCCCCGTCGCCGGCCACACCACCGCGCCTTGCGTTGCCGGCATGAAGGCGAAGACCCGCTCGGCGTCGCTGCCGAACCGCTCCAGCCACGGCAAGGTGTAGCCCAGACCAACCAGCCGCTCGTTGGGAACGGCCGCCCATATCGACGACAACGCCATGGTGATCGAACGCTCGGCGAACCGGCCGAGCGTTGTCGAATAGAACGAGCGAAGATCGACGATGTCGGAATGCATGGCAGGGATGTAGCCGTGATGTCGCCAGGTTTCAACAAAAGGCCGCGACGACCCGACATTCCGGGAATGTCATTCGACATCCGGGATGACATCGACCCGCAAGCGCCCTATGTCTGCGGCCATAACGGAGAGATGTGATGCCGGTCGAAATCGAACAGTTCATGTGCCGCAGCGACAATTTCGGCGTGCTGGTGCATGACCCCAAAAGCGGCCAGACCGCGATCATCGATGCGCCCGAGGAAGCGCCAATCTTGGCCGCGATAAAGCGCACCGGCTGGACGCCGACGATGATCCTGACCACACATCATCACATGGATCACGTTGAGGCCAATCTGGCGCTGAAGGAGCGCTTCAAGCTGCGCATCGTCGGTCCAGAGGCCGAAAAGGCCAAGATCCCCGGCATAGACGAGACCGTCGAAGACGGCTCGGTTCTCCATCTTGGCGATGAAAGGATCGAAGTCATCGCCACCCCCGGCCACACTGCCGGCCACGTTTCCTATTATTTGCCGGCCTCGAGCGTGGCGTTCACCGCCGACACGCTGTTTGCGCTGGGTTGTGGGCGGCTGTTCGAATGCAAGCCGCCGGTAATGTATGATTCGCTGAAGAAGCTGGCTGCACTTCCAGCTGAAACGGCCATCTATTGCGGCCACGAATACACGCTCTCCAACGCCCGTTTCGCGCTGACCGTCGACCCGTCCAATTCAGCATTGAAGGAACGCGCCGCCAGGATCGAAAAGCTGCGCGCCGAGAACAAGCCGACGCTGCCGACGACGATCGGCGAGGAACTGTCGACCAATCCCTTCCTGCGCTGGCACGACCCGGCGATCCGCAAGCATCTTGGGCTGGAGAAGGCTTCCGACGCCGAGGTCTTTGCCGAAATCCGCAAGCGCAAGGACAACTTCTAGAGCCCGTGATATCGTCGACGCCATGACCAGCTCCGCCGAAATCATCGCGACGCTCGGGCTGAAGCCGCATCCGGAAGGCGGCTGGTATGCCGAGACCTTTCGCGATGGCACTGGCGGCGCGCGCGGCCATTCGACCGCCATTTATTTCCTGCTTGAGGAGCATCAGGTTTCGGCCTGGCACCGGGTCAAGGACGCCGCCGAGGTCTGGCATTTCCATGCCGGCGCCCCGCTGGCACTGGCAATGTGGGAAGAAGGCAGCACCGTTGTGGAGCAGGTGCTTGGAATCGATCTCGCAGCCGGTGAGCGGCCGCAGATCGTCGTGCCGGCGGGCTGGTGGCAATCGGCGCGCAGCCTCGGCGAATGGACGCTGGTCGGCTGCACCGTCGCGCCGGGCTTCGAGTTTGCCGCCTTCGAACTGGCAGCACCCGGCTGGCAGCCGAAACAACCGTAGCTCAATAAGAGCCCGGATATAGCAGGGACCCAAGCGTGATCGCGAGTTGGGCGGCGTAGTACAGCGCCCAGACGGCGAAGCGCATCCAGGCGCGGTGCGGCGAGATGGCGGCCACCAGGAATTTCTCCGTGGCGAGCAGCCCGTCGGATGCCATGAACAACAGCGCGCCGCCGATCACGGAGACGTTGCTGGTGGTCAGCGCCGAGATACCCATTGCCAGGATCGCAGCGACATAGACGGCGATCGGGATACGCAGGCCGGGACCGACGCGCCGCCACAGCGCCGCCAGCATGACGGCCGCAAACACCGCCATGGCGAGCGCGATCGCTCCGCGCCACGACTCGGCGCCAAGCACCCCCAACCCGCCACCGCTGCGCAGGAACAGCGCGACATAGACGATGTGGGCGACAAGAAAACTGGCCAGCCCGCCGAGAAAGGCCTTTTCACCGTCGCGCGACAGGAATGCGTCGCCAACGGCGCTGAGGGCGAGCGCGGCGGCGAGCAGCAGCGGGCCGCCCTGCAGCCCGGCCAGCACGGCAAGCATCGCCACGGCGAGCGTCTTTGCCGCCGAGCGGGCGAGCGTTGGTGGCATGCCAAGCGTAAAGGCGTAGATCACCGCCGCCGCCAGCGAAAAGATCAGTGTCGCATTGGCATTTGCGTCGATGCCGCCGGCAAACGGCATCGTCATGCCCCGGCTCCGCTTTGGGATGCCCTGGCCCCGCTCTCAGCCGCCGGTTTGCGCAGGAACAGCGACTTCGCTGCAAGTGCGGCCCCGCCGGTGATGAGCACGCAGGCGGCGAGGATGCGCAGCGACGGCTCGGCGACGCCGGCCGCGATCAGCACCAGCGTCGACAACAGCGGTGCGGCGTAGCTTGCAGCACCCAGCACCTGGATATTGCCGCGCTTGACGCCGATGTCCCAGGCATAGAAGGCCGCCCCCACCGGCATCAGGCCAAGGCCGAGCACGGCCAGCCACTGGCCGGCACCGTCAGGCAGAACCGTCTGTTCCAGCGCCAGGTGGCAGGCGAGCGACAACACCGCGGTCGCCGCGCAGAACCAGGTGACGATGCTGGTCGGCACCGACGGGAAGCGCCGCGACAACAGCGAATAGGACGACCACAGCACGGCACAAACGGCGGCCATCGCATAGCCGAAGGCGTAACGGGCGTCGAAGGCGAGGCCCCCGCCCTTGGTGACGATCAGCACGGTGCCGGCAAGGCCGAGCAGCGCGCCGACGACATGGTTCCAGGCCAGTTTTTCGCCCGGCATCAGCGCCGAGCCGAGCACGATCAGCAAAGGCCATAGATAGGCGATCAGGCTCGCCTCCACAGCCGGCGCATTGCGCAGCGCTGTGAAATAGAAGAAGTGGTAGCCGAACAGCCCGGCAATGCCGATCAGCCACACCTGCGGCGGTATCCTCTGGCTCTTGTCGGGTGCCGGCATGAACAGCCGCGCGACCAGCCCGACACCGGTGCCGATCGAGAAGGTGATCGCCGACAAGAGGAACGGCGGCACCTGGCCCGACGCATCGGTGAGCAGTGCGAGCAGCGCCCACATGGCGACCGCCGAAAAGCCGATCAGTGTTGCGCGCCCCATTCTGTCTCCAGTGGCGCGCCAATTCTGCGCCTGGCTATTGTACCGCTTCGAAACGTCCGGCGCTGATGGTCAAGGTGCCGATCTGCGTGCCCACCGTGGCATGGATCGGCGCATATACGCCGGTTTGGCCGAGCGGTGCAAACGTCACCATCATGCGGCTTTTGTTCTTGAGATAGTTGAGCGCCTTGCGGCCCTTGCGATAGCCAGCCACCGGCGCGAAGCCCATCCGGCAGGTAACCGTGTCGCCCTTGTAGCCCGGCACCGAGATCGTGCCCTTCGAAGCGTAGGTCAGCGTCAGATCGGCGCGCATCTCGCCGTCGTAGAACTTTACCGTGCGGCCGCAGACCTGGTCGAGGCTGTCGGCATGGATGACGGTGGCAGCCATCGGATCGAGCACCGATGCCAGGTCGCCGGCACCGAGCGGCACCCAACTCTTGGGGTCGCGCTTGCCCGGCGCCGGGACGACCTGCGTCGAGGTGACCCTGCCATTTGCAAAGCGGATGTCGACCACCGATGCCTTCTTGCCGGAGGTGTAATCGGCGCGGAATGCCTGCGGCACCATCCTCTTGCCCGCAATCGTGCCTTTGGACGAGATCGTGCCACGCGTGTCGTCGAACAGTTTTGCCAACCCTGCCGCGCTGACGCTGCCTTCGATCGCGTAGGCGCCGTTCTCATAACGGCTGGAAAACGTTGATTTCGCTATCGAAAGTCCAAGGAACGACACCGTATACTCGCCCTTGAACGACTGCGGCGAGGCAGCAGACGCGGCGGACGGCAAGGCTGCGGCAAGCATGGCGGCAAAGGCATGTGACGAACGAAGCATGGCGGGATCGGGTCCTTGATTTTCGGCCGGAGGCGGGCAACTCCGGTCTGGCATGTCCCTATGAGACCGCTTATAGGATGAATTCCGGCCTTAATATGAAAATGCCGGGCGCGCCGTGGGCAATGCAGGAGCTTGACGCCTCGGCGAAATGCAACTATGGAACGCCAACTTTTTCCATAAGGCCGCCTGACCAGAACCGCGCGCCACCCGGCGTGGGCTTGAGTGTTTGGCAGACCCCGAGAACTGAAGGTTAGAACAATGTCCCGCACCTGCGAACTCACTGCCAAGGCAGTCATGTCCGGCAACAATGTGAGCCACGCCAACAACAAGACCAAGCGTCGCTTCCTGCCGAACCTCGTCAATGTGACGCTGATTTCGGAAGCGCTGAACCAGAATGTGCGCCTGCGCATTTCGGCCAACGCACTGCGTTCGGTCGAACATCGCGGCGGTCTCGACGCCTTCCTGGCCAAGGCCGACGTCAAGGAATTGTCGCAGCGCGCCCGTCTACTGAAGAAGCAGATCGCCAAGAAGACCGCCGAGCAGGCTGCCGCTTAAACAGTTCAAAGGCGGGGGACGACCGCCCTGGCCAACATCTTGTTGGCCTTGGGCATCGGATCGAAGCCGCAAGGTTTTGGCAATCCGGTGCCCACATATGAAGGCGAGCATCGCCCGCATGGGCATGATGCTTGGCTGGTTCCATTACCCAGGATAAAAAAATGACTTCCTTCTCGCGGTATTTGCCCTTCGTGGCCGCCATGGCGCTTGTCGTCGTGGCATCGAACATTCTCGTGCAATTCCCGATGCAGGGCCAGATCGGGGGCCTCTCGCTGGCCGACCTTCTGACTTGGGGGGCGTTCACCTATCCCTTCTCGTTTCTGGTCACCGACCTCGCCAACCGCCGCTACGGACCCACTGTGGCGCGCCGGATCGTCCTTGTCGGCTTCATGACGGCGGTGATCTGCTCGATCCTTGTCCCGCCCTTCCTGTTCCGTCACGGCCTGATCGAATTCGAGACCGCCGCCGACCGGCTGGTGCGTATCGCGGCCGCGTCCGGAGCGGCGTTCCTTTCCGCGCAACTGCTCGACGTCACCGTGTTCAACCGGCTGCGCCGGCAGAGTTGGTGGCGGGCGCCGATCATCGGCACGCTGGTCGGGTCGGTGTTCGACACCGCCGTGTTCTTCACCGTCGCTTTCTCGGCTGCCTTTGCCTTCGCCGGACCAAACGACGGCTTTGCGTTGGAAAACGCACCCTTGATGGGCGTCTTCCATGTCGAGGCGATGCGCTGGATCTCCTGGGCGCTTGGTGATCTCTCGGTGAAGCTGATCATCGCCGTCGTCGCACTCATCCCCTACCGGCTGCTCGCCGCCCGCTGGAGCCAGCCCGCGGTTGCGGCTTAAACCATGATCCCGAAAAGTGGGACCCGGTTTTCGGAAAAGATCATGGTCGGACAAAGATCATGATCCCGTGGATCCAGCTCGATTCAGCGAAGACCCCAGACGGCGGACAAGAACTTCGCCTCAAGCGGCGCGGCACCGAATTCTCGATCATGCTGGGCACCAACGAGCTCATGAACAGCCGCCTCAGCGGTTCCGAGGAAGCGCTGGCAAAACTGTCCTGCGGGCGGATTGCCGGCCATAGCCAGCCAACAATCCTGATCGGTGGGCTTGGCATGGGTTTTACCTTGCGCGCCGCGCTTGCAGAATTGGCCAATGATGCCGGAATCGTTATCGCTGAACTGGTGCCGGCCGTTGTCGCCTGGGCGCGCGGTCCGATGGCCGAAATCTTTGGCGGCTGTCTCGACGATCCGCGCGTCACCATTCAGGAGACCGATGTCGGGCAGCTGATACGCTCGCAGCCCGCGGCCTGGGACGCCATCCTGCTCGATGTCGACAACGGCCCGGAAGGCATCGTCCACAAATCCAACGACGCGCTCTACAGCCTGCAGGGCCTCGCAGCCGCACGCAGCGCCCTCAAGCCGGGCGGCGTGCTGGCGGTGTGGTCGCAAGGCCCCGACAACGGCTTCACGCGGCGGCTGAAGCAGGCAGGCTTCGGGGTCGAAGAGGTCAGTACGCGCGCCAACGGCAAGCGCGGCGCGCGCCATATCATCTGGATCGCCACCAAGACGTAAAGCCGGCGGGCTCAATCCTGGTGCAGGATGAATTCCAGATAGAGGTTGCGCTGCAGGATCGAGTGGTTGTCGTCGGAGATCAGCGACACCATCAGCGCGCCGTCGTCGCGGGTCCAGACGTCCAGCCCTTCCATATTGTCGATCTGGTAGCCCATGTCGGCCTCCAGCAGCACCGGCCCGTCGGCGACCGCGCCCTTCTCGACGCTTTCGCCATAGATGCGCCGCAGCCGCATCTTGACGCCCCTCGCCATCGAGAAACTGCGCTCCAGAAGCAGCAGATCGCCATCCGGCAGGAAGGCGCCGTCGGTGATGTCGAAATCGCCGTTGCGCTTGACAGTAAAGACGCCCTTGTGCGGCCCTTCGATGATGGCGGCATAGATGTTGCCGGCCTTGTCGAGGCTCTTTTCGGAGACCACGACCAGGCCGCCCTCATGCTGACCGTTGGCATTGGCGTGGGTGACGGTCTCGAAGCCGCGATTCTGGCGCAGCTCCTGGGCCGGAACGACGAAATCCAGCGGCTTGAACGGCGCCTTCATGTCGTTGGGGTCGATCTTGAACTGGGCGACGCGGTGGCTGCGCTCGAAGCCGACGGTGGCAATGCCGTCCTTGACGGCGAGGCCTTCCGCATCGACCTCCCATTTCCTGTCGATCGGCCGGCCGGTCTCGTCGACCATCTGCTGCATGCGGAAATTCTGGATGCCGGAGGGCCGCTTTTCCGCGTCGCGGACCACCGTGCCGAAGAACCAGAAGCCGGTGTCGGCAACGCCGATGAAGTCACCGCCGGCCTTCAGGAAGCGGAAGGCCGACAGCGCGCCGAAATCGCGTGTCGGCGAGGTCATCTCCAGCCCGCCGACGAATTCGAAAGGGCCGAATTGCTTGTCGGCACGGCCAATGTGAAATTCGGTGATCGGGCGGGCCGAGATTTCGACCGGTTCGACAGAACCAGAGTCGGGCGAACCGGCTGCCGCCGAAGCCAAGCCGGAAAGCAGGGCGATGGCGGCGAAAAGCGTCTGCTGAAAGCCGCCGCGCCTGGAGATCATCCGGCGCGCCGCATACCACCGCCGCGCCGCGTATCCTTCGCGCTTTCCTCGGCAAACAGCGAAGCCAGCTGCTCGGTCATGGCGCCAGCCAGCTCCTCGGCATCGACGATGGTGACGGCGCGGCGGTAGTAGCGCGTGACGTCGTGGCCGATGCCGATGGCCAAGAGTTCCACCGGCGAACGCGTCTCGATCAGCTCGATGACGGCGCGCAGATGGCGTTCGAGATAATTGCCCGGATTGACCGACAGCGTCGAATCGTCGACCGGCGCGCCGTCCGAGATCATCATCAGGATCTTGCGCTGCTCGGGCCGGGCGATCAGCCGGTTGTGCGCCCACAGCAGCGCCTCGCCGTCGATATTTTCCTTGAGCAGGCCTTCGCGCATCATCAGGCCGAGATTGCGCCGTGCCCGCCGCCATGGATGGTCGGCGGACTTGTAGATGATGTGGCGCAGATCGTTGAGCCGGCCAGGATTCGGCGGCTTGCCATCCTTCAGCCATTTCTCGCGCGCCTGCCCGCCCTTCCACGCCCGCGTCGTGAAGCCGAGGATCTCGACCGAGACGCCGCAACGCTCCAGCGTGCGCGCCAAGATGTCGGCGCAGGTTGCCGCAACCGTGATCGGCCGGCCGCGCATCGAGCCGGAATTGTCGAGCACCAGCGTCACCACCGTGTCGCGAAATTTGGTGTCGCGCTCCTGCTTGAACGACAGCGGCTGCATCGGGTCGATGACGACCCGCACCAGCCTTGCCGGGTCGAGGTAACCCTCTTCCAGGTCGAAATCCCAGGAGCGGTTCTGCTGCGCCATCAGCCGGCGCTGCAGGCGGTTGGCTAACCGCCCGACGACGCCGGACAGATTGGCCAGCTGCTTGTCGAGGAAGGCACGCAGCCGGTCGAGTTCTTCTTCTTCGCACAGCTCCTCGGCGCCGACCGTCTCGTCGAAAGCCGTGGTGAAGACCTTGTAGTCGATCTCCTTCGGCAGATTGGTGAAGGGATTGTCGTTGCGGCGCGCCTCGCCGGGTGTTTCGGCATCGGCGTCGTCATCGTCGGACAGATCGTCGGCGGTGGCGTCGGAGGCTTCCGTCTCGGCCGACTGTTCGTCATCGGCGGAAGCTTCGGCATCCTCGGACTGCGACTGCTCGGAGCCGGAATCCTCTTCGCCGCCCTCCTCGCTCTGCTCCTCGCCTTGCGGCTGGTTGTCGTCATTGTCCTCGGAATCTTCCGTCTCCTGGTCGTCGCCGAGTTCCTCGGCCATTTCCATGGAGGCCAGCATCTCGCGCACGACCCGGGCGAACGCCTGCTGGTCGCCGAGCTTGGCCGACAATCCGTCGAGGTCGGCCTTGGCCTTCTCCTCGACCCAGGGGCGCCAAAGTTCGACCAGCCGCTCGCCGCTTTTCGGGATCGGACGGCCGGTCAGCTTCTCGCGCACCATCAGGGCAAGAGCTTCCTCGATCGGCGCGTCGGCCTTGTCCTTGATGTCGACGAGGTTGGCCTTGGCGTATTTGTCCTCCAGCATCGAGCCGATATTGTCGGCGACGCCCTGCATGGCGCGTGAGCCTATCGCCTCGACGCGAGCCTGCTCGACCGCGTCATAGATGGCGCGGGCCGCCTTGCCTTCCGGCGCCAGCTTGGTGTGGATGCGCACATCGTGGCAGGCGCGCTTCAGCGCCATGGAATCGCCGAGGCCGCGGGTGATCGCAATATCGGTCTTTGACGCCTTCTTCGGCAATTCGGGCAGACGCGCACGGCTGCCGGCGAGCGCCGGCCGGTCCTTGGCGAAACCGACTTCCAGTTCCTTGTCGCCGGCAATGGCGCGCATGCAGACGGTGACGGCACGCTTGAAGCTGTCGGCTTCAGACCCCGTCTTCGACTTGTTGCGCGTGTTGTCGCCCGGCCCCGCCATTGAGACTGTGCTTACCCCAGCACCACGTTGGCGGCGCTCTCGGGCAGATCCTCGCCGAAGGCGCGCTGGTAGAACTCGGCCACCACCGAGCGCTCCAGTTCGTCGCACTTGTTGAGGAAGGTCAGCCGGAACGCCATGCCTATATTGCCGAATATCTCGGCATTCTCTGCCCAGGTGATCACCGTGCGCGGGCTCATCACGGTCGACAGATCGCCGTTGATGAAGGCCGAGCGCGTCATGTCGGCGACGCGCACCATCTTGTTGACGATGTCCTTGCCCTTGCCGTCGCGATAGTGCTTGGCCTTGGCCAGCACGATGGCGACTTCATTGTCGTGCGGCAAATAATTCAGCGTGGTGACGATCGACCAGCGGTCCATCTGGGCCTGGTTGATCTGCTGGGTGCCGTGATAGAGGCCGGTGGTGTCGCCCAGGCCGACCGTGTTGGCGGTCGAGAACAACCGGAAGGCCGGATGCGGGCGGATAACCCGGCTCTGGTCGAGCAGCGTCAGCCGGCCTGACGATTCCAGCACGCGCTGGATGACGAACATCACATCCGGACGGCCGGCATCATACTCGTCGAAGCACAGCGCGACATTGTGCTGGTAGGCCCAGGGCAGGATGCCGTCGCGGAATTCGGTGATCTGCAAGCCGTCCTTGACCACGATCGCGTCCTTGCCGACGAGATCGATACGGCTGACATGGCTGTCGAGGTTGACGCGCACGCAGGGCCAGTTGAGGCGGGCGGCGACCTGTTCGATATGGGTCGACTTGCCGGTACCGTGATAGCCCGACACCATGACGCGGCGGTTGTAGGCAAAGCCCGCAAGGATCGCCATCGTCGTGTTCTTGTCGAACAGATAGTCCGGGTCGATGTCGGGCACATGCTCCGATGTCACCGAATAGGCCGGCACCACCATCTTGGATTCGAAGCCGAATTTCTCCTTCACCGACACCGTCGTGTCGGGCAGGTTGGCGATGTCGCGATCGACCTTGTTCATATCTCTCAACGTCTCCACGGGCGAAACGTCTGATTTCGCCGGCAATCGATTTTGTCCGGGGGCGGTCTTAAAGCCTTTTCCAACCTTATGAAAGTTGGAAAACGACACGAACCGTATGGTCGCTCAGCACAGGCCCGCCTGTTTGAGCACGCGATAGGCTTGCAGCACATCGCGGAACCGGTCTTCCGAACCTCTGTCGCCACCATTCGCATCCGGATGGTGTAGTTTCACCAGTTCCTTATAGCGCGCCTTGATCTCCTTGCCAGTCGCCTTTGTATCAAGACCAAGCGTTTCCAGCGCCTTGGCCTCAAGCGGCTTGGCCTTGCGCTCGCGCGCCTCGCGCGGATCCTTGGGTCCCTTGAACAGGTCGAACGGGTCGCGCATGCGGTTATAGTAGCCGGCGCGGCCGGAACGCATCTGGGCCATATCGGGCGACGACCGGGTCGAGGCCCCGTTGGCGCCCATCTTCCAGGTCGGCCGGTGCCCGGTCATGGCTTCCTTCTGGAAGCGCGCGACCTCGGTGTCCGGTACGCCGGAAAAGTAGTTGAAGCCCTTGTTGTACTCGCGCACATGATCGAAGCAGAAGTGGAAATACTCACCCTCCTTCATGCGCCCGACCGGCGCACGATGGGTGCCCGCTTCCTTGCAGCCGTCCCACTGGCAGATCGGCGAGTGCGACTTCAGCTCCGCGTCCTTGTCGGGGCGGACGCGAATCTTCTCGAAATATTTGGGGTACGGCTTCATCTTACCCATTTATGGGGCGTTCGCAGATGCGAAACAAGAATTGACATTTTCGCGATCATCGCCCTAACCGCTGAATCGCGGCATAAAGCAGGCGAATGGCGGATTTTGTTGCGCGGCGGCGGCCCTTCGCGAAACCGATTTTCGGTTTCCAGGCCGAGACGCCAACGATATGTGGTGAAGGGAGATGGCGATGTCCATACAGGCGACCATGGAAGACAAGCTCAACAAGGCATTTTCGCCGGACAGGCTGGTTATCATCAACGAGAGCCATCTCCATGCCGGCCACCACCATCACGGCTCCGACCATCACGGCACTTACGACGGCACCGGCGAGACGCATTTTCGCGTCCGCGTCGTCGCTTCCGCCTTTGCCGGCATGAGCCGCATCGACCGTCACCGCGCCGTCAACGAACTGCTTGCCGACGAACTGAAGGCCGGCGTGCACGCGCTGGCGATCGAACCCGCGGCTCCCGGCGAAAAGACCCGCTGGTAGGTCGCTTCCCCGCGCTCAGAGCACCGCTTCGATGAGGAACGGCCCGCGCCGTGACAGCGCACTGTCCAGCAACGCGTCGAAGCGCTCGCACGTATCGGCGCGAGCCGCCTCCACGCCCATGCCTTTGGCCAGCGATACCCAGTCGAGCGAGGGATGGTCGAGGTCGAGCATGCGCCTGGCGTTCTCGCCGATGGCGCCGACGCCGACATTCTTCATCTCGCCATGCAGGATCGCATAGGTTCGGTTGGAAAACACGATCGTCACCACGTCGAGCTTTTCCCGCGCCTGCGTCCACAATCCCTGCACCGTGTACATGCCGCTGCCGTCGGCTTCGAGATTGACCACCTTGCGGTCGGGACAGGCGATTGCCGCCCCGGTCGCCATCGGGATGCCGCCACCGATCGATCCGCCCGTGCCCATCATGTAGTCGTGCGGCGCGGCAAAGGCCGACAGCGCGAAGAAACGCCTGGCCGAGGTGACCGCTTCATCGCAGACGATCGCATCGGCCGGCAGTTTGCGCGCCACCGAAAGTGCGACGGCATCTTCCGTCAGCTTGCCGTTCGGCGTTGCCTCGTCGGGAAAAGCGGCCGCCAGCACCTTGTGTTGCGACGGCTTGATGCCAAGTTCGTCGCGAAGCGCCTCCAGCGCCGCATGCAGATCGTCGCCATGGGCGGCCAATGTCAGCACCTCGCAGCCTTCCCGGACAAGCCGTCCCGGTTTTCCCGGATAGGCGAAGAAGGCAACCGGCTCCTTTGCGCCGACCAGGATCAGAACATCGACGTCGCTCAGCACAGCCATCGCCGCATCGACCGGATAGGGGATGCGGGTCGGCGCGGCACGCCCGCGCCCGCGTTGCATCCGTGCGATCAGAACCTCGCCGAACAGCCGGACGTCGCTGCCCGTCGAGATCTGCCCGGCGATGGCGAGCGCATCGGCGCGCGCGGCCTTTCCGCGAACGATCATGCCGGCCCGGCCCGGAGCGGCACGGATCGCCGCGGCGATCTTGCGTACCGCGTCCATATCGACGGCCGGCGTCGGCGCCAACGTCACCTTGCCGGGCAAAACCGCCTCGACTTCGCCCCAGGCGGCATCCGCCGGCAGGATCAGGGTCGCGACGCCGGGTGGTGTCAGCGAGGCGCGAAAGGCCGCTTCAGCTGCCGGCACGACATCGGCCGGACCCTTGACGCGGCCGACCCAGTTGGACATCGGCGCCGCAAGGCTCTCGATATCGCTGGTGAGTGGGGCATCGAGCGGCAGATGGTAAGAGGCGTGGTCGCCGACGATGTTGATCATCGGGCTGAAGGCACGCCGGGCATTGTGCATGTTGGCCAGCCCATTGGCCAGGCCGGGACCGGTATGCAGCAGCGTCGCGGCCGGCCGATCGGTCATCCGCGCATAGCCATCGGCGGCACCCGTCACCACGCCTTCGAACAGCCCGAGCACGCAACGCATTTTCGGCTTGCGGTCAAGCGCTGCAACGAAGTGCATTTCGGAGGTGCCGGGATTGGCGAAGCAGACCGTCACATCATTGGCCAGAAGCACGTCACACAGGACATCGGCGCCGTTCATGCAATTCCCTCCCGCTCAAGATCGCAGAGCAGTTGCACCCGCGAGCACCCGCAGCAATGTCCTGCCGCTACTTTTGATCTAATCCAGTGCCGTATAGATCAGCCAACCGTCGATTTCAGGAATGCCAGCGCGGCCGCGGTCAACGCGTCGCCGTCCTCGCCGAAATCGCGATTGATCGACATATGCGTATAGGCGCTGCCGTCGAACAGCGTAACCTTGGTGCCCGTCGAGCGCAGGCGCTCGGCAAAGGCCTTGGAGTCCTCGCTCCGGCCCGATGCCCGCGAATAGGCGATGAAAGTCGGCGGGTGCTTGCGGCCGTCGACATAGCTGGCCGGCGAAAGTGCCGCCCATTGCGCGGGATCGGAAAAGACGCGGGCATAGGCCCGGACCATACCGCCATTCTTGGCAAGTGCTGCAAGATCATAGGCCCTGGTGTCGTCGAGGATGAGCGCGGCTATGCCCGGCAATCCGCCGCGCATGCCGGTCAGCGCAACCAGATGGCAGCCGGCCGAATGGCCCATGCCGACGATGCGGTTAGGATCGCCGCCATGCCGGGCGATATTGGCCCTGATGTAGGCATAGGCCTTTTCGACGTCACCAGCCTGGGTGGCGACATTGGCCTGCGGCAGCATGCGGTAATCGATGGAGACGAAGCAGAAGCCGTTGGCGAGCAGGAAGGCCGGTTTGGCGTCCACCTGACTGCGTTTGCCAAACTGCCAGGTGCCGCCATGAACGAAAAACACGACCGGCAGGCCGATTGCACCATCGGGCGCGTAGATGTCGAGCTTGGCCGGCCCGTAGTCGAAGGTTTCTGGCGTGGGCCGGCGTGTTTTCCACGCGGCCGACGCTTCCAACGGCAGCATCGCCGCCATGGAGGCCATGATCAGGCTTCGTCGATCGATCATCATTGTCTCCTGGCAAGGCAAGACTGCACGCGGCCGCCCCAGCCGTCCAGTCAGGGGTTCGCAACACACCCGCTACCCGCGCTGAATACGGCTCCGCAACGAGCGCTTTGGTCTCGCGGAGTAGCCTCAATCCTTAAGATCGCGGCCACCTCTTCACATGAAGGGAACAAACGGTGCCCCCCGGCAGTTGAATGCGTGGTGAGCCGAATGGAAGCCACAGCGGCTCCGAGGGCAAAAGCATCATGCGAGAGAACCAGTCTGACGTCTTCGATCTCTTTTCGGAAATTTACACCAACGCGGCGCAGGAAGAGATCAGCATCCAGCAATATCTCCTTGCCTGCCGCGAGGACAAGTCGATGTATGCCTCGGCGCCTGAACGGATGGTCGAGGCGATCGGCGAGCCGAACCTGGTCGACACCAGCAAGGATGAGCGGCTCGGCCGTATTTTCTCCAACCGGACCCTGAAAGTGTACCCCTCCTTCGCCGATTTCTACGGCATGGAGGATACAATCGAGCGCATCGCCGGCTATTTTCGCTATGCGTCCCAGGGGCTCGAGGAGCGCAAGCAAATCCTCTATTTGCTCGGCCCGGTGGGCGGCGGCAAATCCTCCCTTGCCGAGCGGCTGAAGAAGTTGATGGAACAGCGTCCGATCTACACGCTGAAGGTCGGCAACCAGGTCAGCCCGGTTTTCGAATCGCCGCTTGGCCTTTTCCATCCCGATCGCATGGGCGACCTGCTGGAGGATAAATACGGCATTGCCCGGCGCCGCTTGAACGGGCTCATTTCGCCATGGGCGGCCAAGCGGCTCGACGAACTTTCCGGCGACATTTCCAAGTTCAGCGTCGTCAAGCTGATGCCGTCGCGACTGCGCCAGATCGGCATCGCCAAGACCGAGCCCGGCGACGAGAACAATCAGGACGTTTCGGCCCTGGTCGGCAAGGTCGACATCCGGCAATTGGAAAACTTCAGCCAATCCGATCCGGACGCCTATTCCTATAGTGGCGGACTGAACCGGACCACCCAGGGCCTGCTTGAATTCGTCGAAATGTTCAAGGCGCCTATCAAGGTCCTGCATCCGCTGCTGACCGCCACCCAGGAAGGCAGCTACAACGGCACCGAAAATTTCGGCGCCTTTCCCTACCAGGGGATCATCGTGGCCCATTCCAACGAGTCGGAATGGCTGCAGTTCAAGAACAACAAGAACAATGAGGCTTTTCTCGATCGCATCCTCGTCGTCAAGGTGCCGTATTGCCTGCGGATAACCGAAGAGCGGCAGATCTACGAGAAACTGCTGCGGGAGAGCGAATTGGCCGCCAGTCCCTGCGCTCCAGAGGTGCTGGACATCCTCAGCCGGTTTACCGTCTCGACCCGCTTGGCCGAGCACGACAATTCGCCGCTCTACACCAAGATGCGCGCCTATGATGGCGAGAACCTCAAGGAAGTCGACCCCAAGGCAAAGTCGGTTCAGGAATATCGGGACGCCGCCGGCGTCGATGAGGGCATGGCAGGCGTCAGCACGCGCTTTGCCTTCAAGATCCTGTCGCAGACCTTCAACTACGACACCGAAGAGGTGGCCGCCGACCCCGTGCATCTCATGTACATCCTGGAGGAGGCAATCAAGCGCGAACAGTTTCCGAAGGAGACGGAAGCCGCCTATCTGGAGTTCATCAAGTCCGAGCTGGCCGCGCGGTATGCCGAATTCATCGGCCATGAGATCCAGAAAGCCTATCTGGAATCCTACAGCGAGTACGGCCAGAACCTTTTCGACCGCTACATCGCCTATGCCGACGCTTGGATCGAAGACCAGGACTACAAGGATCCCGACACAGGCCAGATCCTCAACCGCGAGGTTTTGGACAACGAGCTTTCACAGGTCGAAAAACCGGCCGGCATCGCCAATCCCAAGGACTTCCGCAATGAGGTGGTGAAATTCACCCTGCGCGCCCGTGCAAGAAACCATGGCCGCAACCCGGCGTGGACAAGTTACGAAAAGCTGCGGGAAGTCATCGAAAAACGCATGTTCGGCCAGGTCGAGGACCTCCTGCCGGTGATCAGTTTCGGCTCCAAGCAGGACAGTGTCACGGAAAAGCGGCACAATGAATTCGTGCAGCGGATGGTCGAGCGCGGCTACACCGAGCGGCAGGTGCGTCGCCTTGTGGACTGGTACATGCGGGTGAACAGGGCGGGTTAGAGAACCCGGATGGTTCCATGCCGATCTTCATCGACCGCCGCCTGAACCCGAAAGACAAAAGCCTCGGCAATCGCCAGCGCTTCCTGCGACGCGCGCGCGAGGAATTGAAACGCAGCATACGCGATCAGATCCGCACCGGCAGGATCGCCGACGCGGATTCCGAGCATGCCGTGCGCATGCCCGAAAGAGGCACAAGCGAGCCGAGCTTCAACAACGCCCGCGACAGCGGCAGGCGCCAGCACATCTTGCCGGGCAACAGGCATTTCTCCGCTGGAGACCTGATCCCCAAACCCGGCGGGGGCGGCGGGGGAGCATCGTCGCCGGGAAACAAGGCATCTGAAGACGACTTTCGTTTCGTGCTGTCGCGCGAGGAAGTGCTCGATCTTTTCTTCGAGGATCTCGAGCTCCCGGACATGGTCAAGCTCAACCTCAAGGAGATCCTTGCCTTCAAGCCGCGCAGAGCCGGCTTCGCCGCCACAGGTTCGCCGACCAACATCAATGTTGGCCGCACAATGCGCAACAGCCACGGCCGCCGCATTGCGCTGAGGCGCCCCAAGCAGGTCGAACTGGATGCGATCCTCGAGGAAATCGCCTCGCTCGAGTCGACGCCATCCAGCGCCGACGCGCGCCAGCGTATTGCGGCATTGCGCGAAGAACTCGACCGGCTGGAACGCCGCCGCCGCCGGATTGCCTATGTCGATCCGGTCGACATCCGCTTCAACCGCTTCGATTCCCGGCCGGTGCCGAACGCCAATGCCGTCATGTTCTGTCTTATGGACGTGTCCGGGTCCATGGGCGAGCGCGAGAAGGATCTGGCCAAGCGCTTCTTCGTCTTGCTGCACCTGTTCTTGAAACGGCGCTACGACCGCATCGAGATTGTCTTCATCCGCCACACGCACCTGGCTCAGGAGGTCGACGAGGAAACATTTTTCTACAACACCCAAAGCGGCGGCACCGTCGTTTCCACCGCGCTGGAGGAAATGCACCGTATTATCACCAGCCGCTACCCGGCCCATGACTGGAACATCTATGCCGCCCAGGCCTCGGACGGCGACAATTTCGCCGGCGATTCGGAGCGATGCATTTCGCTGCTCAATGGCGAGCTCATGCGGCTGTGCCAGTATTTTGCGTATGTCGAGATCATCGACGAGCGTGAAGCTCATATTTTCGGCTCGACAGAAAACGGGACATCGCTGTGGCGTGCCTACAACTCCATCGACCAGAAATGGCCGAACTTCCAGATGAGCCGCATCGCCACACCCGCCGATATCTATCCGGTTTTTCGCCAGCTCTTCGGCAGGCAACCGGCCGCCCTCAAGAGGGCATGAGGGTTCCCGATGGCCAGACAAGCGAGCAAATCCAGCCTGCTTTTTTCAGGGTCCGACTGGGATTTCAAAACATTGTCGCGGGCCTATGACGCTATCGAGGCACTTGCGGTCGAAGAGCTTCATCTGGACACCTATCCCGTTCAGATGGAGATCATCTCGTCGCAGCAGATGCTCGACGCCTATTCGTCCATCGGCATGCCATTGATGTACCGTCACTGGTCTTTCGGCAAACATTTCCTCCACCAGGATCTGCTCTATCGCAAGGGCGGGCGGGGGCTTGCCTATGAACTGGTCATCAATTCCAATCCCTGCATCGTCTATTTGATGGAGGAAAACACCATGGCCCTGCAGGCCCTGGTGACGGCCCACGCAGCGCTCGGGCACAATCATTTCTTCAAGAACAATCAGCTGTTCAAACAGTGGACGGATGCGGGTGCGATCCTCAGCTACCTGGACTTCGCCAAGGGCTACATAGTCCGCTGCGAGGAGCGGCACGGCCTCGCCGCCGTCGAGGCTGTTCTCGATTCCGCCCACGCGCTGATGGATCAGGGCGTGTTTCGCTATCACCGGCCGCCGAGGTTGTCGTCGGAACGGCAACGCGAAGGAATTCGCGAGCGTCTCGAATACGAGGAGCGCTCCTACAACGACTTGTGGCGTACGCTGCCGGCCTCGCAGCAAGCGGCCAACGACAAGGGCCAGGACCCAGAGTGGAAGAAATCGCTCAATCTGCCCGAGGAAAACCTGCTCTATTTCCTGGAAAAGAACAGCCCAGTCCTGGAGCCCTGGCAGCGCGAGATCATCAGGATCGTTCGTGTCATCGCGCAATATTTTTACCCGCAACGGCAGACACAGGTGATGAACGAAGGTTGTGCCACTTTCGTGCACTATACGCTGATGAACATGCTGTTCGACCGCGGCCAGATCAGCGAAGGCGCCATGCTCGAAATCCTGCGCAATCATTCCAACGTGGTCTTCCAGCCGGCCTTCGACGATCCGCGTTTTTCAGGCATCAACCCCTATGCTCTCGGCCTCGACATGATGCAGGACATTCAGCGCATCTCGACCAAACCCACGGCCGAGGACCGCGATTGGTTCCCCGACATGGCCGGCCAGGGCAACTGGCGCGAGGTCCTGCTGGACGCCTGGGCCGAGCATCGCGACGAATCCTTCATCCGCCAGTACCTCAGCCCGGCCTTGATCCGGAAATGGCGGTTTTTTGTGCTCGGCGACGCTGCCGACCAGCCGCATTGCCTGGTCGCGTCCATCCACGATGAGCGCGGCTACGCCAAGATACGCGCCGCGCTCGCCAACAGTTATGATCTCGGCGCGAACCGGCCGGACATTCAGGTGGTGGATGTCGATCTGCTCGGCGACCGCCATTTGCGGCTGCAGCACAAGGTCAATGACGGCATCCTTCTCGAGGATGCCAGCCGCGACGCCACGCTTCGTCACATCCGCAGGCTTTGGGGTTATGAAGTCAGCCTGGCGGCCATGGATGCCGAGACCGGCGCGACGATCCACGAACGCTCGACGAGCCAGATCGCGGGATGACGGCACCCGGTCTCCCGGCGCACATCAGGCGTCGCCGGCTGGCCTGATCCTCAGCCTTGCGATCCGGTTCTTGTCGCGTTTCATGACGATGAAGCGCTTGCCGTGGAACGTAAAAGCCTGCTTCTCCTCGGGGATCGATTGCGTCTCGTGGATGACGAGGCCGGCAATGGTGGTTGCCTCCTCATCCGGCAGGTTCCAGTCGAGAGCCCGGTTGAGGTCACGGATCGGCACCGTACCGTCGACGACCACGGAGCCGTCGGCCTCCTGCTTGACGCCCTGTATGTCGACATCGTGCTCGTCGGCGATCTCGCCGACGATCTCCTCGATAATGTCCTCCAGCGTCACCAGCCCTTCGACCTCGCCATATTCGTCGACGACGACGGCGAAATGCGCCTTGCGGCGAAGGAAGGCGTTGAGCTGTTCCTGCAAGGTCGTGGTGTCGGGCACGAACCAGGGTTTCGAAGCGATCTTCATCACGTCGATCCTGGAGAAATCGTTGCCGACTTCGTTCAAGGCGCGCAGCAGATCCTTTGCATGCAGCACGCCGACGATGTTGTCGAGCGAGCCTTTCCACAGCGGCATGCGGGTGTGCGGGCTTTGCAAAATCTCGCGCACCACCGCTTCCGGCGCATTGTCGGCATTGACCGAGCGCATGTTGGTGCGGTGGACCATGATGTCGGAGACTTCGAGCTCGGCGAGATCGAACAGGCCGCCGACGCGGTCGCGATCCTCGCGCACCACCTGGCCGTCGCGGCGGAAATCGTCGACCGCGCCGCGCAATTCGTCCTGGCTGGAGCGCTGCGGCTCGATGCGCGAAAGCTCGTACCCGAACATGGCAAGCAGGCGCGTGCGCACGGCAACGAGCAGCACGATGAGGATGGCAAGGACGGCGACAACGATCCAGCCGGGCTCGTTCATCTCCGGTCGCTTTCCTTTGGGTGGTTCTCCCTCAGAAACGACAGCACTTCCGATGCCGGAACATCCTTGGCAATGAAAGCCTGGCCGACGCCGCGCGTCAGGATGAAGGTCAGCGCGCCGCGCGACACCTTCTTGTCCTGGGTGATGAAGGCAAGCAGCGCCTCGGCGTCAGGCAGATCGCCCGGGATGTCGGCTATTCGCCAGGGCAGGCCGACGGCGCGCAGATGCGCCTCGACGCGCGCGGCATCGTCGGGGCTGGCCAGATTGAGCCGCGACGAGAACCGGTAGGCCAGCGCCATGCCGATGGCGACCCCTTCGCCATGGACGAGGCGGCTTCCGTCATATTGGGTGGCGGCTTCCAGCGCGTGGCCGAATGTGTGGCCGAGATTGAGCAGCGCGCGGTCGCCGCTCTCGAACTCGTCACGCGCAACCACGTCGGCCTTGGCGCGGCAGGCTTCGGCAATCGCCTGCGCCCTCTCCGGCCCGCCGGCAAAAACCTGGACCCAATTCTTTTCCAGCCAGGCGAAAAATTCCGGCCGGTCGATGAGCCCGTATTTGGCGAGCTCGGCATAGCCGGCGCGGAATTCCCGGATCGGCAGCGTGTCGAGCACCCCTGTGTCGGCCAACACCAGTTTCGGCTGATGGAAGACGCCGACAAGGTTCTTGCCGCGTGGGCTGTTGATGCCGGTCTTGCCGCCGACCGAGGAATCGACCTGCGCCAGCAGCGAGGTCGGAATCTGCACGAAATTCATGCCGCGCCGCACGATGCCGGCGGCAAAGCCGGCAAGGTCGCCAATAACACCGCCGCCGAAGGCGATGACGATGTCGCCGCGCTCCAGTTTCGCAGCCAGCACACCGTCGACCACCTCTTCGAGATGGGCAAAACTCTTGGTCTTCTCGCCAGGCGGCAGGGTGATGATGGCGGGCTGGATGCCACCCGTTTCGAGGCCTGCCTTCAGCGCATCGAGATGCGCTGCCGCGACATTGGCGTCGGTGACGACCGCGGCGCGTGTGCCCGGCAGCCGGCGCGCAATCTCCGCACCCGCGCGGGCCAACAACCCCGAGCCGATCAGAATCTCGTAGGTCCGGTCGCCAAGGCCTACTTCGACGACAACGGGTGCCTCGATGCTCACTGTTCCACCTCGCCCGTCGCAGCCGCCTGATCAATGCCGAAATGCCGGCACAGCGCGTCCACCACCTCGGTAGCGATGACTTCCTTGCGGTCGTCGCGGGTCGGCACTGTGACGTCCGATGTCGCGTAGACCGGATAGCGCTCGCCCATCAGCCGCTCCAGCACGGCGCGCGGGTCGGCGCTTTTCAGGAGCGGCCGGTTCTGTTTCTTGGCGACGCGATCCATCAGAAGGTCGAGTTCGGCCTTCAGCCACACCGAGACGCCCTGCGCTGCAATCGCCTCGCGCGTCTGCGCATTCATGAAGGCGCCGCCGCCGGTCGACAGCACCTGCGGCCCGTTTTCCAGCACGCGCAGGATGACGCGCTGCTCCAGCGCCCTGAATTCGGTCTCGCCGTAGCGCTCGAACAGTTCCGGAACGGTCATGCGCGAGACGCTTTCGATCTCCTGGTCGCTGTCTATGAAGGGCAGCGCCAGCATCGTCGCCACCTTGCGGCCGATCGCCGTCTTGCCGGCGCCCATCAGTCCGACGAAGACGACGGAACGGCTGCCCAGCCTGCCGAGCAACGCGGCGTGGTTCTCGTCTGGAGGATTTGCTGGCAGCGCGTTCATCGGATGTTTCGAAGGCCCTCTTTGCCGGCGTATCGACATGAAAAGCCCGTTTGCGTCAAGCGTGGCAAGTGCCTTGAACCCGATATGGACCGGCAGGCTCTGCATCAGAAGTTGCTAACAGGCCCCAGCTTCTTCCTTGAATTGGCCGGATTGGCGTCCCATAAGGGGACAGGGTTTGGAAACGCAGAACAAGAAGACGGGCGAAAATTGATGCCGACACTGTTTCGCTTTGTCGTGGTAACGGCGATTCTGGCTGGCATTGCCTATGGTACGATGTTCGCACTGGTGATGTTCGTCGAGCCAAAGAAGGGGGAAATGAGCGTGCGCATCCCTCCGGAAAAGCTCAATCCCAAGAAAAGCTGAATGAACAGCGCGGCCCGCATCGAAGCCTTTCTGGAAATGATGAGCGCCGAGCGGGGCGCGGCCGAAAACACGCTTTCCTCCTACCGCCGCGACCTCGAGGACGCTTCCGGCGCGATCGATGGCGGGCTGGCCGGTGCCGCCGCCGCCGATATCCGCGCCTATCTCGACGACATTGCCGCCCGCGGCTTTGCCGCCACGTCGCAGGCGCGCAAACTGTCGGCGATCCGCCAGTTCTTCAAATTCCTCTACGCCGAAGGCCTGCGCGGCGATGACCCGACCGGCACGCTGGACAGCCCGAAAAAGGGCCGCCCGCTGCCCAAGACGATGAGCGAGGCCGACACCGGCCGGCTGATCGACCGTGCAGCAATTGAAGCCGGCGATGTCTCGTCGGGCGATGGGGACAGCCTGGCATCACTGCGCCTGCATGCGCTGGTCGAGGTGCTTTACGCCACCGGCCTGCGCGTTTCCGAGCTGGTCGGCTTGCCGGTGACGGTGGCGCAACGCGACGACCGCTTCTTCATGGTGCGCGGCAAGGGCGACAAGGAGCGCATGGTGCCGCTCTCCGCCAAGGCACGCGCGGCGATGAAGACCTGGCTTGCCGCCCGCGCCAAGGTGCCAGCCTTGGCCGACAGTCCGTTCCTGTTTCCGGCCGCCTCCGACAGCGGCTATCTCTCGCGCCAGGTCTTCGCGCGTGACCTGAAAGGGCTGGCGGCAAGGGCCGGCATTGCCTCGGCGAAGATCTCGCCGCACGTGCTGCGCCATGCTTTCGCCAGCCATCTCCTGCAGAACGGCGCCGATCTGCGGGCCGTGCAGCAATTGCTTGGCCATGCCGACATATCGACGACACAGATTTACACCCATGTGCTGGAAGAGCGGCTGGTGCGGCTGGTCAACGATCATCATCCGCTTGCCGACTAGGCCTCATATCGCTATGTGAGGACGACATTTCACCGCCCGGAGCCTTGGATTCAAGGGTTCCGTCAGCCACTGCCTTCCGACGTATCGGTCCGCTCACGCATGTATAATTACCTCGATTTCGAAAAGCCGGTGCAGGACCTCGAGGGCAAGATCCTCGAGCTGAAGAAGCTTGCCGAGAATGGCGAGGCGGTCGATGTCGGCGACGAGATCAACCGTCTCGAGAAGCGCTCCCGCGACGCATTGCGCGATGCCTACAAGGCGCTGACGCCTTGGCAGAAGGTGCAGGTGGCGCGCCATCCCGACAGGCCGCATTGCGTCGACTACATCAAGGGCCTGTTCACCGATTTCACGCCGCTGGCCGGCGACCGCAATTTCGGTGAGGACCAGGCGATCGTCGGCGGTTTCGCCCGTTTCCGCGGCGAACCCATTGCCATCATCGGCCAGGAAAAAGGTTCCGACACAGCCAGCCGCCTGAAGCACAATTTCGGCTCGGTTCGGCCGGAGGGCTACCGCAAGGCGGTACGGCTGATGGAACTGGCCGACCGCTTCAAGATCCCGCTCCTGACGCTGGTCGACACGGCCGGCGCCTATCCCGGAGTCAACGCCGAGGAGCGCGGCCAGGCGGAGGCTATCGCCCGTTCAACCTCGACCTGTCTCGGCCTGAAAGTACCGTCGATCTCGGTGGTCATCGGCGAAGGCGGTTCGGGCGGCGCCATTGCCATCGCCACCGCCAACCGCGTCTACATGCTCGAACACGCCATCTATTCGGTGATTTCGCCGGAAGGTGCCGCCTCGATCCTGTGGCGCGACACGACACGATCGAAGGACGCGGCGACCAACATGAAGATCACCGCGCAGGATCTTCTGGAACTGAAGATCATCGACGCCATCATCCCCGAGCCGCTCGGCGGTGCGCATCGCGGCGCCGAAACCGTGATCGCCGCGACCGGAGACCTCATCGCCAGGACGATGAAGGACTTCGCCGGCGCCAACACCGATTTCCGCGAACAGCGCCGCGAAAAATACCTGGCCATGGGCCGCAGTCTCTGACCACAGGCACCCTTGGCCGCAACAATGTGGCGGAGCGGAGCATTTTTGCCACAAAAATGCCGCTGCATTCGGCTCAATGAGACTGCCGCAGGGGGATGCGTCGGCACTTGCGGTAAGGAATTTATTAGGGTTAACGGGCTTAGGGTCCGTCGATGCGCAGTGTAGCAGCCGGGGCAGGAAACGTCCTGGCGCCAGAGAAAAGACGATATCCGTAGCCATGTTTGTCAAGCTTGCCCGCACCGGAATCCTGATCGCTGCCCTCGGCGTTGCCGGCTGCAACAATTCGTCGATGAAGGATTTTGCCCCGGAGGCCAACAAGCCGCTGCCCGACAAGATCCTCGCCGACATGAGGGCCAAGGGCATGGTCCGCACCTCGTCGGTGATGGCCCGCATCTTCAAGGAAGAAGGCAAGCTCGAGATCTGGAAGGCCAAGACCAACGGCCGCTATGACATGGTTGCCAGCTACGACATCTGCAAATGGTCGGGCAAGCTCGGGCCGAAATACACCGAAGGCGACCGCCAGGCGCCGGAAGGCTTCTACACGGTGCGCCCGGCGCAGATGAATCCGCGCTCGAACTACCATCTGTCCTTCAACATCGGCTATCCCAACGCCTATGACCGCGCCAACGGCCGCACCGGCTCCAATTTGATGGTGCACGGCGCCTGTTCGTCGTCGGGCTGCTATTCGATGACCGATGCGCAGATCGAGCAGATCTATGCCTTCGGCCGCGACGCCTTCCAGGGCGGCCAGACCGAGTTCCAGATCCAGGCGTTTCCGTTCCGCATGACCGCCGCCAACATGGCGCGCTACCGCAACGACCCGAATTACGACTTCTGGAAGATGCTCAAGGTCGGCTACGACAATTTCGAGATCACCAAGGTGCCGCCGAAGGTCGATGTCTGCGAGAAGCGTTATGTCTTCAACCAGGTAGCCGCCGACGGTCAGACATTCGATCCGACTGGCGCCTGCCCGGCGACGACGCAGCCTGATTCGCTGAAGAGCGCCTACAATTCCTACATGAGCACCTATGACGCGGCGTTCAGCGGCGCGGTCAAGGCCAGCGTGCCGGCGCCCAAGCCGACCATCGCCGGTATCAAGGAAGCCAGCATCGTCTCCGACTGGTCCAAGCGCCGCGCACGCGGCGAACGCGTACCGATCGATCCGCCGTCGCTCAACAATGACGGCTCGGTCACCGAGACGGCACGCATGGGCCGCATCGATTCGCCCGCTGGCCGCAAGATGGCGGCTCTTGACGCGGAAAAAGCTGCCAAGCAGAAGGCCGAGGAGCAGAGGCTGGCTGCCATTGAGGCGGCTAAGCAAGCTAAGGAAGCCGCCAAGGCCCAGGCTCTGGCCGAAAAGGAGGCCGAGAAGGCCGCCAAGGAGGCCCCAGTCGCCACCGCGACCATCGCGGCTCCTTCGGAAACGGCGCCAATGGCTGAAACGCAAGCGGCGAGTGCCGACGAGAGTCGCGTGACGAAGCTGAAGAACAAGCTGCTCGGCATGTTCGGCGGTTGATATCGCCCGTGGCTGATCGCGCCGCTATTTATGACCTCAAGGGGCTGAACTGCCCCTTGCCCGTGCTCAAGGCCAAGAAGCGCCTGGCGGGGATGCAACCGGGCAGTCGGCTCTGGTTGGAGACCACCGACCCGCTCGCCGTCATCGACATTCCGGCATTCTGCTCCGAGAGCGGCCACCAGTTGATTGAAACGGCCGCGGTCTCCGGCGGCCATCGCTTCCTGGTCGAGCGCGGCGCGCCGTAATCGTTGGGGGCTACCGCCCGGCGATCGCCAGCGGATTGTTTTCCAGCGCCGCGCGGTCGGGCGTGTCAACCGACGGCCGGTCGGTGAAGGCGGCGAACAGCCTGCGGATATAATCTTCCGGCATGTCGAGCGTGATCAGCACCAGCCGCGTGCCACGCTGGCCATCCGGCCAGGACGGCAATTGCACCGGCGGATGCAGGATCTTCTGCACGCCATGGATCACCAGCGGCCGCGACGGGTCTTCCCTGAGCTCGATGACGCCCTTCATGCGCAGCAGGCGCTCGCCATGGGTCGAACGCAGCAGGTCGAGGAACATCTCGATCGCCGAAAACGGCACCGGGCCGTCATGCACCAGCGAATAGGAGCGCACGCGCTGATCGTGACGATGGCCGTGGTCATGGCCATGCTCGTGATCATGACCAGCATGATGGTGATGATCGTGCGCCGCTTCCTCGCCAAGCCAGCGCCGCACATCGGCGGATTTGGTTGCCGGGTTGTAGAGGCCGCAATCAAACAGCGCCGCCACGCCTGTCTCCGTGTCGCCGGCATCGAGCAGTTCGGCGCCCGGATTGATCTGCCGCAGGCGCGCCCGCAGCATTTCCAGCTCATTGGGGTCGGTGGCCAGATCGGCTTTGCTGAGCACGATGCGGTCGGCGACGGCAACCTGCTTTACCGCCTCGACATGGGCATCGAGCGTGGCGTTGCCGTTGACGGCATCGACCAAAGTGATGACGCCGTCGAGCCGGAAGGCCTGGATCAGCGCCGGATGCGCCATGATCGACTGCAGCACCGGCGCCGGGTCGGCAAGGCCGGTGGTTTCGACGATGACGCGGGCGAGCCGGGCAATGCGGCCGGTCTGCAGTCTGTCGACCAGGTCGGCCAGCGTATCGACCAGTTCGCCGCGCACCGTGCAGCACAGGCAGCCGTCCGACAGCTGGATGATGCCGTCGGAAGACTGCTCGACCAGCAAATGGTCGATCGCCACCTCGCCGAACTCGTTGATGATCACCGCGGTGTCGGCCAGCGCCGGATCCTTGAGCAGCCGGTTGAGCAGCGTCGTCTTGCCGGCGCCGAGGAAGCCGGTCAGCACCGAGACTGGGATCGGGAAGCCGCTGCCCATTGGCTAGTTCGCAACCTTGACCGGCTGGTCGCCCTGCGCGGCGGAGCCGGCAATCTTCGGGCCGGTGCCGGCCGGTGCCGGCCTGTCGGGCCGCCAGCTCGGGATCGGCACATCGGCAAATTCCTGCGCGCCCTGGTCGAGGATGGCCTTCGGCGCCGGACCGGTGGCGCCGCCAAGGCCGACGGCAACCAGCGTCGGCACATGGTCGAGCTTTTCCTGATAGGGTGATTTCGGCACGTTCTTGGCGGCGGCCGGCGGCGCCTCGGACTGCTCCTGCGGCGTCTTCTTCTTGCAGACCTCGTCCTGCATGTCGTTGGGTGAGACCGTGTCGCCATAGGGCGCCAGCGTGGTGACGGTGGCCGAGCCGGCGACAGGCGTGTCGAACCCCTGATCGAGCAGTTTTGCCGCCGTCTCGGCGCGGGTGACCGCCGACTTCTCGCCAAGCACAACCGCGACCAGCGTGCGCCCGTTGCGCGTCGCCGAACCGATCATGTTGAAGCCGGAGGGGCAGACAAAGCCGGTCTTCATGCCATCGGCACCGGGATAGCGGCCGATCAAGAGATTGTAGTTGGGGATCGCCTTCTTGCCGACGGCAAGGCCCTCGATCGAGAACCACGGCACATATTGCGGAAATTCGCGGCGGATCGCCATCACCAGCACGGCGAGGTCGCGCGCCGTCGTGTACTGATCCGGCGAATAGAGCCCGTTCGGATTGACGAAATGCGTGCCGTTCATGCCGAGCCGGGTCGCCTCGGCGTTCATCCGGTCGGCAAAGGCCGCCTGCGAACCGCCGACATTTTCGCCGACAGCCATGGCAATGTCGTTGGCCGATTTGACCAGCATCATCTTCAGCGCATTGTCGAGCCGCATCACCGAGCCCGGCTTGAAGCCCATCTTGCTTGGCGGCTCGGCGGCGGAGTGTTTGGTCACCTTGATCGGCGAATCGAGCTGTACCTCGCCGGCCGCGATCGCCCGAAAGGTGACGTAAGCGGTCATCAGCTTGCTCAGCGACGCCGGATACCAGCGCTTGAACGCATCCTGATGCTGCAGGATCTTGCCGCTGCCGAGGTCGAACACGACCACCGGATTGGCCAGCGCCGGCCCGGCCACAACCGACAGCGCGATTGTGCCAGCCGAGAATAGTTTGAGGAAATGCCTGTACCGCATGATCAAATCCGAAATCGCCTCTTGCCGTAGTCGCCCCTGGCTCCGTAAGATTTCATTACGCGATCGCCAGCATATGGTCCGACCCTCAAAAACCGGACCCCATTGTTGCGGTGCTATTTACTCTATGTGACGCCAAGATGGCAAAGTGCCTGGCGATCACAATTGCAAGGCAGCGGCCAACACCCGCCGTCCCAACAGCGAGATGGAACCATCATGCCAATCCTGAACCGTGCCGCCGAAATGCAGGACGAAGTTGCCGGCTGGCGCCAGCATCTGCACCAGACGCCAGAACTGAACTTCGACGTCTTCAAGACCGCCGCCTTCGTCACCGAAAAGCTGAAGGCCTTCGGCTGCGACGATGTGGTCACCGGGCTCGGCAAGACCGGCGTGGTCGGCATCATCCGCGGCCGCCAGGGCGAAGGCCCCACCATCGGCCTGCGCGCCGACATGGACGCGCTGCCGCTCAACGAGATATCAGGAAAGCCCTACGCCTCGACCATCCCCGGCAAGATGCATGCCTGCGGCCATGACGGCCACACGGCGATGCTGCTGGGTGCGGCCAAATACCTCGCCGAGACGCGCAACTTCACCGGTTCGGTGGCGGTGATCTTCCAGCCGGCCGAAGAGGGCGGCGGCGGCGGCAACGAGATGGTCAAGGACGGCATGATGGAGCGTTTCGACATCTCCAGGGTGTTCGGCATGCACAACATGCCGGGCCTGCCTGTCGGGCAGTTCGCCATTCGCCCGGGCCCGATCATGGCGGCGACCGCCGAATTCACCATCACCGTGCGCGGCAAGGGCGGCCACGCGGCGATGCCGCACGGCACGATCGACCCGATCGTCATCACCAGCCAACTGGTCGGCGCCTTGCAGACGATCGCCTCGCGCAGCACCGATCCGGTCGAGGCCGTGGTGGTGTCGGTGACCAAGTTCCACGCCGGCGATGCCTACAACATCATTCCCGAAACCGCCGAAATCGCCGGCACCGTGCGCACCTTGCGAAAAGAAATCGCCAAGAAGTCCGAAGAGCGCATCCGCAGCATTTGCGACGGGCTGGCGACCGCGTTCGGGGCCAGGATCGAGGTTGACTACCAGGCGAATTATCCCGTGACCTTCAACCACGCGGAAGAGACGGTGTTTGCCGGTGACGTCGCGATGAGTGTCGCTGGCGACGCCCATGTCCACCGCGGCATCCAGCCGGTGATGGGCGGCGAGGATTTCTCCTACATGCTCGAAGCCCGCCCCGGCGCCTTCATCTTCATCGGCAATGGTGATACCGCCGGCCTCCACAACCCGGCCTACGATTTCAACGACGAGGTCATCCCGCACGGCATGAGCTACTGGGTGAAACTGGCTGAAACCGCGCTGGCCGCCTGACAGCGGCAGCGCAAAGCCGGCCGAATTGCCTTCGGCCGGCCTCTTGGCGAAACGATCCGAAGCGGCTATGTGTCTGGCCGCGTGGTCCCGTAGCTCAGTAGGATAGAGCGGCAGATTCCTAATCTGTAGGTCACAGGTTCGATTCCTGTCGGGATCACCATGCTTTGCATCAGCTTAGCAAATTGACGTCGTACTTTTCGCGAAACAGTACGACGAATTCTAATCTCGGCGGGAATGCATCACCGAACAAGGAACGATCAGCTTCGCTACGAAGAGCGGGCACTACAATGGCCCTTTCGTCTGGCCGAAGGCTGCCTGCAGGATCATTAGGAGCTGATGGTTGACCGTGGTGCGCTGTGACCTAGCTTAAAGTTCATGATGGACAGTCCTAAGCCCGGAAATGGCGAATTGTCCGCACCGGCGAACTCTCGCGAGGTTGCTATGCAGAGGCGCAAACCGGCGTTTCAGAGCCCTGCATGCGTCCTTGGTCGGCCATTGCCCGCTACGGAATATCAACTGCGGCGATCTATCGGCACGCGACCGGCGCCCCGCCATCCGCAACAATTCGCAAGGACCAGAAGGATCCCGAAGAAAGCGACGCTCCGAGAGCGGTAAGGCCTTGGCGAATACCAAGGCGAATGACCAGACATCGCTTTATGAACTTGGCAATACACCCAGAACGCACGGGCACGGCAATGCCAAATTATCTTGCCGAAATGTATGCAAACGACGTAAATCTGGCCATTCTGAGCGCAGTGGTGACGCTTGCATCGGTGGGCGTCTATCTTGTGCTCCGGCGTATCCTTGCCGCGGTGCGACGGCGCCGCCTTGCAGCGTTTGACGAAGGCAGATCCGGTTTCGCCGACGAGGCTTCTTGGGAATGGGAAAGCCCGGCCGGACTTGTCGCCGGGCCTGCTTCTTCCAAGGCTGCCAACCCTTTGCATGCGGTCGGCCTGAATGTTCGGGCTCAAAATACCAACTACTCTCGGTTCGGAGTGCGAATCGAACATTTCGCCGCGACATCCGAACCCAGCGGGAGCTCGTCAGTGGTCGAGACCGGTGCTCCTGCACCGAACAGAGTGCAGTCTGGCCGGCTTGCAGCATCCATCAGCGCGATCGCGGAACGTGGGAAGCGGATTTGCGGGTCGGCATGGAACCAATTGCGCCATAAGGCTTCACCGCCAAAAACTGCTCCGTTGGCCTATGCTGCGGATCGCGGTTTGAATTTCACAGCTCAGATGGGAGATCCCGACCCGGCCATGGCGCCTGCCTCAAACCCTGTCGTTCGCAGGCCGATCGTTCTTGTATCGCGCTTGGGTCTCGCCGCCATTTGTCTGGCTGCGCCGATTGGCTATGCGATGACGAGACAAATCTGGGTCGAAAGCGCTTCCGCCATCTCGCAAACCCAAGATCAGGCCCATCGAGACCTTTCGCGCCCGCTGGGACTTCAGGCGAGTGCCGAATTGCTTGGCCCGGATCTCACGGCTAACCAGGCGCAAGCCGGGACGGATCGTGCTCAGGCTGCCGCTGCAAGACAATTGGCCGACCAGGAGCACCGGGCGGCGGAAGGCGAGCGTGCCAGGAGCGCCGCTCTGCAGGGAGCGCTCTTCGAGGCGAGCAAGCAGATCCACACGCTGAGGGCAAGCATGGCAGCTGCCGATGACGCGCGCGAGGAGCGGTTGCGCAATGAACTCGCGGCAGCCCGCACTCTTGACGCGTTGCGGCGCATTGCGGGAGAGGCCCGCACGATGCTGAGCGAGGCCGCCAGCTATGTCCTTAAGGAGATGCCCGCTGCTCATCTCGAGCAGGAGCAAGCCCAAAGGCGGGCGCACGATTTCTCGCAAGCGCGCGTCCAAATTGAACAGCTTGAGACCGAGGCCGCCAAGGATCGCGCCACGGCCAAGGCTTCACTGGCGCAGGCGAGCGGCATACTCGACGACGAGCGCCGGAAGACGGAGCTGCTTCGTGGCGATCTCGCCGAAGCGAAACTGGCCAATGCCGCACTCATGAAGCGTACGGCTGCGGCTGAGCAGGAACAGACCGACGCGGTCACAGCGAGGCGACAAGTGGAGCGGACCGCAGCTGACACGGAGCGAACGCTCGCACGAGAACGCGCTGCAGCAGCAGCGGCCGTTGAGGAGCTGAAAGAAGCTCGCATCGAGCGCCAGGCGGCTGAACTGGAGCGAGCCAAGGCAGTCTCAGCGAAAGAGCGTGCCGAGCAGGCCGCAACCGAGACGGCACAGGCCCTGGCACGGGAACGTACTACAGCCGTCATGAATCGTGAGGATCTCGACAGAGCACGCATCGAGCGCGAAGCCGCCGCCCAAGCTCTTTTGGTGCGTGTCGCTAAGCTTCAGGAGGCTCTGGACGAGCAACGCGAGGCCACTGTTTCTCTTGCCCGCGACTTGGCTGCGGCGCGCGGGGACAACGACAGGCTCAGGACCGAGCGCCGCAGCGCGCAGATCGAACCGCCCCTGAAGCCGCGTTCTGGCCGCGCGGCAGCCAGCCAGGTGAAGGCCGTCAGCAAGAAGATTGGCAAGGTTCGCAACCCTTCGCGGATGACCCGGGTGCGTTCGATCACACTTCCTTATTCGCTCTTGCCAAGACACGTGACACCGCAGTGATTTCCGACTGCGCGGTCGCTTCCGTGGAAGGCCATTTTTGATGCCCCGCACCCCTTCGTAACGCACCCGAGGCCTGCTGCCATTTCGGCCAAAGATGAATGGCCTCTCGAATTCACCCTGCTTCATCAGCGAGAGTGTTCTGCGCGATGCGCTATGTCAGACCGATCACGCTGCCTGTCGCGTCCAATTCGCATTGGATCGCCGCCTGCCGCGTTTCCACGCTGCCTTGCCGCGCATAGTCGATGCTGACCTCGATGGGGGCCGAGATCGTCGCCCGACTCAACTGATGTACGAAGCCCGCGCTGGTGACGCGCACGCTGGTCGCCCCCAACGGAGCGGCGGCCGACTCGATGGCATCATGGCAGGCCCGAACGACTTTATCCGGGACGCCCGGCAGCGCCTCGGTTCGGCTGACTGTTGATTGAGTTTTGCTGTCGCCGGGAGGCTGGAGAGCGGCCGGGAGGTCGAGCGACTGTCCGCCCCTTGCGGACGCAACAGCAGTGGCGGTGGCCGTACCTACCGTCCCCGGGGCTGTCGTAGTGCCGCTTGTGCTGGTCTCGCCGTCGTCCGCCGACGAACTGGAGCCGCCGGGGTCGTCGCCAGTCCCTTTGTGCGAGCCGCCCTGGTTGCCGCCGGCGTCATGACCTCCACCGCCACCATGGCCACCAGAACCATGGCCGCCGTTGCCATGCCCTCCGCCTTGCTGACCACCGGTTGCAGCTCCTGCGCAAACTACCGCGATCGAGCAAGCTAAGACGAAATACGCACAGGTGAATCCACGCGATTGACGCACGACGACCTCCATGGATGCGTCGGTCCAACCGTCTTTCCGCGGCGTGCAGTCAGAACGGCGCGAACCGCCGCTGCCCCCGAGGCAACCTCGCGATTGCCGCGCCCCCGAAAGAACTAGGGGATCAATCCGGTGTATCAAGGATACTTGGCCGGTAAGCACCGATGAGAGGGCGCTTGGCTGGCGAGTGCCGTATCATTCATGTCGAGGCCGACCGTCTGGATGACGCCACAGACGCCTTCATGACCCAATGACCGGAGTCCGAGGAGTGGCCTGGCCGAGGCCCCGGCGAATGCAGAGATCAGCGAATACGCTTACCGCGCCCAGGTCAGCGCACCTCCTCCGAGCCATCGGCGACACCCAGGCGATGTCGGGTGGGATGGCCTCCAAAAGGCCCCCGGAGGCACGAAAAAGCTTCGCTTGAGCACTCGCCGCGATGGCGCGGCCAGACGGATCACCCCGCTTCAGCCAACCCGCACGACAAAATGCTTCGTCACCGGCTCGATGATCTTCCAGGTTCCCTTGAAATCCGCTTCCACCACGAAGGCGTCGCCGGGGCCGACCTCGACCGGCGTGCCGCCGTCCGGCGTGATGATGATGCGGCCGGCGATCATGTGCACGAACTCATAGTCGGTATAGGTGGCGTGATAGGTGCCGGGCGTCGCCCGCCAGGTGCCCGACAACACCTTGCCGTCCTCGGTCGTGTGCTGGACGGCGGTTTGCATGGTCGGCCTGCCCTCGACGACGATCCAGCCAGCCAGATCGCCTGCGTCCGCGTGTTCGACGGTGCCGAATTTGAGGATTGTCTCGCGTGTCATGTGCCGAACTCCGTTTGGGGATTGCGTGGCGCTGTTTGCCTGGCCGGTCAGATAACCGATGCACCTGCCGCGAGCAATGCCGCCGCCATACGGCCGGCACCTTGGCTGACGGTGCATCAAACAAAAACCCGCCTGTGCGGCGGGTCACTGGCGCAAATCAGCACCATAGGCAAAAATGTACCATAGCTGAGGTCACCGAGTCAAGAAAAAATTCCTATCGCGAAAAAGCTGGCGGCGCAAAAGCTGCCAGCACTGGCTGCCATAAGGCCGTTTGTTGATTTGAAGTCAGAGCCCTGCCATGCGGCGCACGCCGCGCCCTCTCGACGGGCGGGTCAGGGTTTGTGGCGCGCCGAAACGAGTTCCGCCTTGCGCCTTGCCGTCTCCAGCCCGAGCCCGATGAAGGCGCGCGCGTGCTTGGCCAGCGCCATGTTGTCCGTCCACAGATTGCGCCAGATGGCGGTCTTCTTCGACAGGTGCTCATCGACGATTTCCGAAGAGAAGGATTCGAAGCTGAGATCGTCGCTGTAGCCGATCGCCGTCAGCGCATCGAAGATCGCGGCGAAATCGATATTGCCGGTGCCGAGGAAGCCGCGATGGCTTTCGCCGATATGGACATAGCCGATCTTGTCCGCGGCTTGATGGATGGCCAGCCCGACATCGGCCTCCTCGATGTTCATGTGGAACGTGTCGAGATGCAGGAAGATGTTGTCCGAGCCAGTGTCCTCGATGAAGGCCAGTCCTTGCGCGGCGGTGTTGAGCAGATTGCTTTCGAAGCGGTTGACGATCTCGAGGTTGAGCGTGACGCCGGCCGCCTTGGCCGTCTCGGCAACCTTGGCCAGAGTGCCGGCACTGCGCTGCCATTGATCGCGCGTCGGCGCCTCGACCTGCAATCCGTGGCTGGTCGAGAGAATGCCGGCGACCTTCCGACCGCCGAGGTCACGCGTCAGCGCGATGGTGTCGTTGAGGATTTCGACGCCGCGCGCGGCAATCGCCCTGTCGGCGCTCGAAATATCGCCGTCAACAGGCAATCCGATGCTGATCGCCACGCCGAGGCCAAGATCGGCGATGCGCCTCGCGAGCCCGCCGATGTCGACATTGGCGGGGTCGAGATAGGAGAATTCGATGAGGTCGAAGCCGGCCTCCCTGGTGTTGGCCAGCGTGCGCTCCAGATCGGCCTGAGCCGAGCTCGCCGACCAGACGAAAGAATGGATTCCAATACGCGACATCATCGTCTCCGGTGCTGACAAGGTGCGGCCGGGTCATCCCGGCCGCACCGGCCTTGGGAAGAATTTAGCGGGCTGCGGTCCAGCCCTTGTAGTCCTTCAGGTTCTCGGCCGTGATCAGCTTCGGGTCGAGCAGAACGGTCGGCTCCGCCGGCTTCTTGCCGGCCAACAGTTCGGCCGCCATCGTCAGTGACTGGCCGGCCATTACATAGGGATCCTGCGAGGCCGAGGCCTTGATCATCGAGGTGCCGGAAGAGAGTTCCTTCTCGATATCGGGCGCGCCGTCGACGGCGGTGAAGATGAACTCCGAACGGTTGAGCTGCTTGGCAGCGAGCTGGGCGCCGATCGCCGTCGGGTCATTGATGGCAAACACCGCATCGATCTTGTCGAAGCGGGTGAGCAGCGACTGGAACACCTTCAGGCCGCCGTCGCGCGAGCCTTCGGCATTCTGGTCGTCGGAGAGGATCTTGATGTCGGGATGCTGCGAAAGCACGTTCTTGCAGCCCTTCACCCGCTCCAGGATCGACGACGATGCCGGTCCGTTGAGGATGACGTAGTCGCCCTTGCCGCCGGTGTGGTCGACCAGGTACTGGCAGGCCTCTTCGCCGGCCTTGACGTTGTTGGTCATCACGGTGACGTCGGCGCCCGGCGCCGAAACGTCGAAGGCGGCAACGACGATACCCGCGGCCTGTGCCTTCTTCACCGCCGGCGCGATCGCCTTGGCGTCGACGGCATTGAGCATGATCACGTCGACACCGGCGGCGATGAACGAATCGACCTGCGAGACCTGCTTGTTGAGGTCATAGTCGGCCGATACCGAGGTCACCTCGACTTTCGGGTTGATCTTCTTGGCCGCGTCCTCGATGCCCTTGATGGTGGCGACGAAGAAGGGATTGCCGAGTAGGCCGACCGAGATACCGACCTTGTTGAGGTCCTTGGCCGAAGCAGGCGCGATGGCGAGCGACGCGAGTGCGACGCCGCAGAGCAGTTTGGCGATGGTCTTCATTGCTTTCCTCCGATTGCCCCGCGCCTCTCACGGTGCGTTACACAAACCGGTCGTTGACGCCGGCGACTAAGGTCAATCACGTTCTTGCTCCTGCCTGGAGCCTGTAGCGGTCGAGGGCGACCGCCACGATGATGACCAATCCCTTGATGATGTACTGCCAGATGTCCGAGACACCGGCCAAGATGAGCCCGTTGGAGAGCACCGCGATGATCAGGCCGCCGATCAGCGTTCCCCAGATCGAGCCGACGCCGCCGACGAAGCTGGTGCCGCCGAGAATGACCGCGGCAATGGCGTCGAGTTCGTAGGACTGGCCCAGCTGCAAGCCGTTGGCGGCGTAGAGCCGGGCCGCCGACATGGCGCCGCCGAGGCCGGCCAGCAGGCCGGAAACGCCATAGACGAAGAGCAGCACCAGCGGCACCTTGATACCGGTCAGCCGCGCCGCTTCGGCATTGCCGCCGACGGCGTAGATCCAGGTGCCGAGCACGGTGCGCTTGAGCACCAGCCAGGACAGCACCACCACCGACAGTGCGATGATGACCAGCCACGGGATGCCGAACAGCGAACCGTTGCCGATGAAATCGAACGGCAGGTCCGAATTGAACACCGTGGTGTCCTGGCCGAGCAGGCGGGCGACACCGCGCACCGCGGTCAGCGAACCCAGCGTGACGATGAAGGGCGGCAGCTTGATGTAGGCGATGAGCAGCCCGTTGATGAGGCCGAAGCCGAGGCCGACCAGAATGGCCGCCGGCACGCCGAGCAAACCCCAGTCCGGCACCAGCGATACGATCACCGCCACCATCGCCGATGCGGCGAGGATGGCGCCGACGGACAGGTCGATACCGCCGGTGAGGATGACGAAGGTCATGCCGGCCGCCAGCACGATGTTGATCGACGACTGCTGGGTGACGATCAACAGGTTGGTCTCGGTCAGGAAGCGCGGGTTCAGGAACTGGAAGCCGGCCGCCAGCAGGATCAGCACCGGCAGCATGCCAAGGGCAGCGAAAGCCGTGCGCAACCGTCGGCTCGTGCCGGTCGCCTGGCCGCCCGCGCTGATCTCGGTCGCCTTGTCGGTCATTGCTGAGCCGCTCCCGTTGCAAGTTCCATGATTTCCTCCTGGCTTAGCGGTTCGCCTTGCGATGCCGTCACCTCGCCCGATATCTTTCCGTCGCGCATCACCAGCACGCGATCGGCGACGCCGATCACCTCGGGCAGTTCGCTGGAGATCATCAGGATGGCGATGCCCTGCTTGGCGAGATTGTCGATCAGCCGGTAGATTTCCGATTTCGCTCCGACATCGACGCCGCGGGTCGGCTCGTCGAGGATGACGACCTTCGGCTCGGTCTCGAGCAGGCGGGCGAGCAGCACCTTCTGCTGGTTGCCGCCCGACAGCGAGCCGGCATTGGCCTGCACCGAACTGGTGCGGATGGAGAGATCGGCAACGGCCTTGGAAGCACGCCTTTCGGCGGCCGCGAAGTCGCGCAAGCCGCCGGCGCGCGAATCCCGCGCCAGCACGCCCATGCTGATATTGTCGGAGATCGACATGTCGAGGAACAGGCCGAGTTCCTTGCGGTCCTCGGTCAGATAGGCGATGCCGGCATCGAGCGCCTCGCGCGGCGAGCCGATGGTTACAGGTTTGCCGTCGAGTTCCAGCGTGCCTGAAATGTGCCTGTCGGCGCCGAAGATCAGCCGCGCAAGCTCTGTGCGGCCGGAACCGACCAGACCCGCCAGCGCCAGCACCTCGCCCTTGTGCAGGTCGAACGAACAGTTTTTCAGGAGACGGCCGTCGGACATGGCGCGCACCGAGAGCGCCACCGCGCGCTTTTCATCCGGCGGCCGATGATCCTTCTTGTAGAAAGCCGACAAATCGCGGCCGACCATCATCGAGACGAGGCGCGAGGCACTGAGGTCGGCACGCTCGAGCGTGCCGACATAACCGCTGTCGCGCAGCACGCTGACGCGGTCGGCAAGCTGGTAGACCTCTTCCATGCGGTGGCTGATGTAGATGATGGCGATGCCTTGCGATTTCAGCGTCGCGATGACCTCGAACAGCCGGTCGGTCTCGCGCGAGGTCAGCGACGTGGTCGGCTCGTCCATGACGATGATGCGCGCATTGGTCGATAGCGCGCGGGCGATCTCGACCAGCTGGCGCTCGCCGAGCGACAGGCTGGAGACCATGTCGCGGGCCGAAAAGGAAACGCCGAGCCGCTTGATGATCTCGCTGGCGCGCCGGGTGCATTGGTCGCGATCGACGATGCCGAAGCGTCGCGGCTCGTTGCCGAGGAAGATGTTCTGCGCCACCGTCAGATTGGGCGCCAGCGACAGCTCCTGATAGATCACCGCGACGCCGCTGGCGCGCGCCTTGATCGGATCGCCGGTCGCAGCCGGCATGCCGTCGATCAGGATCTCGCCGCCGGCATCCGGCCGATAGGCGCCTGAAAGCACTTTCATCAATGTCGACTTGCCGGCGCCGTTCTCGCCCATCAAGGCGTGCAGCTCCCCGGCATGGACGCTGAGCGAGACATCGTGCAAGGCACGGATCGCGCCGAACGTCTTGGAGATGTGCCGCATCTCCAGCACCGGCTGGCGCGCCGTCTCGGCCTGGGCAATCGCACTCATCGCGCACCTCCCACTGCCGCACCGGCGACGCCCTGGTCCATCGTGGCGTCACGCCAGTTGCTGCGATAGCCTGCCAACCCGGTGAAACGCGACGCGTGCACCGGCTCTGGAACTTCGGCGGCGAATTCGCGCCCGACGCTCTCGAAGGCGAGCGCCGCTGCACCCGTGGCGCTGCCCTCCAGCGTGGCGCCCTGCAGGAAAGCCTGGCCGGGACGCAACTGCGCCAGCAGTCCGGCCAACACACCGCCTGTGTTCAGCCCGCCATCGACGATCACCGTGTTGTTCGAATGGATGAGGTCGAGCGACAGATCGACCATCAGCGCGACGTAGAGCAGCGCGGTGGCCGCGCGTTCTCCGGCATCGGGCGTGCGCCCCACCAGCCGGCCGGACTGACTGGGCATCGGCCCGCCTGGCGCGAAGCTCGGCAGCGCCATGATGCCGGCATCGATCACCCGCTGCACCACCGGACGGGCGATCTCGCCTTGCCAGCCGCCGCTGATGGTTGCGAATTCGCGCCCGCCCATGAAGCGAATGGTCGGCACCGGGCCGCCGCCGACATCGACATTGACCAGCATGTCGCGATCCCGGTCGAGTGCGTCGAGCGGGCAATCCGGATTGAGCACGACGACCCAGGTGCCGGTCGAAACGACGGTGACCGGGCCAAGCTCCTGCCGGCGATAGGCATAGAGCGCCGCATTCGAATCATGGACGCCGTTGTGGATGGCGATCGGTCGCGCCGCAGCGCCGAGGCGGTGCTCGCCGATAACGGTGCCGGCGCGCTCGAAGCCAGGCATCCGGCCACGCCAGCCCTGCGCGTCGACCAGCGAGGAAAAGTCCTGGCTCCGCGGCGCCCACAGATGCGAATGGCAGCCGAGATAGGACACTTCCGAGACCGCCCGCCCGCCAAGGCGCCAGCTCCAGTATTGCGGATAGCCGAGGATCGATTTCGACGTAGCGAACGCGTCGGGATCGACCTCCTGCAGCCACAGCATGTGGCGGCCGTAGTTGAAGCCGAGCGGCAGCCGCGGCGAAAAGGTCTCGGAAAAGTCCGGAATGCGGCGATCGATCCGCGCGGCAATCTCGGCCGGCGGCTCTTGCTCGTAATCGAGGATCGGATGCGTCAGCGCCGCTTCGTCGACCAAGGCAAAGGTGCAGCCATGGCCCGACACCATGACCCCTTCCACACCATGACCGTCGACCGCATCGGCAACGGCGCTGAGCGCCCAATGGTGGAGCGCCGCCTCGTCGAGCACGCTGAAGCCGCCTTGGCGCACCCATTTCGGCTGTGTCCGGCGCTCGTCGACGATCCGCCCGTCCTGGCCGAAGACGAACAGCTTCGAATTGGTCTTGCCGAAATCGAGGACAGCCACCTTCACTGGATGGCTCCCGAGGCTATCCGCACCATGACGCCGGCGTCTTCCAGCATGCGCGCATCGGCGTCGGAGAGACCGTCGTCGGTGACCAGCGTGCCGATGCGGGAAAGCGGCAGCGCGACATTGCGCGCGTGGATCGACAGTTTGCGGCTGTCGGCCAGCACCACGATCTGGTCGGCGCAAAGGCTGAGATCGACGATCGAGCGTACCAGCAGCGGGTGCGATTCCATCACGCCTTCCTGGCCAAGGCCTTGCGCGCCGAGAAAGAATTTGGAGGCATAGAAGGGCACGGCCTGGCTGAGCGAATGGATGATGCCGGGTTCGCGATGCAGATCACCGCCCGCAACCGTCAGGCTGCAATGGCCGTGGTCGCTGAGATAGGCCGCCAGCGGCATCGAGTTGGTGTAGAGGCGGATGTTGCGCTCGGCCAGCTTGACGCCCAGATGGAAGCAGGTCGAGCCGCCATGCACGATGACGGCGTCGCCGTCGCGCACCATGGTCGCCGCGAGAGCGGCGATCTGCCGCTTGGCCTCGACCGCAAGGTCGCGGTTCTCGTCGTAAGGCCTGGCGTAGGCAACACCGGCCTGGGAAGCGCCGTCGAGCGCCGAGATGCCGCCATAGACCTTCCGCGCTTCGCCGGCCTCGTCGATCCTGTCGATATCGCGCCTGACCGTCGCGGCTGAAACGCCAAGCCGCTCCTGCAACTCGCGCACCGAAGCGAACGGACGATCCCGCAACAGTTCGACGATCTGACGCTGACGGCCGGAGTCGCTCAATTCTTTCCTCCCGGATGCCATTTTCCATGGCAATTGGCGTAACTTACTCAACATTAGTCGGATTGCAAGCGTGTTTGACGACAGTAGATCACTATTGACGTAGATCACTCGTTTCTGCGATATCAGCGCCAATTCGATCCCGGCAACGGGATTTCGCGCAGGACACGGCCGAGCCGTTGGAGGAAAAGCGCCATGGCGACCCAAGCTGACGCGCAGGAACTGGCGGCCTTGCGGGCGCTTTCGGCCAGCATAGGGCGGAGCCCGCATCTCACCCAGGCGGCAGGCGGCAACACCTCGCTGAAAGCCGGCGACACGCTGTGGATCAAGGCCTCCGGCACCTGGCTGAAAGACGCGCTCGTCGATGACATCATGGTGCCGGTGGCGATGGCGCCGCTGCTGAAAGCCGTCGAACAGCGCGATCGCGCCGCCGACCAGCCGCAGGGTTTCACCATTGCAGCGCTCAACCCGCGCGGCCTGCGGCCATCGATCGAGACCACGGTGCACGCTTTGATGCCGCAGCGCGTCGTTCTGCATGTCCATTGCGTCGACACCATCTCGCTTGCCGTGCAGGCCGATGGCGAGGCCGAGGTCGCCAAGCGGCTCGATGGCATCGAATGGGCCTATGTGCCCTATTTCCGGCCCGGCCTGCCGCTTGCACGCGGCATTGCCGAAAAACTGCGGCCTGGTGTCGACGTGCTGATCCTTGGCAATCACGGTCTGGTCGTCGCTGCCGAAACCGTCGCCGGGGCGGAGCTTCTGCTGCGCCGTATCAGGTCATTGCTGGCCCGGCCGGCGCGCGCGACCGCCGCACCCGACCTCGACGCCTTGGCCGCGATTGCCGGCGACAGCGGCTACAGATTGCCGGCCGATGTCGAAGCGCATGCGGTTGCGCTCGACCCTGAGAGCCGCCGCATGGCGCAGGCCGGCAGCCTCTATCCGGACCACGTCATCTTCCTCGGCCAGGGCTCCGTCGTGGCGAAGCCAGGCGAGGCCGTGGCCGATGTCGTTGCACGACTGGGCACGTCGCCTGCGGCGATCCTGTTTCCCGGCGCAGGCGTGCTGATGCGCGGCGACGCCAGTGCCGGCGCCGATGCCATGCAACGCTGCCTCGCCGACGTGACGGCGCGTGTCGACATCGCCGCGCGGCTGAACTATCTCACCGCCTCCGAGAATGACGAGCTGGTCAACTGGGACGCCGAGCAATATCGCCAGAAGCTCAACGCGGGTGGCGGCTAGCATGGACATGATGCCACTTGTCATCGGCATCGACATTGGCACATCAGGTGCGCGCGCCGTCGCCATGCGCCCTGATTTTTCCATAGCCGGGCATTCGGCCGTTCCACTCGACAGGTTTGGCGGCGATGGCCGAGCCCCCACGGCGTGGTGGCAAGCGGTCAAGGCGGCGCTGACGGAGCTGCTTTCCGGCATCGACCGCACGGCGGTCCGCGCCATCGCCGTCGACGGCACCTCCGGCACGCTGCTGCCGGTCGACGCCGCCGGGCTGCCGCTGGCCGAACCGCTGATGTACAACGACAAGGTCGATGACGACGACATCCTGGCCGCGATCGCCCGCACCGCGCCGGCTGCAAGTGCAGCGCACGGAGCGACATCCGGCCTCGCCAAGGCCCTGCGCTTCCAGCATCTACCGGGCATTGCGGCAGTGCTGCATCAGGCCGACTGGATTGCCGGAAACTTCTCCGGCCGCTTCGACGTCAGCGACGAGAACAATGCCCTGAAGACAGGTTATGATGTCGAGGCCCGCCGCTGGCCGGAATGGATCGCGGCGACCGGAATGCGCATGGAGTTGCTGCCGCGCGTGATCGTGCCGGGCGAGGTCACGGGCGCCCTCACCGCGGAAGCCGGGGAACTGTTCGGCTTGCCGCGCGATGTGGCCGTCGTCGCCGGCACCACGGATGGCTGCGCCTCGTTCCTGGCGACCGGTGCCGCCGCGATCGGCGACGGGGTCACTGCGCTGGGATCCTCGCTGACCATCAAGATCCTGTCCGACCGGCCGATTTTGGCGCCGCGCTTCGGCATATACAGCCACCGGCTCGGCAACGCCTGGCTGGCGGGCGGTGCCTCGAACTCAGGCGGCAAGGTGCTGGCCCAGCACTTTCCGCTCGCCCGTATCATCGAACTCAGCGCGACAATCGACCCGGAGACGGGCACCGGCCTCGATTACTATCCGCTTCCCGCCACGGGCGAACGGTTTCCGATCGCCGATCCGGCGCTGCCGCCTCGCCTTGCGCCGCGGCCGTCGGGCGACGCCGATTATCTGAAAGCGATGTTCGAAGGCATCGCCGCGATCGAAGCGCTCGGCTATGACAGGCTTGCCGAACTCGGCGCGCCCACGCTGATATCGGTCAGGAGCGTCGGAGGCGGGGCAGCGAACCCGGCCTGGACGGCAATCCGGCGTCGCAGGCTCGGCGTCGATTTCCTGCCCGCGCTTTCCGACGAGGCCGCCGCCGGCACGGCGCGGCTGGCGCTGATGGGTGCAAGCCGGGCAGGACTCCTATGAGCGCGAAAACGATCGAACGTCTCGACGGCCTCGGGCCGCTGGCGGAGCGCTATAATGTGTTTCTGCTCGACCAGTTCGGCGTGCTGCATGACGGCACGCGGCCCTATCCAGGCGCGGTGGCAGCGCTATCGGCGCTGAAACGCGCCGGCAAGACCGTGGTGCTGGTTTCGAACTCCGGCAGGCGGGCTCAGCCCAATGAAAGCCGGCTCATAAAACTCGGCTTCGAAGCGGGAAGCTGGGATCATTTCGTCTCTTCCGGCGAGGTGGCGTGGCGATCCTTTGGGGAGATGGCGGCGTCGGGAAAGCTGCGCCCGGGGACAAAATGCCTGCTGATCAGCCGCGACAATGACCGCTCCGCGATCGAAGGCCTGCCATTTGCGCTAACCGGGTCCGGCGATGAGGCCGAGCTGGTGCTGATCGCGGCCAGCGAGGGTGACCGCTTTGACCTTGACCATTATCGCAGGCTGTTCGCGCCGGCGGCGGAGCGGCGGGTGCCGTGTTTCTGCACCAATCCCGACATCATCATGCTGACGGCCGTTGGCCCTCGCTTCGGCGCCGGCCGGTTGGCCGATCTCTACGAAAGCCTGGGCGGCAGCGTTACCCGCATCGGCAAGCCCGACACGGCGATTTTCGACGCCGCGCTGGCGCTGGCCGGCGAGCCGGACCGTGGCACCGTGGTCTGCGTCGGCGACAGCGTCGAACACGACATATCGGGGGGAAACAGCACCGGCATCGCCACCGCGCTGGTGCTGAGCGGAATACTGGCGGACACACCGGATCTCGCCGCTGTTTTCGACGAACAGCAGGCCTGGCCGGACTACATCATGGACAGCTTCAGCTTCCGCTGACCGCTTCCAGCATGCGCCGCGCGCTCTCCTCGTCGGTGATCAGGATGGTTGGGGCGATGAGGGTCATGGCGCCGAGCAGCGCTTCGGTTTTCTCCTCGCCACCGGAGGTGAGGATGCGGATCGGTGCCTTGCGCAGACGGTCGACATCCACCGACATCACGTGGCTGTTGACGGGGTGGTCGACCAGATCGCCGTTGCGGTCGAAGAAATGGAACAGGAGGTCGCCCACGGCGCCACGCGCAAGCAGGGCCTCCCGATCCGCCTCCTTGAGGAAGCCACCACGAGAGAAGGTGGTGGCCGAGGCGATCCCGCCGACGCTCAGCAGAACGGCATCGAGCACGTCGGCCATTTCGAAAATCTCCTGCAGGCCGCAGCGCTCGATCAGGGCGATCTTGGTTTCGACGCTGTCGACCACGGCTGGTGTCGGCATCAGATAGCCGTCGCCCTGGAATATCTGAGCGAAGCGCCAGGCGAACTCGGCTGGGTTGACCCGGCGCACGACGCCGACACCGCCAAGCAGCGAAATCACCTTGAAGTCGGTGAGCGACTTGGCGCTGATGAAAGGCAGGCTCGAGAACAGCGTCTGCCCCCAGCCGACGCCGACCCGCATGCCGGACTTCATCGTGTCCGACAGGAAGCTGCCGGTTTTGGCGCTGATCGCTGGTATGGGATCGGCATCGGCTGCCGAAAGCGGCGCCACCAGAGCCTGCTGCAGCCCGAACGTCTTCTCCAATGCGCGCTCAAGCCGCACGATTTCCGACAATTCGCTCTCGATGGTGATCTTCACTTCGTTGCGCGCCCGGGCATCCGCCAGCATGCGCACGATGGTGACGCGACCGACGCCGAGCACGTCGGCGATCTCGTTCTGCGTCATCTGTTCGACGAAATACATCCAGGCGGCGCGAATCCTGAGGCGATCCGTCCGGCTTTCGCTGGCGACCAGCTCGGTTGCCTCGCCTCGACCGTCTTCGCTTTCGCCCTGTCGTCGTCTGCCCAAGTCTGTCTCTCCCCCTGCGGCGACGGACGAGGGCGCCGCCGCCGATTCTGCATGCTGGTCTAGTATCGCCTATTGATCTACCTATCGATAGGAACAATGTAGAGAGTGGCGGCTGCCCGGTCGGCTATCCGCAGCAAATTTCAAGGCGATCCGCGATGCTCCGACAAATCTCCGAAGATGTCCGCGTCAATCTGAAGGACCGGCTGCGGGAAGTCCGCGAAATCATCCGCCAGAGCCGCCATGACGGCAGCGGCCATGCCAGCATCCTGCGCGAAGCAACCAGCCATCTGCCGCCGTTTCCAGGCAAGGGCATCGAAGGCCTGCTCAGCCATGCCGCGAGTGCCGTCGACGAAGCACTGTCGATCGCCGAAGCTTTCGTCCCGCATGAGCGCCCGATCAAGGTGGACGGCACCACGGTGAAGGGCCTCGGCACCTATTTCCCGGTCGGCAACGAGGATCGCCAACTGGACGCCGAGCGCCTGTTCCGGCGCGATATGTATTATCTGACCAAGGCGGTGCTTGCCGGCCTGAACATCGACAATGCCCGCATCCACGAAGCCGATTTCGCGGCCGTCCATGCCACGATGCGCAAGCGGCATGGCGATCTCCTGGCCGCATTGGCCGCGCCGGGTGCCGGACTGCAGGCAATCGCGGCCACCTGCTCGGCGCTGCTGGTCGAGTGCCTCAATCAGCCTCCCGTTCGCTTTGCCGAGACCGTGCCGGGAACGCCGGCGGGCGGCCGGGCGCTCGACATAAGCTGCCTGGCGCCGCTCGCTTTGGCCTGCGGCCTGGCGACCACCGGCAGCGACAGCGCGCCGGAGCCGGACATGCTGGAGATCGCGATCCTGGCGGCGGATATTCGCCACGATCGCATCGTTCAGGCTTGCGCCAAGGCAAACCCGATCAGTGAATTGACACCGGTCTTCGCCACCTTGCTTGCCCATCTGCCGTAGTTGGCCGGCCTGGGCTAGCCTTCGGCGGCCATGGCCATGATCGCTTTCTTGGCGCGCTGGATCGAAGCCGGGCTCATCGAGAGTTCGGTCAGCCCCATCTTCACGAAAGTCGCAATCAGATCCGGACGGCCGGCCGCCTCACCGCACATGCCGACCATGATACCGGCGGCGACGCCGGCTTTTGCCGTCATTTCGATCGCCGACATGACGGCCGGATTGGTGACGTCATTGAGCTTGGCGACGGTCGGATTGAGCCGGTCGGCGGCCATGATGTACTGGGTCAGATCGTTGGTACCGATCGAGAAGAAAGCGACCTCCTTGGCCAGCGCCGGGGCAATCAGCACGGCGGCCGGGGTTTCGATCATGACGCCGAGATCGAATGATGCGTGCGGCACGCCTTCGGCTTTCAGCTCGGCCGTGCATTCGTCAACCAGCACGCGCGTCTGCCTGACCTCCGAGATGTCGGACACCATCGGCAGCATCACCTTGATGTTGCCGTGCACGGCTGCGCGCAGCAGCGCCCGCAGTTGGCGCTTGAAGATGTCGGGCCGGTCGAGACACATGCGGATGCCGCGCCAGCCGAGGAAGGGATTCTCCTCGTCGGGAAATTCGATGCCGGCAATCGGCTTGTCACCGCCGATGTCGAGCGTGCGCACAATGACCGGATAAGGCGCAAAAGCCTTGGCCAGCGCCGCATAGGTCTCGGCCTGCATGTCTTCCGAGGGCAGATGCATATGGCGCATGAACAAAAGCTCGGTGCGGAACAGGCCGATGCCCATGGCACCAGCCTCTTGCGCCGCTTCGATTTCCTCGAGTGAGCCGATGTTGGCCGCCACCTCGATGATCCTGCCGTCCGCGAGCTTCGGCGTCACCGTCTTGAAGATGGTCAGCCCGGCGCGCTCCTTTGCCGCCGCTTCGACGCGGCCGGCGAAATCGGCACGGGTCGCCTCGTCGGGGTCGATGATCACATGGCCGGCATTGCCGTCGAGCGCGACGTCTCGCGCGGTACGCAAGGCATTGACCTGGTCGCCGAGGCCGAGCACGGCCGGAATGCCGTGCGAGCGCGCGATGATGGCGATGTGCGAGGTGGCGCCGCCATGGCCGCACACCACGCCGCCGATACGCTTCAGCGGCGCGCGTGCCAGATCCCAGGCGCCGATGTCGTCGGCGATCAGGATAGCGCCTTCAGGGATGTTTTCGAGGCTGACATCGTCTTGGCCCAGCAACACCAGGCAAATCTGCCGCCCGACCGCATGAACGTCATCCGCCCGCGCGTTGAGATAGTGATCGTCGACGGCGCTGAACTCGGCGGCAATGGTGGAGGCGGCGGTGATGACGGCGGAAACCGCGTCGTTGCCGCCCTTGATCAGGCCCTCGGCCTCACCAGCCAGGCTGTCGTCGGCGGCGATATCGCGCAGCGCGGCGACGATGCCGCGGTCTCCAGCCGACAGGCTGTCCTGCGCCAACGCATGATCCATGCGGGCCTGGACCGCGCCGACGGCCGTGCGGAACCTGTCGATCTCGCCTTCTATCTCCTCGGCCCGCAACATGCGGCCCTGTCCGGCGATATCGGGTGGGAAATGCGCAAAGGCCGGGCCGATGGCGAAACCTTCGCTGGCGGCCACGCCACGCAAGCGGTTTGCCCCGCCAGGTGCCGCCGGCATGGATCCCGGCGCGGGTGCCGCTTCCTGCCCGGCATCGTTGGCCGGGCTCTGCGCTTCCGCTTCATCATCGAGGCCGGCCCGCGGATTCTCGAGATAGCCGATCAGCGCCTCAAGCGCCTCGATGGCATCGGCACCATTCGCCCGCACCGTGACTTCCTGGTTCTCCTTGACCGCCAGCAGCATCAGCTTGACCGAACTCTTGGCGCTGACCGCCTTGCCGTCCTTGACCAGTTCGACGTCGGATTCGAAGCCCTTGGCGAGCTTCACGAACCGCGTCGCGGGACGGGCGTGCAAACCTTCATGCACTCTGACGATGGTCGAGCGTTCCATGGCAAATACTCTGGTTTTGGGCGCCGCTCCCAACATGGGCCGCGGCGCGAATGCTGTCAGGCGGCGATGGTGATGATCGCGCCGGTCTTCAGGGCGGCCACGAGCGCTTGCGGATCGACTTGCGACGCACAGATCTCGCCCGGTCTCTCGGCTTCGGTAGCGCCGTTGAACGAAATGACGACATGGCCCATTTCCAGCACCTTGCTCCACGCGCTGGAGCCGACCGCTGTGATAACAGCGGCAACCGGGCCGAGGGTGATCGAAGCGCCCTTGGCGGGCGCTCCGTCACTTGGTCCCTGCTCCGCCTTGTGGAGCACCGAAACCTCGGCAAGCTCCGGCGGCGAGCCATCCGCAAACAGGATGACCACGCCCCCTTCGGCAAGGTCCGCCACTTCGGGGCCGACGGCAGTGACCCGTGTTCTCAAAAGAACCGTCATATGGCGAACCTCATTTTCTCAACTTTCCCTAGAGCGGTGAACCGCTCTATCTCTTTGTTTTGACGCAATTTCCAAGGGAAAGCATTGTGCGCTTTTCCCGGAATTGCCTTAGAACACGATCAGGCTGACGACCCAGGCGATCAGCACCGAGACCGGACCCATGATCTGGCGGCTGATGAGCACCGCCGGAACGCCGATTTCGATCGTCTTAGGCTTGGCCTCGCCGAGCGCCAGGCCGACGGGGACGAAGTCGCAGCCCACCTGGGTATTGTAGGCAAACAGCGCCGGCAGTGCCATTGCCGGCGAAATCGTGCCGTTGGCGATCTGCGGGCCGATGATGGCGACGCCGATGACCTGCGCGATGACAGCGCCTGGCCCGAGGATGGGCGACAGGAACGGCAGGCCGCAGATCGCCGAGATGATCAGCAGGCCGACGATGTTGTTGGCCAGCGGACCCATGGGCTGCGCCAGCACATCGCCGATGCCGGTATACAGGATCAGACCGATGAGCATGGTCACGAAGGCCATGAACGGCAGCACGTTGCGAATGACCTGATCGATGGTGCGGCGGCCGGCATTGAAGAAGATGCCGACGATACGTCCCATGACGCGGCCGATCGTGCTGATGAGGCCGATCAGCCCACCTTCGCTCGGCAGCGGCTGTGGTGCCGCGGTCGCATTGTTGCTTGAACTCATCGCTGCTGCTCCCCCTGCAGTCGTGATCGTTTCGGATCCGTCCGCCATTGTGATGTTGGCCGGCTTCACGCCCGAAACGTAGATGTCCTCGGTGATGAACTGGGCCAGCGGCCCGGATTGACCGACCGGCGTCAGATTAACGGTCGGGATACGTTTGCGCGGATAGACGCCGCATCGTGCGGTGCCGCCGCAATCGACGACGACAACCGCCATCTCGCTTTCGATCGGCGGTGCCCTGAAGCCGTCGACGGCCTCGGCGCCGGTCATGTCGGCGATCAGCTGCGCCACCGGGTGAATGCCACCACCGGTCACGGAAACCACCTTGCTGCGCTGTTCGGTCGGCTCGATGATGAGCGGGCCACCCCAGCCGGTTTTGCCCTGGGAGATCTTTACGGCTTTATATGTCTTGGCCATGATGTCCTCCCCGCCCTTACAGCTCGACGCCTTGGCGGCGTGCCATGATCGCGGTGATGCGTTCGGTCAGCATGCCCTTGAGCAGGATGATGACGAGGCCGACGATGGCGTACCAGATCGCCACCTTGACGTGGTAGCCGGCGACGACGACGCCCTTCTTTTCCAGCTCCAGCAGCGCGACGAGAATGCCGCCCCAGACGAAATACTCGCCGGGATTGATGTGCGGGAACAGGCCGAGCGGCGGGTGCACATAGGACACGGCCGCGTCATAGAAGGCTGGCTTGTGCTTTTCTTCCAGGAACGATCCGAACGTATAGGCCATCGGATTGGTGAGGAAGAACACCGCCAGCAGCGGCAAAAGCGTGTAGCGCGTCAGCGCGATCCGGCCGGCGCCGCGCGCCAGGCCATGCACGCGCTCTTCACCGACCAGTTCGGTGACGGCATAGAAGGCCGTCATCAGCACCACCAGCGTCGGAATGATGCCGGTGACGAAGCCGGCGAAGACCTCGCCACCCTTCTGGAAGATGCCGATGAAGTACTTGCCGATGGCAGTCAGCCAGCCGAGCTGCTCTTCCTGCTGGACGTCCTTCAGCTTTTCCTTGAACTGATCGACGGTGATCGGTCCGCTGTCCGCTTGTGCGAGGACAACGAGATGGTCGGAGGCATGCTCGACAGCGAGCTTGCCATGCAATGCGGCATCCGAAACCATGGCACCTGCGACATGCAGATTGTGCACGGCCATGTCGGCATGCTGCGCCAACAACGAAAATACAGACATTTCTCCTCCTTATGCCACCCGCCGGTTGATCCCAGTCGGTGTGCGGCGTCCTCTATCCCTTTGATTTAGAGCCCGGAATCATCCGGCTCTAAGCCCTTGCTACGTTCAAACCGGACAGGCCCGGCTTCTTCCCCGGCTCCGACCGTGTCTTGTCGATCTGCTCGATCGCCCGTTTCACGGCCTCGGCCACACCGGGTTCCCCCTCCCCCATGATTGCAGGGTTGGACCGGAGTCGATCGAGGGGAACACCCTCGAATTCTTCATGTCTCTTGAACTTGGTGAAGACGGAACGGCCGCTCATCACCATCAGGCGGCGCACGACCAGATCGGGCGTCACCACGACGAGCGCGATGGTGCCCTTGGCCAAGCGGCCGCGAAAATTGCCGGCTCCGACGAAGCCGTCCTTGTACTGGTCGGTGACGCCCCTGAAGACATCCGAATAATGCCGCATCTGCAGCCAGACGCCGAGCGACTGCAGCGCCCACACGATAACCAGCAGAAGCAGTCCCCACTGCCAAATCGCCATTCGGTTCTCCTCCCGAAGCCTCAGTTGAATCGCACCTTGGACCGGCGCGTGACAACAGCAAAGTGAGAACATTTGTTTCCGAGAATGTCAATATGTATGATATTGGCCTCTGAAGCGGTCATCCACAGGGCCGCTGACAGATTTCGGCGGCGGCGCCCTTGTGCTAGGCTGACCGGGAAACAGGATACGAGGAAACATGGACCTGCCCTTCAGGGACGAACTGGCCTTGATGCCCGATCTTCGCCATCGGCTGCGGCAGTTGCGCTGGTTCCGCGCCACCTTTCGCGGCAGCGCCAAGGTGGTCTCGGACACGTTCGGCGTGCGCTTCGAGATCGACGAGGCCAAGCTCACCAGGGCCTTTCTCGACTGGGTCGAGATCATGGAGGAGCAGAAGCGCTTCGCCGCGATCGACCGCGCCGACTTCATCGTCTTTGCCGCCGGCCTCGTGCTGCGTGAGCTGATAAAACAGGCGCCGGCCAGGGAAATCTCCGGCCTCACGCAGCTGATCGAGACGGAAACGAACGCCGGCACGCTGGAAATCGTCCGCTTCTGGCCGGAGGGTTTCCTCTACACCAACTACTGCGTCTCGGTGATTTCGGCAATCCACGAACAGGAATTCGGCACGGCACCCGGCATCGACAAATGCGCCGACGATTTGCGCACCTGGTGGTCCTATCGCGAGAATGTGACCGAGATGCCGGCCTATGCGGTGGCTTTCCTCGACCGCTTTCTCGGCGCCGAACCGAACTGGATCACCCCGGATCGCGCGCAGTCCCGGCAAGCCATGCAACGGGCGCTCGGGTCTTCCCGTGCGAGCGATGCGTTGCGCCAGCTTTGAGCCCGCTCTTCGCGCCCCCAAAACCGCACGTGCTATTGAACATTTGACTTTTTGCCGATAGCGATGTGCGAAAATTGACTCGAGAGGGAAACGCGTGGCGCGACCAAGGCCTATTATTTTCGATTGCGACGGCGTTCTTGTCGACAGCGAGCCTCTGGCCGCCCGCGCCTATGAGCGCGTCTACGAAAAGCACGGCATGCCCGGCGTCAACACCAGCATCATCGCTCAATGCATCGGCATGAAGCAGTCCGATATCATCGCCAGGATCAAAGATTTGACCGGCCACCAGTTTCCGGCGGCGGCGGACGGCGACATCTGGGCCGAGACCAAGGTGCTGTTCTCGCAGGAATTGAAGCCGACACCGGGAATCACTGCGTTTCTGGAGGCGCTCGCGGGCGATCGCTGTGTCGCCTCGTCCTCCTCCGTCGAGCGCATAAACCACAGCCTTGCGGTGACCGGGCTGGCGCGTTTCTTCGGCGATGCGATCTACAGTTCCTCGATGGTCAAGAACGGCAAACCCGCGCCGGACATCTTCCTCTTCGCGGCGGACAAGATCGGCGCCAATCCCGTTGACTGCATCGTCATCGAGGACTCGCCCTTCGGCATCCAGGGCGCGATCGCCGCCGGCATGACGGCGATCGGCTACACCGGCGGCGGCCATACCTATGCCGAGCACGCCGCGCGGCTGACGGCTGCCGGTGCCGATTTCGTCTGCGCTGACTGGCAAGAAGTTAGCCGGCAATTGGCTAGGTTTGGTGTGCCGGCCTAGTTTAGACGATACTTTGTGAATCCACGGCTGGCCCATTCGCCAGGCGGCACGAGTGAGCCCACACGGAAGTTGAAGGACAGGACCCTCGTCGCATCGGCGTCGACTTCGCATCGGAAATTTAGGTTGTACCAAGCGTTTCTGGTGCTGAAAGCGGCCTGCGGAGGATTGAGAACATTGCCTTTGTCCAGCGTAATGGTTGGCACCCATTTGACCGTATAGTCGGCACTTTGCAGTTCCCGGCTCAGAACATTGCCGCAAAGGGTGGCCACCCGCTGACCGCGCGGCACATTCTCCATGGAGCTTGTAGCGAACGCATTGCCGGTTGCCCCTTGCGAGTAAAGCTTTCTGACGCCCGGAAGGCCGGAATAGATTGGTGATCCTGCAACGTCGTTGTTGGTGGGATTTGACCTTCCAGCATTCCCGATCGGCGCTTTGAAAGCTCTTGCGGATTTGAACGTCATTGTCTTGGCAGGTTTGGACTTTGCCTTTGCAGTCGAAGCTGGAGGCGCCGGCTTGTCACCGGTCTCAGCCGTCAATGGCTTTGGCGTCACGACGGCTTGCTTTTCGTCAGGTTGCGGTGCGAGTTCTTGTTTGTCCGGCTGCTGTTTGTCGGTTTCCTCGGTCGCCTGCTTTTCCTCGCCTTGCGCGGGCTTTTCGTCCGGCGCAACGGTGGCCGGCTTCTCGTCAGGCTTGCTGGGGTCTGCCTTCTGCTGTGGCGTTGCAGCCGGGGCGGGCTCCGTCGGCGCGGGTGTCGGCGCGACAGGCGGCTTTGCAGCCTCATCCTTGGCCGGCGACGGCGTGTTGGGTTTAGCGCTGCTTCCGTCGAGCGATTTCTCCGGCCCGGTATCTTTCTGGCCGTACTGGAAAACGCGCTTCAGAACCTGGTCGTCTGGCGGTTTCGGCGGCGGCGGCTTTTGTTCAGGCGGCTTTTCAGCCTTCTTTTCAGGTGTCGGTTCCGGCGGCTTTGGAGCAGGTTTCGGCTTGGGCTTCTCGGGCGGCGGCACGATCGCGACATTGACGGGCTGTTCCTGCTGAACCGGCTGCTGCTCGGGTCTCGGCAGGCCATAGATCAGAAACGCCGCGATGAGCGCATGCAGGATCAGCGATGCGGGCAAAGCCCACAGCAAATGCCGCCGCCGTTCTCCTGTTTCGCCCTTCATCCGCACCGATGTGGAATGAAATAGCGGCGGCTTCAAGCATAGGTAGTGGATTGGCTTGATTTAACCGCTGACAGGTTGGTGATCGGATGACGACGCGCAGACCTCAGGTCAGCCAGTTTGCCGCTGGCGCGGGATCCCGTCCAGAAACCGTTCGTCCAGCCGCGTCTCGCCAAGCCAGTTCAGCCGGTTGATGCTGATGAAGCCGGCATCGATCGCGTCGTTCTCGTCGCCCGGCTGGCTGTCGTGAGCCCGCCCGCGCGGCACGGTGATGACCGTGCGGTCGCCGTCGCTCTCCACGATCTCGGCCTTGCGGGCGATCTTGTCGCGACCGATGCGCGGCTGGCGGATTTCGGCCGGCAGCGAGGTCGGCAGGTTGATGCTCAGCCAATGACCCTCAGCGGCCCAGTCGGCGCGCGATTGCCACAGGGACACGATCAGCGCGCCAAGCCATTGGTCGTCGCCATCGGTGAAATCAGGATTTTTCACGCGTGAGAAGCCAATGGCCGGAACGCCCCAGAAAGTGGCCTCCCGCGCAATGCCGAGCGTGCCGGAATAGGCAAGGTCCTCGGCAACGTTGCGGCCATCGTTGACACCCGACAGCACCAGATCTGGCTTCTTCGTATCGGCGAACAACCAGGTCATGGCGCTTACCACGCAATCGGCCGGGGTGCCGGAACAGGCGTACCAGTTCGGTTTGAGGCGCCGCATGGTCAACGGCCTGGCAATCGTCAATGACGAGCCGGCGGCGGTGCGCTTGCCGTCGGGCGCGACCACCCAGACATCGCCGCTCAACGCGCTGGCGGCCGCGACCAGACGGGCAAGCCCCGGCGCTTCGATGCCGTCATCGTTGCAGATCAGAATTCTCATCGTTTTCTTGCCTCCGACACCACTATGCGCTGGCCGGTGCGGCATTGCGTGCGCAGCGAGGGGATGTGGGATTGCAGGTCGCCGAGAAGATCCGGCGTGCAGGAATGGCCGAGTGCCGCGGGACGGCCGGCCTTCTCCCAGATATCGACATTGCCCGACAGCGTCGGATGGGTCGGCATGCGTACCCAGTCCGCCCGACCGGCCTTGTGCAACACATCGCCCGGCGAACCTGACGGCAGATGCCCGGTAAGCAGCACCGGAAAACCGGAATGGTCGGCACGCGGCAAGAGGCGCGACGATGGGCCGGCTTCACCCATGCCGTCATCCGCCAGCAGCGGCATGGACGGCAGGGGATCGGCATCGGTCCAGTCGGCTGCGTCTTGCAAGCGGCGGCGCAGCAACGTTGAAACGCCCGGCAACAGGGCTGCCGTGGCGCCGATCTGCGCTTCCAGGGACGAGCGCATGCCGGCATGGATGGCGAACGGCCCTGGCAAGGCCGCGATCAGCTCCAGCGAGCGACCAGAGAGCGGCGTCGGCAAAAGACACCCGTCCGAATGCCTCGCAACCCATTGCGAGATTTCGAGCGCCCGCGCCGCCCCCGGCACCGGATCGGCGCCATAGGAAGCATCGAGGACAAGCAGGTCGCAGTGCGGGATGGTGTCCATGACGAAGACATTGCTGTCCGGCACCACATCGGCGGAATAGGCGACACGGCTCTCGCCATCGTCGACGGCAAACCAGACGCCGCCCACGACATGTCCGGAGCGTCCCGTCCGGATCGTAAGATTTCCGCTCTTCAGCGTATCGCCGGGTTCGAACAATTCGATGCGATCTTCGGGAAAAGGAAACCGCCTGAAATCCTCGGGCTCAGCATAGCCGGCGAGCGTGGCAGGCGCCTCGTCTCGGGTCTCGGCGGTCATGAAGATCGGACCGGCATAACCGCGCGACAGCAGCCAGCTCAGCGCGCCGACATGATCCTCATGCGCATGCGAGACGAACAGCGCATCGATGTCGGCGACCGAGCCGTTCAGCGCCGGATAGTAGTCCGCCCCCGAGGCGCCGACCTTGATGCCGACGTCGAGCAGGATGCGATCCTTGCCGCTGCTGACAGCAAGGCTGGTGCGGCCCTTTTCGCCAAAGCCGCCGAGCAGGTCGAGCATCATCACGATGCCGCCCCCGCCGCCGGGATCAGCCAGCCGGAGCGTATCCGCAGGCGTGCCTGGGCTCCGCTCTCCAGCGCGACCGGATCTGGCTGTTCGAAATGCAAGGTGAGGTCGGGATTGGTCGAAGGCGTGAATTCGATGCGCGCCGAGCCGCCCTGATAGATCACCCGCTTGACCAGGCCATCGAAGCCGGGACCGTCCGGCGACACGTCGAGATCGGCCGACCGGCAGCAGACCTTCGCCCCGGTTCGCGGCCGCTCGCCTGGCCGGCAGCGGACAATCAGTTCAGCGCCGAGAACGCGGACCTTGCAGTGCCCTCTTTCTTCCGCGCTCAACACATCCGCAGGCAGCAAAATGCCCTGCGAAATGAAGGAAGCCACCATTTCATTTGCCGGCTCATGATAGAGTTCGCGTGGCGTCGCCAGCTGGGCAAGACGCCCGCCATCCATCACCGCGATCCGATCGGCCAGCGCCATCGCCTCGGCCTGGTCATGGGTGATGTAGACGATCGTCGTGCCGGTGCGCTTGTGGAAGGACGCGAACTCGTCCTCCATCGAAGCCCTCAGATGCACGTCGAGATTGGCCAGCGGCTCGTCGAACAGAACCAACGAGGGCGCGGCGACAAGGCAGCGCGCCAATGCCACGCGCTGGCGTTGGCCGCCGGACAGATTGGCCGGCCGACGCTCGCCCAGCCCTTGCAGATTGACCAGGGCGAGTGCGTCTTCAACCTTCCGGCGGGCGACGGCCTTGTCGAGCTGCGCCACCTTCAGCGAATAGCCGATGTTTTCGGCGACCGTCATGTGCGGCCACAGCGCGTAGTTCTGGAAGACGATGCCGACGCGCCGCTTTTCCGGCGCGACGCTGCCGCCCTTGCCCGACACGACCTCGCTGCCGATACGGATCTCGCCTGACGTCACCTTCTCGAATCCGGCAACGAGCCGCAGCAGCGTGGTCTTGCCGCAGCCGGACGGCCCGAGCACTGCCAGGAACTCGCCGTCGCCGACATCGATCGATACGTCCTTGACGGCATCGAAATTGGCGAAGCTCTTGGTCACATTGTCCAGGCTCAATCGCGCCATGGCAGCACTCCGGTCGGAAGGTAGGGGGCAAGCAGATTGGTCACCAGCATCAACAGGAAAGTGACCGCCACAGTGATGACGGACATCGCCGCCGCATAGTTGGAATCGCCGCCCTGCTCGAAGGAAAACATCACGACACCGATCGTCTCCGACCCGGACGACCACAGCAGCGCCGAGACGGTGAGTTCGCTGAGCGCCGTCATGAAGATCAGTAGCCCGCCGGCGATGGCCGCCGGTGCCACCAGCGGAAAGATGATCGTGCGCATGCGCGTGAACAGCCCGGCGCCGGCCACTTGCGCCGCCTCCTCCAGCGCCCGGTCGATCTGGTGATAGCCGCTGATGGTTGGCCGCAGCGCCAGCACCAGGAAGCGGGCGAGATAGGCGTAGAGGATGATCCAGACGGTGTTGTAGAGCTGGATGCCGGTCAGCGGGATCGGCCGCAGGAACATGAGCAGCGAGGCGATCGCCAGCACCACGCCGGGCAAAGCATAGGGGAGCTCGACCGACAGATTGAGCAGCCGCACCCAGCGCTGCTTGCCCCATGCGATCAGATAGCCGATCGGCACTGCGACCAGGACCGCGAAGAAGGCCGCCGCGATCGACAGCCAGAAGCTGTTGAAGAAGGCGCGGCTGGCCGCGTCATGCTCGAACAGCACGAAGCGATAATTGTCGAGCGTTGCCGTCTTGGCGGTGAGCGCGATGCCGTAGCCCGGCACCAGCGATGTCAGAACCAGCCCGAACAGCGGCAGGAACAGCACCACGATGATCAGCAGCCACATGCCGGCCTGGACCGTAGGCCGCCAGCGACCGAGCTCATAGGGTTCGGCCGAAAGCGACGTGGAGCTGATGCGATAGTCGCGGCGGCGGCTCATGATCTCCTGGGCAAGGATACCCGCCATCGCGATAATGCCGATCAGCACCGACAGGAACGCGGTTTCGCCGAGCACGGCGGGGCCGCCGCCGGCCAGCTTCTGATAGATCAGCGTCGGCAGCACGAGATAGTTGGCGGGAATGCCGAGAAAGGCCGGAATGCCGAAATTGCCGACGCATGAGACGAAGGCAAGAGCAGCGGCCGCCATGATCGACGGCGTCATCAAGGGCAGCACGATGGTGACCAGCACGGTGAACCAGCCGGCGCCGCCCGCCCGCGCGGCTTCGACCAGCTCGCGCGGCAGCTTGCGCAGCCCGGCGCGCACCAACAGGAAAACCAGCGGGCCATACTGCACGCCGAGCAGCAGGATGATGCCCGATGTCGAATAGAGCGGGTTCCTGGTACCGAGCGGCGGTGCCGCCCCAAACAGCTTGAGGAACGGGCTTGCCGGGCCGAACAATTGCAGCCAGGCCAGCGCCGTCACCTGCGGCGCGATCATCAAGGGCATGACGTAACAGAGCACCATGGCGCTGCGAGCGCGGATATCGGTCAGGGTGACGAGGACGGCCACCAGCGTTCCAGACAGCACCGCAAGCAGGGTGCCGCCGATACCGACGACCAGTGTGTGCCAGGTGGCGATCCAGGTCGCCGGACTGGCGAGCCCCGCCTTTATCGCGACGGTCGACAGCGTGCCGCCGGGCGCCACGATCTCCTTGATCAGGCGCAGCATCGGCAGCAGGGAAAGCAGGACGATGACGATGGCTACCGCCGCCGTCAGGACCATTTCCTGGCCCCGGCTTTCCCTGATCCGTGTTGACATGATTGCGTTTCCTGGGGTCGATCAGCCGATGCGATCGGGGTTTTGCCCGTCAGGGATACCGCTGGGACGGCACCCCTGACTGGATTGCCGGCTCAGCCGCCGAACAGTTCCGAGAACTTCGCCTTGTCGGCGTCGGTTTTGGCGACGATTGCCTTGGTGTCGAACGGCATCACCTTGACCTTGACGCCTTCCGGCAGCCATTCGGGGCGGCCGACCGAGGCGCGCGCCGGCAGATAGCCCATCGAAAGCGCAAGCTTCTGGCCGTCATCGGAAAGAATGAAGTCGACGAACTTCTTGGCGCCGTCGACATTCCTGGCGGTCTTCATGATGGCGACCGGTTCGGTCACTGCCGGCACACCTTCCGAGGGGAACACGAACTCGACTGGGGAACCCTTCTTCTTGGCGTTCATCGCCATGAAGTCGACCAGGATGCCATAGGGCTTTTCGCCTGATGCCACCGACTTCAGCACCGCACCATTGCCGCGCACGCTGACGGTGTTGTTGGTCTTCAGCTTCTGGAAGAAATCCCAGCCATAATTGGCGTCGCCGACGAAGCCCGAAAGCAGGTAGGCGGCGGCACCCGAATAGAGCGGGCTCGGCATGACCAGGCCATCGGCATAGGCGGGCTTGGCAAGATCGGCCCAATGCTGCGGCTTCTCGGCCGCGGCGGTGTTGTAAACGATGCCGGTGGTGATCAGCTTGCTGCCGAAATAGGTCTTGTCGGCGTCATAGGCATCCGCCTCGATGCCATCGAGCTTTGCCTCGGGATACGGCAGTAGCCGGTCGTCCTTCTTCAACAGCTCCATCGAGACCGCATCGGCGATCAGAAGCACGTCGGGCTGCGGGCTGCCGGCGGCAAACTCGGCCGCCATCTTGGTGAGGATGTCGCTCGTTCCGGAGCGATAGATATTCACATCGATACCCGGCTGGGCCTTCTTGAAGGCATCCACGGTCTTGGCCGCGTCGGCTTCCGGCTGGGACGTGTAGAGCGTCAGTGTTTCGGCGTTTGCCACGCCGGCAAACAAAGTTGCCGCGAGCGCCAGCTGGCTGGCCAGCAGCTTGATGAAGTGCGTCTTCAATGAGACCTCCTGTCTTTCTGTGCATGACCGGTCCGGCTCTGGCCGGCTCCCCGTCTCTTCCTCCCTGCACGGCGCATATGACTGGTGGATGACACAGCGCGTGAAACCCACAAAATATGTTCATATGTACGATGTCAATTACAAATGAACAGAAATGTGCGACAATCGACACGCCGCAGATCCGGCATCAGTTGACATCCGGCCGGTATTTCCTTGATGAGCACCGGTCAGGCCACGGCTCATGAGGGACAGGAACCGATGACCACAGAAAAACCCAGACAGGCTCGCCTGCCGATGGTCTCGTCGGACCTTACCGTCAAGACGGCATGGCTCTACTATGTCGAAGGTTTCACCCAGGAACAGATCGCCGAAAAGCTCGATGTGTCCAGGGTGAAGGTCATGCGTACGCTGGCCTCCTGCACCGCCGAGGGCATTGTCGTCACCATGATCAACGCGCCGACCGCCGGGCAGGTGGCGCTCGAGCGGGGACTGGAAAAGCGCTGGGGTCTGAATGCCGCCGTCGTCATCCCGACGCCTTCGGCGCATGACCATCTGGAGAAGGCCATCGGCCATGCCGTCGCGGCCTATCTCGGCGAGCAGATGCAGGACGGCATGACGCTGGCCATCGGTGGCGGCGCGACCCTGCATGCCAGCCTCGGCTTCCTTGCCCGCCGGCAGTTGAAGCGTGCCTGTGTGGTGGCGCTCGTCGGCAGCCTGCCGCACTCGCAATGGATCAATCCGTCCATCGTTGCCGCCAAGGTAGCCGATGTCTTCGAGGTCGACAGCTACCAGATCACCGCGCCGGTCACGGTCGACAATTCCTCGCTGCGCGATCTCCTCTGGGCACAGCCGACCCTGCAGGATGTACGCCAACGCGCGGCCGCCGCCGACATCGCGCTGCTCACCGTCGGCGACATGTCGCCGGACGCCACCATCTTCCGGCATGGCATCGTTCCGTCATCGCTGATCGCTCCGTTGAAAGCGAAGGGCGCGGTCGCCAACATGCTGTGCTATTTCGTCGATGCCAATGGCCGTTTGGTGGACCACGAGGTAAACGGGCGTGTCATGGCCATCGATCTCGATGTGGTCGGCAAGGTGCCGAATGTGGTTCTCGCCGCGGGCGGCAAGCGCAAGGTCGCGGCGATCCTCGCCGCACTGAAAGCCGTCGACACCAATGTGCTGATCACTGACAGCGATACCGCCACGGCGCTGCTTGCCAAGGGCGGTTAGATCAGCCCGCGCTCGCGCAAAAAATCCTCGACGCCGACATGGGTCATGGATTCGAATTCGGCGATCGCCTCGGCCACCCGCTTGCGCTGCGCCGCCAACAGTGTGAACACCTGCTTCATCTCGCCGGAAACACCAAAACGGCTCCACCGCTCGGCGATATGCGTGGGCAGACCGATGTCGGCGCAGAACGCGTCCAGACTGTCATAGCCGAGGCTGGCGACGAGCTGCCTGGTCTCCTCCGCCGACATGCGAGGCTCGAAGGCGTGGTCGTGCAGGCGCTGCGCCACCAGCTTGATGTCGGATGGCGACGCACCCATGACCTTGCCGAACAGGGTTTTGACGTCAGATGGGTCGAATGCAGGCATATTTGGCCTCCCTGGATCGCAATCCAGATAGAACATGGGTCAAGGGTCAGCGCCTGACAAGTCGTTTCTGTCGCAAGCCGGCGCATCAGTCGGCGCCGGCTTCTGCTTGGTGGATCAGACCAGCAGGCCCATCGGATTTTCAAGGAGGTTCTTGAAGGCGACCAGCAGTTCGGCACCCAGCGCACCGTCGACGGCGCGGTGGTCGGTCGACAGCGTCACCGACATCATGGTGGCTATTCTGATCTCGCCATTCTTGACCACCGCCCGCTCCTCGCCGGCGCCGACCGCCAGGATGGTCGCGTGCGGCGGGTTGATGACCGCGGCAAAATCCTTGATGCCGAACATGCCGAGATTGGACACCGCCGTGGTGCCGCCCTGATACTCTTCCGGCTTCAGCTTGCGGCTGCGCGCGCGACTGGCCAGGTCCTTCATCTCGTTGGAGATGGTGGACAGCGTCTTTTCGTCGGCTTTGCGGATGATCGGTGTGATCAGGCCGCCGGGGATCGACACCGCGACGCCGACATCGGCGTGCCTGTGCTTGACCATGGCGCTTTCAGTCCACGAGGCATTGGCATCGGGCACTGCCTTCAGCGCCATCGCCATCGCCTTGATGACCATATCGTTGACCGACAGCTTATAGGCCGGAGCATCACCCTTGTCGGTCTTCTTCACCGGGGCTGCCGCATTGATCTGCGTGCGCAGCGCCAGCAGCGCATCGAGCTCGCAGTCGAGCGTCAGGTAGAAATGCGGAATGGTGGTCTTGGCCTCGACCAGGCGGCGGGCAATGGTCTTGCGCATATTGTCATGCGGGACAAGGTCGTAGGAGCCCTGTTCGAACAGTTTCAGGACCTGATCGTCCGACATCGCCTTTACCGGCGTGGCAGGAGCAGCAGCGGGCACGCCAGCCGGAGCCTTGGCGGCAGGCGCCGTCTCGGCGCCGCCACCGGCAATGGCCGCGTCGACATCCGCCTTCACCACCCGGCCATGCGGACCGGTGCCAGATATGGTCGAGAGGTTCAGGCCGGCCTCACGGGCCAGGCGCCGGGCAAGCGGTGTTGCACGGCCGGCCGATGGCGACTGGCCGATCTCCGCCCTTGTGGGGGAGATGCCAAGTGGCGGCAAAGAGGGCAGGGCAGAGGGGTGCGTGACAGAATGAGACGTTGGCGCGACAGCGCCCCCCTCTGTCGACTTCGTCGACATGTCCCCCGCGGGTGTGGAGATTGGCGCGACGTCCTGCTTTGCCGCAGCAGCATCAGCCCCATAGGCCTCACCGTCGGCATAGATCCACGCCACGGCAGCGCCGACCGCAATATCGACACCCTCTTTGCCGGTGACATCGCGCAGGACGCCGCTGGCCGGCGCATCGATTTCCATCGCCGCCTTGTCGGTCTCGATCTCGAACAGCACATCGCCCTTCTTGACGTGCGCGCCCTCCTCGGCAAACCAGCGCGAGATCTGTCCGGTCGCCATGTCCATGTCGACCTTGGGAAGAATGACTTCGGTCGGCATATCTCAGCGAACCCCTTTCACGAGGTCGCGCGCGGCGGTGATGATGTCCGGAATTTGCGGCACCGTCGCCTTCTCGAGTTCCGGATTGTAGGGGATCGGCGTTTCGGCGCCGCCCAGCCGCACGATCGGCGCGTCGAGATAGTCGAACGCTTCGCTCTCGGCGATCATGGCGCTGACCTCGGCGCCGATGCCCAGCGTCTTGACCGCTTCGTAGACGCATAGCAGCCGCGACGTCTTCTTGACGCTGTCGATGACGGTCTGCTTGTCCATCGGCCGGATGGTCCGAAGATCGACGACTTCGACGTCGATGCCTTCGCTCTCCAGCACGGCTGCCGCGTCGAGCGCCTTCTGCACCATGATCGAGGTGGCGACGATGGTGAGATCCCGGCCCTCGCGGCGGATATCGGCCTTGCCGATCGGCACGGTATAATAGCCTTCGGGCACCGGGCCCTTCATCTTGTAGAGCAGCTTGTGCTCGAAGATCATGACCGGATCGGGATCGGCGACCGCCGCCAAAAGCATGCCCTTGGCATCATAGGGGGTCGCCGGCTGGATGACTTTCAGACCCGGCACATGGCCGAGCCAGGCCTCGAGGCTCTGGCTGTGCTGCGCGGCCGCACCGGTGCCGGAACCGGCGGGAAAGCGCATCACCACGGGAACCGAAACCTCGCCGCCCAGCATGAAGCGCATCTTGGCCGCCTGGTTGACGATCTGCTCCATGGCAAGCGTGGCGAAATCGGAAAACTGGAACTCGAAGATCGGCCGCATGCCGGTGAGGGCAGCGCCCACCGCGACGCCCGCGCCGCCCAGTTCCGAAATCGGCGTGTCGATGACGCGGTCAGCGCCGTAACGTTCGACCAGGTCGCCGGTGACCTGGAAGGCGCCGCCATAGACGCCGATATCCTCGCCCATCAGGAAAACGCGCTCGTCCATGTCCATGGCGATCGCCATGGCCTCCTGGATCGCCTGGGCGTAGCTCAGTTCACGCACCATCGCGTCCATCACGCCTGCTCCGTATACACGTAATTTCCCGTCTCGCTGATATCGGGCGATGGGCTCGCCTTGGCGAACTCGATGCCCTCGGCGATCTCTTGCGCCACGGCATCGCGAATGGCCTCGATGCCCTTGTCGTCGATGAAGCCGAATTCCCTGAGCTCGCTTTCGAACAGGGTGATCGGATCGCGGTTCGACATCCAGTCCTCGATCTCTTCCTTGGTGCGATAGCGGTTGCGGTCGCTCTTGGAATGGCCGCGATGGCGGTAGGTCTTGGACTCGATCAGCGTCGGCCCCTCGCCGGCGCGGGCTCGGGCAACAGCCTGATGAGACGCCTCGGCGACCTCGGAGAAGATGTTGCCGTTGACGATGACGCCCGGCATCGAATAGGCGGCGGCGCGCTCGGCGATGTTCTTGACCGCGGTCGAGCGGGCTGTCGATGTCGACATGCCGTAGCCATTGTTCTCGCAGACGAAAATGACAGGCAGCTTCCAGACCGCCGCCATGTTGAGCGCCTCGTGGAAAGCGCCTTCATTGTTGGCGCCATCGCCGAAGAAGGAGACCACGACCTTGCCGGTCTTCATCATCTTGGAGGACAATGCCGCCCCGACGGCGATCGGAATACCGCCACCGACGATGCCATTGGCGCCGAGATTGCCCTTGCCGACATCGGCGATGTGCATCGAGCCGCCACGGCCCTTGCAGTAGCCTGTGGTCTTGCCGAAGAACTCGGCGAACATGCGCTTGACCTCGGCGCCCTTGGCAATGCAGTGGCCGTGACCGCGATGCGTCGAGGTGATCTGGTCATCCTCGGCAAGCGGCATGCAGATGCCCATGGCGCTGGCTTCCTGGCCGATCGACAAATGCATGGTGCCATGGATGAGGCCGCGCGTGTAGCACTCCTCCGCGCCCTCTTCGAAGCGGCGGATCAGGTACATCTTGTGGAGCACCTGCTTGAGCTGCTCGGCGCTGTACTGGCGGTAGACGAAGGGCAGATTGGCGCGATTGTCAGTGACGGCTTTGCTGGCTGTGGCCATGATCACGCTCCCCCGGTCCCATAGACGAGCTTGTCCTGGCGAGCGCGCAGTTCGGCGATCTTGGAGCCCGCCGCGGGCGCTGCATTCGCGTAGGTTATGAGTTCGCCCTTCTTGATCGGCGCGGTGACCGAGCCGCCCTGCAGCAGGCCGCAGGGAATGGCCTTGGCAGCGCGCGCCTCAGGCGTCGTCATGATCCAGGCGCGGTAGCAATATTCGCCGATCGCATCGAGCTTCTCGCCGGGCTTCATGTCCTTCTTGGCCACGGCGGCGACTTCGGCCACCGGCTTGGCCAGCGGCACCATGTCGGCCTTGCCGTAGAGCACGACGCGCGCGCAGGTCAGCGGCACTTCGAGCGAGGTCAGGTGATAGGGACGATGGAAAGTGAAATACGGGCCTTTGCCCATCTTCAGATCTTCCATGCGCTCGGAGATGCGCGGATGCGACATGTCGGCAACGACGAAGACGCCGGGCGCGACACCCTTGCCGATCGAATAGTCGACGACGCCGACCTTCGACAGCACGCCGCCATCCTTCTGCGGCACCAGCACCTTGGACAGTTCGCCAAGCGTCGCCGCCGGGCCATGCATGCCGGCCTTGTCTGGAACCAGGCCCGTGGCATTGGCGATTGCCGCCATCTCGACCATGGTCTTGGAGCCGTCGACGAATTCGACCAGCATGCGCACATTCATGTGCCGGCGCTTGGCTTCCTCCTCATAGTCCGGGGGAATAGCGTCGATGTTGAGCGGATTGTTCTTGCCCTTGCCGGCGGCAACGATCGGGTGACCCATGGCCGAGACGAACTCGATCAGCTCCATGCAGGAGGACGGCTCATCGCCGGCGCCCAGTGAATAGGTGACGCCGAGCCGGTCGGCCTCGCTTTTCAGATAGGCGCCGATGGTGACGTCGGCCTCGACATTCATCATCACCAGATGCTTGCCATGCTCCATGGCGCGCAGCCCGATCTCGGCGCCAACGGCGGGAACCCCGGTGGCATCGATGACGACGTCGATCAGATCATTGTTGATGACAAGGTCGGCGTCGTTGGTGACCGCGACCTTGCCGGCTTCCATCGCCGACGTCATAGCCGAAGCATTCGACACTTCGCGCGCATGCCCAGTTTCCTGGAAAGCGATATCGACGGCCTTGCTGGCAGCCGGCAGGTTCAGTTCGGAAATGGCGCCGATCTCGATGCCCGACATATGGGCGACACGAGTGACGATGTCGGTTCCCATCTCGCCCGAGCCGATCAGGCCGATGCGGATAGGCTTGCCCGACTTTGCGCGTTCCTCGAGATCGCGGGCAAGACCCGTCAACGAAACATTGGAAGCCATACCGCTCGTTCCTCCCATAATGCAGGCTTGTTCGATTGCCTGACGGGTATTGAACATCTGTATTTCTGTCAAGACTAATGTCCATATTTCCGTGCTTTTTGGACACTTTCACCGTAGTCCGGCGGGACGAGAAAGAGGCTGGGAAACCCGATGCCGCGCAGTCGCCGTCAGTGCGCGGATGGGCATCGGTTGGGATCGTTCAGTTCAGCAACGGCGCAGCCTGTTGCGCTGCCGTGCAATAGGCCGGCACATGCGACTGGCGGCATCTTGGCCCTCGCGGGAAGTCCTGCTCAGTGTCCCGCGAAGCCTGCCGGAGGCGGGCAACCCGCCGCGTCGATCGCAAAATCATGGAAATGCACGACCACGCCATCCGCATCAATTAAGATCACGGCATAGCCGGGTGCTTTTCTGCCAGCGCCCAGCGGCACCAGCAGGCAAACGGAACGCTTGGATTACCCTCTACTGTGCCGTCCAGCCGCCATCCATCGGCAAGGTGGTGCCGGTGACCTGCCTGGCCGCGTCCGAACACAGGAACAGCGTCAGCGCGGCGAGCTCGTCGACGGTGACGAATTCCTTGGTCGGCTGGGCGGCGAGCAGCACATCGTGCTTGACCTGTTCCTCCGTCATGCCGCGCGCCTTCATGGTGTCTGGGATTTGCCTTTCGACCAGGGGCGTCCAGACATAGCCCGGCGCGATCGCATTGACGGTGACGCCGTCGAGCGCTGCTTCGAGCGCTACCGTCTTGGTGAGGCCCGCAATGCCGTGCTTGGCCGACACATAGGCCGACTTGAACGGCGAGGCGACCAGCGCATGCGCCGAGGCGGTGTTGATGATACGGCCCCATTTGCGCGCCTTCATGCCCGGCAGTGCCGCCTTGATGGCGTAGAACGCGGCGAGCAGGTTGATGCGGATGATGGCTTCCCACTTGTCATCGGGAAACTCCTCGATCGGCGCGACATGCTGGATGCCGGCATTGTTGACCAGGATATCGAGACTGCCGAAGGCAGCCTCGGCCTCATGCACCATGGCGCTGACCGCCGCGCCATCCATCATGTTGGCACCGGAATAGCGGCACTTGACGCCGAAATCCCTCTCGATGCCGGTGCGCTCCTGCTCGATGGCAGCCGCATCGCCAAGGCCGTTGATGGTGACATTGGCGCCTTCGGCGGCAAAGGCGCGGGCGATGGCCAGGCCGATGCCGCTGGTCGAGCCGGTGACGAGGGCGTTCTTCGAAGACAGGAAACCCATGATGATCTCGCAAGAGGTGGGAGGGAACGAACGGGGCCGCCTTTGTGCGCCGCACCATGACAGTGCCATAGCCATATGTCGGTGCGATTACAGGGTTGAGACGGCCGTCGACAGGCCTCTTGGGCGGCTGTCAGGCGGCTGACACGGCACTGTCATGGTGCCGTGCAACATAATCCGGAGCGCATTCGCGCAGTCATTCCTGAACCAAAATGGGGCTACAGCCTTGCAGATCGCCGATGTCGTGAAGCGCGCCTATGCGATGCCGCTGACCAACCCCTCCTTTCCGCCCGGGCCGTACCGTTTCTTCAACCGCGAATACGTCATCATAACCTACCGCACGACGCTTGAGGCGCTTCAGGCGGTGGTGCCGGAGCCGCTGGAAATCGACGAGCCGCTGGTCAAATACGAATTCATCCGCATGCCTGACTCGACCGGTTTCGGCGACTACACCGAGACCGGCCAGGTCATCCCGGTGCGCTACAAGGGCCAGCACGGCGCCTACGTCCATTCGATGTATCTCGACGACGACGCGCCGATCGCCGGCGGCCGCGAACTGTGGGGCTTTCCCAAGAAGCTTGCCGACCCCAAGATCGTGCATGAAGGCGAGGTCATCGTCGGCACGCTGCACTATGGCAGCGTTCTGTGCGCCACCGGCACGATGGGCTACAAGCACAAGGAAGCCGATCATGGCTCTGTCCTCGCTTCGCTGGCCGCGCCCAATTTCCTGATCAAGATCATCCCGCATGTCGACGGCACGCCGCGCATCTGCGAACTGGTCCGCTACCACCTCACCGACATCACGCTGAAGGAAGCCTGGACCGCGCCCGCCGCACTCGATTTGCGGCCGCACGTCATGGCCGACGTGGCGCGGCTGCCGGTGCTCGACATCGTGTCCGCTGTCCACTTCACCGCCGACCTGACGCTTGGGCTGGGCGAAGTGGTTCACGATTATCTCGCCGACCGCACCTGAGCTGCACAAGCCTTTCAGAGCCCAAACAGAAGTCGGAGACCAAAGCCGTGCTCGAACGCAATCGCAACAAGGAGGCCACCGCCACCATCGCGGAGATCTCGGCGCAGTATGACCGCGTCGCGCTGGTGTTTCAGGGAGGCGGCGCGCTCGGCGCCTACCAGGCTGGGGTGTACCAGGCATTGGCAGAGGCCGGCTGCGAGCCGAGCTGGCTTTCCGGCGTGTCGATCGGCGCCATCAATGCGGCGATCATCGCCGGCAATGAATCGAGCCGCCGGCTGCAGCGCCTCGAGCAATTCTGGCAGACGATTTCGGGTCGCAAGATCTGGGCCTATACGCCGGAAGGCGACATCTACCGTGATATCCGCAATCGCACCAGTTCGTGGATGACCATGGTCATGGGGCAGCCGGGCTTCTTCAAGCCGCGCAATCCTAACCCCTGGATGGAGCAGCCCGGCGCCGAGGGCGCCACCAGCTTCTACGACACGGCCGAGCTGAAGGAGACGCTGCAAAGCCTGATCGACTTCGACATCCTCAACGACGGCAAGAAGCGGTTGAGCGTCGGCGCGGTCAACGTCCGGACCGGCAACTTCGTCTATTTCGACACCGACAAGGTCCGCATCGAACCGGAGCACATCATGGCCAGCGGCGCGCTGCCGCCGGCGTTCCCGTCGATCCGCATCGAAGGCGAATATTACTGGGACGGCGGCATCGTCTCCAACACGCCGCTGCAATATCTGCTCGACCAGGAAGAGGACCGTTCCTCGCTGGTTTTCCAGGTCGACCTGTTCAGCGCGCGAGGCGTCCTGCCGCGCAGCATGCCGGACGTGCTGTCGCGCCACAAGGACATCATGTATTCGAGCCGCACACGGCAAAACACCGACAATTTCAAACGCATCCACGGTCTCAAGATGCGCCTGCTCGATGCACTGAAACGGGTGCCGAAGGAGTTGCGGACGCCGGCCGAGGAAGCGCTGATCGAGGACTATTCGGACGCCGGCACCGTCAACATCGTGCACCTGATCTACCAGCACAAGGGCTATGAGGGTCACGCCAAGGACTATGAGTTCTCAGGCACCTCGATGCGCGAGCATTGGGAGACAGGGTTGGAGGACACGCAGCGCACCTTGCGCCATCGTGAGTGGCTGACGATGCCGACCAATGTCGACGGTGTCGCCATCCATGACCTGCATCGCGAAGACCCGACGTAGCCAGGCCGGTTATGCCCAACGGTTCAGCGTTGTTGGCCAGGATTCGTTTGAACGGCCATCGCCAACGCTCGAGATTGGCCGACGCCTCCAAACTTCGTCATCCCTGGGCGAAGCAGGAGCGAAGCTCCGTCGCGGAGACCCTGGGATCCATGCCGTGACCTTTGCCACGGAGTGCAGCGGAGTAGAATTCTGCACCGCGGCAACGCTCAGGAGTCGCGGCATGGATGCTATGGTCTGCGCCGCGTCGCTTCGCTCCCTGCCCCGCCATAGGATGACGAAGCGAAAGGCGTTTCGGCCAATTTCCTAGGCATGTTCCACGTCAACAGAAACGAATACGTCTTCGCCCCTGAACGCAGTGCTCACTTAAAGAAAAAAGGCAGCGCCAGTCACCCGGCGCTGCCTTTTGTTCGGAAGCTTACGCTCGGCTCAGAACACCTGGCGGAAGATGATGAACAGCACGAAGGCCAGCGTGATCGAGCACGGCAGCGTCAGCACCCAGGCAAGCAGCAGATTGCGCACCGTCGCCCATTGCAGCCCCGAACCGTTCGCCGCCATCGTTCCGGCAACGCCCGACGACAGCACATGCGTCGTCGACACCGGCAATCCCAGCCGATCGGCCATGCCGATGGTCACCATCGCCACGAGTTCGGCCGCCGCACCCTGGCCGTAGGTCAGATGGCTCTTGCCGATCTTCTCGCCGACCGTGACGACGATGCGTTTCCAGCCGACCATGGTGCCGAGGCCGAGCGCCAGCGCGACGGCGACCTTCACCCAGATCGGGATGAACTTCGTCGCGTTGTCGACGGCCTTGTGATAGTCGGTGACCGCTTTCAGATCGGCCGCCTCCATCGGCAGCAGCTGCTTCTTGTCGATCAGCTTGAGCGCTTCGCCGATCAAATAGATGTCGTTGCGGGCGTTGCTGACCAGATCGGTCGGCACCGTCTCGACCGAGGCATAGGGCTGCAGGCCAGCCGTCGTGTTGTGGATGTAGGTCTGCAGCGCAACCGTCGTCTGGTCGCTCCATGTCCTGGTGCGCACGGCATCCTGGACGGCTGCCTTGGCATCGGTGACGGTGACGCCGGGCTTGGCATATTTGCCCAGTGCCGTTTCGACGCTGACCGAAGCGGACTTGTAGGCTTCGAGATAGTTGATGTCGGGGGTGCGGTTCAGCGCATAGGCCGTCGGCACGACGCCGATCAGGATCAGCATGATCAGGCCCATGCCCTTCTGTCCGTCATTGGAGCCATGCGCAAAGCTGACGCCGGTGCAGGTGAAGATGAGCAGGCCACGGATCCACCATGGCGGCGGCGTGTTGCCCTTCGGCGCCTCGTAGAGCGCCGGATTGCGCACCAGCAGCTTCATTACATAGAGCAGGATCGCCGCGGCGAAGAAGCCGATGATCGGCGACACCAGCAGGGTGACGCCGACATTGGTCGCCTGCGACCAGTCGACGCCGCTGGTGGCGCTGCCGGCGGGCGCCATGAACTGGTTGGCAAGGCCGACGCCGATGATCGAACCGACCATCGTGTGCGAGCTCGACGCCGGCAGTCCGAGGAACCAGGTGCCGAGATTCCACAGGATCGCCGCCACAAGCAGCGCGAACACCATGGCGAAGCCCGAGGACGAGCCGACCTGCAGGATCAGCTCGACCGGCAGCAGCGACAGGATGCCGAAAGCGACCGCGCCGCTGGAGGTGAGAACCCCCAGGAAATTGAAGGCGCCCGACCACATGACGGCGAATTCGGCCGGCATCGAGCGCGTGTAGATAACCGTCGCCACTGCATTGGCGGTGTCATGGAAGCCGTTGACGAACTCGAAGCCGAGCGCGATCAGCAAGGCGATGCCAAGCAGGATCCACGGCACGGTCTTGGCCACCGCAAGATCCTGGCTGAGCGCGTAGCCGACATAGGCGATGCCGACGAGCACCAGCACGCCAAAGGCCGGCAGGAACCACTTCGCGCTGCCCGATTTATCCAGCGGATGATCCGGTCTCGGAATGCCCGCCTCGCTAGAAACTATGTCCACCATGTCCCACTCCAGATGCATTGCAGCAAAGAACTGGGAAGACGCTATGTCCGCACGATGAACCCTGTGTGACGCCGGCGAACGCCGCGTTCACGAACAGGCCCGCCGAAAAGCGGGTGGGCGGCGCCTATTTGGCAATCTCGAGCAGGGACGATACCAACAACTGGCGCTCGTCTTTCGACAGGACATCCGAATCGAAGAGGTTCATGCTGCGCAATCCCTCGATGGCGAGATAGCAGATCAACAGCGATTTGAGATCCGGCGTCTCGCCCTTCAGCCGCTCGAAAAGCTGCCGCTTGAAGGTCTTTATCGGCATCATGAAATCGGGATCCTCGGCGATGGCCGAGAAGATCCAGGACGCCGACGGCTGCTTTTCCTCGCAATCATTGGCCGACAGCCTGATGTAGACGGCCAGGGGATTTTCGTCCTTGTCATTTGTGCTGGCGGCTTCCAGCGCGTGCTCGAACTCGCGCAGATAGCCTTCGACCAAACCTTGCATCAATTTGGCCTTGGTCGGGAAATTGTAGAGGAGCCCTCCCTTCGACACGCCGGCACGGCTGGCGACGGCATCCAGCGACAGGCTGCCTGGTCCGGATTCCCGGGCAACATCAGCCGCCGCGGCGAGAATCTTCTCGCGCGAATTCGGTCTTTGGGCTCTCATGGTGCCTCCCATCGCAAGCTTAGGCCCAATTGACAAGACCGTCCAGACGGTACAGGAAGACCGCCATTATTTGAAATCGGGACCCGCAGTCGGTATGTGTCCCGATATCCGCGCTTCGCGCCGGATTTCGACTGAGGGGACTTCCTTGTTCAAGCGCATACTCCGTATCTTTATCATTGTTCTGGTTCTGGCCCTGCTCGTCGTCGTGGTCGGCGGCATCGTCGGCTTCAACTTCCTGCGCGACAACGGCATCAAGCAGTACTTCGCATCGATGAAGCCGCCGGCGGCAACCGTTTCGACGACCATCGCCAAGCCTTCGGCCTGGACGCCAGGCGTCGAGGCGATCGGCACGGTCAAGGCGGTGCGCGGTGTCGACCTGACGGTCGAGACTACCGGTATCGTCAAGGACATCCTTTTCCATGCCAACCAGAAGGTGGCGGACAATGCGGTTCTGCTGCAACTCGATGACGCCGTCGAGCGCGCCGACCTCGACGCACAGAAGGCGCAGGCCGCGCTAGACCAGACCTCACTTGCCCGCGCCATTGAACTGACCAGGCGTGGCGTTGGCTCCGACTCGACGCTGGACACGGCGCGTGCGGCGGCCTCGGCCTCGGCATCCCAAGTCACCAAGCTGCAGGCCGTGCTCGACCAGAAGCAGCTGACGGCGCCTTTCGGCGGCACGGTGGGTATCCCGAAGATCGATGTCGGCCAGTATCTGGCGCCCGGCACCGCCGTGGTGACATTGCAGGACCTCGACACGATGCGGGTCGATTTCACGGTTCCCGAACAGCAACTCGCCTTGCTCAAGATCGGCCAGACGATTCGATTGGGCTTTGGCGGCGAGGACAGGCCATTCGCAGGCGCCATTCGTGGCATAGACCCGAAGATCGACTCGTCCAGCCGGCTGGTGAACATCCGGGCGGAAGTCGCCAATCCCGATGGCAAGCTGACCCCCGGCCAGTTCGTGCAGGTGCGTGTCGAGCTGCCCGAAGAGCAGAACGTGCTGACCCTGCCGCAGACGGCGCTGACGACAAGTCTCTATGGCGACTACATCTTCGTGGTGCAGCCAGCCAAGCCCGCCGAGACAGCGCCAGCTGCCAAGCCGGAGGAAAAACCCGCTGCGCCGGCAGCCGACAAATCGGCTGACGCCAAGCCTGCGGACACCAAGCCGGCCGATGCCATGAAGCCGGCGGCTGATGCAGCCAAGCCTGCCGCCGATGCGGCAAAGCCAACTGACAAGGCTGCCGATGGGGCCAAGCCGGCGGCGGAAGGTGACAAGCCCGCGCTCGTGCTGTCGCAGGTGTTCGTCAAGCCCGGCCGCCGCAATCAAGGCATGGTCGAGATCGTCGAGGGGCTGAAGGCCGGCGACGAGGTCGTCACCGCCGGTCAGAACCGCCTCTTCAACGGCATGTCCGTCGTTGTGGACAACACCATCGACCCGACCAAATCGGCGAACAAGCAGGCCGACCAGCAATGAGCTTTTCAGATCTCTTCATTCGCCGGCCTGTTCTTTCGACGGTCCTTGCTTGCATGATCCTGCTCCTGGGTTTCCAGGGCATCTTCAATCTGTCGATCCGGCAGTATCCGAAGGTCGATGAAACGGCCATCACGATCACCACGGCCTATCCAGGCGCCAGCGCCGATCTGATCCAGGGCTTCATTTCCGCCCCGATCGCCCGCGCCGTCGCGTCGACCGAAAACATCGACTACGTCACCTCGTCCAGCCGCCCGTCCTCCAGCACCGTGACGGTGCAGATGAAGCTCGGCTCGAACCCCGACGTCGCGCTGACCGAAGTTCTGTCCAAGGTCCAGGGCGTGCGCGGCACTTTGCCGGACGCGTCGAAGGACCCTGTCATCGTCAAGGGCACCGGCCAGCAGTTCGCGATGATGTACATCTCGATGCAGAATCCGAACATGACGAAAGAGCAGCTGACGGAGTATATCGAGCGCGTCATCAGACCGCGCATGTCGACGGTCGAAGGCGTCGCCGACGTGCAGATCTTCGGCGCCCAGGAATATTCGATGCGCGTCTGGATCGATCCGGTCAAACTTGCAGCGCGCGGCGTGACCGCCTCCGAACTGCTGACGGCGATCAACAATTCCAACTTCCTGTCGGCGCCCGGCAACACCCAGAACGAGTATGTCGTCTCCTCGATCACGGTGCGCTCGACATTGCAGACGCCGGAGGCATTCGCCGAGCTGCCGCTGCGCTCGACCGACGGCAATGTGGTGCGGTTGCGCGACGTGGCTCGCGTCGAACTCGCCGCCGAGAACACCGACACCAGGGTCTCGTTCAACGGTAAGCCAGGCACCTTCCTCGCCATCTTCCCGACGCCGGCGGCCAATCCGCTGACCACGGCGGCTGCGCTCACCAAGCTGGTGCCGCAGATTCAGGAGACACTGCCGAAAGGCATGACGATCGAGGTCGTCTACGACGCGACCGGGCAGATCAGCGCCTCGATTGAAGAGGTGTTCAAGACCATCGGCGAGGCGGTTGCCATCGTCGTCGTCGTCATCCTTCTGTTCCTTGGCTCCTTCCGGTCGGTGATGATGCCGATCATCACCATCCCGTTGTCGCTGATCGGCGTCTGCTTCCTTTTGTTCGCGGTTGGCTACTCGATCAACCTTCTGTCGCTGCTGGCCATGGTGCTGGCGATCGGCCTGGTCGTCGACGACGCCATCGTGGTGGTGGAGAACATCCACCGTCACATGGAAGAAGATCACATGTCGCCGATGCAGGCTGCGTTCAGCGGTATGCGCGAAATCGCATCAGCCATCGTTGCCATGACCATGACGCTGGCCGCCGTGTTCGCACCGCTGGCATTTACCGGCGGCCTGACCGGCGCGCTGTTCCGTGAATTCGCGGTCACGCTCGCCGGCTCGGTGGTGCTGTCGGGTGTCATCGCCATCACCATCACCCCGATGATGTCGGCACGCCTCTTGAAGTCCGGCACGCCGGGCCGTTTCCAGCGCATTGTCGACGGCACCTTCGCGCGCGTCGAGCATGTCTATGAACGCACCGTCACCGGATCGCTGAACTATCGCCCATTGACGCTGATCATCGTGCTTGCGCTTGTCGGCGTCACCGGCTTCATGTTCACCAAGACCTCGAGCGAACTTGCGCCGGAAGAGGACCAGGGCTTTCTGCTCTCGATTGTGACGGCGCCGCGTTATGCGACGTCCGATTACACCGAGACATACGTCAACCAGATCCTCGGCCTGGTGAAGGATATTCCCGAAACACGGGCGCAGTTCTCGGCCGTCGCCTTCGGCGGCACGACAAACAGCGCCTTCGTCGGCTATGCCTTCAAGGACTGGGCGGAACGCAAGCGCAATTCGAAGGAACTGCAGGCTGACATTACGGCCCGTATCGCCAAAGTGGCCGGTGTCGAGGCCTTCGTCTTCGCACCGCCGACGCTGCCGGGCTCCGGCGGCGGCCTGCCCATTTCCATGGTGGTGCGATCGACCGGCGCTTCCTCGGAAGTGTACGAGGTGGCCGAGCAGATCAAGAACAAGGCGCAGGCCTCCGGCCGCTTCATCGTCGTGCAGAATTCGATGGCTTATGACGCACCGGAGGTGACGGTGACCATCGACCGCGACCGCGCCGCCGCGCTGAACCTGCCGATCGCCGATATCGGCCGCACGCTGACCTTGCTGGTCGGCGGCGCCGAAGTGGCGCAGTTCGACCGCGATTCCAACAGCTACGACATCATCCCGCAGGTGCCGCAGGAGTTCCGCGACGACCCCGACAAGCTCGGCGAATATTTCGTACGCAGCGTGACCGGCGAGATGGTGCCGCTATCGGCGGTGGTCAAGATTTCGACCAATGCGGCGCCGGCGGCGATCGAGCAGTTCAACCAGCTGAATTCGTCGACGATTTCGGCGCTTCCGCTGCCCGGCGTCACCACCGGCGACGGGCTGAAGGCGCTGGAGGACATCGCCAAGGAGAGCCTGCCCGACACGTTCTTCATCGATTATTCCGGTCAATCGCGACAGGAAAAGGAACAGGGCAACACCATCCTGATCGCTTTCGCGGCCGCAGTTGTCGTCATCTATCTGGTGCTGGCGGCGCAGTTTGAAAGCTTCCGTGACCCGCTGATCATCATGATGGCGGTGCCGTTGTCGATCTTCGGCGCGATCGTGCCGCTCAATCTGGGCCTCGGCACGCTCAACATCTACACGCAGGTCGGCCTGATCACACTGATCGGTCTGATAACCAAGCACGGCATCCTGCTGGTCGAGTTCGCCAACCAGCAGCGTGAAAAGCATGGCATGCGGCGGCGCGATGCCATCGTCGCCTCGGCCAAGGTGCGCCTGCGGCCGATCCTGATGACGACGGCGGCGATGGCGCTCGGCGTTGTGCCGCTGATCACGTCCAGCGGCGCTGGTGCCGCGGCCCGCTATTCGATGGGCCTGGTCATCTTCACCGGCATCCTGGTCGGCACCATGTTCACGCTCTTCGTCGTGCCCATGTTCTACACCTTCATCGCCAGCAAGGACCTGCCTCATCTGGCGGAGAAGCCGGACCCCAAGCTGATGCCGGCACTGCCGAGCTAGGACGGTCTAGGGAGTCCCGCCCAGAAATGCGCGGGGCAAATCGATGGAAACAAAAGAAAAGAGGCCGGGAAATTCCCGGCCTCTTTTCTTTTTGGCTGGGCTCGATACCGCCGGTTTGAACTGTACGCAATACCGCAGCGTTTCCGGAGGGAGCTTAGAGGCGCGGCAGCATGCTGCCACGCCACCGTTTCCAGCCTGCTACTTGACGATGACGATGCTGGTATTGGTCGCCCCGAAGGTTTCGACGAGCTGGTAGAAATCGGCGGCGTTGTCGGGGTGCAGCCGCACGCAGCCATGCGAAGCCGGCTGGCCGAGGCGCTTGATCGCATAGGTCGCGTGCACCGCATAGCCGCCGCTGAAGAAGACCGAGTGCGGCATCGGGGCGTTGTCGTATTTCTTCGAATACCACATTTCATGCATGCGGGTCGGCTTGAACGAGCCGGTCGGCGTCACATGGGCCCGGTCGCCGGTGGAGACTTTCCAGGCGAAGGTCGGCCGGCCGTCGACGGAGACTTCCATGATCTGCTGCGAAAGCGAAACGCGCGCCACGATCTTGTTGGCGGCATGCGCGGCGCCCGAGCCGAACAGCAGTGCGGCACCGGTCAGTGCGGCGGCGGCGATGTTGATGAGCTTGGCGGAAATGGCGGTATGCATGAAGAAAATCCCCTCTCTCTGCCGGTCCAGCCGGCTCCAATTCGATGGCTGCTTATCCCAACGTCATGTTTCGGAGAGATTTCGCAAAATGCTCATTTGTGTTTCGAATCTGTTTCCACTGGTTGACAAACGCCAACCCCATTAGAGCCGTCGGTGGCCCGCCAGCGAGACCCCTAGCAAGACCAAGGTGAGGAACATGGGTATCCGTCGCCAAACGAAAGTGCGAATTAGCAGTATTCGAAAGGACCGCCCTAGATCTCGAAACCGAACTGCAACAAAGCGAGGTTTCAAGCGGCATGATCCGGATACGGGCCGCAAGCAAAGTTGACGCAACGAAAACAGCCGGTAACGAACATGGGAACGAAATCGAACGCGCTGTCCTGGCTTTTCAGGATCAGCATCGCGGCAGCGGTCATCGGCGGCGTCGGCACGGTTGCCGGCACCCCGCTGACAAGCCTCGGCGCGATGACTTCAGGCGAGATTTCGACCCTGCACGCCGCACTGTTTTTCGCCACGGTCTGGATTGTTTCCAGCCTGCGCATCGCCCGGCTAAAGGCCCTCTGGCGGGTCGGCCTTAGGCTGACGGGTTTGCGCGGCGCCTCCGGCAACTTGCTGCCGAGAGGACCGAAGGCCCGCGCCGAGACGGGGGGTTCCGTGGGCGGCGCGGGCGCTTCGGGGGTATCCTGAAGCGACCCGCAACAAACCATTTTGGGGAATTGGTACGATGAAAACGAAATTTGCCGCTTCGGTGCTTTCCGCACTGCTTTACGCCCAGGGCCTGCTCGGCTTTGCCGGCCTTGCCACCGTGCTACTCAGGGACCGCGCCCACGCTGGCGAGCTGACCATGGGCAGTGACATGCCGGTGGGTCCATCGCTTCTGCTGGTACGCTGAGCGCCAAGCGTCGGGGCCGGAGATGGAAAATCCGATGCCCGAAACCAGAGACTGCGTCAGTGCCCGGCAATCAGTCCGCGAATTGCCGCGGCGGATCGAACCGGTAGCCGGCGCCGCGTATGGTGGTGATGGTTTCGGTGTCGAGTTTGCGGCGCAGCCGCACGATGCGCGAATCGATCGAGCGATCGAAGGCATCGGCGTTTTCGGCAGGCGCCGCGGCGATGATGTCGTCGCGCGTCAAAACCTTGCGCGGACTGGCCAGGAACAGCCTGAGCAGCGCCACCTGACCGGGCGAAAGCTGTTCCTCCGTGCCGGAGCGATGCATGACCATCGCCGATCTCAGATCGACGGTCGCGTTCTCCAGCACGATCAGTTCCTGGGTGCCCCTGCCGCGGCGCGAAAGCAGGCCGCCGACACGGGCGGCCAGTTCACGGACATTGAGCGGGCTCTCGACGACGTCGGCCGCACCAAGCTCCAGCGCCAGCACCTTGTCGACAAGATCGGCCGGGCGGCAGATCAGGATGAAATCCGGTCCGCCCTCACCGCCTCCTCCTTGGCCGCCATAACGTCTGAGCAGGTCCCGCCCCTCCGCCTGGCTGAGGCTGTCGCCGACGACGACGACGTCGATGCCCTTTCCCGACAGCAGAGATTCGGCTTCCCAGGGCTGGCGTGCCTGATGCACGTCATGGCCGCGCCGTTCAAGATGGTCGGCGAGTTCGGTCGCGACCACTTCGGCTACCGAAACGAGCGCAATGACGGATCGTGCGGCCATGTTTACCAACCGTTCCCTGGCAACCCGGATATGAGTACTGGACATGATGTTTATACCCAATCTACTTTCCACTGAAAGTGGGAGCGAAAGCATCGTGCGGGCAAGAATTGTCATCGTCGAGGATGAGCCCGACCTGAGGGACGCTGTCGCCGAATACCTTGGCGCCGCCGGATATGACGTGGCCACAGCTGAAAGTGCGGCCGCCGCGCGCAGCCTCGTTGAAACGCAGTCGTTTCATCTTGCCATTCTCGACATCGCCATGCCCGGCGAGGACGGCCTCTCGCTTGGCCGCTGGCTGCGTTCGAAACTGCCGATCGGCATCATCTATGCGACCGCGGCCGGCACCGCGCTCGACCGCATTGTCGGGCTGGAACTCGGTGCCGACGACTACATCGTCAAGCCTTACGAATTGCGCGAGGTGCTGGCCAGGGTGCGCAGCGTGTTGCGCCGGGTTCCCCAGCCCAAAGAGCTGCAGGACAAGAGGGCCGGGGCGGATCGCCGTTCCGTTGCCTTCGGCCCCTTCCAGGCCGATCTCGACGGCAGGCTGGTCACCGGCGCCAATGGCGTGGTGATCGACATGGCCAAGAGCGAGTTCGACGTGCTGGAGATTTTCCTCACCCGCGCCAACCGGCTGCTGACCCGCGCCGCTATCTCCGAGGCGATCGGTTTCACCGAAGATCCGGAATCGTCACGCGCGGTCGACATTCGCATCATGCGGCTGCGCAAAAAGATCGAGGCCGATCCCGCCAATCCGAAATTCCTGCGCACGGTGCGCGGCGAGGGCTATATCTTCTCGCTGCCGGCCGGCGACGGCAACTGAGCACCGGGCCAGAAGGATGTAGTTGCTCGCCGGCCGAATTGGCGCGACTCCGGAATGACAGCACAAGATGATCGCTGAAGCAGCAAGCACCGATATGCAAGGGTTCCGGCAGGGCGCGGCGATGGCGGCCGTGCGCGTCGTTCGCCGGCTGCGCGAGGCCGGCGACTGGCAGCGCGAGATGGACGGCATACTGGAAACGCTCTGCCGGGCCATGGATTGCCAGCGCGGCATCCTGTTTCGCTTGCGCGAACTGCCCGGCCAGGGCTTCGCCCAATCCGTCGCCGCCTACTGGATCGACCCTCTTTTCGGCGGCGAACTGGCATCACCGACCGTCATCATGCAATCGATCGTCAATTCCGACCCGCTGCTGGAGCGGCTGGCCGAGGACGAGAGGCAAGGCAAGATCTTCGCCGGTCATACGCGCGACCTCGAAGGCTTCCTGAGGACCGATTTCGAGAAGCAGAACATCAAATCGTTCCTCTCGGTCTCGGTCTTCGCGCACGGCCATCTCTGGGGCACGCTGGCGGTCAATGACTGCATCAACGAGCGTGCATGGACCGACGAGGAAGAGGCGACGCTGCACATCATCGCGCTGGCCATCGGCGACGCCATAGAGCGCTCGCCCTCCGACGCCCACGCCAGCGAGGTCATTCGCCGCACCATGCTGCAGGCCTCGCTCGACGCCATTGTCGTCATCGACGAGACCGGCTCGATCATCGAATTCAATCCGGCCGCCGAGAAGATGTTCGGCTTCCAGCGCAGCGACATCCTCGGCAAGGACCTGCTCGATACGATCGTGCCGATCTACTACCGCAAGGGCTATGCCTCAGGAGCCGAATACATGTCCGGCCGCGGCGCGCCGATGGTCGGCCAGCGGCTCGAGACGGTGACCCAGAATGCCGCCGGCGAAGTGTTCCCGATCGAGCTGACGGCCACCGAGATGCGGGTTGCCGACCGCCGCCTGATCTTCGGCTCCATCCGCGACCTGCGCGACAAATTGCGCGCCGAAGAGGAAATCGGCCGGCAACGCGAGAAGCTGCACCAGAACGAGAAGATGGCGGCCATGGGTTCGTTGCTGGCCGGTGTGTCGCACGAGCTCAACAACCCGCTGGCCGTGGTTGTGGCGCAATCGACGCTGCTGCACGAATTCGCCTCCGATCCGCAAACCAAGGTGCGCGCCGAAAAGGTCCGCGCGGCCGCCGAGCGCTGCGGCCGCATCGTCAAGAGCTTCCTGTCGATGGTCCGCCTCCATCCCGCGGCACAAGCCGAGACCGACCTCAACCAGGTGATCCGGGCGGCACTTGAAGTGACCGCCTATGGCGCGCGCTCAAGCGGCATCATCATCGACACCGATTTCGCCGCAGGCCCGCTGCTGGCCATGGCCGACGCCGACCATGTGACGCAGGTGGCGGCCAATTTCCTCATCAACAGCCAGCACGCTTTGGCTGGCATTGCCGGCGACCGGCTGATCAAGGTGCGGACGTTCCGCAGCGACCGGGATCATCCCTGCTTCTCGGTCGAGGACAATGGGCCCGGCGTGCCGGAAGCGATCCGCGGCCGCATCTTCGAATCCTATTTCACCACCAAGCCGGTCGGCGTCGGCACCGGCATCGGCCTGTCGATCTCGAAATCGATCATCGAGCGGCACAATGGCAATGTCTGGTTCGAGGAAGTGCTCCCGAGAGGCGCGCGTTTCGTCGTCCAGCTGCCGGCCATCGTGGCCGGCCTCGCCACCGCCGGCGACAACCAGCCGCGATCGAGCGGCCTGCGCCATGCCTTGATCATCGACGACGAGCCGGATGTCGCCGGCTCGCTCTCGGACATCCTCGAACTGATGGGCATCAAGTCGCGGATCGTGCCGGTCTGGGAATCGGGCGCCGCCACCTTGAGCGGCCACATGCCGCCGGACATCGTTTTTTCGGACCTGCGCATGCCCGGCGTCAGCGGCATATCGATCTATCGTGAGCTGCTCGCCGAAAAGCCCGATTTGGCGCGGCGTTTCGTGCTGGTCACCGGAGACCTGATCGGTGCCAAAGCCGAAATCGAAGCCTTGCCGGCGCACCAGCGACCGCAGATTCTGGAAAAGCCGTTCAGCACGCTGGATGTGCGCAGCGTGCTCTCCGCCATCGCCGAACAGGCGGCCTTGAAAGGATAAAAAAGAGGCTCCCGGGGGCGGGAGCCAAAAGGAGCGCACTGGAGGGCGCTCGGGGAGGTCAGAGCATGGTCCACAAAACGGGAACGGTTTTCGGGATCATGCTTCGACGGAAATCAGAAAATATTCGGCGTGCCGGTCAACGGGGCGGCATTGGCGATCATGCGGATCGCCCGGCTTTTGTGTGTTCCGGACTGTTCGGCGATGGCGCGCAGGCAATCCATGCTCTCGGCACCCCAGGCCTGGCCCTTGCAGGCGAAGTCGGTCACCGGCACCGGCAGACGCGCGGTCCTGGTCGTCGTCTGCGCGCCGTCGATGAGATTGGCCGGCGGATTCAACGAAGCGAAGGCCGGCCCGATTGTCGGCGTGAACGCCATGCCGACGAAGGCGCAAGCAGCCAGCACCATGAACATCGCCATGGGGTGGTCGCTGGCCCGCTGGCGCAGCGCCAGTTTCGGACGGCGGTCATTGCGCTCTGGAGCCTGAAGGCGCCCCTCGCCGCGGATCGTCTGGATTTTCGCATGCATTACCTTCCCCTTCGCTGAGTTTCTTTTGGCGGTGAAATGAACTTATCCGCGCTTTGTAACGGTGATGGGGTGGCGAAGGGTTGGCACTGTAACGAATTCGAAACAGCATTTCGGGCGAAGTCGGGCAAAATCGGGCATGGCTTCGACGGCGCCAGGGCTTGAGGCGCAACTTGACCGATCTTGCCAAACAGTTTTTCGAAAAGATCAGGCTCAGCCCGGAGCTTGAAGCTCGGCAATGATCTTGTGCGCGGCGATGCGCCCGGCAATGATGGCGCCCTCGACATACCCCGGAAACGATGGCGAGAGTTCTGAAGAAGCGAGATACACCGGCGGTGCGCCGGCAAGGATCGTTCGCTCGGCGTCTGTCGCTGTAACATCGACAATAAGATCGCTGTACGCGCCGCCGCTCCAGCGATCTCCTATCCAGTCACGCAAACTGAAATCGATGAGGTCACCGGCATCCGGACCAAGGGCTGCCTCCAGCCGGCCGGTCACCTCCGCACGCAGTTCCGCCTCGCCGAGGTCGCGCCAACGCAGCGCGAGCGAGCCGCCGACGAACACGACGAGCGCCGCATGCTCCGCATCCTTGCCGGCGTCGCAGGCAAACAGCCCCGGCGGCTCGAGCCACATCACCATGCCGCTCAAATCCCGCGCCCGCCAAAACGGTTTGGCATAGCGCACCAGGATCTTGATAGCCGCGCCGCTTTCCCAGGCGCCGAGTGCCCGCCCCAGTCCGGCCGGCAAAGCGGGGGCAAAGGCGAGCTCCGTCACCTTCGCCGGCGGGACGGCAACCAGAACCGTGCGCGCCTCGACGGCACCCCCGGCCGAAACGACAAGAACACCTGGCGAACTGTGCTCGATGCGCGTGACCGGCTCGCTTAGCCGCAACCGATCGCCAAGGTCGCGGGCCAGATCGTCGGCCAGCGAATGCATGGTTTCGCGCACAGAATATTGCAGTTCCGTCACCTCGTTGGTGACCCGCCGGTCATTGCCGATCAAATACCAGAGAGGAATCTGGTCCAGCGCCATGCACCAGAGACCTTCGATCATCGAACGGAAAGCCATCCTTGCATCGGCCGAATCGTGCTGGCAGGCAAGCCAGTCGGCGACGGTCAGTCCGGCAATCGAGGCATCGTCCGGATCGATCCCGTTCATGCGCTCGCGGATCGCCATCGCGGCATGATAGGTCCGCTCAGCTCGTTGTGCGGACATCGTCGGCTGGGTGATGAAGTCGCCATCGACATAGGTTTCAACCAGCGTCTTGCCGCGCGCCTCGACCATGGCCATCAATTCCGGCATGTCCTCGCACAGGAACTGGCCACCACTATCGATGCGTTCGCCAAGTCCGTTCAGTCGGGACTCGACGCGTCCGCCGACGCGGTCGCGTGCTTCGAGCAGGATGAAATCGATGCCGGCCTTCTTCATCTCAAGCGCCGCCGACAGGCCGGTGAAACCCGCACCGACGATGACGACATCGGTTCGCTCGAATTCGCCGCCCTCATCCGTGAAGGTCTTCAGCATTGCCGGCTATCCACCCAATCGCATCCGGCTTCCACCGACGAACTATGTCCTTGTCGACATATGCCGGCGGGCCGAACACACCATGCCGCAGGCTGTCTCTAACCTATCGTTTTCTCGAGCATATTGAGCCAGTTGCGATAGGCGATTTTTTCGATCAGCGCGCGGCCGAAACCGCGTGCCGCCAATGCATCGATCAGCTTCGGCAGGCCGGCGACATCGCCGATGACGGCCGGGATCATGGCGCCGTCGAAATCGGAGCCAAGACCAACGCCGTCCTCACCCAGCGCCTGCAGCAGCGAATCGATATGGCGCACCATGATATCGAGGCTGGTGTCGGCATTCATGCGACCGTCCTCGCGCAGGAAGCCGGTTGCGAAGTTCAGCCCGACCATGCCGCCGGTTTCGCGGATCGCGCCGAGCTGCCAGTCGGTCAAGTTACGCGAATGGCCGCAGATCGCGTGCACGTTGGAATGGGTCGCCACCAGCGGCGCATCGCTGAGTGCGGCGACATCGCGAAAGCCCTTCTCGTTGAGATGCGACAGGTCGATCATGATCTTCAACTGGTTGCAGGCCTTGACCAGCGCCTTGCCGGCATCGGTCAGGCCAGGGCCGGTGTCGGGCGAAGACGGGAAGCGGAACGGCACGCCGTGGCCAAAGGCGTTCGGACGGCTCCAGACGATGCCGAGCGAGCGCAGGCCGGCTTCATGCAGCACGTCGAGCATGGTGAGCTCGGGATCGATCGCCTCGACCCCTTCGATGTGGAACACCGCGGCGATCGACCCTTGCGCCATGGCATTGCGCACATCGCCGGCGCTGCGGCAGACGGTGAGCGCTCCGGCCCGTTCCAGCCTGAACAGGATCGAGGCCATCGCGATGGTCGAGGTCAGCGCCTCATCGCGCGGAACCTCGGGCGGCAGCGGTTCTGCGGCGCCCGGCGCCAGGGGTACGGCGCCGCGCCTGGATTTCTCGACAGGCGGCGGAAAGATGGCGAACATGCCCCCGGCGAAGCCGCCGGCTTTCGCGCGTGGCAGGTCGATATGGCCGCCCGATTTCCCTTCGATGAACAGTTTTTCGACGTCCGTGTCTTTCGACTGATGGAGTCTGAGCAACGTATCGTTGTGGCCGTCGAAGACGGGAACGAGATCGGTTTCGGTCATTGGGGGATCATTCGGTTCGTTTGTCGGCGCGGCTAAGATATATCCTATCTACTTAGGCAGGATGCGCCACCCGCGCAAATGCCAAAGCCGCCCCGGTGGGATGGCAGCCGCTTGCCGCGCCGTTTCCAAGCAACGAATCCCTACCGCTTCAGCACGTCGGCCCATTCCTGATGGCGGCGGAACTGGGCGTTGGCGAACGGGCAGAGCGGGATGATCTTCTTGCCCGCCGCACGCGCATCCTCGACGGCGCGGGTGACAAGCCGAAGCCCGGCACCCTGGCCGCGAAAGACGTCCGGCACTTCGGTGTGGTCGATGATGATCTGGTGCTCACCGATCTTGGTGAAAGTCATCTCGGCCTCGGCGCCATCGGGTCCACGCAGGACGTAGCGGCCCTTGGAACCGCGATCCTCAAGTTCGATCTCAGGCAGTTGGTCAGGCATTGCTATGCTCCTTGGGCAGTATCGGCAAAGAACCGCCGTGCCGCCTCGATCTCGTTTGGCCGCACCTCGTGCCCGCCATCGTGCCATTCCACTGTGACATCGGCGCCGTCGGCACGCAAATAGGCCTCGAGCCGCGTGGTCAGGTTCGGTGGACAGATCGGATCGCGCTTGCCGGCGGTCACCAGGATATGGCGGCCGGCGAGGCTGCCCTTGACCTCAGGTTCGAACGGGATCAGCGGATGCATCAGCACCGACGCGTCGAACAGCGCTGGAACCGCGAACACCACCGAGGCCAGGACATTGGCGCCGTTGGAATAGCCGAGACCCAGCACGGCCGATGGCTTCGCTGCTTCAACATGGGCCTTGACGAAGCCCGCCATCTTGGTCGTCGCCCGCGCCAGGTCGTCCATATCGTAGATGCCCTCGGCGGCGCGGCGAAAGAAGCGCGCGGCACCTTGTTCCGACACATCACCGCGCGGCGAGACGATGGTTGCCTGGGGCGCGAGATCGCGCCCCAGCGACAGAAGCTGATTCTCATCGCCTCCCGTGCCATGGAAGACGAACAGCAATGGACCGCCCGGCGAACCGGGCAGCACCTTGTGGATGTAAGCGTCCTTGCTCATGGCCTCAGCCTTCCAACTTCTGCAGATGCTGTTCGAGATAGGGCCGCAGGTGCTGGTGCTGCGTCGGCAGCTTCAGCGCCTCGCCCAGATGAGCGGTATCCTCGTCGCGATCGAAACCCGGCTCGTTGGTGGCGACTTCGAACAGCACGCCACCCGGTGTGCGGAAATAGATCGCCCAGAAGTAGTCGCGGTCGATCACCGGCGTCACCCCATAGCCGGTGTCCATCAACGCCTTGCGCACTTCCAGCTGCCTGGCGCGGTTCTCGACCGCGAAGGCGACGTGATGGACGGAGCCGGCGCCGAGATCGGCGAAGGCAGTGCTCGGCAGCGATTCGATGTCGATGACATCGGCGCCATTGCCGTTCTTCACCGCCAGCCGCCTGAGATTGCCGGACTTGTCGACTTCCTCATAGCCCATGAACTTCAGCAGCTCTTCCGTGGCGCCGCCATCCTTCAGCCTGAGCGACACGGAATGAAAGCCTCGGATCGCCTCATCCGTGGGAACGCCGCCTTTCGCCCAGGGTGCTCTGCTGTCGCTCTTGCACTCGACCAGCGCGAAGCCGTCACCATCCGGTCCGGCAAAAGCCAGGCGCTTCTCACCGAAGGTTTCTTCGCGCGAGAGGCCGGTGACGCCCTCATCGGCAAAGCGTTTTTCCCAATAGCCAAGCGTGCCTTCCGGCACCGAGTAGACGGTGGTTCCGACTTCCCCGACCCCATGCCGGCCCTTGCCGATGTCGGGGAAGGGGAAATAGGTCATCACCGAACCCGGCGTACCGGCCTCGTCACCGTAGTAAAGATGGTAAACATCGGGCGCGTCGAAATTGACGGTCTTCTTGACCCGGCGCTGACCGAGTTTCCTGGTGAAGAAATCGTTGTTCTGGCGGGCATCCCTGGCCATCGACGTGACGTGATGCAGGCCCTTGATCTGGTAGAGCATTGTCTTGCTCCTTCCTTTGGTACATGTGCGGCCCTCGCCGCTGTCCACGCCAATATGAGGACCAGGGCAGTTTCCGCAAAGGCGGCAAACACAGAATGGACTGTGTCATAAAAGTGAACGATGGAACAAGGTTCGTTCACCAATTGGCTCGCAGGTCAGACTTGCGCCATGGCCAGAATTCGGTTCCATAAACGGCGTTCGACATCCCGGGACAAAGGTATCGTGAGTGACTGGAAAAGCCAGGCGGCCTAACATTCTCCTGATCACATGCGACCAGTGGCGTGGCGATTGTCTGTCCGCCGCCGGTCATCCGGTCGTGCAGACGCCGCATGCCGACGCTTTGGCCGCGGAGGGTGTGCTGTTCAACCGGCATTATGGCGGCGCGGCGCCCTGCTCGCCCGCCCGCGCCTGCCTCTACACCGGCCTCTACCAGATGAACAACCGCGTCTGCCGCAATGGCACGCCGCTCGACGCTCGCCACGGCAACATTGCGCTTTCGGCTCGCGCCCTGGGCTATGATCCGACGCTGTTCGGCTACACCGATGTGTCGCTCGATCCGCGCCTGCTGGCGCCGGGCGATCCGCGGCTGCAAAGCTATGAAGGCGTGCTGCCGGGCTTTACGGTGCGCCAGTTGCTGCCCGAGCATCAGAAGCAATGGCTATCCTGGCTGGAGCTGCAAGGTGTCGACGCCAGCGCCGGATCCCCCGACATCCATCGCCCGGTGGCCGACGGCGCGGTCGGGACCACTGTCGGCAACGCGCCGCCCGTCTACTCCGGGCAACAAACTCCGGCGGCCTTCCTGACCGGCGAATTCGCGCGTTGGCTTGGCGAACAGGAGCACGCCGCGCCGTGGTTCGCGCATCTTTCCTTCATCAGCCCGCACCCGCCCTTCATAGTGCCGGAGCCCTACAACACAATGTACGATCCGGCTGACGGCCCGGCCTTCCGGCGCGCGGCAAGCTGGCAGGAGGAGGCGGAAAACCATCCCTATCTAGCCTATGATCTCGGCCGGCAGAAACAGATGAAATTTCGCCCCGAAGCCAGCGGCAAGGTGCACGACTGGAGCGAAGACGATTTTCGCGTCCTCCGCGCGATCTACTACGGCATGATTTCCGAGGTCGACGCCCAGCTCGGCCGCATCTGGCAAGCGGTCAAGGCGGCCGGCGCGTGGGACGACACCATCATCGTGCTGACCTCGGACCATGCCGAGATGATGGGCGACCATTTCATGCTGGGCAAGGGCGGCTATTTCGACGGCAGCTACCACATTCCGCTGATCATCCGCGATCCGCGCCACGGCAAGGCGGCCGGCGGCAAGGTAGACAGCTTCACGGAAGCGGTCGACATTTTGCCGACGTTTCTCGACCTGCTCGGCGAAGAGCCCGCGCCGCATCTCGACGGCAGGTCGCTGAAGCCGTTCCTGAGCGGGGAAACCCCTGCGGCGTGGCGCGATGCCGCGCATTGGGAGTTCGATTTCCGCTCGGTTGCCGCGGGCGAGGCCGAACGCCATTTCGGCATCGCCTCACGCCAATGTAATCTCGCCGTTATCCGCACGGAGCGTTTCAAATATGTGCATTTCGGCGGCAACCTGCCGCCGCTGCTGTTCGATCTGGAAAACGATCCGGATGAATTGGACGACCTCGCGGCCGACCCCAGTCATCTCGCCGTGCGGCTGGAATTCGCCGAACGGCTGCTCGCCTGGCGAGCCGAACATCTCGACCAATCGCTGGCACTGGCCGAATTGACCGAGAACGGCCTCGTCGGCCAGGCCGCTGGCCTGCCTCCATGCCACACATGAACACAGGCCCGCATCGTTGCCGGCGCGGGCCTGTATCCGACTGGGTGGAAACTACCTGACGATCATGCGCTGCTGATCGCGCTTCTCGGCATAGCTGCCCTTGTCATAGGCGGTTTGTGCCTCGAGCTGTTCCTTGGTGAAGGTCGTGTACAGGTATTTGTTGCCCGCCTTGTCGGTCATGAATTTGAGATTATCCATGCCGACCGCGACTTCCTTCTCGCCAATGCCGAGGAAGCCACCGACATCGACGATCACCGCATCGGCCTTCTTGTCGGGCGCAAGCACGACATCGCCGATCTCGCCGACCTTGGCGTCGTTGGCGCCATAGACAGTCGTGCCCTTGAGGTCATCGGCGCGAATCTCACCAACCGGCATCTCGGTCAGCGTCGACTTGTCGATGGCTGCGGTCTTTGTCTGGTCCGGAGCCGAGGCATCGGGGGTCGTGGGCGCCGGAGCCTGTGCCGTCTTGTCGGACGGAGCGACGGCAGGGGCTGCGGCGGGCGCGACTGCTGCCGGCGCATTCGAAGCCGTCGTTGCCGGCGCCGGGTCATAGGCCTTGCGGTTGAAATCCGGCTGCGCCTGCAATTCTTCCTTGGTGGTCTGGGCGACCAGCCAGCGGTCGCCATTCTTCTCGGCCCACTGCGCCTTCGAGAAGTCATAGGTGACGTTCTTGGCGCCAAGGCCTAGGAAACCGCCGACGCCGATGACCAAGTACTGCGCCTTGCCGTCCTTGGTCAGCACAATGTCGTTGACGTCGCCGATGTTCTGGGCGTCATCGCCGGTGCCGTTGTAGACGTTTTCCCCGATGATGTTGGTGGCGAGATTGCCGTCGGCGCGCTTGACTGGTTCTGCCGAAGCGGCGTTCATGTCGACAGGCTTTTGCGCTGTGTCCGTCGTCGCGGGTGCTGCCGGCGCTGTTGCGTCGGTCGATGCCGCAGGTGCTGGGGTCGGGCTGTAAGGCTTTTTATCGAATTCTGCCTGCGCCGTCAGTTCGTCCTTGGTCGTCTGGGCCACCAACCAGCGGTCGCCATTCTTTTCGGCCCACTGCAGCTTGCCGTAATCGAAAGCAACGCTTTTGGCGCCGACACCCAGAAAACCGCCGACGTCGATGACAACGGATTTCGCCTGCCCATCCTTGTCGAACACGACGTCGCTGACCTTGCCGATGTTTTCGGCATCGTCGCCGGTGCCGTTGTAGACGGACTCACCGATGATGTTGGTGACGATGCTGCCCTCTGCGCGTGCCACAGGAGCGGCGGCGGGCTCCTGGACGGCGGGCGTGGCAGGCGCCGTATTTGTTGCGTTCTGCGCATAGGCGCCGGTCGCGACAAAGGTTGCGAGCGCCGTCGTGGCTAAAAGATTGCGGATCATGGTAGTCTCTCCTCGTGCCTGATCTCATGCGCCGCGTCTTCCTTGGGGAACGCGGCATCTACAGGTTCACAACGTCGTGACCGGGTCAGTTGTTCCGACAAAGCGCTGCGGTCCGGGAACGAAACCACGGAAATTATTGAGCCGCTGGGGTAGTCACCCCGCGGCAAGGGGAACCTTTCTGTCGACGCCGCGTTTCAGCCGTTGGCTGGGTATATCCCGGCCGCCTTTTGGCTGACCTGGTGGAGCGGGGCATGAGATTTGCAGCGGTGCTGAACCGGGACGGCGGCACTTTGCGCACCACCGACCTCGCTGCTTTCTCCGACAGGATGCATCAGACGTTGGAAACGGCAGGCCACTCGCTCAGCATCGAAATTGTCGCCGGCAAGGATGTGGTGGAGACGCTGGACAACGCCGCTTCGCGTCGCTCGGTCGACATCGTGCTGGCGGGTGGCGGCGACGGGACCATTTCCGCCGCGGCCGCCCGACTGATGGGCACGAAGAAGGCGCTTGCCATATTGCCAGCCGGCACCATGAACCTGTTCGCACGCGGGTTGGGCATTCCGCAGTCGCTCGACGGGGCGCTGAAATCCTTCGCCGACGGCGAAATCATTGCTGTCGATGTGGCGACGGCCAATGGCCAACCTTTCGTGCACCAGTTCTCGATCGGCATGCACGCCAAGATGGTGCAACTGCGCCAGAAGATGGAGTTCGGTTCGCGGTTGGGAAAGATCCGCGCCTCGGCCAAGGCGGCTTGGGCAACGATCAACAATCCACCTGCGATGAATGTGACCCTCAGCATCGGCGATGCCGAAATGGCGGCACGCATCACCGGCATCGGCATCACCAACAACTTATTCGGTGAAGGCCATCTGCCTTATGCCGACAATCCTGCGGGCGGCGTGCTCGGTGTCTATGTCACGGTGGCGAAGCAGCGCGCCGAACTGGTCAAGTTCTTCTTCAACATGGCGCGCGGCAAATGGCGCGACAACGAACATGTCGAAATCCACCAGACAAACAGAACGGTGCTGAAAATCCATTCGGGCAGCCGCAAATTTCGCGCCGTCATGGACGGCGAACTGGTCAGGCTTGACCGTGAAACGGTAATCGAGATCCAGCCTGGCGCACTGAATGTATTGGTTCCGGCGAGCGCGGCCCAGTCGAGAGCCGCCTGATGAGGTGCGACGCAACGGACAGGCCGGCTTTACCCGGCAGGAGCCTGCTCGGTGGTGTTGGGCGGTGTGGGGACATGCTGTTCATCGCTGTTAGGCGCCTTGATCAACACACCATAGATCTCGGCAATGCCCCATGCAGCAAACACCAGAAGCAGTGCGGCGATCAGGATCCGAAATCCATGCCAGCCCCATCGCCCCTGCCGCGCCTTGTTTTCTGGAATGATCTTGGCCATGCTCGATCCCTGTCTCATTCTGCACCAACTGGCGCGCCCGGCAAATCATGGTCGGGTAACGGTTCCTCGCTAGGATGGTTCCGGAAAAGCGTGCTGGCCTTGCAGCAGCGCAAGCATGCGGCGACGAAGACCGGGACGAGGCAATTGGGGTGATTGGCAAGACGCAAACAGCACCCGATCTGCCGGCCGAAGTTGCGCTAGCAGTCATGGATATCGACCGGCTGGCCGTGCTGCACGGATTGGAGATGCTGGATACGGCGGCCGACCCCGATTTCGACCGCGTCAGCAGCCTTGCCGCAACGGTGATGCAGGTGCCGATGGCCCTGGTCACACTCGTCGACCTTGAACGACATTGGTTCAAATCCTGCTTCGGCCTGGACGAGACCGAAACCGCGACCAACGTCTCCTTCTGCGCCCATGCGATTGCCGCAGGCGACGAGCCGATGGTGGTCGTGGATGCAACGGCAGACCCCCGTTTCAAGACCAACCCGCTGGTCACCGGAAAGCACCATGTCCGCTTCTATGCCGGCGCGCCGATGATCGTGGCAGGTGCCCGCATCGGCACGCTGTGCGTGCTCGACCGCGAGCCGCATGGTTTTCCATCCCGAGCCGAGCTCGACCAGTTGAAGGCGCTCGCCGGCCTCGCCGCCAACCTGTTCACCCTAAAGGACGCAACCCGCAGCGGCGCGATCGCCGAGGCCGCACTTGCGCGCGAGGAAAAACGACGCGCCATCGCACTCGATGCGGCCTCGCTCGCCAGCTGGGCATGGGATATCCGCACCGATGTCATCGAATGCGACACATTGATGTCGGAGCTGTTCAACCTGCCGCGCTCCAACCGGCTGCGCGCACGCGACATCCTCACCGCCATCGATCCGCGCGACGTCTACCAGACCGAAACCCGCTTTCGCGACGCCTTGACCGGCAGCGACGACTATTTCGGCGAATACCGGGTGAAGGGCTTTCACCCGCCGCGCTGGCTCGCCACGCGCGGCCGTGTCATCGAGCGTGACGGCGACGGCAAGCCGACATTGATCTTCGGCGTCAATTACGACATCTCCGAGCGCAAGCTCGGCGACGAACGGCAACGGCTGCTGCTGCGTGAACTCAACCATCGCGTCAAGAACACTCTGGCGACCGTCCAGGCGCTGGCAACCCAGACCGTGCGCCATGCCCGCCAGCCAAGCCAGTTCCTCGAGGCCTTCGGCGCCAGGCTTCAGGCCTTGGGCATCGCCCACAATCTGTTGTCGGACCGCGAGTGGCGTGGCATCGGCATCAGTGAACTCGTCCAGATCGAGGTCAGACCTTTCGAAACGGCCGAGCAGCCGCGCATGACGATCTCCGGCGACGACCTGCTGCTGTCGCCCGACCAGGCCGTCGGGCTTGGCCTGATCCTGCATGAACTCGCCAGCAACGCGCTGAAATATGGCTCGCTGTCGGTGCCGTCAGGCAGGGTCGACCTCGGCTGGAGGACGCAAGGCAGGAAGGATGCCCGGCGTCTTGTGCTGACCTGGCGCGAAAGCGGCGGGCCGCAAGTCGCTCCGCCGGATCGGCAAGGCTTCGGCTCTATCCTCATTCGCCGCAGCCTGGCCAAGGTCATTTCCAGCGAAGTGACCCATGAATTCCGGCCGGAAGGCGTGTTTGCCGAAATATCGATGCCCCTGGAAGAGCTGTCGAAGTGATCTCTCAACAGCTCTACGTCCGCTCGCTCTCATCCGGATCGTCGGATTTCACATTCTCGCGGTAGATGGCGTAGGCCGCGAGCGCCACGGCCGGCCCCAGAATGGCGCCGAGACCGCCTTTTCCCTTGAGCAGGCTCGGCAGCACGGCGAGTGCGGCGGTGACGCCGATCGCCTTCATGTCGGCATTGCGGCGCTGCGCCCGGCGCCGGGCGCGCGAACCTGCGGATATCCGGTAGATCAGCAGGATAAGTCCGGCGAGCACCAGGAAACCGGCGCCAAACCCCAGCGCGGCGGCAAGCGACCCGTAGCGCATCGCCGTCCAGATATAGGCGGCCCCGACCAGAAAGCCGAGACCGCAAAGCGCAGCGGCCATGGCGATCACATAGACGATTGCCGCCGTGCGCGCCCGATGAACGGCGGCCACGGTTTCCCCCGAGGCGAGGCCCGAGATCAGGGTTGCCAACATTCCCATCTGTAGCGCGACTAGCGACGCGCGATGAGCGCGAAAAGGAAGCCGACGCCAGCGGCGATTGCCAGTGACGTCACCGGCTTTTCACGCACGCTTGCCATCATCTGCGCTTCGATGTCCTTGGCATTGCTGCGCAAGCTGTCAAAGGCTGCTTCGCCCTGCGCGCGCAACTGCTCGACCCCTTCTGTCGCTGCACGGCGCGCGGTGCCATAGCCATGCTCGCCGGTCTTGGCCAGTTGTTTGGTGAGCTTGTCGATGTCGGCCTTCAACTGCCTGATGTCGGCTTCCAGGTCAGCATTTGCACGGGCGTCGGTTGCGGTCTTTCCTGCGGCAGTGGCCATGGCTTAACTCCTTGTGATTGCTCGGTTTCAAACGCGCTGCGCGCCTCATGGTTCCGGCACTGCGGACAAAGTAGCCGAAAACGCATCGGCGCGCACCCGATCCGCCGGCTTCGCAAAAAGACGCTTCCTCAGATTAGTGGCCGGCGCGCCTCGCCCAGTCCTTCCCAGCCGGCGAGCCGCTTGAGCCCTTCATTGTCGGAGACCGCGCAGCCGCCGTCGCGCCAGACGATCAGCTTGCGATCCATCAGCTTGCGGATCGTCTTGTTGGTGTGAACCAGCGACAGGCCGAGCGTATCGGCAATGTGCTGCTGCGTGATCGGTATCTGGACGGATTGGCTGCCATTCAGTCCGACGACCTTGGCCCGGCTGCCGATGAAGGCGATGAGATAGGCGGCGCGCTCGATCGCACTGCGGCGCCCGAGGCTGAGCAGGTTCTCGTCCAGCATCCGCTCCTCGCGCGATGCGATCCAGGTGATGTCGTAGGCCAGCCCGGGATGATTGCGGTACAGTTCGTGCAGATATTCGCGCTCGAAAACACACAGCAGCATCGGTGAGAGTGCCTCGACGGAATGCTGCATCTCGCCCATCACACTGCCTTGCAGGCCGATCAGATCCCCGGGCATGAGATAATTGAGGATCTGGCGACGGCCGTCCCGCAGCAGCTTGTAGCGAAACGCCCAGCCGGAGAGCACGGTGTAGAGATGGGCGCTATGGCTTCCCTCCACCAGCACCGTGTCGCCCTTGTCGACCGCGAGTTCGCCCTTCTTGAATTTGCTGATGAACGCCAGCTCCTGTTTTTCGAAGTCGCGGAAAACCGGCAACGGCCGCAATGGGCAGTTCTCGCAGGGATATTGGCGGCTGGAGAAAGCGTTATTGTTCTGGACTGACATTTCGCCCCCTTCGAAAGCCCGCTCGACCCCCTTCGAAAGCCGCTCTTGGAGAGCCGCGTTTCAACGCGTTGCAAGGATTGAGGTTCCGCCCGCTGGCCACATGTCTTTTTTAAATGACAGCAAGCCAATTAGCGATCATGACTCCGGCGTTTCAAGGAGTCTTTGCCTGTGCCCACATTGCTTGACGGATTGCGGATTCTCGTTTTGGAGGACGAATTTCTCATCGCCATGGATGTCGAGCAACTTTGCCGCGATCATGGCGCCGATGAGGTGGTGATCGCCCGTGACCTGACCGAGGTCGATGGCCGGGAAGTCGCCACGCGATTCGATGCAGCCATTGTCGACTTGATGCTGGGCGGCGCCTCGACGATCGATTTCGCTTCCGGGCTGCGCGCGGCAGGCATACCTTTCGTGTTTGCGTCCGGCTATTCGGATGCCGATGAAATCAAGGCATCGTTTCCGGGCGTCAGGCTGGTTGGCAAACCCTACTCAGGCGAAGACCTGGTGCAAGCGGTCGCGGCGGCCTGCGGACGCGCTTGAGACGCGATCGCGGTCAGCTCGCCGGCGAACTCGTTACCTGGGCCGAAATCGCGTCCGGACCATACTCGTCCTCACCTGATATTTTCAGGATCTCCTGCAAGCGGGTACGGGCTCGGCTGACGCGGCTCTTGATCGTCCCCACCGCGCAGCCGCAGATCTCCGCGGCCTCCTCGTAGGAGAAACCAGATGCGCCGATGAGGATGATGGCTTCGCGTTGGTCCTCCGGCAACTGCTCCAGCGCCCCGCGAAAGTCCTTCAGGTCGAGTTGACCGTGCTGGGCCGGATGAACGGCAAGCCTGGCCGTCATGATACCGTCGCTGTCCTGCACTTCGCGCCCGCGCTTGCGCATTTGCGAATAGAACTCGTTGCGCAGGATGGTGAAAAGCCAGGCCTTGAGATTGGTGCCGGGCTGGAAGCTCTCATGCTTGTCCCAAGCCTTGACGAGTGTTTCCTGGACGAGGTCGTCGGCTTTATCGGCATTTTGCGTCAGCGACACGGCAAACGCGCGCAGACTTGGGATTGCCCCAAGCAGATCAGTCTTGAAGCCTTGTGAGACCGCGGCCATGCCTCAGTCCTTCTTCTGTGCGGGTTCAGCCTGTTCCAGTTGGCTAAGCAACTGGGAAAAGCGATCCGGCACATCGTCGGAGACCAGCGCGTCGTAATATTGTTTGAGTTTGCGTCCGATTTCGGAGTTCGGCCCAAGAGCGTCACCAGAACCGTTCCGGCGCCTGCTCTCGGCGCCAGTCAGAATATCTTTCGTCATATCCTTCATTTTGCCCTTGTATTCCCAGCGCTCAAGCCGCTCTTACCGTACTCAACACAACGCAAGCGGCGCCCTCGTCTGGTTGCCCATCCCCACCACAAACGCCACTCCCCGGCTTTTGTTCCGTCGCGGTGGAACTTTTTCAAAAAATCCGCGTTATCACGGCTTGCAGTCAGCTTGACCTGCTACGCAATCGCGTCATTCTGAGGGAGACGTCTTACCATGAGCTTATCCGCCACCATCGCACCACATCTGCCCTTCCTGCGCCGCTTCTCGCGGGCTGTTTCCGGGTCGCAAGAGAGTGGTGACGCGCTGGTCGCTGCGATGCTTGAAGCCATCATCGCCGATATCGAGATATTTCCCGAAGCATCGAGCGACCGCATCGCGCTGTACAAGGTTTTCGCCAAGCTTTTCACATCGGTCGCCATCCGCGTTCCACAGGAACAGGCGCAATCGGCGTGGGAACAGCGCACCGCCGCCAATCTGAATGCGATCGCGCCGCGGCCCCGTCAGGCCTTCCTGCTCGTGGCGGTCGAAGGCTTCAGCGAGGAGGAAGCGGCTGAGATCCTTGACGTCGGTGATCAGGAGTTTTCAGAGTTGCTTGCCCAGGCGAGCAACGAGATATCCCGTCAGGTGGCAACCGACGTTCTGATCATCGAGGATGAACCGCTGATCGCCATGGATATCGAAGAAATGGTCGAGAGCCTCGGGCACCGCGTCGTTGGAACGGCGCGCACCCATGCCGAGGCAGTGATGATGTTCGGCAAGACGCGACCGAAGATGGTGCTGGCCGACATCCAGCTTGCCGACGGCAGTTCCGGCATCGAGGCCGTGAACGAAATCCTGTCATCGACGTCGGTGCCGGTCATCTTCATCACCGCCTTCCCCGAGCGCCTGTTGACTGGTGAACGACCGGAACCGGCCTTCCTGGTCACCAAGCCGTTCAATCCCGACATGGTCAAGGCGCTGATCAGCCAGGCACTGTTCTTTGACCGGCAGGCGAAAGCCGCCGCATAGTCGGGAATTGGGAGTGGAGGAATTGACGAACCCAAGGCGATAGCCTCGCTCCCGAATCTCTCCAGATGATCAATTCGTCACTTCGTGCCGCCTGATGCACCCGGGCGGCGAGGTGAATTCCTACGCTTCCGCTCGAACGATTTGCAAGCACGGTCTTTTTCGGCAAAGGGTGGGAACAAACCGCAACCACCCACGTTTTCATCGCACCATTCGAAGGAGATGGATCATGCTTTACTGGGCGCTCGTATTTCTCGTCGTTGCCATCATCGCCGGCGCGCTTGGTTTCGGCGGCATCGCCGGTACCTCCGCCGGCATAGCGCAGATATTGTTTTTCATCTTCCTCGCCTTCCTGGTCATTTCGCTTCTTGCGGGCCTGTTCAAACGGGCTTCGTAAGGACGGACGGCCGAACACTGGAAGCCGCACCCCTCAAACGGTTTCCAGCCACCGCCGGGCGGTGTCCCTCAAAGGACGCCGTCCGGCGGACCGTTTTTGGCGGCGGGTTTTCCGGAAACCTGTTTGGAACCCATTCAACGATGAGCCGTTCAGCCTGAATTGGGTGGACAGATTGGCCGATGGGTTCCAGGACCGGAAACAGGAAAGACGCCGTGCAAAGCGATGAAGTCATCGCCCTCCATCCCGCCGACAGCGGCATGCAGCTCGGTCGTGCTCTTCTTCACGCGTTGCACAATGCCGGCATTTCCGTTCTCTACCAGGATCGCGAGATGAAAACCGTATGGGCGCGCAACATGCGTGCGCCCTGGGTTTCGGACACCGCCGACAGCATCGGCATCCTGCCGGAGGCGCAGGCCGACCGCATCGGCGCGGCCAAGCGCGACGTCATTGCATCCGGCAACCCCCAACGTCTCGAGATCAGCGTTCCCGTCGAGGATGGCAGCCGCTGGTTCGAGGTGTGGATCGATGCCGATCACGGCGATGGTGGCACCGTGCAAGGCGTCGTCACCACGATGGTCGAGACGACGGAGCAGAAGCGCCGCGAGCAGACCCTGACGACGCTGTTGCGAGAGGTGAGCCATCGCTCCAAAAACCTGCTGGCGATCATCCAGAGCATAGCCACCCAGACCGGCCGCTACTCCGACAGCATCGGCGATTTCCTGACACGCTTTCGCGGCCGGCTGCAATCGCTGGCCTCGTCCCAGGATCTCGTGACCTCTTCCAACTGGCGGGGTGCAGCACTTCGCGAACTCGTGTCGGGCCAGGTTGGCCGCTATGGCGGCGATCCGGTTCGGAGCCTGAGGTTTCAGGGGGCAAACCCCTATCTCAATCCCAACGCTGCCTTGCATATCGGCCTTGCGATGCATGAACTCGCCGTCAATTCGGTGAGCTACGGCGCCCTGTCGCGGCCCGGCGGGTACGTCAATGTTACAGCCAACCTGACCGCCGACGACACGGGAACCTCCCTGTCCCTGACATGGGCGGAGGCAATCGGCGCCAGTGATGTCAGGCGTAGCGAGAAGCGCTTCGGCAGCGTCGCACTCGAACGGGTCGTGCCGGCGTCACTGAACGGAACGGCGACGCTCGAAATCGCGGCTGGCCGCCTTGAATACCGCCTTGTCGTTCCGCACGGCAATTTCGAGACGGATTGAGCGACCTTCCTTAACCCGCCGTTCACCATAAAAGCAGATGCTGTTTTTCCCAGATACCACTGGAACTTGTTGCATCACCGAACATTTCCGCAGCAGGATTTGCAGTATGGTGGGAGGAATGCCTTGACGGTTGCCGACATGAACAGACTGGAGCAGGCCGCCCGGATTTCCATGGGCGAGTTTGAGGACTCCGAGGCTTCCGCGCCACCGCTGGCTCCTGTTCCCAACGGAGCTTTGCGCCTTGTTGCGCTGGCCTTGGTGGCGGTGATCATGGCGGTCGCCCTGCACCAACTGGTCTACTAGGCCACGTCGTTTCGGCCGGTGGCCGAATCGGCTGTAGCGCCATCTTATTTCCCCGGCCGATCAAGCCAGCCAGGAACTTTGGCGAATGTAGACCGTTACTATGGCGAGAGGACTTCTCGCCATGGAACATATCGCTGCATTGTTGCTGGTCATCGGTTGCTCGAACACGATGGCCGACTGCCGTGAACTCCAGGTGCCCGTAAGCGTTTTCGCGACGGCCGAGCAATGCGTGGCCGAACGCCCATTCGTCTTGGGCGACGTGCAAGGGCAGGCTGACCACATCGTCGCCAAATGCCTTGCGGTCGATCCGGCGCTTGAGGACGACTATGATCAGATCGTCTGGAATGTGCGCGCCGATGGTACGCTTGACGCGTCTTTGGCAATTTCCAGCCTGGTAATGGCATCGAACACGATACGCCCAGAAAAAGACTATCTTCACCAACAATAGATTGCAGCAGCAAAGGCCGTCATTTCATGCTAAATGGCGGCTGGAGCTTACTAAAGTGAGGACACAAAGTGAGGAGTGACTCTATGCGGAAGATGATTATTGCCCTGGTTGCGGTGGTCGCGGTCAGCGGCTGCACCTCGACTGAGAAGGACGTGGTTGGCGGCGGCTTGATCGGCGCCGGTGTCGGCGGCTTGGTCGGCGGCGGTAAGGGCGCGCTGATCGGCGCGGCCGTGGGTGCCGGTTCCGGCCTGCTGGTGCGCAACCTGCGCAACGGCTATTGCCAATATCGCGATCATCGCGGCCGGATCTACACGGCTCGCTGCAACTAATTCGGCGATAATCGAAACGTCGATCCGGAGGCCGGTCCGCCGGCTTCCGGGTTTTTGATGTCTGGATGCTTCCCCCTTGTCGGCAACGGTCGCGCTCAATTGGCGAGTGGAATTTTGATTTCCACGTTCAGCCCATTGGCTTGGTAATCCCGTTTGATCGTACCGCGCAATTCGCGCGTCACGTTGAGGTCGATCAGCTTGGTGCCGAATCCGGTCTCGGCGGGCGCTTCAAGTTTCTTCTGCCCGTTTTCGCGCCAGTTGAGAGCCAGCATCCTGTCGCGCCCTCGGCCTTCGAGCGACCAGTCCACCTTCAGCGCCCCAACGGAATTGCCGGCCTCGCCGTATTTCAGCGCATTCGTCGCCAGTTCGTGGAAGGTCAGGCCGAGCGCTTGCGTCGTGGTTTCGTCGAGCAGCACCTGTGGTCCCGACAACAGCTCATCGGGCAGCTCCTTGCCGAACACCTGACCCAGCTCGATGCGCAGGAGATCGCCAAGATCGGCCTTCTGCCAGCGTGAGCGCGTCAGCATGTCCTGGGAGGCCGCCATCGCCTGCAGCCTGGCCGAGAAGGACGCTGAAAACTCGTTGACGTCGGTCGCCCGCGATGCCGTCTGACGCGCGATCGCCAGCACCCTGGTGATCGAATTCTTGATGCGATGCTTCATCTCCTGCAGCATCAGGTCTTTTTCGATCAGGCTCTTTTCCGTCGTTTCGTGCAATCGCGACGCTGCCTCATAGGCCCGCTCCTGATAGCGCGCCACAAGCGCGATTGCGCCCGCCAACAGCAGGCCGAACAGCCCCAGCATCACCGGAATGGCGCGCGACGACGGCTGCGAGAAGGCGCTTGTCGGCCGGAACAGGACAGTCCATGGCTGTCCGGCGACGATGATCTTTCGCGTGACCAGCAGCCTGTTCCCGAAAGTGGAAGCCGGCGGCGTCTCCGACCGGAACAACAGATTGTCGCCGTTCACGGCACCATCGCCATCATAGATTTCGGTGTTGACCGGCAAAAGCGGCGACCGGCTGAGCGCGGTCTGGAACAGATCGCGAGCCCGAAAGGCCGCATAGAGAAAACCTGATGTCGAGGATCTCGAAGCATTGATGACGTCGGGAGCGGTTTCGACATTGAGCCGCACGAAAACGAAGAAGCCGGTGAACGTCTGCGCGGCGCCCGTGTCCTGGCCCAGCTGCACCAGCCCGCTGGCGTGCTGCTGGTCGTCGGACATCGCCTTTTCGATCGCCACACGCCGCACCGGTTCGCTGAACATGTCGTAGCCGATGCCGGCCTGATTGGATGGATCCAGCGGTTCGAACAGCACGATAGGGGTGCGCCAGGGTTGCGTGGTGTCCGGGTAGATTGGATGACTGACGCCATAATCGTGCAGCATGTCGCGTTCGACCGTCGCCTCGTCGCCCGGCTTTGCCAGCCTGAGGAAGCCGATACCGCGCAAGCCGGCGAAATTCTTGTCGACATCGAGCGCGGTGAAGAAGGCCTTGAACTCATTGCGAGAAATACCGCCATTGCGGGCGTCGAACAGGGCCTGCGTCGAGCGCAGCAGCGACAGATGCAGGTCGATGCGGCTCTCGATCCGGTTGAGCGCATCGTCGGCAGTCGCCTCGAACTTGATGCGCGCGGCTTCCTGCGTGGCGAAGTAGGCAAAACCTGCCATCACCATGCTGATCAGCGCGACGGCGATAAAGGCGATGATCGGGAAAAGCTTCTTCAACGGATCGTGCGGTCCCTGAGCAATGTCGGACCTTTATGCGCAAGTCGCCCTGCCAACACAATGCCAGGGCCAAGCCATCCCTACGGCTGGCATATCACGTGTCCGGCAACCGCGATCTGGCTTGATCTCAGGCCGCGATCTTCAGCGCGCCCGGTCCGGGAATGGCGCCTGGCGGGCATTTGCCCAGAATGATCATGCCCAGCACCTCGTCCTGGGTGACATCAGTGGTGCGGGCGGTGCCGACCACCTGGCCGTTCTTCATGACGCAGACCCGGTCGGCAAGCTCGAACACATCGTGGATGTCGTGGCTGATCAGGAAGATGCCGATGCCGTCGGACTTCAGCTGCTTGACCAGTTCGCCGACCTGCGCCGTTTCCTGCGGACCAAGTGCGGCCGTCGGCTCGTCCATGATCAGGATGCGGGCGTTGAACAGGATCGCACGCGCGATCGCCACCGATTGCCGCTGGCCGCCCGACAGCTTGATCACCGGCTCCTTGAAACGCTGGAACCGGGGATTGAGCCGACCCATCACCTTGCGCGCCTCGGCCTCCATGGCAACGTCGTCGAGCGTGCCCCAGGCGGTCATCAACTCGCGGCCGAGGAACAGATTGGCGGCGGCGTCGACATTGTCGGCCAACGCCAGCGTCTGGTAGATCGTCTCGATGCCGTATTTCTTGGCGTCGCGCGGGTTGGAGATCGATGCCTCCTCGCCGTTGACGAAGATCTGGCCCGAATCGCGCTTGTAGGCGCCGGACAGGATCTTGATCAATGTCGACTTGCCGGCGCCATTATGGCCGAGCAGCGCCACGACCTCGCCGGGGAAAAGATCGATCGAGGCGTCGTCGACGGCGCGGATGCCGCCAAACGCGATCGAGATGTTCTTCATGTCGATCAGCGCGGTGGCTGCAGGAGCAGTCTTGTCAGTCATGGCATGCCCTCCTAGACGCGCTTGCGATAGACGGTGTCGAGCCACACGGCGATCACCAGTACGGCGCCGACGACGATGCTCTGCAGCGGCGAGTCGACACCAAGCAGCACCATGCCGGACTGCAGCGATTGCATCAGCAGGGCGCCGAGCATGGCGCCGATGATCGTTCCCGACCCGCCGGCTAGCGACGTGCCACCGATCACGGCGGCTGCAATGACGAGCAGCTCGTCGAGCGTTCCAAGCACGTTGGTGGCCGAATTCTGCCGGGCCGAGGAGATCGCCGCGGCAATCGTGGCCAGCACGCCCATGATCATGAACACCTTCATGGTGATCCAGCGCGTGTTGATGCCGGCGAGATTGGCCGCCTCGGGATTGCCGCCGATGGCGAAGACATAGCGGCCGAAACGGGTGCGGTTGGTGATGAAGGTCATGACCAGCCCGACGGCGACCGCCATCAGCACCGGTATGGCGATACCGTGGGCGATGAACAGGCCGCCTTCGGGAACGGTGATGTTGTTGGCGGCCGCATATCTGTTCACGATGCCGATCGGCCAGGGGTAGGAGTTGGCGAGCCAGACCGCACCCATGATGGCGCCGCAGGTGACGACACCGAGCAGCGCCTCGGCCCAGATCGGACGTAGCGGAAAACGGAAACGCTTGCGCTGCACCCGCCCGTTGAACAGCCCAAACACCACGGCGAGGCAGGCGACGATCCCGACAACCCAGCTCCAGGTTGCGCCGATCGATCCCGCCGGCCCGCCGCCCATCAGCTGAAAGGTGGCGTTAAGCGGCGCCACGGTCTGGCCTGATGTGACCCACCAGGCAGCACCGCGCCAGACCAGCAGGCCGCCCAGCGTCACGATAAAGGCGGGCACTTCGAGATAGGCGATGACGAAGCCTTGAAAGGCGCCGATCAACAGGCCGAGCGCCAGGCCGATGACCAGCGCCAGGACCCAGATCCACGGATTGCCGAGTTCGAGCCCGACAAAACGCACCAGGAAATGCACCTGGGCAAATCCCATCACCATGCCGATCAGGCCCTCGGCGGAACCGACCGACAGGTCGATGTTGCGCATGACGATGACCAGCACCATGCCGCAGGCCATGATGGCGACCGCGGATGTCTGCACCGACAGGTTCCACAGATTGCGCGGCGTGAGAAAGGTGCGGCTGTCGAAATCGAGCGGGTTGACGCCGAGGCGCAGGCTGGAAATGACATGCAGCCCAATCCAGATGACCAGCAGCGCGCCGATCATGCCGAGCATCCGGGTGTCGATCTCGGTCGCCTTCAGGAACCGGGCGACGGCGCCGAGTTCCGACGCGCGCGCCGTATCGGCCTGCGGGTTGGACGTCGTGTCGGTCATGATTTCCTCCCACCGGCTGGCCGTCTGACGCGCATGCCGGAGCCCAGCCTAGAAGCTATCCGCATGATGCGGAAACACAATTCTTTGAGAAAACGCCGCGGCTTTTGGGCCGCGGCGTTCAGATATTTCGAAGTGGTCCGGATCAGTTACAGGCCGCGACGGTGCCGGCAGCGACACCCGCGCAGACTTCGTCCTTCTTGATCCAGCCAGCGTCGATGACGACGTTGAGATTGTCCTTGGTGATGGCAACCGGAGTCAGGAACAGCGACTTGACGGTGTTGCCGCCCGGCGTCGTGAAGTCCTTGGCGCCGGCGATGTCGCTCGTCTTCTTGCCGTCGGCCAGTTGCGAGGCGATCTCGGCGGCATTCTTGCCGAGCTCGCGCGCGTCCTTCCACACCGACACGGTTTGCGTGCCCAGGGCGATGCGGTTCAGCGCGGCGTGGTCGCCGTCCTGCCCCGAGACCGGCACGGTGCCGGCCAAGCCTTGAGCCGTCAGCGCCGCGACGACGCCACCGGCAGTGCCGTCATTGGCCGCGACCACCGCGTCGACCTTGTTGTCGTTGGCGGTCAGGAACTGTTCCATGTTCTTCTGGGCGTTGGCGGGCAGCCAGCCATCCGTGTAGGCTTCGCCGACATTCTTGATCTTGCCGCTGTCAAGGGCTTCCTTGAGCACTTCCATCGAGCCCGAGAACAGGAAGTCGGCATTGGGATCGGCACCGGAGCCCTTGATGAAGACGTAGTTGCCTTCCGGCTTGACCTTGAACACTTCGCGGGCCTGCATGCGGCCGACTTCCTTGTTGTCGAAGGTCAGATAGAAAACATCCTTGTTCTCGATCAACCGGTCATAGCCGACGACCGGAATGCCTTCGTCCAGGGCTTTCTGCACGGCCGGGCCGATGGCCGAAGCATCCTGCGCCAGGATGATCAGGGAATTGGCGCCCTGCGAGATCAGGCTTTCGACGTCGGTAAGCTGCTTGCCGGGATTGGACTGCGCATCGGCGGAGATGTACTTGTCGCCGGCGGCCTCGATCGCCGTCTTCATGGCGGCCTCGTCGGTCTTCCAGCGTTCCTCCTGGAAATTGGACCACGAAACGCCGACGACCTTGTCCTTCGCCTGCGCGACAGACGCGAGCGTCAGCGACATGGCGGCACCCGCCAGGATGGCGGCTGTGAATCTTTTCATATTATCCTCCCTGCGCCGCGTATGGCGCGACCAAACTGGCCCGAGGGCCGGCACAGAGGCCCTATTTTTTCGAGCCTCGAAAAAATACTGGGCCAACGCCCGAACGCTGTCAACATCGATTCTGATGGATTTTGATGTCGTTTCGAATTTTTTTCGGGTCTCGGAATAAATAAATGACACGGCGCGCGGCTTCTGCCAGTATTTGACCGCGTCACCGACAGCGTTCCAGGGCAGGAAGAACCGCGGCGACCGGGAGGATATGAAAGAGCATGTCGGTCGGAATCCGCCACGACGATTTGCGCCGCCGCAACCGCGCGATGGTGATCGCGGCGGTGCGCCGCGCCGGACAGCCGTCGCGCACCGAGATCGCCGCAACCACAAGCCTCAGCCATTCGACGATCTCGGCGATCTCATCCGACCTGATCGTCGAAGGCATCCTGACCGAAAGCAAGCCGAGCGAGGCCGGCTCGCTCAAACGCGGCCGTCCGCAGGTCGGCCTCAGCCTCAATCCGGAAGCGGCCGCGGTAATGACCGTGGTGCTGTCGCTGAACTTCCTCTCGGTCGCCGTCATCGACTATGCCGGCCAGGTAATATCCGAGGAACAGCGCCGGCTCGACACGCTGACGATGTCGCGCGACTCGCTGATCGGTGAGTGCACGGCAATCGTGCGGCGCCGCCTGGAAGATCCCGACCTGGACGTGCGCAGCATCGCTCGTATCGCGCTGGCCGTCCAGGGCATCACCGACACCCGTGCCCGCGCCATGCTGTGGTCGCCGATCACGCCGCACACCGACATCGCCTTCGCCGACATATTCGAAGAGGAGTTCGGCATCCCCGCCATTATGGAGAACGACTGCAACATGATGGCGGTGGCGCTGCGCTGGCGCGACCCCGATCGTTACCGCGACGATTTCATCGCCATCCTCCTGTCGCACGGCATCGGCATGGGGCTGGTGCTGAAGGGCGAATTGTTCACCGGCACCCATTCCTCGGGCGGCGAATTCGGCCACATGATCCATCGGCCGAACGGCGCGCTGTGTCGCTGCGGACGGCGCGGCTGCGTCGAAGCCTATGCCGGCAATTATGCCATCTGGCGCAACGCGCGGCAGATGGGCGAGGATGCAGAGCCCGTCGCCGATGTCAGCGACGCCGACATGCGCGCCCTGGCTGCTGCCGCCCGCGAAAAGGACGGGCCCGAACGGGAAGCCTATCGCAAGGCCGGCGAAGCGCTCGGCTACGGCCTCGGCAGCCTGTTTGCGCTGATCGATCCGGCGCCGGTCGCCATGGTCGGCGTCAGCGCCGCCGCCTTCGACCTGATCGAGCCGGCATTGCGGCAAGCGATTGCCCAGACCGCCGGCGGCCAGCATTCCAAGTCGATTTCCTTCGACACCGAGCCGAACGAACTGCCGCTGATCCGCGAAGGCTGCGCCATGCGGGCGCTGATCTTCGTCGATCAGGAGATTTTTGCGCCGGGCGTGCAGGCGAGATCCGGTTTCGGCGGCAAGAACGTGGCGTGAGTTCAAACGAGGGAGTTCAGTCCTCGCGAATGGCGTAACCCGCCCCACGGATGGTGCGAATGACATCGGGCATGCGGCCGTTGTTGACCGCCTTGCGCAGCCGTCCGACATGCACATCGACCGTGCGTTCGTCGATGTAGATCGTCTCGCCCCAGACATTGTCGAGCAGTTGGCTGCGCGAGAACACGCGGCCTGGATGGCGCATCATGAATTCAAGCAGGCGGAATTCCGTCGGCCCGAGCCGGATCTCGCTCTTCTTGCGATAGACACGGTGCGATTCGCGATCGAGCACGATATCGCCGACCTTGAGCACGCTGGACAGCACTTCCGGCTTGGCCCGGCGCAGCAGCGCCTTGACCCTGGCCATGAACTCCGGCGTCGAGAAAGGCTTGACCAGATAGTCGTCGGCACCGGTCGAGAGGCCGCGCACGCGGTCGCTTTCCTCGCCTCGCGCGGTCAGCATGATGATCGGCAGCCGCTCGGTCTCGGGACGCATCCTTAGCCGGCGGCAGAGTTCGATACCGGAAACCGCAGGCACCATCCAGTCGAGCACCAGAAGGTCTGGAACGTTCTCCTGCAGCCGGATTTCGGCCTCGTCGCCGCGCGTCACCACCTCGACCTGGTAACCTTCGGATTCGAGATTGTAGCGGAGCAGCACGCCTAGCGGCTCCTCATCCTCCACCACCATGATGCGTGGCGCGATCATCGGCTGGTCACCCCTGTCATGCCGCTGGCGCGGACATTGCCGTCTCGTCCTGCTTCGGACGGTTGGCTGGCAACTGCGTGCCGGTCAAAACATAATAGGCATTTTCGGCGATGTTGGTCACGTGGTCGCCGATCCGCTCGAGGTTCTTGGCGCAAAACAACAGGTGCGTGCACGCCGTGATGTTGCGCGGATCTTCCATCATGTAGGTCAGCAGTTCGCGGAACACCGATGTGTATTTGACGTCGATGCGTTCATCATTGTTTCTGAGCGTGGCAAGCGCTGCCGCGTCAGCGGCGGCATACTCGTCGACGACCCCCTGCACCTGGATCAGCACCAGCTGCGCCATCGCGTCGATCGAATGCGAAAGGTCGTGCGGCGTGACGCTCAGCCCGACAGTGCCGACGCGCTTGGCGATGTTCTTGGCAAGGTCACCGATGCGCTCGAGGTCGCCGGCCATGCGGATCGAACCGACCACCGCACGCAGATCGTTGGCCATCGGCTGGCGCTTGGCGATCAGCGTGATGGCACGATCGTCCAGCTCGCGCTGGCGTGCATCCATGATGGCGTCATCGGAAACCACCCGCTGCGCCAGCGCATTGTCCGAATTGAGCAAAGCCCTGGTCGAGCCACCGACCATCGAGCGGGCGAGATCGCCCATGTCGCGGATCAGCTGGCTGATCTGCTCCAGATCCTCATCGAAAGATGCGACGGTATGTTCACCCATGATCTTCGTCCCTCATATGCCTGAGATCAGCCGAACCGGCCGGTGATGTAGTCCTGGGTGCGTTTGTCGTCGGGGGTGGTGAACATCTTGTCGGTGGCGCCCTCCTCGACCAGATAGCCAAGATGGAACATCGCGGTGCGCTGCGACACGCGCGCTGCCTGCTGCATCGAATGGGTGACGATGACGATCGTATAGTTCTGACGCAGTTCGTCGATCAGTTCCTCGACGCGAGCGGTGGCGATCGGGTCGAGCGCCGAACACGGTTCGTCCATCAGGATCACCTCGGGTGACACGGCGATGGCGCGTGCAATGCACAGGCGCTGCTGCTGGCCACCGGAAAGACCCGTGCCAGGTTCCTGCAAACGGTCCTTGACCTCGTTCCAGATCGCCGCCTTCTTCAGGCTGGACTCGACGATCTGATCCATGTCGGCCTTGCGCTTGGCCAATCCGTGGATGCGCGGCCCATAGGCGACGTTCTCGTAGATCGACTTTGGGAACGGATTGGGTTTCTGGAACACCATGCCGACGCGCGCCCTGAGTTCGACGACATCGATGTTCTTGTCGTAGATGTCCTCTTCGTCGAGCGTTATCTTGCCGGTTACCCGTGCTGAATCGATGGTGTCGTTCATGCGATTGAGGCAGCGCAGGAAGGTGGACTTGCCGCAGCCGGAGGGGCCGATCAGCGCCGTCACCTGGTTCAGGCGGACGTCGAGATCGACGTCGAACAGCGCCTGCTTCTCGCCGTAGAACACGCCGACCTTGTCGCCGCGCATTTTGATCACTTCGTTCGACTTCATCTTGTCGCCCACTGCGTTTTCAAGGGACTGTTCGGTCATGATGTTCATACCAAAATGCCTTTTTTCTACCAGCGCCGCTCGAACCGACGCCGAAGCACGATCGCGGTGATGTTCATGGCCATGAGGAAGACGAGCAGGATGATGATGGCGCCGGACATACGCTCGACGAAGGCGCGTTCGGCCTCGTTCGCCCACATATAGATCTGCACCGGCAGCGCGGTGGCCGGATCGAAAGGCGTCGTCGGTGGATCGGCGACGAAGGCGACCATGCCGATCAACAGCAGAGGCGCGGTTTCGCCGAGCGCGCGCGCAAGACCGATGATGGTGCCGGTGAGGATGCCGGGTGCGGCAAGCGGCAGGATGTGCTGGAACACCATCTGCATCTTGGAGGCGCCAAGGCCGAGAGCTGCCGAGCGGATCGACGGCGGCACCGCGGCAAGCGCGGCGCGCGTCGCGATGATGATCGTCGGCAGCGTCATCAGCGTCAGCACCAGGCCACCGACGAAAGCGGCGGAGCGCGGCATGCCCAGGAAATTGATAAACACCGCGAGGCCGAGCAAGCCGAAGACGATTGACGGCACTGCGGCCAGATTGTTGATGTTGACCTCGATAAGGTCGGTGAAACGGTTCTTCTTGGCGAATTCCTCCAGATAGATGGAGGCGGCGACGCCGATCGGCAGCGCGAGCAGCAGCACGATCACCATCATATAAAACGAGCCGATGATCGCCACGCCCATGCCCGAGGTTTCCGGGCGGCTGGAGGCGCCGTAGGTGAACAGGCCGCTGTTGAAGTGCTCGGCCATCGCTCCCTCGGCCTTGAGCTTGTTCATCCAGGTGATCTGCTGGTCCGAGACCTTGCGTCGCGCTTCCTCGACACTGAGGTCGATCTGGCCCTTGAAAGCCGAGTCGAGATTGGCGGCGGCGAGGATGTTGACGTCGCGTGTCGTGCCGATCACCGAGGGATCGGCGGCAACGATGTCGCGCAACTGGACGCGGGCGCCTTCCGAAAGGAAGCCCTTGAGCTTCTGGATCATCGGCTTGTCATCAGGAGAGATGCCGAGCTTGGCCACCAGCGCGTTTTCGGCGAGCTTGGGATAATTCGCCTTGATCAGAACGCTCGGATCGGTTGCACGCTTGCCGGAAGGATCGATCACTTTCTCGTCGAACGAGATCGGCAGCGATACCGTCGTCTGCCAGAAGGCCGTGTAGCCTTTCGAGACGATGGTGATCAGCATGATTGCCAGGAACGCCAGGCCTACGGAAATCGCCACGACGCCATAGATGCGGAAACGGCGTTCGGCGGCGTAACGGGCCTTCAGGCCGATGTCGCGGCGCGGATGGGCCGCCGGCCTGACCATCGTATCCATGGGAATGTCGGTCATTCGTACTGCTCCCGATATTTGCGCACGATGTAGAGCGCGACGATGTTCATCACCAGCGTCAGCGTGAACAGCGTCAGCCCGAGCGCGAAGGCGACCAGCGTCTGCGGCGAATTGAACTCGAGGTCGCCGGTGAGCTGGTTGACGATCTTGACGGTGATGGTCGTCATCGCCTCGAACGGGTTGATGGTGAGGTTGGCGGCGACGCCCGCCGCCAGCACGACAATCATCGTTTCGCCGATGGCGCGCGAGGCAGTCAGCAGGATGGCGCCGACGATGCCGGGCAGTGCAGCCGGCAGGATCACCCGCTTGATCGTCTCCGAGCGGGTCGCGCCGAGGCCGAGCGACCCGTCACGCATGGCGCGCGGCACCGCGGTTATGATGTCGTCTGAGAGAGAGGAGACGACCGGGATCAGCATGACGCCCATGACCAGGCCGGCGGTGAAGATGCTCTGGCCCTGGATGAACGGCGAGCCGCCGGTCAGCGCCGCGGACAGGTCGCGCAGGAACGGCCCAAGCGTGACGACGGCGAAGATGCCGTAGACGATGGTCGGTATGCCGGCCAGCAGTTCAAGCGCCGGCTTGACCACCGAGCGCACCCTGGGCGTTGCGTATTCGGCCATGTAGACAGCCGACATCAGCCCGACCGGCACCGCAACCAGCAGCGCGACGGCGGCGATATAGAGCGTGCCGGCAAGAAGCGGGATCAGGCCGAACTGGCCCTGGCTGCCGCCCGAACCGGCAGCGGCAAAACGCGGATCCCAGACCGTGCCGAAGAAGAAACTCATCGGCGAGACGCTCTCGAAGAAGGTGATCGTCTGGAACAGCATCGAAAGCACGATGCCGACGGTGGTCAGGATGGCGATGGTGGAGGCGGCAAGCAGCCCCCACAGCATCAGCCGCTCGACATTGTTGCGCGCCCTGGCGCGCGGCTCGATCTGCCTGAGCGCATAGAAGGCGCCGGCGATCGAGGAAGCCAGAATGACAATGGCACCGAACAGGCCGAGCCGGTCCTGGACCTTGTTCGCCTCGACAGCGATCGGGATCATGTAATCCTGTGTGTCGCTCGCCAGTGCCACGCCCTTGGCGGCGAGCAGCGGCTGCAACTCGGCAAAGCTGGCAGGCATTGCGGCCAGTGTGCCAGCATCGAGTTTGCGCAGGCCCCTGGCGAGGCTCTTTACCAGGCTGACATCCAGTGCCTCGCTGGCAACCTTGCTGTCGACGGTACGCTCGGGCAAGGCAGCGTGGATGTGCCGGTCAAGATAGACCGAAGAACCGACGGCCCAGACGGCAAGCAGCAAAAGAGCAGGCAGGACGGCGAGCAGGAACGCCCACCAGCCGTGATAGTGGGCACGCGAATGCGGCTTGACCTTGCCATTGTCCTGGGCCGCGGCACGCTGCCGGCCGATGAAAAAGGCAACCAGGCCGAGGGCAACGACGATGGCCAGTACGAGCAAGGACGACATGGACCCACCCCAAGGGAAATTCTAACGCAGCCGCCATTGCGGCCTGCGGTGAAACCGGGGCGCGGATTTGACCCGCACCCCGGTTCGGCAGCTTGATTACATCGACTTTCCGGCGGCGAAAGCGTCACGCTGGGCCTGACGCTCGGCATCCGGAGCAGCAACGAGGCCGTATTCGGCGAGCGGGCTTTCCGGGCCAACCATCTGGTCGTCGAGGAAGAACTCGACATATTCCTTGAGGCCGGGAACGACGCCCAGATGCGCCTTCTTGACGTAGAAGAACAGCGGGCGCGAGACGGGATACTTGCCGCTGGCAATCGTCTCGGTCGAAGGCACGATACCTTCCACGGTGGCGACCTTCAGCTTGTCGGCATTGTTCTCATAGAAGGCGAGGCCGAACACGCCGACGCCGGTCTTGTTGGAGTCGATGCGGGCGAGCGTCTCGGTATAGTCGCCATCGATGTCGACGGCCTTGCCGTCCTTGCGGATGGCAATGCAGGTTTTGCCGATTTCCTTGTCGTCGGCAATGCCGGCGGCCTTGAGAGCAGCCTTGTCACAGCCGGCATCGAGGAGCTTGGTCTCGAACACTTCGCGCGTGCCGTGCTTTTCGCCCGGAATGTAGGCGGCGATGTCCCAGTCGGGCAGCTTCGGATTGACCTGGCTCCACTTGGTGTTCGGATTGTCGACGAGCTTGCCGTCGACGACCAGCTTGGCCGCGAGCGCCTTGTAGATGTCGGCGGGAACCAGGGCCCAGTCCGGGCCCTTGATGTCGGTGGCGAAGACGATGCCGTCATAGCCGATCCGGACTTCCTGGACTTCCTTCACGCCGGCGGCGGCGCAGGACTTGAGTTCGTCCGCCTTGATCGGACGCGACGAGTTGGCGATGTCGATCGTGTCTTCGCCGACGCCCTTGCAGAATTCCTTGATGCCGGCGCCGCTGCCGCCGGATTCGACGACCGGGGTCTTGAAGTTGGTGAACGTTTCGCCGAACTGCTCGGCAACGATCTTGGCATAAGGTAACACGGTCGATGATCCGGCGACCTGGATCTGGTCGCGCGCGGCGGCGAAGCCGGACGACGCGGCGAGCGCAAGCGCAGCGGCCGACGCCGTATAGAGGAATTTCTTCATGTGGCCTGCTCCTGTTCGGAAGATGGTCTCTCGGCGCTCGTCAGTCGGCGCCCGCTGAGGCCAATAGCCTTCGATTATAACAGTCGCATGACAGTTTGATGTCACCCCGGTAACGCGTCATCGCGAGGAGCAAAACGCCGCCTGGCCGGCACTGACCACGCAGCCCGGCTTTGTCCCCGGAATCAGAGACTTGCTCCGCTTGGGGGCCGAGATTGGCCGGCGATTTGGGGTTAGCCGGCCTTTACGAAAAAAAGCCGGACGGGAGCGCGTTGCTCTCAGCCAGACGGTGTCATGGCCGGGCCATCGCCGAAAACAGGTCCGTTGGGGTAGGTTGACGCTGTCTCATGCCGGCGGTCGCTGCTCCCGCCCGTAACTGGAAAGGGAGGAATCGAACGCCGCCATTGTCTCGACTGGATACAACCTTTGATATGGTGCGATCGCACCATAGTCTTTGGCCGCTGGCAGGGCGCGAATCTTCGCCGTATTTCCGGCACTCGGACAGGCAGGACCGGCCCTACCCGGCGTTGCGCTGAGCCTGCCGGCTGGCGCCGACCCAGCGCTCGACCTTCTCGAGCAGCGCCCGGGGACTGATCGGCTTGGGCAGATAGTCGTCCATGCCTGCCTCCAGGCAGCGCTCGCGGTCGCCCTTCAGCGCATGCGCGGTGACGCCGACGATCGGCACATGCGTGCCGGTTTCTTCCTCCAGCCGGCGAATGGCGGCGGTCGCTTCGAGACCGTTCATCTCCGGCATGGAGACATCCATCAGGATCATGCACGGGTTGAGCCGGCCGAAGGTGTCGAGCGCCTTGCGGCCATTGCCGACGATCTCGAAACCATAACCGGTCTCGCCGAGGATCTGGGTGAACACCATCTGGTTTACCTCATTGTCCTCGGCCACCAGTATGTCCAGCCTGTTGCCACCAGCCGCCACCGGTGGCCGGGGGCGAATCGAAGGCGGCTGCAGCAGCGCCCGCTGTTCGGACGGTGCCGAGGGCTGCGGCCGCGTCACATTGCTCGCAGCGACGTCGGCCGCGAGCGGCTGCGCGTCGCTGCCGCCAGTGTTGTGGCGATGCCGCTGGATGGTGGCGACCAGCGTTTCCAGCAGCACCGAAGAGCGCGCCGGTTTGATCAGCTGGGCATCGATGCCGAGATCGCGATAGCTGGTGTTGGCGAGCGACTGGTCGACCGAGGTCAGCATGATGATCGGCGTTCCGGCAAGGCCAGCGGTGTTGCGCACGATCCGCGCCATTTCGGCGCCGCTCATTTCAGGCATCTGGTAGTCGAGCACGACGCAATCGACCGGCACGCCATAGGCGGCTGCGGCGATCAGCACCTTGAGGCCTTCGGCGCCGCTTTCGGCCGCGCAGGAATCGAACGTCCATGATGTCATCTGCTCGGTCAGGATCGCCCTGTTGACGGCATTGTCGTCGACGATCAGCACGCGCGCGTCGGTCACGTCGATCGGCATGACGCGTTGCCCGTTCTGCTGTCCGGCCCTCGGCAGCGTCACCGAGAACCAGAACGTCGAACCCTTGCCTTCGGCGCTTTCGACCCCGATGTCGCCGCCCATCAGCTCGACGAGCCGCGAGGTGATGGCGAGGCCGAGGCCGGTCCCCTCGTGCCGCCGCGTCGATGAAGTGTCGACCTGGCTGAATTTCTCGAACACCAGTTTCAGTTTTTCCTCGGGGATACCGATGCCCGTATCGGTGACCGAAATGGTGAGCTTCGTTCCGGTTGGAACCCTCTCGCCGGTGACGTCGACCAGCACATGGCCCTCATCGGTGAATTTCACCGCATTGCCGAGCAGGTTGGTGACGATCTGCCTGATGCGGCCGACATCGCCGATGAACAGGCTCTCGAGCCGAGGCTCGACACGTACGATCAGCTCGAGGTCCTTCTCCTTGGCGCGCGTCGACACCAGCGTCGCCACGTCCTCGATCGCCTCGGCAAGATTGAAGGGCGCCGGATCGAGCACCAGCTGACCGGCATCGATCTTGGAGAAGTCCAGTATGTCGTTGATGATGGTGAGCAGCGCATTGCCCGACTTCACGATGATGTCGGTAAACGTCTTCTGCTTCGGGTCGAGGTCCGATTTGGCCAGCAGTTCGGCCATGCCGAGCACGCCGTTCATCGGCGTGCGTATCTCATGGCTCATATTGGCGAGGAATTCCGACTTGGCGCGGTCGGCGAGCACGGCGCGCTGACGCGCCTCGCGCAGTTCGGCCTCCCGCATCTTCAGCTCGGTGATGTCGGTGGTCGAGCCGATCAGGTAGAGCGAACCGTCGGAGGCGATCATCGCGCCCTTGCGGGCGAATTGATGCCTGACGCTGCCGTCGGCCAGCGTCACCGTCTCTTCGACCTCCTGAGTTTCGCCGGTGCGCAGCACGGCGAGGTCGCCATTGACGAAGGCCTCGCCATCCGGCCCGAAAATCTCGATGTCGGTCTTGCCGATGGCCTCTTCCTTGCTGAAGCCCGTCAGATCGCACCAACCCTTGTTGACATAGAACTGCCTGAGATCGGAGCGCTTGGCGTAGATCGATACCGGTACATTGTCGATCAGGCTGCGGAACACCTCGTTCTCGCGCATGCTTTCTTCCAGCGCACGCTCGCGTGCCTTGACGTCGGTGATGTCGGTGCTCGAACCGACCAGATGCACCGACCCGTCCAGCGCCACCAGGCGGCTCTTGCGGGTCATCAACTGCCGAACCGTGCCGTCGCGATGGGTGACGGGTTCCTCGACCTCCTTGACGACGCCCGTCACGGCGACTTGCGTGTCGTCATGGCTGTAGCCATCCGCGTCCTGCGCGCCGAACAACTGCCGGTCGGTGCGGCCGATGACATCCTCCTTGGCCAAGCCGGTGATCGCGCACCAGGCCTTGTTGACGAATTCGATGCTCAGGTCCTGCGCCTTGATGAAGGCGGCCACCGGCAACTCGTCCATCACATGCCGGAACAGGTCGATCTGGCGCATGGAATCGCGCAATGCCGCCTCGCGGCTCTTGATCTCGGAGATGTCGACGCGAACGCCGATGAAGGTGCCGTCGTCGGTCCGCATGTCGTAGACCTGATACCAGCGGCCATCGGGATTGTGACGCTCGTAGGAGGAACTGGGCAAGCGGTAGCGGGCGAGGATCGCGTCCAGCCAGCGGTCATGATCGCTGTCGTAGAGCTGGTCGATTTGCGGATCGCCGCTGCTGCGGAAATAGCCGTTCGCATGACCCAGCACGAGTGCTTCGCGGAATGTACAGCCGGGCTGCCACGCCGGCTTCAAGGCCGGCAGCGTATCCTGGATCTTGCGGTTGGCGAAAACGAACCTGTCGTCGCGATCGTAGATGATCACGGCGGCCGGCAAGGATTCCAGCACGCTGGCGAGATGCTTGCGTGCGTCCTGCGCCTCCGTCTCGCGGCGCTTCATGTCGGAAATGTCGAACAGGAAGCCGGCAACGTAGTTGCGGCCGCTGGCCATGCCGACGCGGCTCTTCCGGACGATGCGCGAGCGGCAGGCGCCGTCGACCTCGAAATTCTCTTCCACTTCGTACGGCCGCCCGGTGGCAAGGACGTCACGTTCGCTCTGCTCGAAAAGCGCGACAGCGTTCGTTGGGAGGAAATCGCCGCCGGGCTTGCCGAGCATGGCTTGCGGCGTCTGGCCAAACAGAGCGGCGAACGCCTCGTTGACGAAGACGAAACGCAGATGGTCGTCCTTGACGAAGATCGGATCCTTGACGGCGTTGATCACCGCTTCCGCCAGCCGCGCTTTCTCCAGCGCGTCGGCAAGTTCGGCCTCCCGGTCCTTCATGTCGGTGACGTCGACATAGGAGATCAGCCGCTTCCCGCCGGCCAGCGGCGCCATCGACGATATCAGCGTGCGGCCGTCATTGCGCGGGAACTGCCGTGAAGCAGCGATCCCGGCCCTGATTTCCGCCTCGCGCTCAGCGATATGCCGCTGCCATGACGCATCGTCGGCACCGAACGGATCGATGTCGCGGCTGGCGTCCATCAGATCGCGGAAGCTGCAGCCGATCTCGGCGCGCCGCGCGTCGATCTGCCAGAAATCATAGAAAGCACGGTTGATGATCTCGGCGTGCATATCGGCGTCGAGCACGAGGACACCGATCGGCATCTGGTCGACCATTGTGCGGAGACCGGCGAAGGTCTCGGCATTCCTGGCATTGGCGTTTTTGATCTCCGCATCGCGCTGCTTGATCTCGGTGACCTCATAGTAGGTCAGCAGCCGCCTGCCCCCGGACAACGCCGTCACCGAAAACATCATCGTCCTGCCGTTGGCATGGACAAATTCGCGCGGCGCGACGGATCCGGCGCGAATCTCGTCGAGGCGAGTAGCGAGGTAGCGCTGCCATTGCTGTTCGTCGATGTCGCCATAGATGCCGCTGCGGCGGTTGAGCTCCATCAACAGGCTGAACGGAGCGCCGACGGCAACAGCGCCGTCCGGAATCCTCGAGAGGTCGCGATAGGCCTTGTTGACGATCAGCGTGTCGAGCCTGGCATCGAGAAGCACGACGCCCATATGCATGGCGTCCATCGTCCGCTCGAGGTCGGCCAGATGCTGGTCGGGCTCGCCGTCACCCGATGGTTCCCGCCCCAGATTTTTGAAGGCGCCGGCCAGAGCCGTGACGTTGCGGCCGATGCCGCGATAGCCGGCAAATCTTCCTTCGTCGTCGAACTTTGGAAAGCCTGATGTCAAAACCCAGCGACAGTCAGCGCTGCCAGCCTTGAGCTCATAGACGAAATCGCGAAAAGGCCGGTGCGCCTGCAGATCCTCCAGATGCGCCGCGCCACTGCGATCGCCGTTCAGGACCTGGTTGAGGAAGTCGAAGCGGAACCGGCCAAGCACGTTTGCCGGATCGATGCCGGTGGCGGCCTGGTAATTTTGCGAAAGCCAGGAGAAGCGCAGTTCGGCGTCCGTTTCCCAGACCCAGTCCGAACCGGCTTCAACGAGTTGGCGAAGCGCATCGTTCGAATCCATGCAAGAGGCGGACGATGAGGCATCGTCGCCATGCACTGTGGATCTGCGAGGCCCGCGCTTGCCGCGCGCGCCGATTGTTTCGTCCGCTTCCGCCATGCCGTCCCCACCCCGAAAACCAAGGCCGAACCCTCCTCCGCGGTTCGTCGGCGGAATCTGCCCGAGAAGCATTAAGGATCCGCTAACCTTAACGGTCGGTTGGACAGGATTGCGCGGCGCGGTCTGCTTCATTCCGCCCGGTTGTCGGCGGGGTCGAACCCGCTATATAAGCAACGGCAGGGGTATTGCTGATGCTTGGACGGATTGTGCCTTTTTTCATGGGGCTGGCGCTGCTTTTCGGCGGCGGTTGCTCGCGCAGTTATGACGGCACGGTCGTCATCCCGAGACCGCTTGATGTCCGGCGATTCTGGGATCGGCCGCCACCGAATGTCGACTATGGGCAATCCGAGGTCGAGAACGGCGCTTTTCCTGTGGCGCCGCAGCCGGACCGGCGTTTTTCCGAGCGCAAGGTCAGCCATGCCGCACCGAGACGGCACCAGACGAGGTTGCCTGCGTCCGCTTCCCTATCGGCGCCAGCGAAACCGCTGACCTGCAGGAACGTCAGCGAGCCTGGCAAGAGAGCTCGCATGGTCTGCGATTAGATCGGAGCGGGTCCCCAAAAGCGGGACCCGGTTTTCGGATGGGATGCGATCAAGACGCGATCCGCTGATAGCTTCGGTGACCCGGCCTCACAGTGAAGCAGCGCCCTTTTTCGGCTCCTTCGCACCGAGCTTGTCGAGTGCGAGACGAACCTGACGCAGATCTTCCTGCCAGCCGTCATCGTCGTCCATCGGACCCTCCGAGGCAGCCCGCTGCAGCCCACGCGCCTCGGATTCGATCTCGCGCAGTTCGGCGATTTTCTGTTCGGTGGTCAGCGAGTCATCTTCGACGATCTCCAGCACCCGCATTTCCCGGAACGTAGCCACGGCGTTTCTCCCGGCTGATGTCGATCACAACGCCGTGAGCGCCTCTCTGTTCCAGCCGGATCAGGCAACCGCATGCAGCAGGCACGCCGCAGCCGGTGATCGCCAATTGGGGAAGCCGGCGATCATTCGGCCGGGAAAAACGCCGGGCCGACCACGCGCACCGACCGCTTGCCGGCCTCGATCGAAAGGTGCTGGGCGGCACCTGGCGCTTCGGCATCGATTCCAGGGACGGCCGCAACCGTGCCGAGATCCGGCTTCGCCGTCGGCAGCGGAATAATGGCATTGCGCATGTTGGCGGGCGTCACAGTCCTGGCTCGCAGTTCGGTGACCCGCTGGTAGTATCGCTTGACGTCGCATGCCTTGAAATTCGCATCATCGCGATATCTGAAGGCTGCCGGCAGTTCGGTATAAGGCTTGCGCGTGTCGAGCGCGACCATCTGGTCGGTTTCGAGGCTGGCATCGCTCAACGTGTAGAGGTCGACGCTGGGGTCATCGCAGATGTAACGGCATTGATCGGCCGTCTCCTTCAGATCACCGCTGGCGGCGAATTGCGACTTTGGCGCCGGGAAGAAATACCCGTCCGACAGACGCACGCAAAACAGCATCGCATTGCCGCCGAACGTGGTGCTCGCCGATTGGGTGCCGGGCGCGGCGCGCGCAGACCGTTGCTTTGCCGAAGGCGCGCAGCCGAGCGCCACGAGGCGCGCTTGCAGACCCGCCGTGTCGCGGCCTGAATTCCCGGCGGCAGCGATCCGGCGCTGCACATCCGAGCGGCTCCTGGCGAGATCGGCGCAAGCGTTGAAGAGACCACCAAGCGAACTTTTCGCCGTGCACTGGCGCTGTCTCTCGATAGTCTGGATGGCTGCAAGTTGCCGGCGCAGTTGAGCAAGCTCCGGGTTCGTCCCGTTGCTGCGGCCACCCGAAAGCAACTGGCTTCTGATCGCGCCGCAGCTGTCCGCGTAGGACGAAAGCGTCCCGAACAAAACCGCCGCCAGCGAAATCAATGCGAGCATCATGGAAGGCCAGAAACGGATCATCGGGACAACTCGGTCCTTTTTGCGGAGAACCCGGAATTACAGTCCATAAATTACACAAGCTTCAGCTATATGAGTAAACTCTAATTATCTCAAGAACTTCATCCCGAGTAAGCTTTTGTCTATTGTATTATGTCATCTCGTGTAAATTCGATATTACATTTTTATTTCAAGATTGAGACGAACCTCGAAGGAAAGCGCAAGCCCGACCCTCGCCGCGGACCTGCAACGCAACGGACCGCCATTATCGCCAGGCGTTCGAAACCTTTGCCCGGTCTTCCGCGTTGAAGGACCAAAGGGAGAACGCAGATGTCGATCCACTTCACCGTCTCGGACCTGACAAGAAACCTGTTTCACTCGCTGGGGCTGGATCAGCGCGCGCCAAGGCCTCTCAATCCCGAACAAAGCCTGTTGCTGGAATGCTATCTGGCCGGTCAGGTTCCGGAATCGGCCTGGAACGACTACGTCTTCGAAACGCCCGATCTTGCCCGGCATGCCGCGGCAAGGCGCAGTCACCATTGAGCCGGCGGCGGGTGCCTACTTGGGAGAGGCGAATTGCAACGTGAACACGTTGCCTGCGATCCCTTGCGCCAGTTTCGCTGAGAAGGTCAGGGGCAGACAATTCTGCAAGGCGGTCGTTGCGGCGTCGACAAAGGACTTCTTCGCCTTGGCATCGCCTTCCACCTTGATGGCTGTCGGCCTCGGTGGGCCGATCAGCGTGCCGTCCCGCTTGAAGCTGAAGCTCAATGTGACGCTGGCGGTTCCCGCTCCCGCCGGCGGTGTCCAGCAAGCCTGGATCGCGGCCCCGACATCGTCCATCGTGTTGAGTTCAGCTGCACTTGACGCATGAACAGCGCCCGCCAGCATCACGCCCGCAACCGCAATCCGTCTCGCAACGCTTTTCATCGCCAGCCCTCACGCCTGACCACGGTCCATCTGGGACGCTCAATGGATGGTAGGGCCAACGTCGGCAATGGCAATATCTCTCGGCAAACTTGACGCCGAAAAAGCGACACCTGACTGGGCTTGCGCGGTCTGATCGCTGCTCGATCGCGCCTGGCGATAAAGCAATGCCGGTTAAGTGTGAAACGGTTTTCCCGGAAAAGCGCATAACGCTTTTCCCTTGGGAATTGCGTCGAACAAAGCGTGCGAAAAGCAAAAGGCCGGCATTGCGCCGACCTTTCCTATCGCTGCGACGTTCTGCGCCAGTACATCCGTGGTCGCGGGCCGAAAGCGAATTGCCTGCAGTAGACAGGGCTTTGGTTAACGAACCCTTAAGCTCAGGCCTTGGCCTGGGACTTCACATGGGCGATATAACCGCGCACGTCGCCGGCCGGCTCGCTATAGGCCTTGCCGAGCTTCTTCTCAATCGCCGCCACATAGTCCTTCGCCCATGTGGGCAAGGCATAGTCGATGACGGCCAGAAATTCGAGCGTCGCCGCCAGCCGGATATCGGCGATCGACGGATGCTTGCCGCCGATGAACGGCTTGCCGTCCCTGAAGAACGAGTGGAAGACCTCCAGCGGCTCGGCAATCGCCGCCATCGCCGCCTTCTGGGCTTCGGACTTCTTGTCGGGATGGGCGTCGCTGTGGCCGACCTCGCCGGCATAGTGCGGGAAGCCGAGCGCCGGATAGGTGGCGCGCGCCACATAGGGGTAGAGCGTGCCGATCAGGTAGAACATCGCACTGTCGACCATCGCCCGCTTGGCCGGCGCCTTCGGATAGAATTTCTCCAACCCGTGCTTGTTGGCGAGATACTGCATGATAGCGCAGCTTTCCCACAGCACGCCTCTGGGCAGGCCCTTGTCCTCGATCATCGGTGTCAAATGGGCGGGATTTCGCGCCATGAACTCCGGCGAACGGGTGTGGCCCCAGGCATCGGTCTCGGCGTGGTCGAAACCCGCCGCGCGCGCAAACACCCGCACGGTCATGTTGTTGACGCTAGGCTTCAGCATGCTGAGCTTCAGCGCCGGCTTCTTGGCCGGGTTGGCCTTGGCCCTGGGCGCGGCTTTTGCCGTCGCCTTCACCGCAGGCTTGGCGGCCGCCTTGGCTTTTGGCGTTGCCGCAGCTTTCGCCGCCGGCTTGGCGGCAGCTTTGGCCGCGGATTTCCCGGCAGTCTTCGTCGCTGTCTTGGCCATCTTGTTCCTCCCTCTGGTCTGTTCAGTATGGGTTCTTCGGCGCCCGATCGTCCGACAGGGTGGCACGGGAACGCTCTACGAGCGTCTGGATCGCATCGGCGAGATGCACTTCGGCGATGTTGTAGTCGCCGCGCCCGACCCGCAGCCTGTGCGCTTCCATCAGCACATCCGCATGGGTGAAGCCCGCCGGCGGTTCGAAGCGGTAGGACGCCAACTCGATCAGCAAGCCGAGCGGATCCTCGAAATAGATCGAATCCATGAAACCGCGATCCTTGACGCCGCTGTGCTTGATGCCGCGCTCGTCAAGCCGGGAGACCGCCTGCAGGAAGGTGACGCGCGACACCGAAAAGGCGATGTGGTGAACACAGCCCGGATCGGTCGGCGTGCGCCGCTTCTCCGGCGTCCGGCTCTCGTCGGTGAAGATAGTGATCAGCCGGCCGTCGCCGGGATCGAAATAGAGGTGGCTTTCCCTCGGCTTGTCGAGATTGGGCTGTTCGAAGATGAACGGCATGCCGAGCACGCCTTCCCAGAAATCGATAGAGGTCTGGCGCCCGGCGCCGACCAGCGTGATGTGATGGACGCCCTGCGATTGCAGCTTCTGCATTGGCCTTCCTCCCCCATGGATCAACTGGCCTTACGGACAGCGCGGCGTTCTGCGCGCCGCTGGAGCCGTACCCCAGGATCCATGATGTGATGCTAATGCAAACAGCTCCGCGGCGCCAGAAGCGACGAACGCGGTGACGCAACGGATAAAGCCGACCGATGGAAAGTGCGCCGTCCGCACTTCCGATGCCAGGCATCGGAAGCACGTACGCGCTGCGCTTTGGAGGCTGAGATCGGCGAATCCGGCCGATAGCCGACCGAATTGATGTACCGACTTACGAGCCGCTGCTGTTGACCGTAGTGCCGACGGTCGTGAAGATCCCGTTGAGCGAATTGCCAACCGCCCCGGCGCCGGTGATGATCGCGAGCGCGATGAGAGCCGCGATCAAGCCATACTCGATCGCGGTCGCGCCAGACTCGTCCCAAGCGAAACGACAAGCTATTTTCTGCATTTCAACCTCCTACAGCTACTAAAGCGAAAACTAATATTCTCCGTGAGTTGCGGGGACGTTAAGGTTCTCGGTTTCGCGTCCGTTAACATTTGCCAGACGAATGAAATAAAGGCCGGGTTGGTTGGTGCCACTGGGAGTTTTTAAGGCTGCGGCTACCTGTGCAGAGCGGGTTTCCCGGACGCCACAGTATCGAGGCTCCGCGACTTCAGAAACGAAATCGACGGCATCCTGCAAATTTGTCGAAAAACTTGGTACGCCCAAGGGGAATCGAACCCCTGTTCCCGCCGTGAGAGGGCGAGTTCATGGACAGCGGCGCACAACCACGCACACACCTACACGTTTGATTTTCATATGCTATTTCCGCTACAATGCGCCCGTGTGCATAGTTGTACTGTCCGGTTCGTTGCAACGAATTCGGCAACGAAAAGGTGGAAGCGATGGCCCAACGTCGAAGCGTGCTCTCCAGCAAAACCAGCCGGGCGGCCCTGCCCGCTTCGGACGCGCCCGAGTGGGAAGTCATCAGCCCAGGGATTCGCATTGGCTACCGGCGGGGCCGCGGCAGCTATGGCCGCGGCGGCAACTGGCTGGCGGCTTCCAGGGCGCCGGACAACAAACGAGTGCAGACGCGGCTGGGCAAGGCCGACGATTTGCTGCCGGCTGATGGCAAAGCCGTGCTGACCCATGAACAAGCAAAGGACGCGGCTCGAGCCTGGGTGAAGGGGTTGAAGGTCGGCACCGACGCTTCGCCGTCCCTCACTGTCAGTGATGCGCTCGACCGTTATTTCGAAGCACGGTCAGCCGAAGGAATGAAGGCCATTGATGACGCGAGGTCGCGCGCGGCGCTCCACATTCGACCGAAGCTTGGTTCTTTACGCGTCGCCGACCTGACGATCGGCAAGGTGCGCGCCTGGCGGGACGGCATGGTTACGTCCGAAAAGCGACTTCGAACAGCCAAGCGCGCCAAAGAGGCAAACAAGATCCTCGTCGACCTGTCGGACCCCGAAGTAATCCGTCGGCGGCGCGACACCGCAAACCGCACACTCACGATACTGAAGGCGGCGCTCAATTGGGCCTTTAACAATCATCTGACGGCCGACGACACGGCATGGCGCCTAGTGAAGCCTTACCGGAGCACCACGTCGGCGCGTATCCGGTTTCTGTCGCCAGATGAGCAGCGCGCACTGGTGGCCGCCAGCAACGGGGCTATCCGCGACTTGATATCGGCCGCGCTGGTGACGGGCGCCCGTTTCGGTGAACTGGCGCGGCTACGCGTGGCTGACTACGACGTCGTGAACAAGTCGGTGTTCATCGCCGAAAGCAAAAGCGGGAAGCCGCGGCACGTCCCGTTGCCAGACGGCGGGGCGGGTTTGTTTGCCAGGCTCGTGGCCGATCGTGGCGCCGGCGAATTCCTGCTTCGGCAGGAGAGCGGTGCGGCCTGGGCGCCGTCGACCTACAATCGCTCGTGGAAAGCCGTTCTGAAGATCGCGAATGTGCAGTCAGTCACTTTGCACGAGCTGCGGCACACGTACGCCAGCACGATGGTCCGCAACGGCGCGCCGCTGATCATCGTGGCCCAGGCGCTCGGCCATAGCGACACCCGCATGGCGGAGAAGCACTACGCCCACCTGGCGCCGTCGTATGTCGCCGACACGATCAGGCGCTTGGCCCCCGACATTTGATGCTGGCGCTGTCGGAACGATCAGTGACAAGAGATGAGATCGACTGGCGTTCCGCGCGGGGCGCAGAGGATCGGACGCGCATGGAAATGGCTGTGACCGACATCCGCGCCGGCCTGGTGCCTCGCGCCGAACATGAACGCGTCTGGCAGAACTATGACCAGCGCTTAACCGATGAGCAACGCCGATGAAATCAAAGCCGCCGCCGGAAGCGTGTACAACCAGCGCGACGTGATCCGCGACTTTCCTAGAGCGACTCGATCGTGCAGAACATCGGTCACCGTGAGGGAAAAATTTTGTGATTCTGGATCAACGGGTTGCCGGCCATTTTGGCCATTCTCGTCCTATTTTGGCCAAACCGGTTATTGCCTTGTTAAGACGAATACGCCATATCCACTACCAATAAGACCCGCCACGCCTCGGACGGAGCTTCGGCTTCGAACTGCGCACCCCGGCGGGTTTCTCTTTTTAGTGGTTGCGAATCTGCTTACTAGTCAGGCATGAAATTCGCAAAACCCGCCGTTTCAATCGAAGGACAGATCGCGCTGTTGGAAGCTCGGGGCATGGCGGTCCCCGATCACAAGCACGCGACGCACTGCCTTCAACACATCAGCTACTATCGCCTACGCGCGTATTGGCTTCCTTTTGAGGATGCCGTCCCAGCGCCTGGTGAGCACAAGTTCAGACCCGGCACGTCGTTCGACGATGTGCTCGCGCTGTATGTTTTCGACCGCAGGCTGCGCTTGCTGGTGTTAGACGCGGTCGAGCGCATCGAAGTCTCTCTTCGCGGAAGTTGGGCTCATTTTCTGGCGATGAGATATGGCTCTCACGGCTACCTGGACAAGGTGAACTACGACCGCGAAGACCACTATCAGAAGGCTTTTGACAACCTCGTCGAAGAGATCGAACGGTCGAAGGACACCTTCATCAAGCACTACCTGGACAAATATGATGATCCCCGGCATCCGCCAATCTGGATGACGGCCGAGGTCATATCGCTCGGCCAACTTTCAAAATGGCTGGGAAATCTGAAGCTGCGCGCCGATCGCCAGGCTATCGCAAAGCACTATGGCCTTGACGAGAAGGTCCTTGTTTCAGTCGCACACCACCTGACCTACGTTCGCAACATTTGCGCTCACCATGGCCGGCTCTGGAACAAGCAGTTCACGGTGACCATGATCATGCCGAATTCGCCGGCCGCGCTTAAGCTCGCGATGAACCGTGCATCGGATAGACGCCTCTACAATACGCTGGCGGTGCTGGGATACTTGATGAGCGTGGTCGCACCGGGCTCACGGTGGCGCCCCGAGCTGATCGAGCTGATCGACTCCTGCCCCTTGGCAAATCCGGGTGCCATCGGTTTTCCGTCGAACTGGAAAAGCCAGCCGGCTTGGAAAATCGCCTAGCGCGCAACCTCGCCCGTCAAAATAGTTGGCTGCACAGAATCTTTTTCCAGCGAAGCAGGGTATGGTCGCTCTGTCATCGGAGCCGGCACATGCAGAACACCTCGCACGCGGTCATGTCGCAGCGTTTCGAAGCCAAGGACAGCACCGACAATTTTCCGACACCTCCATGGGCGACCCGCGCCCTGGTCGAACATGTCATCGGAAACGTGGCTGATCTGCGAAATATGACTTGTCTTGAGCCGGCGTGTGGTCAAGGGCATATGTCCAAGCCGCTCGCGGAGTATTTCGGCGACGTTCAGTCGTCAGACGCATACTGGTACGGTTTTGGCCCGATCCGTGACTTCCTGAATTACCCTTTTGAGGCTGGATCACATGACTGGGTGATCACCAATCCACCATTCCGCCTCGCTGAGCAGTTCGTTGACCGCGCCTTGACAGTCGCTCGCGTTGGCGTCGCCATATTGGCGCGCACCGTCTTCCTTGAAAGCGCTGGCCGCTACCAGGATATTTTCCAGCATCGGCCGCCTACAAAGTTCGCCCAATTCGTCGAGCGCGTACCGATGGTTAAGGGTCGCTTAGACCGCAAAGCCTCGACCGCGACAGGCTATGCTTGGTTCGTGTGGGAAAAGGCCGTCTCTGCGGAACCGCGACTTATGTGGGTGCCACCATGCCGGAAGGCCTTGGAGCGCAACAGCGACTATTCGTGAACGTTCCAGCGCTTGACGCCCGCCGCTAGCGTTTCCTTCGCCTCGTCTGCATTGCCAGCCTCCAATGCGGCGAGAGCCTTTTCGAGGTGGGCATAAATCCTGCGCCCTTTAATGCCCGGCGCGCCCTTCGGTGGCAATTCTGCGGCCGGCGCAGCTGCAACGTGGCCGAACATCTCGCCCGAAAGAACTTCTGCAATTCGCGCCTGGTTCTCGCCGAAATAGGCGGCCATGTCGTGGTGCTTATCGCCTCGCGCTGCCATACCGACAATCAACCGAGCATCATTTTGCGTCAGTGCCATTTTACCCTCCCAAGGAGTCGGGACTGTCCAGCATCACCGTGCTCATGTCAAACTCGGCTGTCAGCTCGCGCCGGGCTTTTATTGGCGCCTGCGATCAGCGCTAAGAGGTGATGATGCGCGCACCCCTGCTAAACCCGGAAGTCGCCGGCGGGGCGCCGCACTGACGCAGATCGGCTCAGCCGCCGCCCATCGTGTCCATTAGGATGAACATCTCACCGCAAGCCTTAGGGTGGCCCTTACTCGCCACTTCCTTGTCAAATTCACGAAACCCGTCGGCGATGTATCGGCGGGCTTGAGCTTCCGTCGATCTAGGGCAATCTTTTTTCAGCACACTGAGGGTCTTCCTCATCGCGTTCGACTCCGGGAAGTTGCAAATCAGCGACGTGCGCATGAACAGTCCGTACATCTTCCAGAGGTTTGGACACTCGCCTTTAGGCGTGCCGGCGAGGCATTGCGTCGAGACTAAACAAAGCACCAGGACATATTTCAGCATAGGCTCTCACACGGAAGGCCGTCGCCATCGCGGTCCAGCTTGCCACCCCACGGACAATTGCTGAGATACCAGTTGGCTTCGTCGCAGGAGCCGATTTGCGAACACGTCCGCCGGGGTTGGCATGTGTAGCTTTGCGCAACCTGGCGGCTGATGATGCCGAGCGGTTGGCTTACCGCCGGCCGGGCGTTGTCTCCATGCGCAGCGCGCCAGTCCCACGGCGCTTGGAACTTTCCAACCCACAGCCCGATCTTCGCCGCCTCGGCCTTCGCCTGCTGCGCTGCATAGGCGCCATGGCTGTATTTGGGCCAGTCGAGCGCCTGCCCGTGCTCGACCATCCAGACGGCGACGCTGGTGCCATCGGCACGATGGCAGTCGCCTACAAAGCGGTTGTAGCGGTCCCATGCAACGAAGGCGCATGTGACCGGCCTCGAGGCAGCCAAGAACCCGTCGAGTGCTGCTGCGGCCTTCGCCCCGCACCGGTAGCGAACGCCCTTAGCGTCGTCGCAAGGCTGACCTGACTCAGGGGCGTCGATGCCGTTGAAGCGGATACGCTGCCCATGGATCTCGATCGTGTCGCCGTCGATGACTGACGCGATGCCTGCGATCGGCTCCGGCGATCGTCCAATCCAATGCGACACGTTTAGGTCGGGGGCGCCCTCGCTGTGCTGCACGGCGAACTGCGCGGCGAAGGCTGCTGCCGCAGCCACCGTGATTAAGACCAGCCGCAGCGGCACGGTGGTCCTCTTTCGTCTTGCGGATTTTTCAATGCGGGCCATCGCTATTCTGTCTCATGGCCGGTTCGACCACCAGGCTTGGCCTCGGCGGCTCGCTCGCCGCATGGCCTTCCCGCGCTGTCGGTTTGGGTTCGGAGATCGCAGGGATGTTGTCCGCTATCGCCTACATTCACGACCGTGCCGCCAGAAGCCGGCGGCGCCAAAGTCGTACCGCGATACTGTTGAACGACGCCGGCAATCCGCTGCCCGTCGCTTTCGATGTGGGTGTTGTTGCTGTTTGGGTTGAAGGGATCGACGGTCTGCAGAAGCATGTTGGCGTGGTTCGCATCGCCGGCCGCGAGCGTCACCGAATCATAGTTGTTCAAATAGTCAGCCGCGCAGCCCGAAAATAGAACTGCCAGCACAGTAGAAAAACACGAATGACAACGCATGTAGGTATCCCCCGACACCAACCCGACCATGCACTGATTATGCTTTGTTGTCGAATCCGCTGATTAGCGCGAGATTTCGCCCCGACGTCGACTTCGACTCTATGCCGATCCTCGGCTGGCGAAGCCTTCATCTTCCAACAGAAGGCTGCCGAACCAGCCTCAGAACGGAACCTTTTTCCAACATCGAAGTTTGGGAGGCGCTTGGTTTCCCTCACCGAGCAGATCACCGGACGGGCCCGCTGCTTCCCAGTAGCGGGCCTATCCGCTCGCTGCTTCGATCGGCAAATCCTGGTGCGCCATGCCGTCGACCTCGATACGCAAATTCGAATATGACCCGAACACCAGGGTTCTTTCAGTGTGGTTTGTAGCGAGCGGCAGGCAATATGAATTTCTGGACGTGCCCCCGGAGACCTTTGCGGATTTCAAATCTGCCTTTGCCAAGGGCCGCTATTTCAATGATCGCATCCGCAACCATTTTGCGTTCCGGCCGGTGGCACAAGCTCCAACTCCAGCGGCTCATGTTGGGGCTGATCGTGCCAAGCAACCTGGCGGAAATCGCGCATGTCCAACGGCTGGCCGCACACCGGACAGGTCATGAAATTGTCGCGCTCGTCGGCAGGTTCGCCGCCGTGCTGCTTGCCTATGATCGGTGGTCCAAGATCGGATAATTTCGTCATGGGCTATCAAACATTCCATTCGTCTAAAATGTTCCGGAACCATTTTAGCGCGCGCTAATTGAATCGCACTATGCGAGTCAGCGCATGCCTCTGAAGTTCATCAAGCCCATGGAGCCCGAGCTGGTCGATACGGCACCGCAGGGCGACGAATGGCTCCATGAGATCAAATTCGACGGGTATCGCACCCAAATTATCAAGGATGAAAACGGGATCCGGCTGTTCACCAAGAACGGATACGATTGGACCGGTCGCTACATCGAACTTGCCGGAGAGGCGGAGGCGATCGAGGCGGACAGTTTCATCATCGATGGCGAGACAATCACGGTCAACGAGGCCGGCCTGTCCGACTTCCACGCCCTGCAGTCAGCCGTCACCCGTCGTAAGCCGTCGCGCGATCTGTATTTGGTGGCATTCGACCTCCTGCACCTGAACGGGCATGATTTGCGCAACATGCCGGTGGAAGACCGCCGCGAGATCCTGCAGGAACTGATTCCAGCCGTCGGCCGCATTCAGGTCAGCAAAGCCATGCCCGGCACCGGTGACGCGGTTTATCACCTGGTCGACAGGGCAGGACTGGAGGGCATGGTCTCGAAGCGCAAGGACAGCATCTATCGCAGCGGACCGACGATGAACTGGCGCAAGATCAAGTGCTATGCCGAAAAGGAAATGGACATTATTGGCGTGCAGCGCGAGGCCGGCAAGCCCGCAATGGTGCTCATGGCCGAAAAAGGTCGCTATGCCGGCGGCGCTTTCGTTGCGTTTAAAGCTGACAAGCGCCAGCGACTTTGGGATCGCGTGCAAGGGAAGGTCGGCGGGCCGGTGCCGATCGGTCTCAAGAAAGAAAAGGCCGAATGGCTCAAGCCTGGTCTGGTCGGTCGCGTGCGGTTCCTGAAAGGCGAGGAGAAGCTTCGCCATGCGAAGCTGCTGGATTACCGGGAGGAATGACTAACTTGGCGAAGAGGGCTGCCCCTCTGCGGAACAGAACCGTGTGCCTGGCGTTGTGCGGACATCGACGTCTAGGAGAAACGGCATGGTGGCGCCACGCGCGGTCTGGAAGGGCTTTCTGAGGGTCGGTTCCGTGTCGTGCGGGGTCAAGATAGTGGGTGCCACAAGCGAGGCATCGAAAATCCACTTCAAGATTTTGAACCGCAGCGACGGGTTACCCGTGAAGAGTGCCTATGTCGACGAAGAGACCGGCGATGTTGTCGAAGCCGAGGATCAGATCAAAGGCTATGAAGCGGACAAGGGCGATTTCATCCACGTCGAGCCGGACGAGATCAAGAAACTGAAACTGACGTCGCAGCACACACTCGATGTCGATTCCTTTGTTCCGGTTGCCGAGATCGACACGCGCTATCTCGAAAAGCCTTACTACTTGATCCCGGCAGATGGCGCTTCCCTAGAGGCCTTTGCCGTCCTGCGCGACGCGATGGCCAAGAAGCGCGTCGCGGCACGCTCCTGCGTCGTACTCTATCAGCGCGGGCGCGAAGTGTTGATCCAACCCCTTGGTAAGGGGATGTTGCTGACCGAGTTGCGCACCCACAATGAGATGACGTCGGAAGACACTGTCTTCGACGATGTGAAAAGCCCCAAGTACGATTCGGATTTGCTCGAAATCGCGGGCCTCCTTATCGACAAGAAGGTGACGAAGTTCGATCCCTCGAAATTCGAGGACACCTACGAGGATGCGTTGATCGCCATGATTGACGCCAAGCGCAAGGGCAAAAAGCCTCCGAAACCGGCGCCGAAGCCCAAGGAGAACGTGGTCGACTTGGCCTCGGTTCTTCGAAAGAGCCTCGCCAAGGAAGGCATCGGCCAAGACCGGACAAAGGCGAAGGACCGCAAATCAGCATAGTTAGAGAGGATTGATAGGCCCGACCAAGGCGGGATGGTCATTGGGCTGCTTGTTGATTAGCGTCGAATTGACGTCGCGGCCGACGCGATTGAACTGCAGTTGGCCATCGATGTCGTGACTGAGAATGTCTTTCAAGTCGTCCTTGGGTGTCGCCGGATCCAGCCACGCGTCATAGTAGGTTTGGTCGAGGATGACCGGCTGCCGATCGTGCAGGTTCTTCATCGGGTCGCTGGCGGGGCTCGGTGATGATGGTGCAACTGGTGATATCTAGGTTCGAATTGTAGGCCCACAGGCCGGCAAACGAGAACGGCGCGTGGCCGGGCAAGTAGATATGCCAAGGATCTTTCTTGCCGTCGGCTGGCGAGATGGTCCATTCGTAGAAGCCGTCGGCCGGGATTAGACAGCGCTTCGACTTGAACGCGTCACGGAAGGCCGGGGCCGTATCGACGCCTTCGATCCTGGCGTTGAACATCGCCGCCTTGGGCATCTCTTTCGCCCAGAACGGTACGAGCCACCAGCGGCCCTCCCGGAGCTTGTGACTGCCGTTTTCGCCGGCAGTGACGAACGGGACTTCCTCGGTTGGCGCGATGTTGTAGCGAGGGGCATCATTGCGGCCGGTCTCCGCCGGCGCCGTCAGCCGATAGAGCCGGTGGATCTCGGACCAAGTGAGGTATCGGGTGAAGCGGCCGCACATGCCTTTGCCTCTATTGCCTCAGTGCGATGTGGGCATCTCAGTCGCAGCTTCAAGGGCATCGATCGCGTCGTAGACGGCTTGGCGCTTAGGCTCGATCGGCTCGGCGGGATGAAATCCCGCAAGCTCTAGCCTGGTAAAGGCAACCGTCACCGCCGCGATTAGATCGCGCGGATTGTCCAGATCGACAGCCAACCTGTCCGCCAGTATGCCAATTTGCGAATTCATAAATTCGCCGTTGCCGTCTTGCGCGGCAGTCAGAGCGCGGAGCATGGCCAAGGCCGTTGGCCGGTCAGCCAGTTGCGTTGCCGGGTCCACCAATAATTGCAGATCGGCGGCAGCCGGGCGCTTTTCGGCGGGCCAGTCAGCGCAACATGCGTCTAAGGCTGCCCGCGACGCTTCTATCCAGGCGCTCGCTGCTTCGTTCTCTTCCTCTGTTGGCAGGCTCTCGTCGGCGAAACTGGCGTCGTCCCAGCCTTCAATGGCAAACATTCCATCAGCGGCCTCAACGGCTGAAATTCCAGCGCGGTCCAATACCTCCTTCGCCGCGGCTATCCCGCGCACAATCTCCTCGGGCGACGCGCCCGGTACTGTCAAAAGCAGGTCCATTTCTGCCTCCTTTCCTGCCAACAGTGAACAAAAAGAGAACGCTGGAGTCAAGTGCCTCTTGACGAGACAGGAATATGTTCCTTATTCCTGAATGATCGTTGCAGGAAAGGGCTATGGGAAAGCGCCAGAACGCGCCGGCCGGCGAAGCTATGTCCGAATTGGAGATGCTGGCACAACAGGCGATCGTTGCGGCCGGCGACGATGTCGTGGTCGCCTTGCTGAACGTCCTTGCCAAGAACGTCGAGCTTGAACGTGAACTTGCATTGTCGCGCGCCGCCGTGTCGAGCGGATTTTCTCGTGGCTGGCATAAGGGGCGCCTCTAATGGCAGAGACGGCCGAAGATAACTTCCGGATCGAAGTGTGGGATCGAGAGGAGAAGACGCATCTCGAAACCATATGCCGATCCCCCGACGCGATGGTCAGTCAGGCGGCTTGGCAGGCGGCCATTCGGCGCCGGCCGGGCATGCTGCTGATCCACTACAACAGTCGCCACATCATGGAAAAAATCATCACGCCGGGGGAGGTCAGAATACCGCCGCAGACGATTGTCGAGGGGAGCGTTCACGCTGGCCTGGACGTGTCGTTAGGCGATTTGCGCGAGTGGCATAAGCTCCGCGCTTGGTGCAAAAATTGCTCGCACCACGCAGAGGTGAAGCCCGCGGCTCTCATCCGGAGACATGGCAAAGACGCCCTGTTCAGTTCCGTCGAGCGGTCGTTGCTGTGCACGAGTTGCGACAGAGGCGGGCCAGTTAGGCTGGAAATTCACAAGCTGCCAAGGAATTGATCCAGGATAGCCACGAACGAGGACCAGCGGGAAATCAGGCCTTGAATACCGAGCACCGCAGAGTGCCGCTGGTGATGTCCAGCACGCCGCCGCTCTCGTTCTGAAAGCGTACAGAGACCGTGTTGGTTGCGCTGACCCAGGCAGTAATCGTAATGCCAGAGGTATCGAGTGAGAACGACGCCTGCGCCGTATCGCCAAGCGCCGCGCCGGTAACTGTCACGGTCGTTGTGGTCCCGGCGGCATCCGCCAATGAGGGCGGATCGTAAGTGGCAGATCCTCGCAGATAGCCGTCTCTAGTGCTGCCAGCCGCAAGCGCGACGGTGCCGGCTGCGACGTTGTTGGAATAGGTGGTGTTGAAGGCCGCCGTCTCTTGGATGCTAACGCTGTTGGTGGTTGAGAGGAGCTGGTTGTTGGTTACGATGTTGCCACGAGCACCAGCCGACCCGCCGTAAAATAGAACGTCGATGTTCGTGTTGTTGAACAGCGTGTTGCCGACGATGTTGCAGTTTGTCGACGTCTGCAACGTCAGACCGTAGGTGGCCGACGAGACGATGGCGTTGCCGATCACGTTGATTTGGGTGCTGGTTGTAAGCTCCACCCCTGGCCCTTTGGATGCGCCCACCCAATTCCCAATAATGTTGCCGCGCGAGACGCCGACCAACTGCACGTTGAAGCCCGAGCCAGTTGCTGGAACATCGATCATGCAATTCTGCACAGTCACATATTCATTGTAAGTGACGTTAATGTTGCCGCCCGACGCCGACCCGGAGCCGTTTTGGGTGATCGTGCATTGCTCAAATAGCTGGCCGCAAGAGAACGATACGGAGCCGCTGTCGCCGTTGATGTGGATCCCCCATACGGCATTAAGCTCACAGATGGTCTGCGAAACGGTGCCGTTAACGCACCGGTGCGTGTAGAGCCCTCTATTTCCATTAGAGAATTTGCAGCGCGTGATTTTGTAGAGTTGGCAAAACTCTAGCTGAACGTCCTTGTCGTACCCACGGATCGCAACATTGTCGATTTGCAGATAGCCGCAGCCAGTCGCGAGTGCCGTATTGAGAGCGCCGATGCCGAAAGTGTTGGTGGTCTTCGGAACACCGCTCTGCGTCAACTGGAAGTCGGCAAACCGGGTCTCGTTCAGGCTCAGGTCGGGTGTGATGACAAAGCCGGAAATAGTGGCCGCAGATATGATCTGAGTTTGCTTGATGCCCGCCCCACGAAATTCCAGCGCCTTACCGACCGTAAAGGCGGTGTTGTGGGTGAAGCCGTAGGGCATGTAAATTTGGGCGTTGGAAGACGCGAGGTTGATCGCTGACTGCACCTTGGCATACTGGTCGGTGCCATCGTTGACGACTTGGAACCAACGCAGATTGATCGGTTGACCGTTCACCGCGTCCTGACGCACCCAAGCGCCAACCGTGGCTGCGATCGCCGTTGCTTTGAGATACATGCCCTCGAACGTGTCTGCCGCTACCTGAGTCGAGAAGTCACCTGCCGTGAACAGCCATATGCTGCTGTCGAAAAACGCGGCGGTCTCTTTTGTCGTATCGACGGCGCGAAGATTGGTGCGGCTGGTGATGTTCGGCGCGGTGCCCAAGAAGCTACGCACGTCCGGCTTGGCTTTCGCGTCGTAACCCGAGGCATCAGCCCTGGCGACAAGCATGGTGTCGGCGCTGATATTTGGAAACCCGCTCGGGGCCGGTCCTGTCGCCCCGCTAGGCCCGGCGACGCCCGTTGCGCCCGTTGTTCCGGTTGGGCCGGTTGCTCCTGTCAACCCTGTGACGCCTGTCGGCCCGGTAGGCCCGGCGACACCCGTCGGCCCCGTTGGGCCCGTGATCCCCGTCGGTCCCGTGGCGCCTGCCGGCCCTGTGGCGCCGACGGCACCGGACGGGCCGGTTGCCCCGGTGGACCCGCTTCCCGCCGGTCCAGTCGGCCCCGTGGGGCCTGTCGCGCCTTCGCCGGTGATCAGCGCCCGCGTGGCGGCCGACAGGCTGTCAGGCGTCACGATCTGGTTGTTCAGCTTTCCGTCGGAGCGGCGCACGTCGGCCAGCGCGTCGATCGTGTCGTCGATGCCGCGCACGAGCTCCGCCAGGTCATTGTCGAGCTGCGCGCCGTCCGGAAAGGAATACAGGTAGCTGAAATCGATGATGGGCTTTACGGGAGAAGGCATCTGCATCACTCGCAACACGGCTACCCGATCGATGCCATCCGCTTGGGGACGACAATTTCTCAACAATGATGAGATCGAGGGAAAGCTGGTTGATCGAAGCCCTGGTAGACCAAGGCGGGTGATGCGACTGCCCGATTTTCGCGCTGTTCCGGCGATCAACAGAATAGCACAGTCGCAACTTTCCCGAAATGCTTGTTTGTTGCACCAACGATTTCTTCTGCAGCAAGGTTCTGCAAGACGTATCTCCGGTTGCACGCCAGAGTCGAATGTGCTTGATCTCACCCTGCCTTTGGGAGGGGCTGGGGGATGAGGGCTTTTAATTGGGCTGCGCTTGGCGCAGCAATATTGCTTGTTGGCTGTGCGACGCGGCCGGACAAGATTCAGGCGAGCTACGTTTCGCCAATTCTATATCAAAACCTCACGTGTGAGCAGCTCGCTCTGGAGGCGACCAACATTTCCAGGCGCGCGACGGAAGCGGCCGGAGTTCAGAATAAGAAGGCCGGTCAGGATGCGGCGGTTGTTGCGGTTGGCGTGATCATATTCTGGCCAGCCCTTTTCTTTGCAAGCGGAGACGGCGCCTCCGCAGCGGAGGTTGCCAGGCTCAAAGGTGAGATGCAGGCGATCGAAGACGCGTCGACGCTAAAGGGGTGTGGTATCGTGTTCCAGAAGCCTCCTCCGCCTGCGCCGAAGAAACGCAACTATCCCTGATTGGGGCTTCGCTAGGAGAGAAGATGGAAATCATTCTGGCCATTGTTGGCATCCTGATTTGTGTCGGCCTGGCGAACGTCGTGTTTTCAATGTTTGGAGACGCGCGGGAAGATGCTCGTAACCGCCGACGGCTGAAGCGCATCGAACAGCGCAAGGCGCAACATCAGCGCGCGCCCCGCGGATCCTGAAGCGTCTGCCCGCTTTCGAAGAGCGTGCGCAGTCCAGCTTCGGGATAGCTGACCGTCGGCCGCCGATCGCGCGCTGCGCGCGTGCGCTGAACCGCCTCCGGCCCCGTCAGGATATCGCCCAAATGCGCCAGGTTGCCTCGCAATTGCGCCCGCTTCGCCGCATCGCCGGCTTGCGTCAGGAAGCTGGCGCCGAGCGACTTGGTGAGATCGATGACCGCCCCTATGGGCGACCTGGCGCCTAGATCGCCATGTATCAACTGGTTCGCCGCCGTGGAGCTGCCTGGGGCGTCGCGGCGCATCGTCGCCTGAAGCACTTCCAACAATTGGGGCACGGCCTGAGCGGCGACCTGACCGCCAGGCAAGGCCCGCAGCACCGCGTCGAGCACTTCGCGGCGCTGGTCGTTGCCGGCGACGCTCTTGTGGAACTTGGCGCCGGCGCCTTCGCGGCTGCCGCCCTGCGTCTCGGTCTGCGCGGCGGAATACCGATCGGCAAGGTTCTGGCGCACGAGAGCGGCCGCCGTTTCCGGGTCTTGGGCGGCAAGCCGCGCCGTGGCGTCAGCCGCTTCGCCGGCCGAGCCCGCAAGCGGGTTCTGCGGCAGAATGGCATTGCCGGCTGTGGCCGTGTCCTGGGCCGCTGCGACGCGCCCGACCGGGCCTTCCGCGATCGGCTGGACGACGTTCTTTGAGATGTCCGCGTACCGCTGCTTGCCGGCGGCAAAGTTCTGGCTGGCCCCTTCCATCGAGGAATCAAGCTGCGTCAGAATGTTGGTGATCGCGGCGTTCTGCTCTTTCGTGATCGCGTCTTGCCCGATCTGCGGCAAATTCATGCGGTCGCGAAAATATTTGCGCGTGCGGTCCAGGTTCTCGATATCGGTAATCGGAACCTCGGGCACCGGATCGACGGCGGGGGTCTGCGTGTACCGCGTGACCTGGCCGTCCGGCCCGGTGACGGGCGTGCGAACGGACGGCACGCCGGCTTTCGCCGGGGTTGCGATCAGCCGGCCCCGGAGTTCCTTCAACGGACCGCTCAACACGCCGGTCTTATCGGCCGCTGCCGCGCTGTCGATCTGCGCGAGAAGCGCTTGAACCTGATCGGCCGGCACTTGGTCTGTATTGGCCGCTGCATAGACGGGATCGACCGCGGCCGTGCGCGCCTGCTCGACTTCGCGAACAGCTTTCGTTCCGGCTTCGGCGGCGCGCGGGCCTAGCACCGAAGGATTCGCGCTCTGCGGGGCGATCTGGTCGAGCACGCCGCCGACAGCGCTGTCGACCTGTGCGGGCCGGGCTGCAAAGAAAGGCGCCGTGATATTTCCGCCGGTCGTGGACCCTTCGACGACACGCAGAATGTCGCGCAACTTGCTGGCGCCGCCGCGGGCTTGGGCCAAAGACTCGGGGCTCGAGAGATCGATACCAAAATTGTTGTCTTGTAGCCGCCGTGCCGCCTGCCACTCGGCGTCGGTAGTTCCTTCGGTCGCCCTGCGAATGACCGCTTCTGGCGCGTTATGCGCTCGACCGGCGGCAGCACCGGCGTTGCCGAACAATGCGCCGAGAAACCGCATCATGCCTTCGTATTGGGTGCCTTCCGCGGCCTGGCCAGCACCTTCGGAACTCAGTGCCGGGAAAATGACATTGCCGAGTGCTTCTTCGGCATACCGGCCCACTTTTGCGAGCCCCGGCGCTGTGCGGGCGGCTCGGCTAGGAAGGCCGCCAGGAGTGGCGAATTCAGCGACCGTGCCGGCGAATTTGCCGGGCGTCGTCTGCGGCTTGTGCAGCTTGTCGTTCATGTAGTCGCGGACCTTGTCCTGCGAATCGTAGAACGGCTTGGTAAGCGACGACGGCTCGCGGATGGCCTTGCGCTGCTCGTCGGTCAGTGGCGTCATACCCATCGTGGCGCCAAGATCGGCGCCTTTTTCGCCGACATAGCCAAGGCCGCTTTCGGCCATGCGGGCGAGCGTCACCGGCGACATGATTGTTTCGATCAGACCGCGTGGAAGGCCTGAGGCCGCCGATTCGACGACGTCCAGCCCGGTCGAGATCGGCTGTTCGGGCGCGGCCGGCGCGTCGAATTGGTCGAACACATTGCCCGCTGGCTCCGGGGGTGTAGCCGCAGCGGCGCCGTATTTGGTCCACGGTCCTGGTTGGTCGACTGGCGCGCCTGGGAACCTCGGGACTGGCACGCCTGGGAACCGCGGGGCAGGTTGACCGGTCTTGCCAACAACCTTGAAGCCGTTCGGGATCGTCGGCGCGGCAGCGGGCGCCGCAGTCGACAACGATTTGGCGATCTCATCGACCGTCGAGTTCTGTTGTTCGGGAGACATCGACAAGAAACTGCCGTCAACCTCTACTCGACGGCCATTGATCTCTAGGACCGTCGGCCGCTGCGATGTGGGTGGCGCGTCAGGAAACGCAGCCCATGGATCCTTGCCCGGAGACGTCTGCGTTGCAGGCACCGTCGCTGGTGCGTCGAACTGATCGAACACGTTCGCCGGCGGCTGCACGACTCGGAAGCCCGGCGGGATCGCGTCGGCATACTTCGTCCAAGGTCCGGAGGCGGGGAGGCGATCTTGTTTCGCGTCGGCTGGCATGTGGCGCTCCAAGCTTCAAGAACCGCAGCGCCATCACGGCGCGAGGGGAGGGTTCGTTGAGAGGGACCGACTGTTCAGTCGGCGATGGAGCGGCAGCCCGAGTTCCGCTATTTTTCCGGCCTAGCCAACCTATCAAAACTCCGATCGAAACGCCAGCGACTATGTGGCTGGCTGAATGTCCAAAAGTTCCACGGCGGCGCAAATTCCTAGAGACGTCCGCCGAGGTTTCCGCCGCGCACGTTTGACTATACCGGGGGGTGGCCTCGGCCCCGGCGGGGGTGCTGCCGGGGTGGCGGTCGGTCGTTGCCGGCGGTCGCCGGCGCGGCACGAACGGCCACCGCCCATGCCTGAATGGCGCGCCCGCGGCGACCTTGCGCACCCCCACCCTGGCGTTTGTCGATCGTCCTTTGAGGCAGGCGGAAGTGCGGCCACAGTGTTACTTACACAGTTAGCAAGCGAACGTTTTCAGGCGTTTAGCCGTGGCGCTTGGTAGCGCCTTGCAAGCAAGTAGCCGAAATCGACCGAAAACAGCCTTCCAGACGCGAAAAAGGGGCGCCCTGGCGCCCCTTCGTCTTCTACGGCTTTGATGGTCAGCCGGCCTTACTCGAGCGTCTTCTTTCACTGAGAAGCTCTTTCGCGCGAGCCTTGATCGCAGGCTGCACGCCATACCTGGCGTGGTTTTCGACCACCTGCTCGAGCGCTTCGACGCCTGCTTCCCCGCACCTAATCGCCTTGCGGAGAGCTGAACTGGCGATCCAAAAGGCCTTCGCCTCCAGTAACCTGAATTCGTTTGTCATGTGCTGTCCTTCTGCCAGGTTTCAACTGGCGTCTGCGTCCGGGGGTGAAACGACCGACAGCTCGGCCTTCACGCACCTTTGGGCTCGCGCCTTGGACATGCGCGCGTGACCCCCGGACTATGACTATCTTTGGAGATAGCTGTTAAAGCGGTGTTTCAAACCGTGACCATACATAGCACTTAAACAACTAATGTCAACAGTTGTGGTGTTATTATTTTGGTCAAGAAAGTCAAACGTCATTTTGTACTTTAACTATATCGCTTAACGCCTATTGCAGAGACTCGTCTTATTGTGGCACTCGGCCCGCCGTTGTGAAACGGAGCCCCCACATGAACGCCCCTTTGAAGAAATTCACCTGTGCAGACGCATGGGCGATCTACACGGCCAGGCATACCGCTGTTTACGCCGCTCACCCTGAAACCCAGGATTACAACTGGAAAAATCTCGGCCAGAAATTCGGCAACGTCCCAGTGGGCAAGGTCGACCAAAATCTGGTCGACGAATATGTGGCGGCGCGTACCTGTGGCGCCATCGGCAAACCGTCGACCGCCGCAACTATGCGTCGCGAACTCGCGCTTTTGCTTGCCGCCATTCGATTTTGCGCTAACCGGAAACGGAGGCTGATCCCGCCTGAAGATGTGCCCGCCTTCGATTTGCCCCCGGCGAGCATGCCGCGCGAACGATGGTTGAGAGACTACGAACTGAAGGCGTTCTTCGCCACTGCGGCCAAGCACCGGATACGGTCCAGCCAATTCGGCGACACGCCTCGCTTAAGTCGCGTTGAACGGTTCGCCTATGTCGCGCTGGAAACCGGCGCCAGAAAGCAAGCGATTTTGGATTTGAGTTGGGACCGCGTCGATTTCAAAATCGGGGTCATCTATTTCGATGTGCCTGGACGCCGCAGGACGAAGAAGCGGCGCGCGGCGGTCCCGATATCATCGCTTCTAAGGCGTGTGCTGCTTAGGGCGTTTCGCGAGCGGATTAGCAACCTGGTTCTCGACAACGGGGGTGGCGTTTGGGCGCCGATCCAGCACATCGCGATGAAAGCAGGGCTGTTCATCGGAACTCCGGCTGCGGTGCCCGCTGGCACCAAGCCCCCGGCGACGGGGATCGGCCCGCACACCTTCCGTCACACATGCGCAACGAACATGGTCCGAAACGGCGTGAGCCTTTGGAAGGTCGCGAAGATCCTGGGGAACTCGGTCCAGATGATTGAACGGGTTTACGGGCATCACACGGCCGCTGATCTACTCGACGCGGTCGAGAAGATTTCAACCGAATGGAAGCAGGGCGTTGATGAAGGCGATTTAGACATATAGCGGGTTACTCGAAAACGCCGTCGGAATCCTCTCCAGATCGCCGGCCTGCGAGATCCTGGCGAAGCGCCGTCAGCGCGTCTTCCAATTCCTCTGGCGACATTTCAGCCGGCGACTTATCGGCTCGAACGGCGTCCTTGCTGCCTGTCGAGATCATGCCGGCGGCACGCAGCAACGACGTCCCTGCGGTCGAGCGAGCCGGAGCTGGGGCCTTCGGATCGCCCGCGACCGCGATCAAAGAATCGACCGCGACTTCGATGCCGACCGTTTTCAGCTTGTGGCTCACACGCGCGAAGGCTTCTCGTTCCTCGTCTTTCTTGCTCATGCGAAAACCCCTTTCCTAAACTCCAGTTCGAGCAGTTCGGCTTTCAATTGATCGATCAGCTTTTGCAATTCTTGCGCTTCCGGCGTCGGAGCTGGCGGCGGTTCGGCCGACAATAGCAACCGAGATTCTTTGGCTTGTCGCCGGAACTCGCGTTGGCGCTGGCGCTCGGCCGCGCTGCCAGGCTTGTGGGTTCGCTGCCACTGCTCATGCGCGGCACGCTCTTCCGGAGACATTCGCGCCACCCGCTTCTCGCGCTTTGCCGCAGTCCGCTGCAGATCGTTGAGTTTGCGGTTGAGCTTCGTGTTGGCGCCGGGGGCGTCGCGATGGGGCCAAAGCGGTCGATGCCAGTTGTCCCCCTTCGGCGTCTTGCCGCCGTGCTTGTGGCAGCGTCCGTTAGCCATGGCCAAGTTTTGACAAGGCGCATAGTCGCTTTTGCGCGCGGCCCCGCACTTCGGCTGTAGATGGCGTGTGCGGTTCCACTTGATGATGGCGGCGCGACCGACGGCAATCTGCGCTGCGCTGCCGCGCCACCCACCGGGCCGCTTGTTGCTGCCGGCGCCTCTCACGGCCTTTTCCCGAATAGGCGTTCGTGAGGTATCCAACTAACCCGGCCGTCTACGTTGGGGGTCGGGCTTGTCGGTCCGACAGCCCCTACGTAGTAGCGACAAGACCGACAAGCCGACAAGCATTGAAAACATTGGGTTTTTTTCGAGCTTGTCGCTTGTTTCCGGCCGACAAGCCGACAAGCTCGACCGACATACACGGCAAGCCCATGATTCTGCGTTGTTTTTTGCTTGTCGCCGACAAGCTGACCGACAAGCCCGTCAAGCATTTTCGCTCTCCACCACCGGCAAGCTGATTTCCCGGCTTAAGAACCAAGGCGCGGTCGAGTGCCCGGCTTTTTTGAACGCCCGTATACGGACAGTTTGTCCGCCGCGCTCGATCGACTTGCCGTCACCGTGCAGGGATGTTGAGACGAGCCCGGTGATCGCGGGGCGATGTTTCGCGGTCGTAAGACCGTCCTGGCGCAACTTTTCCGCAACGGTCTCGATGATCCCCGGAAGTTCGCATTCGTCGAATTCGCCCATGATCGCATCGACAATGCGGGCGATGTCGCGGGCCTTCTCTTCGTCAACCTCGCGCGCCGACGTAACCTTCATCCGGCTTTTGATGTCGACCAGCTCGAGCACAGGCGCAAAGTCCCCTTCAGCTTTCAGACGTTCTGCCGGATCCTCATCGAAAAGAGCGCTGGCTACGCCACGCGGGAGCCCGCTGCCGTTGTTCACCGGCACGGCGATGCGCTGCATGACGATCGGGGTTGTCGGCTTCTTGCTGTGGCTAACCTTGGCATAGTCGAGCCGCAGCATATGGTCGGCCGCAGAGACACCCCAATCCTTCTCGTCGTCGGTCCCGGTGACGTTGCAGAGCGTGAACGCGCTGCGAACCTTGCCCACGGTCGCGAACGCGCCGCGGCCGGCGCCCATGTCGCCGCGCTGGTCTCGGCTGCCCTTCGATGTGTGATGGATGATCTCGATCGCTACCCGGTTGCGGGCGGCGATGTTCGCGATCTCCTGCAGGAGGGCGTTCATATCGTCGTTGCTGTTCTCGACGCCGCCAGCCATCAGGCTGATTTGCGGATCCAGGATGACCAGCACCGGCTGATATTCCCTGATCCGGCTTTCCAACAGCTTGGCGCCGTCGGCGCGCACCAGCGGCTTCCGCGTGTCCGGCCGGTGCATAATCGTCAGCGTTTCGTCATCGACGCCAGACCACAGGATGATTGCGTGCTTCATGTCCGCAGGCTCGAGCCGAAGATATTGCTGGTAGGCGGAAAGCCGCCGCTGCATTTCGTCGAGCTTGTCCTCGGCATTGTAGATGATGACCGACCCGGTGCGGTGAAGCTCTTCAAAACCGTGCCCGTTGGCACCGCGCAGCAACTCGCGCCGGCCGGTGGCGATGATCAGTGCGTCGCGGATCGCGAACGTCGATTTGCTGATGCCAGGTTCACCCACGCATTGTGTGACATCGCCAATCGGCAAGCGCGGCTCGATCAGCATTTCGCGAACGGGTAGCGACTTCGGATTGATGAGGCCCGTGACGACCTGGAGGCCGGTCGACTCCACCGGCTCGTGATACTTCGCGGCGATGTCTTCCAGCAGCTTGTAATCGGCGCCGCCGTGCGCCTGGCTGGCGATGTGGGGGTATGAACCGTCGGTGTAGATGATCGCTTTGTTTCGTCCGCCGCCATACTCCGGCTCGATCGGGTCCGCGCATGTCTTGCGATGAAACGCCGCCTTGTCGGCCAGGATCTCGTCGACCGTCACCCAGCGGCCATCGTCGAGCCGAACTTCGAATCCGCCTTTCAGTTCTGATCGTTCAACAGCCGCGGCGACGATGCGTTCGGCTGCTGCCCGCTGCATCCCCTTTTGGGTGTGCTTCTCGATTTCGGTTTTCCGGTACGCGGCAGAGACCGCGGCGGCCCGGTCGGCGCATGAAAGCTTGATAGCTTCGATGCGGTCCGCCAGTTGCGTCTGCTCGAGGTCCGACAAGGGCGGGAGCTGGCGCGTATCGCAGAAGCCGCCGTCGGGGTTGATGATCCTCGGATCCCGCGCGCCCGGCGAGTAGGCCAGCCGGCTGTCATCGAGAATGGCGTCGGCTTCGTACCACAGCCGTTCCGGGCCTTTGGTTGCGATCTTGTCGATGAGCGTTCGCACCGACACTGCACCGCTCTTGGTGATGAACGGGAAGCCGTACCCTGCCAAAATCAGCCGGTCGAACAAGCGATCGGCAAATGCTGCAATATCGGAACCGTCCAAAACGAACACATAGCGGTGCTGCCCCGAATTGGCGCCGGTCGACTGGCCGCCAGCCTTGTTGCGAACACCGGTGGAGGATGATGGCCGCATCACCGTGCAGACGTCGGCGAAAGCGGCAAACACGCTGGCAAGCGCGCCGGTGATTTCACCTGGCGTATCGCGCACGCGCTGTATGATGTCGTCAGGCCAGTCCTTCACATCGAAGTCGAGCCCGAGCACCGACGTGGTTGCCTGGTGCGCAAAGAAGGCCTTGCCACGGCTGATCGCATCGGGAACCTCAGGGAGCATTGCTTCCGTGACGACGATCGTTGATTCCTTGCCATCAGGCGGCGGGACCAAGACCAGCGCTTCGGTCGACTTCAGAGAGGCTAGGACCGTCGTAAAGGCCGCGGCGATCTGCGGCGCAGTGCCGGCCAGAGAAACGCGCCGGACCATGCCGGTTGCCATCCCAGGGCTACGGGAACTGATCGGCTTTCCAGCGGCGTCGATGCTGAATGACTTCGTGAGGGCTCCGGCGCTTTCCATCACGGAGAAGGCCAGTTCGCGCTGCAGGCGCGGCGCCGCAGCTTCGGGAAATAGATCAACAACCTTGGCAGGACGGATCTTCAAGATCGCTTCCGCGATGCCAGATGATTGGACAGCCGGGGGCTTTTCCTGTATAGACACACGCGACTTCTTTCTGGCCGGTGCGCGTTGACAGACGCGGCCGGCCTTTCCGTTTCAATATCCTTTGTCGCTTTGGTCGTCAGATTGAGCCGCTGGCGCTATCCGGTGCGGGCGGTTGCCCGCTGCAAGCATTCGTCGGGCTCGCCCGCTTTTGGGGCAAACCAATGGTATTGGTCCATGAAGGCGCGGAACCGCGGCGACCGGCGGAGACTCTCCAGCACCCTGCGAACGTTCGGCCCGGTGTTCTCTCGCAAATGCGCCGGCAGCCGCACGACGAATTCAAAGAACATCTCGCCGGGCGTCCCGTCATCCTTCAATCCGCTGACGGTGAACATCTGCATGCCCGGCGTCATTGCCTCGCCTGGGCGCAACTCGGCCACACTTAGCGGCCGCAGATCGCAAAATACCGGTGGCCGATCGAGTGCGATTACTCGCCCGGTGCGTGACGCTCGTCGGCGCTCTGCCCGCGACATCGATGAGGCCGTCACGCGACTAGACACTTCTCGAGGAAGGTTTCCGCGTCCACACGCCGGATTACCGTTCGCCCCGCGACCTTCGCATGTTTGAGGTCCCCACTCCGCAGGAGTTTATACAACGTGCTCCGGCAGACGCGGAGGTAATCCGCAGTTTCATCGATGGTGAGCGCGCCAGACACAATACTATTCGCATTTGATTTTGAGGACGCCAATTGTCTCTCCTGTATTTGATAGATTCACAATACAAGATGGACGCTGGCGGAGCAATATGGGCACAAAATCGACTATTTCGACATACAATACTTATAACGTATGTCGTTTATTGTCGACATACGTTTTGTTTGCTTTCCCTTGCCGGTTGCGGCTTGGCGGGGGCTATCGCTCAGGCGGAACACATGCGCAATTATTCCGGCTCAACCGGATGTTGGACGGGGAGCAAAGGTCACTGATCACGGAAACGTGAACGGCCGCACACGCGACCGAAGATCAACGATTTCAGCAACGAAACCGCGCGTTTTCCTCTAAGTGCTTGATTTCGTTGGTACGCCCAAGGGGAATCGAACCCCTGTTCCCGCCGTGAGAGGGCGGTGTCCTGACCGCTAGACGATGGGCGCGTTCAAGAACCGGCGATATAGGCTGAGCGCTGGGAAAAAGCAACTGGGGTTAGGCCGCTTTCCCCGGTCGAGGAAAAGCCGGCCGTCAGCCTATCGTTTCGGTTCGATCAGATCCCAGAGATTGCCATGCAGATCGGCGAAAACCGCCACCGTGCCGTAGGGCTCGAAGCGCGGTGCTTCGCGGAATTCGACGCCCTTCTCCAGCATCGCCGCGTGGTCGCGGGCAAAGTCGTCGGTTTCCAGGAACAGGAAGACACGGCCGCCGGTCTGATCGCCGATACTTTTGCTTTGCGCCTCGTCGGAAGCCTCGGCCAGCAGCAGCCTGGCGCCCTGCCCGTTGGCCGGCGCCACTGTGACCCAGCGCTTGCCGCCGCCGAGATCGACATTTTCGACGAGCAGGAAACCCAGCCTCTCGACATACCAGGCAATCGCCTCGTCATAATTGGCGACGACCAGGGCGACCGTGGCGACGCGACGATGTTCGGCGAACCCGCTCATCCCCGAGGCTTGCTCATGGGCCTGCTGCCGTTCATCGTTGCGGCTCGGTCACTTGTTGCGGATCGCAAAGCGGCCGATCAGGCGTCGCTCAGTGATGTCGTAGACGAAGATCGTGCGGCTGCCGTCGGCAAGCTCGGCGTCGATCGAGACACGGTTGCCGGACAGCGACTGGCTGACCACCTTGGCCCCAACCGGCAGCACGATGTCGCCGCTGACCGGTTCGCCGGCGGGTGTCTGGATATCCCCGGCCAGCGGCGGGTTCGCCGGCGGTGCATTGCGCGCTTTGTAGACAAGGGCGCCGATCACCACCATAAGGGCGAGGAACAGCAGGCCGAGATTGATCCCGACGAAGCGGACGAGTTTCCTGCGCACCTTTTCGACCTCGGGGTCGAGCGGCTTATCCTGGTCTTCTTCGGCGATCGGGCTGGCCATGGCAAACAGTTCCGGAACGGTTTTTCAATGAGCGCTCATAACGAAGAGGCCCCTGAATTGATAGAGGCGGTACCGACCGTGCTGGTGGCGGATGCGGACGCGGCCGGTCAGCGCCTCGACCAGTGGCTGGCGGCAAGGCTTGGTCCGGACATGTCACGCAGCCGCGTGCAGATGCTGATCAGGCAAGGCGCGGTCTGGGTCGACGGCAAGCTGATCGATGAGACCAAGCGCAAGATGGCGCCGGGCGAAAGCGTATCGATTACCATGCCGGAGCCGGAGCCGGCGGAGCCGCAGGGCGAGAACATCGCACTCGATGTGCTTTATGAGGACGACGAGCTGATTGTCATCAACAAGCCGGCCGGGCTTGTCGTGCATCCCGGAGCGGGCAACTGGACCGGTACGCTGGTCAACGCGCTGATCCATCATTGCGGCGACAGCCTTTCCGGCATTGGCGGCGTGCGGCGGCCAGGCATCGTTCACCGCCTCGACAAGGAGACCAGCGGCGTCATGGTGGTCGCCAAGACTGACCGCGCCCACAAGTCACTCTCCGAGGCTTTCGCCGATCACGGCCTCACCGGCGATCTCGAACGTGCCTATCTGGCGCTGGTCTGGGGCATACCGCAGAGGCCGACCGGAAGGGTCGACGCCCCGCTTGGCCGCGCCGCCGACCGCGTGCGCCGTGCCGTGGTGCCGGAAGGACGCGACGACGCCCGCCATGCGGTCACCCACTTTGCCGTGCAGGAGCGCTTCGGCGAGAGCCAACAGGAGTTCGCCACGGCCAGCATGGTCGAATGCCGGCTGGAGACCGGCCGCACCCACCAGATCCGTGTCCACATGGCGCATATCGGTCATCCGGTGATCGGCGACCCCGATTATGGCCAGGCCTTCCGCACCAAGGCCAACCGGCTGCCGGAACCGCTGAAAAGCCAGGTCAAGGCATTTCCCCGGCAAGCTTTGCATGCTTGGCTCCTTGCATTTCGCCACCCCACTACCCATCTAACGATGAGGTTCGAGGCGCCGTTACCGAGGGACATGGAGGAACTCGTCGGCGGCTTCCGCAAACTCTGAACCCGTCACCGACAAGCCATCAAAAAACCTGACTGACATTGTTCACTTCACCGTGACACACTGTTTCGTGTTGAACAAATGCCTGTCTTTTCTGGTTTTGTTCCTGTATAAGATCCGATGTCGCGGGCGAGCCTTTTGGTGCTCGCGTCACATGCCCGCCGCGTTTCGGGGGCATCACTCCAATAGAGAGGGGGCGCTATCATGGCCCAGTCACTACCCAGTATCGTTTCCGGCGAAGGCGGCCTCAGCCGCTACCTGGAAGAAATCCGCCGCTTTCCCATGCTGCAGCCGCAGGAAGAGTACATGCTCGCCAAGCGTTATGCCGAGCATGAAGACACCTCCGCTGCGCACAAGCTCGTCACCAGCCACCTCAGGCTCGTCGCCAAGATCGCCATGGGCTATCGCGGCTATGGCCTGCCGATCGGCGAAGTGATCTCGGAAGGCAATGTCGGCCTGATGCAGGCCGTCAAGAAATTCGAACCCGAGCGCGGCTTCCGCCTCGCGACCTATGCCATGTGGTGGATCAAGGCCTCGATCCAGGAGTACATCCTGCGCTCGTGGAGCCTGGTCAAGATGGGCACGACCGCCAACCAGAAGCGCCTGTTCTTCAACCTGCGCAAGGTGAAGGGCAAGATCCAGGCGCTCGACGACGGCGACTTGAAGCCCGACCAGATCGCCGAGATCGCCACCAGGCTGAACGTTTCCGAAGCCGAAGTGGTGTCGATGAACCGCCGCCTGTCGGGCGATGCCTCGCTCAATGCCCCGATCCGGGCGAGCGAAGGTGAGTCCGGCGAGTGGCAGGACTGGCTGGTCGACGACCACGAAAGCCAGGAAGAGATGCTGATCGAGCAGGACGAGCTGGAAAACCGGCGCGGCATGCTGTCGGGCGCTCTTGCCGTGCTCAACGAGCGCGAGCGGCGCATCTTCGAGGCCCGTCGCCTCGCCGAGGAGCCGCTGACGCTGGAAGAGCTTTCGTCCGAATTCGACATCAGCCGCGAGCGCGTGCGCCAGATCGAGGTGCGCGCCTTCGAGAAGGTGCAGGATGCGGTCAAGGCCGCCGCCAAGCGCCAGACCCAGGCGCTGCGCACCATTGAGGCGCAGCCCGCAGCCTAAAGCCGGCTAAAGGCAACAAGATCTAAAGGCGGCGCCAGGAAACTGGCGCCGCTTTTTTTCTTGTGTGGTTGGCGAAAGCGGAGGCGACATCCGATCTCCCCGCAAGGGGGAAGATTGCAGCTTCGCCGGCAGCGATCTCTCAAAGCCCATCCAGCGGAAATTTCAGGTACCGCCGGCCATTCGCTTCGGGTTCGGGCAGCCTCCCGCCATTCATGTTGACCTGCAGCGCATGCAGGATCAGCCTCGGCATCGGCAGCGTCCTGTCGCGCGCTTCGCGCAGGGCGACGAACTCGGCCTCGCTGCGGACGGCGGCAAGATGGGTGTTGGTCGCCTTCTGTATGGCGACCGTGCTTTCCCACAAGGGTTCGCGGCCGCCGGCCTGATAGTCATGACCGACGAACACCCGCGTCTCGTCCGGCAACGCCAGTATGTCCTGGATCGAGCGCCAGAGCCGCGCGGCACTGCCGCCGGGAAAGTCCGTCCTCGCTGTGCCGCTGTCGGGCATGAACAGCGTGTCGTGGACGAAGGCGGCATCGCCGATCACATAGGTGATCGACGCCAGCGTATGGCCGGGCGAGAACAGCACCTTGGCCGGAAGCGTGCCGACCGTGAAGGTTTCGCCTTCACCAAACAGCCTGTCCCACTGCGAACCGTCGGCGGGAAAATCCGGCCAGTTGTAGATCGCCTTCCACAAATTCTGGACGTCGACGACCCTGTCGCCGATCGCTGTCGGCGCTCCGGTCTTCTCCCTCAGATAGTGCGCCGCCGAGAAATGATCGGCGTGCGGATGGGTGTCGAGGATCCATTCGACGCTCAGCCCCTGCTCGCTGACGAAGTCGAGCAGGATATCGGCATTCGTCGTTGCCGTAGCACCGGATTTCTCGTCGAAATCGAGGATCGGATCGATGATGGCGCAGCGTTTCGTCGCCTGGTCGGCGACGACATACTGGATGGCCCCGGTCGGCTTGTCGTAGAAGCCGCTGACCTGCGGCCTGGCCAAAGCTACGTCCAATTCTGGCTTCCCCAACTCTCGGTCGTCAGGAATGATTTTCTCTGACGACACCCGAGAGGAGCATGGTTGTCCGCTCGGGTGAGCCAGTCAAGTATCATTTCGCTCGCGGCGACAGGAAAGCCAAAAACTGTTCCGAGGAGCGGTCAGGCAGAGGGCTGCTTGGTCTTCCGCAGATACGGCAGGATGGTCTCATAAGCGCCGAAGCGCCTGATCGCGTCCTCGTTGGAGACGGCAGCGGTGATGATGACGTCCTCGCCCTGCTTCCAGTTTGCCGGCGTCGCCACCTGATGCTTGGCAGTCAGCTGCATGGAATCGACCGCACGCAGGATCTCATCGAAGTTGCGGCCCGTGGTCATCGGGTAGGTCAGCACCAGCTTGATCTTCTTGTCCGGTCCGATGACATAGACCGAGCGCACCGTGGCATTGTCGGCCGGTGTGCGGCCTTCCGACGTCTCGCCGGCACCGCCCGGCAGCATGTCGTAGAGCTTGGCGACCTTGAGGTCCTTGTCGCCGATCAGCGGGTAGTTCACCGAATGGCCGGTCGCCGTCTTGATGTCGTCCTGCCACTTGCCGTGGCTTTCGACCGGATCGACCGAAATGCCGATGATCTTGACGTTGCGCTTCTTGAATTCGCCTTCGAGCCCCGCCATCGTGCCAAGCTCGGTCGTGCAGACCGGCGTGAAATTCTTGGGATGACTGAATAGGATCGCCCATCCGTCCCCGATCCAGTCGTGGAATTTGATCGTCCCTTGCGTGGTCTCGGCGGTAAAATCCGGCGCAATGTCGTTGATACGAAGGCTCATGATACATCTCCCCTGTAAACGGAACCCGTCGGCAGCGAGGAACGACAAGCGGCAACCCATGCCGCCATCGAGCTGCCCCGCCCGGGCATCGTTGCATCTTAGCGCAAAAATTGTGACTGCAAGATAATATGAAACTCTTGTCGGCGGCACGCGAGCATTTTTATGCTGCCGAATGCTCGGCACGCGGATGAGAGCCTGTTGGGCTGGACAGGAGAGATCCTGCCTCAGCTCTTGTTGACCGCCATTGTCACAGTCAGGTCTTCCATGCGCTGTGCCAGCGCGCTGAGCGCGTTGGTCAGCACGCTATCGCTCTTGTCGGCCTTGGTCAGAGCCTCGTCGCGGGTCTTGCGCAAGGTCAGCACTTCGCTTTCCATGCCCTTGACGCGTTTCTGCAACTCCGAGAGTTCATCCATCACCATGATGCCGGCCATCACGGTCAGCCGCTGATCGCCAATCTCGCCGAACGAGTCCTTCAGGTGTGAAACATAGCGGTCGAAACGTTCGGCAAGATCGATCAGATGCTCTTCCTGGCCCTCGTCGCAGGCCATGCGATACTGCTTGCCGTCGATTGAAACCGTGACCTGTGCCATCGGGCCAGCTCCTATCTGTCCAACACGGCGCGGATGGTTTCCATGGCGGTCACCAAACGTCGCGAGACTTCCTTGTTGGCATCTTCCAGCCGTTCGGCGCGCGCTTCGGAATTGTCGAGTTCCTGCGCCAGCCGCGAGCGATCGGCATTCATCCGCTGCACCTCGGCCTCGGCTTCGGAGTAGTCGCGTTCATGCTCGAGCTTGGCCGCGACGGCGTTTTCCAGCCCCTCGATGGCCTTGCCCAGCCTCGCGATGACTTCCTTGAGTGTGGCTTCCCCGGTCATGGCCTTCGTCCTGTGCCCTGCCCATCACCGAATCGTTCACGTTCAGAACGCGTTATCCCTGAAACATTAGGCACCGGGTGAAGGCAACGTCAACAAAGCTCTCGCGACTGTCCCCCGCTAACGCTAATGTAGGTCCGCCGCCGGCATCACAAGACCGGCAAATATGCACCCGATTTGTTGACTAAAAGCCCGCGCCTGCTATGTGTCGCGCACCCTTTTCAAGGGCTCTCCCAAGCCCCCAAACCCCCACTTCTGGAGGAACCATGACGTCGCGTGAACAACATGACCGGATGGCCAATGCGATCCGCTTTCTCTCCATGGACGCCGTCGAGAAGGCAAACTCCGGCCATCCCGGCCTGCCCATGGGCTGCGCCGACATCGCCACGGTGCTGTTCACGAAGTTCCTGAAATATGATCCGAAGGCCCCCCATTGGCCCGACCGGGATCGCTTCATCCTGTCGGCCGGCCACGGTTCGATGCTGCTCTATTCGCTGCTGCACCTGACCGGCTACGAGGACATGACGATCGACCAGATCAAGCATTTCCGCCAGTTGGGCTCGAAGACCGCCGGCCATCCCGAATACGGCCATGCCACCGGCATAGAGACGACCACCGGCCCGCTCGGCCAGGGTCTGGCCAATTCGGTCGGCTTCGCGCTCGGCGAGCGCATCATGAACGCAGCCTTCGGCAACGACCTCGTCGACCATTACACCTACGTACTGGCCGGTGACGGCTGCCTGATGGAAGGTGTTTCCCAGGAAGCCATCGCGCTTGCCGGCCATCTCAAGCTCAACAAGCTGATCGTCTTCTGGGACAACAACAACATCTCGATCGACGGCCCGGTCTCGCTTGCCGACAACACCGACCAGGTCGCCCGCTTCCAGGCCTCGGGCTGGAACGCCAGCCACATCGACGGCACCGATCCGGAAGCCATCGCCTATGCCATCGAAGCCGCTCGTCACTCCGACAAGCCGACGATGATCGCCTGCAAGACGACCATCGGCTTCGGCGCTCCAACCAAGGCCGGCACCAACAAGGCGCACGGTTCGCCGCTCGGCGCCGACGAGATCGCCGGTGCGCGCAAATTCTTCAACTGGGCCTCGCCGCCCTTCGAGATTCCGGCCGACATCCTTGACGCATGGCGCGCCGCCGGTAAAACCGGCGCCAAGCCGCGCACCGACTGGGAGGGACGTCTGGCCAAGGCCGAGCCCAAGTTGAAGGCCGAGTTCGAACGCCGCCTCGCCGGCAAGCTGCCGTCGAATTTCGACGCCGTCATCGCCGACTACAAGAAGAAGCTGTCGGTCGACAAGCCGAAGGTCGCCACCCGCAAATCCTCGGAAATGGCGCTGGAGGTCATCAACGGCGCCGTGCCGGAAACCATAAGCGGCTCCGCCGACCTGACCGGCTCCAACAACACCAAGACCAGCCAGACCAAGAACATTACGCCCGACGATTACGGCCAGCGTTATGTCCACTACGGCATTCGCGAACATGGCATGGCGGCCGCCATCAATGGCTTGACGCTGCATGGCGGCCTCATCGCCTATGGCGGTACCTTCCTGTGCTTCTCCGACTATGCCCGTCCGTCAATGCGTCTGGCTTCGCTGATGGGCATCCGCTCGATCTTCGTCATGACCCATGATTCCATCGGTCTGGGCGAAGACGGCCCGACCCACCAGCCGGTCGAGCATCTGGCGGCATTGCGCGCGATCCCCAACCACAATGTCTTCCGCCCGGCCGACGCTGTCGAAACCGCGGAATGCTGGCAGATCGCCCTGGAGTCGGAAAAGACGCCGTCGACCTTGGCGCTGACCCGCCAGAACCTGCCGACGGTGCGCACCGAATTCACGGCCAAGAACCTCAGCAGCCAGGGCGCCTATGAGCTGGCCGCCGCCAGCGGCGAGGCGGCGATAACCATCTTCGCCACCGGCTCCGAGGTCGAGATCGCACTTGGCGCGCGCGAGCTGTTGGAAAAGCACGGCCATCCGACCCGCGTCGTCTCGGTTCCCTGCTTCGAACTGTTCGACCAGCAGAGCGACGACTACCGCAAGAAGACGATCGGCAATGCGCCGATCAAGATGGCGATCGAAGCCGGCATCCGCCAGGGATGGGATCATCTGATCGGCTCAGACGGCATCTTCGTCGGCATGACCGGCTTCGGCGCGTCGGGCACGATCGAGCAACTCTATCCGCATTTCGGCATTACCGCCGAGGCCGCGGCCAAGGCGGCGGAAGCCCGCCTGCACGCCAAGTAAAATTCTGGGCCAGTTCGGCGAAACCGCGAAAACGGCTTCGCCGGGCTGGCTCAACTTAATCGATTTAAATCCACGCCAGTGCGGCTGGATTCTTTCTGCTTCCGCCGCTATGAAACTGCAGACCCCTTGTCCGCCCTCCAACTCCCAGGGAGAGAATTATGACCGTCAGAGTTGCCATCAACGGATTTGGCCGCATCGGCCGCAACATCCTGCGCGCTATCCATGAATCCGGCCGCAAGGACATCGACGTCGTCGCCGTCAACGACCTCGGCCCAGTCGAGACCAATGCGCACCTCTTGCGCTATGACAGCGTGCACGGCCGCTTCCCGCATGAAGTCTCGGTATCCGGCGACCAGATCACCGTCGGCAAGGAGACGTTCAAGGTCACCGCGATCAAGGATCCGACGCAGTTGCCGTGGAAGGAACTCGGCATCGACATCGCGCTCGAATGCACCGGCATCTTCACCGCCCGCGACAAGGCAGCGGCACACCTGACCGCCGGCGCCAAGCGCGTCATCGTTTCGGCCCCTGCCGAAGGCGCCGACCTCACCGTGGTCTACGGCATCAACCACGACCAGTTGACCAAGGATCATATCGTCATCTCGAATGCCTCGTGCACCACCAACTGCCTGGCGCCGCTGGCAGCCGTGCTGCACGAAACGGTCGGCATCGAAAAAGGCATGATGACGACGATCCACTCCTACACCGGCGACCAGCCGACGCTGGACACCATGCACAAGGATCTCTACCGCGCCCGCGCCGCGGCGCTGTCGCAGATCCCGACCTCGACCGGTGCCGCCAAGGCGATCGGCCTGGTGCTGCCCGACCTCAAGGGCAAGCTCGACGGCATCTCGATCCGCGTGCCGACCCCGAACGTCTCGGTCGTCGATTTCAAGTTCATCGCCAAGCGGTCGACCACGGTGCAGGAGATCAACGAAGCCGTGATCGCCGCCTCCAACGGCAAGCTCAAGGGCATTCTCGGCGTCACCCATCACCCGAACGTGTCGATCGACTTCAACCACGATCCGCGCTCCTCGATCATGGCGCTCGACCAGACCAAGGTGATGGACGGCAACTTCGTATCGGTGCTGTCCTGGTACGACAATGAATGGGGTTTCTCCAACCGCATGGGCGACACATCGGTCGCCTTCGGCAAGACCATCGCCTGATCACAAAGCTCTCTTTTCGAGACTTGGAACGCCCGGCTTTGCCCGGGCGTTTTTCATGAGCGCAGCTTGCGCCTTCCCAAATTGTGTCCTGGGCGCCAAAACATCCGAAAATCAGCGGCATAGGCCAAAAAGCCACCCTGCCGCCTTGCACTGGTCACGTCTTCGCCCCACTCTCTCGCAAAGCAGGAGACAGACGAATTTGAGGGGCTGATTTCAGGATGGAGCATGCGATCTATCTCGTCACGCTGGTCGGCACAGCGCTTGTCGTCGCCGCCGCGTTTTCGAGCCTGATCGCCTTCCGCTTCGGCGCCCCTCTTCTGCTCCTGTTCCTCTGCATTGGCCTCGCCACCGGCACCGACGGTCTCGGCATCCAGTTCGACAATGCCCGCATCGCCTATTTTGCCGGCTCACTGGCGCTGGCCGTCATCCTGTTCGATTCCGGCTTCGGCACGCCGCTCAACGCCTTGCGGCAGGCAGCCGGCCCGGCGTTGTCGCTGGCGACCTTCGGCGTAATTCTGACCACCGGCCTGTTCGGCGCCGCCGCCCACTATCTGCTCGACCTCACCTGGCTGGAATCCTTCCTGCTCGGCGCCGCAGTCGCCTCCACCGATGCGGCCGCCGTGTTCTTCCTGCTGCGTGCCGGCGAGATCAATCTGCGCGAACGCGTGCGCTCGACGCTCGAGGTGGAATCCGGCACCAATGACCCCATCGCCATCTTCCTGACCATCACGCTGGTCGAGATCATCGCCGCTCATGCCAATCCCGAGACCAACGTCCTGGTCACCAGCCTTTTCCTCGGCTTCCTCCTCAACATGGGCCTTGGCGCTGTCGTCGGCGTGCTCGGCGGCCTCGCCATCGTGCGTCTCGTCGACCGGCTCAATCTCGACCATGGCCTGCTGCCGATCTTCGTGCTGACCTTGTCGTTGATGGTCTTTGCCGCCGCCGGCGCCATTGGCGGCTCGGGCTTCCTGGCGGTCTATATCGCCGGCCTCATCTCGGGCAATTCCGATATCCGCGCCGTCACCATCCTCAAGCGCTTCCAGGACGGCATGTCATGGCTGGCACAGATCATCATGTTCCTCATCCTCGGCCTGTTCGCGACGCCCTCGCAATTCCCGGCGATCATGGTGCCGGCGGTGCTGCTCGGCCTGTTCCTGATGTTCGTGGCGCGGCCGGTCGCCGTCTGGCTCTGCCTGATCCCGTTCCGCATGCCGCGCCCCGAAGTCGCCTTTGTCTCGTGGGTCGGCCTGCGCGGCGCGGTGTCGATCCTGCTCGCCATCACCCCGCTGCTCGGCGGGCTGGAAAATGGCCGTGTCATCTTCAACACCGCCTTCATCATCGTTCTGGTGTCGCTGGTCATCCAGGGCTGGACGGTCGGACCGCTGGCGCGCCGCCTCGGTTTGATCGTGCCGGCGCGGCTCGGACCGCTGGACAAGGTCGAGCTGGAATTGCCGGGTTCGGCCCATCACGAGCTTCTCGCCTATCGCGTCGCACCCGGCAGCCCGGTGGCGCGCGGCGAGCGCATCCCACGCTGGGCGCGACCCTCGCTGGTGCTACGTGACGGCCGTTCGATGCGCTTCCAGGACATGGGCCGGCTCGCCGCCGGCGACCAGGTCTACATTTTCGTCCCGGATCGCTATCCGCGCCTGCTAGACAAACTGTTCGCCAGCCGTGCCGTGGTCGATCCCGAAGATGCCGATTTCTTCGGCGCCTTCGCCGTCGATCCAGCGCGCCCCGCCGCCGAACTGGAAGCAGCCTATACGCCAGGTCTAACCGAAGCGGAGCAAAAGCTCACCGTTGGCGCGCTGGTCACGGCGCGGCTCGGCGGCCATGCCGAATATGCCGACCGCGTGCTGCTCGGCCCGATAGAACTGATCGTCCGCGACGTCGACGACAAGGGGAAGATCATAGGCCTCGGCCTGTCGTTCGAGCCGACCGCGCCGGTGGCGCGGGTGCCGGTCTTCCTCAGCGCGGGAGAAATCGGCGACCGTCTTTCCGCCTTCATCCGCAATTGGAGCAAGCCGACCGAGGCGCAGGCGGACGAGGCGCGGGCGGACGAGAAACCGGCCCCGGAGCCAGCGCCGGAAAAGGCAGCAACCGAAAGCTGACAAACCCGCTATTGAGCGCTGCCATTCATCCGCCCGCCAGTGCAAGATCGTGCCCACTTCAAAATTTCGGTTCGAGCGCGCCCTAAGCCTTGCATCGTCGCCGATGCGGGGTATGGTCCCCCGGTTTTTCGCGAAAGGAACCCGCATGGCCGCCTTCAAGACACTCGACGATATCGGCAACATCAGCGGCAAGCGCGTGCTGGTGCGCGTCGACCTCAACGTGCCTGTCACTGAGGGCAAAGTCACCGACGCCACCCGCATCGAACGCATCGCACCGACCATCGCCGAGCTATCGGCCAAGGGCGCCAAGGTCATCCTGCTCGCCCATTTCGGCCGACCCAAGGATGGGCCTTCGCCCGAATTCTCGCTGGAGCCGATCGCCAAAGCCACGGCAGAAGTGCTCGGCCGCCCCGTCGGTTTCGCCTCGGATTGCGTCGGCGACACGGCCGGAAGCGCTGTCGCCGCCATGAACAAGGGCGACGTGCTGCTGCTCGAAAACACTCGCTTCTACAAGGCCGAAGAAAAGAATGACCCGGCCTTCACCGAAAAACTCGCCGCCAATGGCGATATCTTCGTCAACGACGCCTTCTCGGCCGCGCACCGCGCGCATTCTTCGACCGAGGGGCTGGCGCATCTGTTGCCGGCTTTTGCCGGCCGCACCATGCAAGCCGAGCTTGAGGCGCTGGAGAAGGGCTTGGGAAAACCGGTTCGTCCGGTCGTCGCCATTGTCGGCGGCGCCAAGGTCTCGACCAAGATCGATCTGTTGATGAACCTGGTGAAGAAGGTCGACGCGCTGGTCATCGGCGGCGGCATGGCCAACACCTTCCTCGCCGCGCGCGGCACCGATGTCGGGAAATCGCTGTGCGAGCATGATCTCGCCTCAACCGCCAAGCAGATCATGATCGAGGCGGCCGAGGCCGGCTGCGCCATCATCCTGCCGGTCGACGGCGTCGTCGCCAGGGAGTTCAAGGCGGGCGCGGCCTGCGAGACCGTCGCCATCTCCGATGTGCCGGCCGACGGGATGATCCTCGATGTCGGCGCCAAAACCGTGACGACCATCGGCGAATGGATCGACCGCGCCGCGACACTGGTCTGGAACGGCCCGCTCGGCGCCTTCGAGATCGCGCCCTTCGACCATGCGACGGTGACGGCGGCCAAGCATGCGGCGTCGCGCACCAAGGAAGGCAAGCTGGTCTCGGTCGCAGGCGGTGGCGATACGGTCGCGGCGCTCAACCACGCCGGCGTCGCCGACGACTTCACCTATGTCTCGACCGCCGGCGGCGCCTTCCTGGAGTGGATGGAAGGCAAGCCGCTGCCCGGCGTCGATGTGTTGAAGCGCTGAGGCTCCGAGGCGATCAACACTCGGAGAGCGAACAAGGCCGCCCGAGGCTTCAATCGATTCGAGCTTTCCGATGCCATTCCTTTGGCGGTAGACTTCCGTTAAGCGCGGAACAACCGTTTCAGGAGAAGCAACAATGAGCGAACGTCTCGAAGACATTGCCGCTGCGATCGTCGCCGATGGCAAGGGCCTGCTGGCCGCCGACGAAAGTTCCGGCACCATCAAGAAGCGCTTCGACGTCATCGGCGTCGAATCGACCGCCGACAGCCGCCGCGACTACCGCGAGATGATGTTCCGCACCAGGGAGGCGATGACCCGCTACATTTCCGGTGTCATCCTCTATGACGAGACGATCCGCCAGAAGGCCGCCGACGGCACGCCGCTGGTCGACATCATCAAGGCCGCCGGCGCCATCCCCGGCATCAAGGTCGATGCCGGCGCCAAGCCGCTGGCCAGGTTTCCCGGCGACACCGTCACCGAAGGCCTCGATGGCCTGCGCGAACGGCTTGCCGACTACTACAAGCTCGGCGCCCGCTTCGCCAAATGGCGCGCAGTGATCGACATCGATATCGCCAAGGGCGTCCCTTCGGCGACCTCGATCGGCTCCAACGCCCATGCGCTCGCCCGCTATGCCGCCCTCTGCCAGGAAGCCGGCATCGTGCCGATCGTCGAGCCGGAGGTGCTGATGGACGGCGCCCACGACATCGACACTTGTTACGACATTTCGAAGGCAACGCTGATCAGGCTCTATGACGAGCTCCATGCGGCGCGCGTCATGCTGGAAGGCACCATCCTGAAACCGAACATGGTGCTGGCCGGCAGGAAATCGGGCAAGGTGAGCAGCCCCGAAGAAGTCGCGGAAAAGACCATAAAACTGTTCCGCGAGACAGTGCCGGCAGCGGTGCCGGGCATCGCCTTCCTTTCCGGCGGCCAGGAAGACGAAGAGGCGACCGCCAATCTCAACGCCATCAACGCCATCGGGCCGCACCCGTGGAAGCTGACCTTCTCCTATGGTCGCGCGCTGCAGGCCGCGCCACAGAAAGCCTGGAGCGGCAAAGCCTCGAACGTTGCCGCCGGCCAGGCCGCCTTCACCCATCGCGCCCACATGAACCATCTGGCAGCGCTCGGAAAATGGAAGGCGAGCCTGGAAAAGGCCGCCTGATCACAGTCCTTTCTTCCTCCTTCGAACCCGGGCCGACGCGCCCGGGTTTTTTGCTTGTGACTTGCAGGGCTTGGGGCGGAGCCTCTCCGTCCTTATTTCCTCTCCGGCGATGTCGGGTTGCGCCCATCCCCAACGTCCTTGGGATGACATTCAGGGAGAGGTTCATGCATCGCAACAAGATCGTTTCGCGCGAAGACTGGTTCCAGGCGCACAAGGCACATCTGGCGCGCGAGAAGGAACTGACGCGGCTCCGCGAGCGGATCGCCGCGGAACGGCGTGAACTGCCCTGGCTGAAGATCAGGAAAGACTATGTCTTCGAGACCGAACAAGGGCCAAACAGACTGACCGACCTGTTTGGCACTAACAGCCAGCTGATCGTCTATCACTTCATGTTCGGGCCGGGCTGCACCCATCATTGCGAGGGCTGCTCATTCCTTGCCGACCATATCGACGGCGCCAATCAGCATCTGCGGCATCACGACGTGTCGCTGGTCGTGGTTTCGCGCGCTCCCCTGGCGGAACTTCTGCCTTACAAGCAGCGCATGGGCTGGAAGTTCGACTGGGTGTCGTCCTATGCCTCGGATTTCAACTTCGACATGCAGGTCTCCTTCACCGACAAGCAGATCGCCGACGGCTGCACCACCTACAATTTCGAGACCCGTCCACGGACATCGAAGGAGCTTCCCGGCACCAGCGTCTTCTACAGGGACGAGGCCGGCGACATCTTCCTCACCTTCATGTCGCGCGCCCGCGGCGGCGAGGCGCAGATCGGCGCCTACGACTATCTCGACATGACGCCGAAGGGCCGCAACGAGAACGGCCCCTATCACGGCCTGATGGATTGGGTGCGGCTGCACGACGAATATCAGGGCAAGCAGGCGGGGCAGGCGAGTTGCTGCTGCGATTGAAGATCGTTCCCGTCGGCCAAAACATGCGCTAAGGCTGCCGCTGATCGTTTAACGGTACTGCCATGCGCTTCCCGGCCCTACTCACCTGGCTCGCCTTCCCGGTCTATATCTGGCAAGGCCTCGGCGTGCGACGCCGCACCACGCGCATGCTGCCGGCGCAAGGGCCGGTCATGCACGAAATATCAGGCACAGCACCGGCAATCTCGCTTCTGGTGCTGGGCGATTCCTCCGCCGCTTCGGTCGGCATCGGCAATTCGGAAGACGGACTTGCCGCGCAACTCGCCGTGCTGATTTCACAAAGCACCGGCCGCGCCGTGCGCTGGCGGGCGGCCGGCTTCAATTCGGCAACGTCCGGCCAGATCCGCGACCATGTGCTGCCCAATCTGTCGGCCGATCCGTGGACGCATATCGTGCTGGCCATCGGCACCAACGACACCAAGAATTTTCACTCCGTGCCGCGCTTCAAGAAGGAGTTCGGTGGCCTGCTCTACGGCCTGCGCGCCAAATGGCCGGAAGCGCGCGTGGTGTGGTCGCCGGTGCTGGAGTTCACGCGGGCGCCAGCCATGCCACCGCTGCTCGGAAAGATCCTTGAGATCCGCGCCACCGACATGAACCGGATGGGCGAACGCCTTTGCCTGGAGCGCGGCGCGGTGCCGGCGTCGCGCCTGCCGATCACCAATCCGGAAGCCGGCTTTGCCTCGGACGGCTTTCACGCCTCGGAAGCAGGCTACCGGGCCTGGGCCGAGCATCTTGTCGGCCCGGTGCTTGGCAATTGAGCAGCGACGACAAGTGCCGTCCTACGTCAAATGCCCGAGCACGGCCGCCAGTGAAATCGCGGCCATGGCGAGCAGTGCCAGCTTCCAGAAATCACCGCGTCGCTTGAGGCCTGGCCAGCCAAGCGGCTTGATCAGTTGAATGACCATGAAACCGACGATGACAAGGGCGAGGAATTTCGTCATGCCGCCTTTGACCAGCAACGCGCCCGGCTGTCAAAGCACGTCGTTCATTGCCTGAGAAAGAACGGACGCCGAGATCCCGAACCGGAACGCGGCGCCCTTTGACCGGCAAACGATCTACTTCAGCGGCTTGAGGCCAGCCTCGATCGAAGCGCGCTTCGGTTCGAGGAATGGCGGCAGGGCGAGGCTTTCCCCCAGCGTTTCCAGCGGCTCGTCGGCGGTGAACCCCGGACCGTCGGTTGCGATCTCGAACAGGATGCCGTTCGGCTCGCGGAAGTAGAGCGAACGGAAATAATAGCGCTCGACCTCGCCGCTCGACGGCAGCCGGAACTCGGCCAGCCGCGCCGTCCATTGATGCAGCGTTTCCTGGTCCGGCGCCCTGAAGGCAACATGGTGAACCGCACCGGCACCTTGCCGTGCCGGCGCCAGTCCCGGCTGCACCAGGACATGCAGCTCCGCCGCCGGCCCGCCCTCGCCCATTTCGAAGACGTGAACCTGGCCCTCCGGCGAGGCATAGTCGCGCGCCTTGCGCATGTTCATCACCGTGGTCACCACCGCCTCGGTGTTGGTGATGTCGGGAACACTGATGACGATCGGCCCGAGCCCGCGGATCTGGTGCTCGGCCGGTACCGGGCTTTGCGCCCAGGGATGGCTGCCGCCCTTGCCGCCATCGCTGACCAGGCGCAGACGCTGGCCCTCGGGATCTTCGAAGTCCAGTGACGCATAACCGCCGATGTCGGCGATCTCTCCTGTTGCCAGGCCTTCGTCGGTCAAGTGTTGCTTCCACCAGGCAAGGCTCTCCTGGCTGCCGACCCTGAGGCTGGTCCGCACGATGCTGTGCGTGCCGCGCCGCTCGCGGCCGACCGGCCAGTCGAAGAAGGTAAGGTCGGTGCCCGGTGTCGCTTCGCCGTCGGCATAGAAGAGGTGGTAGGCCGAGGTGTCGTCCTGGTTTACGGTCTTCTTGACCAGCCGCAGACCCAGCACCTTCGTGTAAAAATGAAGATTGCCAGGCGCATTGGCGGTGATGGCGGTCAGATGGTGGATACCTGTCGGTTGCAAGCTCATCGTCGTCTCCCTGCTGTTGGGGAAGAATTTTCTCCCTCCATATCAGAACTGCGGCCACCCCGCTGAAGGCCTCGTATTCCGACAGTCCGTCGCCGGAAACTGAACAGCGGCGCCCAGAGCACGTCCTCGCTATGAACAATCGGAAGTCGCGAACCTGCCTTCGGCACCGTTCTATGCGGCGAAAAGGGATGCCTTGCCTGCGGCGCGCGCACTGGTCGCAACTATCGTCTCGCGCCTGACATCCTCCTGACAGACTGCTGTCAGGAGGGGTATGCGATAGTACCTCCATACAGAGAGAGGAGACTGGCCATGAACGGTTACACCATTCTGCGCGGCATGCAGCACTATGTCGGCAAGATCCGCACGATGCGCAACGAGATCCGCACCCAGCGGTTCATGAACTCGCTGCCGGCGGATATTCGCAAGGATATCGGCTGGCCGGACATGTATGCGGACCGTGGCCCTCGCGGCAATTGAAGCCAATTTTTCGACCCGGCGATTGGATGTGGGCGCGTCAACGCCCAGATAACAGGTCCGGTGCGTGAGGAATGGGAGCGAGCTTATGCCCGAACAGAAGACGATCGGTTTCCTTTTCATCGAAGGTTTTGCCGACTGGGAGTATGGGCTGCTGGCGGCCTCGGCGGTCGAATGGTTCGGCGCCCGTGCCGTGTCGCTGACGCCTGATGGCAACCCAGTGGCCGGGATCAGCGGCTTTCGGCTGACGCCCGATCGATCGGCCGGGGCGGATGAGAATGACGATCTCGACGCCATCGCCGTCATCGGCTCCGATGAGTGGGCCGGCAAGGCACCGCCCGATGTTGCCGATCTGCTCAATGCTGTTGCATCGCGCGGCGGCGTGGTCGGCGGCATCTGCGCCGGCACGCTGGCGCTAGCCCGCGCCGGCCTGTTCGAGAAGGCCAGGCATACGAGCAATGGCCGCGACTGGATCAATGGTCATGAGGCCGGCTATGCCGGCGACAACCTCTATCAGGATGTGCCGCATGCCATGACCGACGGCAAAATTGTTTCCGCGCCAGGCTCGGCGCCGGGCACCTTCGCGCTCGCCTTTCTGAGGACGCTCTACCCCGAAAGAGGCAGCGATCTCGCTCGGATGCGAACGCTGTTTGCCAAGGAGTATGCCGAAGCCTCCTGACAGTATGCTGTCAGGAGGGCCGTGCAATGGTGCCAGCTTAGGGCACCCGTGCATCGGCGGTCGAAAGGACGATCGATGAAGAGTTGGAACGACAGACTGAGCACACCAGGCATCAACGGCGTCAAGCCGACGCCGCGCACGATGGCCGATGTCGTCGAAGGCCAGCCTATGCTGGTGCCGACGGCGCGCCAGGTCGATGATTTCATCCGCTCGATTCCCGAAGGCGTCGAGATGGATGTGCGTGCGCTGCGTACAGCACTTGCCGTCGAGCATGGCGCCGAAGTGACATGCCCGGTCACCATAGGCTATCATCTGCGCACTGTTGCCGAAGCCGCCAACGAGGACCTCCGGCGCGGCATGACGCCGAGTGACGTGGCACCGTTCTGGCGCGTGCTCGATGCGAAAACGCCGACGACGAAGAAATTGTCCTTCGGCGCGGAGTTCGTCGCCGCGCAGCGCAAGCGCGAAGGGCTGAAACCATGAGGCATGCCGCCCAAAAGTGTTCTGCGGTTTTGGGATAACGGCATGCGCGAAAACACGATGCATGCCACCCAGAGGTGGACCGGTTTCGGGCGGCATGCATAGAGACAACGCCGAGGGACCATACGATGCGCCGCGCCGACAGGCTCTTCCAGATCGTGCAGCATCTGCGCGGTGGCCGATTGGTCACCGCCCAGAAGCTCGGCACGTGGCTCGAAGTTTCCGAGCGAACCATCTATCGCGACATTGCCGATTTGCAGTCGACCGGAGTGCCGATCGACGGCGAGGCCGGCGTTGGCTACATGATGAGGGAGGGTTTCGACCTTCCGCCGCTGATGTTCACGCGTGACGAGATCGTCGCGCTGGTCGCCGGCGCCCGCATGGTGCGTGCCTTTGGCGGTGCCGCCATGGCGCGGGCCGCCGACGAAGCGCTGGTCAAGATCGGCGCCGTCCTGCCCGATGCCGAAAAGGACCGCATCGCCCGCACCGAGATCCACACACCGATGTGGGTGGTCAGCGACGCCGCCCGCGAGGCGATCGACCTGATCGAGCGCGCGGTCGAAAAGCGCCAGGTGCTGACCATCGACTATTCCGACGAGGCCGGCCGCGGCACCGCCCGCGATATCCGCCCGCTCGGCCTGTGGTTCTGGGGCAAGGTGTGGACGCTGGTCGCCTGGTGCGAGATGCGCGACGATTTCCGCGCCTTCCGCATCGATCGCATCGCGTCGGTGGTGATCGCCGGCCGCATCTTCAAGCCGGAGCGCGGCAAGCAACTTGCCGACTTCTACCGCGCAGTGGAGCGCAGCGAGGACTATGGCATGGCGCCGGATCGCGCCGCGCGCAGCTGAGACCTGGCGCAGCTACAAAAAAGCCCGCTCGAAGCGGGCTTTTTCTTGGAATATCAGACAACCTCACTCGTCGTCGTCATTGTCCGTGTTCTTCGACTTCAAGGCCGAGAGCTTGGCGAACACGGCGTTGGCGTCGAGTTCGGCGTCCTCGTCCTTCGGCTTCTCGGGAGCCGGCACCAGCCGCTCGGTCAGGGCCGCCGGCAGCAGCGTGTCGCCCACCGGCTGCGCCTGTTCGCGGCCGCGCGAGGCGCGGTTGACTTCCATGTCGAGGTCGATCTGCGAGGCGAGACCCAGCGTCACCGGGTCCATCGGCTGCAGATTGGCTGAGTTCCAGTGCTTGCGCTCGCGGATCTGTTCGATCGTCGACTTGGTGGTGCCGACGAGGCGCGAGATCTGCGCGTCCTTGAGCTCGGGATGGTTGCGCACCAGCCACAGAATCGCGTTCGGCCGGTCCTGGCGCTTCGACAGCGGCGTGTAGCGCGGACCCTTGCGCTTGGATTCGGGCACCCGCACCTTGGGGTCCGAAAGCTTCAGGCGCTGGTTCGGATCCTTCTCGGCACGGGCGATCTCGTCGCGGGTCAGCTGTCCGGTCATGATCGGGTCCATGCCCTTGATGCCTTGCGCCGCTTCGCCATCGGCGATTGCCTTGACCTCGAGCGGATGCAGCCCGCAGAACTGCGCGATCTGCTCGAAGGAAAGTGCGGTATTGTCGACCAGCCAGACGGCGGTCGCCTTGGGCATCAGCAGCGTATTGGCCATTTTACAAATCCTTCTCGTTCGCCCGCGTTCCCGCGCGGGCGGTGGTTTAGAGCCACCAAAATGGGAAATTCGCGGTCTGTATAACCGCTCTCGGGGCGTTTCGCAACGTTTTTGGAGCAAAGACCGGAAGCCGTGAGTACTTACCGAAAACGTTCCGCGCTCTTGAACAGAACGACAAGCTGGCTTTGCTGGCGAGTTCCGGTCTTGGCAAAGATCGGTTGAGATAGGGGCACCCCTGTCATGCCGGAGCCGCTGCTTCCATCAGGGTTCGCCCTTGTGAAAGCGCCGAGCCAAGATGCCATGCAGGAAACTGAGGTCAACCCTGCTCGATGGCCGGTATCGGTTGGGACGGTCGTTGATCTCCCGCCCAAAACGACAAAACCCGCCGGACTGGGTCCAGCGGGCTCGGAACCGCGACAAAGTTCGTCTGGTGCGGCTCTGGCTTCCACGGCTTGGGCCCGCCGGAGCGGACCAGGACGTGGCTTTAGATAGCCCTGCGGGCGATCTTTTCGATGTCGGCGCGGTTGATGCCGAGATCGCTGAGCTGACGTGCGTTGAGACGGTTCAGTTCGCGGACGGTCTCGGTGTACATACGCCAGTTACGGAAAGCGCGGATCGGGTTCATGGTAGTCCCTCCAGAATGATGTTCGTTTCGATGGTGCTCAAATAGGCGTCATCGATGAGGACTTGAATGGCTGATTTTGCATAGCAATGATGCAAATGCTGCATTGCAGCATTAAGCTTCTGTTCATCTTGTGGGCAGCGAGGCGCTGACCTCGCGCGCTGTCAGCCTACGTCGAGCACGATCTTGCCGATATGCTCACCCTCTTCCATGCGCTCATGCGCCCGCCAGGCTTCGCTGAGCGGGAAGATCATGTCCATCACAGGGGCAACCTTGCGCGTGCCGAGCAGCGGCCACACCTGCGCTTCCAGCGCCGCCGCGATCGCCGCCTTGAACTCGACGGTTCGCGGCCTCAGCGTCGAACCTGTGTGGGTAAGCCGCTTGACCATGATCTTCGAAAAGTCCGCGCTTGCGACAGCGCCGGCCTGAACGGCGATCTGGACGATGCGGCCTTCGACCGCCGCGGCCTCATAATTGCGCTGGACATAGTCGCCGCCGACCATGTCGAGGATGACGTTGGCGCCCTTGCCGTCCGTTGCCTCCTTCACCGCGGCGACGAAATCCGCCTCGCGATAGTTGATAGCCCGATCTGCGCCGAGCTTCAGGCAGGCGTCGCATTTCTCCTTGCTGCCGGCGGTGGTGATGACATAGGCGCCGAAGGCCGAGGCAAGCTGGATCGCCGTCGTGCCGATGCCGGACGAGCCGCCATGGACGAGCAGCGTCTCGCCTTTCTTGAGGCCGCCACGCTCGAACACATTGTGCCAGACGGTGAAGTAATTCTCCGGCACCGCCGCGGCTTCGGTGTGGGTGAAGCCGGCGGGCAACGGCAGCACGCTCCCTGCATGGACCTTGACATATTCGGCATAGCCGCCGCCGGGCGTCAGCGCACAGACGCGGTCGCCAATGCGCCAGCGCGATATGTCGTCGCCAAGGGCCGCCACTTCACCCGATGCCTCGAGGCCCGGCAGGTCGGATGCGCCGGGCGGTGGCGGATAGGCGCCTTTGCGCTGCTGGACGTCGGGCCGGTTGACGCCGGCGGCATGCACCTTGATCAGGATCTCGCCGGGGCCGGGCTGCGGCACGTCGCGTGTTTCCGGCTTCAGCACCCGAGGGCCACCTGGCTCCGAGATCGCGATGGCCGTCATCCTTGCCGGAATTTTCTGTCCGCTCGCCATGAGATTTCCCGTCTTTCCTCGCCGTTGTCCGACCGGCTGTTTGCATCGACGCCCCTGCCCTATGTATGCTGATTGCCAAATCAGGCAAATGGCCAATCTGGTCTTGGCGGAGGAGGAGCGACGATGGCGATCTTCGACGACGAACCCAAGAAGAAGGCGCGCCCCCACGAGATCGGGCAGGACCTGTCATTGCTTTCCGTCAGCGACTTGACTGAGCGGATCGGCATCCTGCGCGACGAAATCGCCCGCCTGGAAGCCGAACTCAAGGCCAAGGACACCACCAAATCCGCGGCCGAAGCACTGTTCCGCCGCGGATAGGCGCTCGGGCGTAAAGCCCGCCGCCGAAAAGCCCGAATGCGACTGTCTTCAGACCCAGCGTCCCCGCCAAACCTGAGCCGGATCAACCAATGTTCGCAACCTACCGACCGATCCTCTCGCTGCTTCGCGGCACCGCTTTCCTGCTCGCGGCATCTGGTTTGCATGGGCTGCTTCTGCCCCTGCGCGGTCAGTTGGAAGGCTTCTCGACCGCATCGCTCGGCCTGATGGGCACGGCCTGGGCCGGCGGCTTCGTCACCGGCTGCTTCTTCGCACCGCGCATCGTGCGTCGCGCCGGCCACGTGCGCGCCTTTGGCGCCTTTGCCGCATCCGGCGCCATCGTGGCGCTGCTCACCGGGCTGATCATCGACGAGTATGTCTGGATCCTGCTGCGCGCCTTCACCGGCTTCACCATGGCCGGCGCCTTCATGGTCATCGAAAGCTGGTTGAACGAGAAGGCCACCAACGAGAACCGTGGCACCGTCTTCGGCCTCTACATGATGGTGACTTATGCCTCGATCATGGGTGGGCAGATGATCGTCGCCGGCGGCGACGTGAAGTCCGCGTCGCTGTTCATGATCACCGGCATCCTGTTTTGCCTGTCGCTCATTCCGACGGCGGTCTCGACCGCCTCCCACCCCAAGCCGCTGCAGGATGTCTCACTTGATGTCAGGGGCCTTTATGCCAATTCGCCGGTGTCGGCGGTCGCTTGCGTGCTGATCGGCATCGCCAACGGCGCCTGGGGCACGCTTGGCGCAGTCTATGGTGCGCGCATCGGCATTTCCACGGCCGAGATCGCCCTGATGATGAGCCTTGTGGTCGTTGCCGGTGCCGCCATGCAGCTTCCGGCCGGGCGCCTGTCCGACAAGACCGACCGGCGCTTCGTGCTGGCGGGGGCGGCTTTCGGCGGGGCCTTCTTCGCGCTCATGATCTTCCTGTTCGAGCCACGGTCCGGCGTCTTCGTCATCGTCTTCACCGCCGCTTATGGCGCCTTCGCCTATACGCTCTATTCCATCGCCGTGGCGCATGCCAACGACCACGCGCGCTCGGAGGATTTCGTCAAGGTATCTGGCGGGCTGTTGCTGCTCTATGGCTTCGGCACGATGATCGGACCTTTGCTTGCGGCTGCCCTGATGGGCTGGATGCGCCCGGAAGGTCTGTTCGTGGCGACCGCCTTCGCGCATCTCTGCCTGGCGGGCTACACGCTGCTGCGCATCAGCCGCCGCGCGCCGGTGCCGATCGGGGATCGTGACGCCTTCAAGACGCAGCCGGCCGACCGTTCGGTCACCCCGGAAGCATTGCGGCTTGATCCCAGAAGAAAAGCAGAAGCAGACGGTTGAGATTCGAAAGGCTTTGCCTCACTAATACAGGCATGATGTTTTCCGACGCCTTCATGGCGATTGCCGATCCCAACCGGCGCCATCTTCTGGAAGAACTTCGCCGCGGCCCGAAAACCGTCACCGAACTGGCCGCCGGCTTGCCGGTCTCGCGCCCAGCCGTGTCGCAACATCTGAAAGTGCTGCTCGATGCCGGCCTGGTCCACGCCAAGCCGGAAGGAACAAGGCGCGTCTATACGGTGAGCGGCACTGGCTTCCTCAAACTCAACATCTGGCTCGATCAGTTCTGGGAAGCCTGACCCGATCAACCGTTGTTGTAGGGGAAGAACTTGAAGTAGGGCTGCGCCTCCCCGATCACCCGAGCGAAGGCGGGGCGCTGCAGCAGGCGGTCGTGATAGCGCTTCACAGCCGGGTACCTGTCGCCCAACGGCTCGACCTTGTTGGCATAGAACAGCGCGGGGGAGGCTGCGCAATCGGCCATGGTGAAGCTGTCGCCCATCGCCCAGATCTTCGACTGCATGTCGTGTTCGATGATGGCGTAGGAATTGCGCAACTGGTCGCGAGCCTGCTCGACGCCGAACGGGTCGGTCTTGTCGCCGGGACGCAACCGGTCGCCGACAATCTTCTGCATCGGCTCCTGCACATAGAAATCATAGAAACGGTCAGCTTGGCGGACGGCCAACGCCATGTCGATCTCGGCGGGAACGAGGTCGACCGGCCCCGGATAGTGCGCGGCCAGATATTCGACGAGGATGCTCGATTCCAGCACCGTACGGCCACGCGCATCGTCGCGCAGCGCCGGCATCTTGCCGGCCGGCGAGATCTTCAGGAAGGCCGCGCGCGATTCAGCATCGCCAAGGTCGACTATGACAGGCGTGAACGGCGTGGCGTTCTCGTACAGCGCGATCAACGGCTTCCAGCAGAAGGAGGCCAGCGGATGGAAATGAAGTGTCAGGGACATTTTTTGCTCGTCTGTTTCCTGGATTGTCGGTGGCCGCTACCATGCGGCACGCCTGTTGCGGTTAGCCTTGTCCGTCAAACCAGCCTATGCTGCTTCAACCGGCTTGGACATGCGCGATGATCGCTGCGGACATCTCGGCCCAGTCGTCCGGATGCAGCTCGTGGCCGCCACCTTCGATGCGAATGAGCCTTGCGCCGGTGACCGTCTCGGCCAGCGCCTCGCCGTGTTCGGCCGGAAAGATCGGATCCGCCGTGCCGTGAATGACCAGCAGCGGCGCCGCGATCTCGTGCAGGCGGCCCTTCCAGGCGGCGCCGCCCTTGAGCATGAAATGGTTGGTCGCGCTCAGGAAGCCGCCGGAGCGGTCGTAATCCTGCTCGACAAAGGCCCGTATCCCCGCCGCATCGAATGAATGCGTGGTGCTGGCGATCGCCCGCGCATCCCTGACGATGAAATCGACCACTTGACCACGGTCCGACCAATCGACTTTGGCGCCCTCGGCCGAGTGTTCCATGTAGGCTTCGGTCGTCCCGGGAAGGCCGGATGTGTCGATTCCCACCGGCGAACTGCTGATCACAGTCAGAGATACGACACGCGAGGGATGTTTCAACGCCACAAGCTGCGCGATCATGCCGCCCATCGACATCCCGACGACATGCGCCTTGCCGATGCCGTGGTCGTCCAGAACATGCATTGCATCGTCGGCCATATCATCGAACGTGTAGGGCGGCTCTCCCGGCTTGTATTTCGTCGAACGGCCGGTATCGCGATTGTCGTAGCGGATCACGAACAGGCCGGCACCGGCCAGTTTCCGGCAGAACGCCTCCGGCCACCACAGCATCGAGGCCATCGCTCCCATGATCAGCAACAGCGGCGGGTTCGCCGGATCGCCAAAGACTTCGGATATAATCTCAGGGCGTTCGGTGGTCCTCATCACGCAGTCTCCTCTCTGCAAAACTGATTGCATTTTGCAATCGGTTGCACGATAGTAAAACTGCTACGATAATGCAACCGGTTTTGGAGAAAAATCTCATGAGCATGGATCGCCGGTCCGGGTGCCCGATCAATCTGTCGCTGGAAGTCTTCGGCGACCGCTGGAGCCTGATCATCCTTCGCGACATGATCTTCGGCGGCAGGCGCCATTTTCGCGAGCTGCTCAACGGATCGATGGAAGGCATCGCCTCAAACATCCTCGCCGACCGGCTGAAGCGCCTGATGGAGCTGGGCATGCTGACCAAGGCCGACGATCCCTCGCACAAGCAGAAGGCGATTTACAGCCTGACCGAGATGGCGATCACGCTGGTTCCGATCCTGGCCCATCTCGGCGCCTGGGGCCGCGTCTGGCTGCCGGTCAGCGACGAATTGTCGATCCGCGCCGAACTGCTGGAAAAGGGCGGACAGCCTATGTGGGGCAAATTCATGGACGAGTTGCGGCACGAGCATCTCGGCATGCCGCTCGATACAATGTCTGGCCCTTCTGTCCGCGCGACCTTGCAGGCCGCCTACGAGGCCGTGGTTGCCAGCAAGGCCCTCGCCGCCAGCCCGGCCGCGTAACCAACTTATTTTCCCGTTTTGGGGCCGGCTCTGCTAGAAGAAGCGGAAAATCACAATTCACGGGATTGGATAAGGTCTTGGTTGAGAACTCTCGGGATGCTGCCCGCGCACGCGCCGACCTGCGCTTCAAGAAGCAGGAAGAGGCGGCAACCGTCCGCCAGAAGGCGATGGCCGAATACGCCGCCGAGAGCGACGCCCGCCAGGCCAAGACCAACAAGCTGCGGGCACTGCGTCTCGCCAAGGAAGCGGAAGACCTCGCCAACGCGCCGGCGGAACCCGCCAAGAAACCGGCCCGCGCCAAGAAGAAGTAGCCCAGCCACGTCCGGAGCCATACAAGCGGCAACGCTTATCCGGAAGAGCCGGCGAAGGCTGCTTTCCATCCTGCCTTTTCACGCGAAGCAATTTCAACCGGAACCGGGATGTTATCTCACCCGCCGACGATCGATGATCGACGCGTTTCAAACAGGAGACCGCCATGACCGCACTGCCGCTCGAAAAAGCCAGGCAAATCATCGAAACCGCCTTTGCCAAGGGCTCCGATCTCAAGCTCAAGCCGCTCGGCGTCTCGGTGCTCGACGCCGGCGGGCATCTGGTCGCCTTCCAGCGCCAGGACGGCGCCTCGTTCCTGCGTCCGCAAATGTCGGCCGGCAAGGCCTATGGTGCGCTCGCCATCGGCATGGGCTCGCGCAAAGTCGAGGCCTTTGCCAAGGAGCGCCCGCATCTCGTCGCCGGCATCTCGGACGTCTCGGGCGGGCGCGTGCTGCCGGTCGTCGGCGGCGTGCTGATCCGCGACAAGGCCGGTGCCGTCATCGGCGCCGTCGGCATTTCAGGCGACACGTCGGACAATGACGAAGCCGCGGCAATCGCCGGCATCGAGGCCGCCGGTTTCACCGCCGATCCGGGGTGAGGTCGGGAACTTCGTCATCCACGGGCGGAGCAGGAGCGAGGCTCCGTCGCGCAGACCCGAGGATCCATTCCGTAACATCAGCCGTAGAGTGCAGCGGAGCAGAAACTTCCGCCTTCCGCGCCGGGGACCTAATTCAAATTGATGTCCCGGCTGGCCGACCGCATCGACACCGCGAATCCGGCCAGCACGTCGAATAGCGCGATGACCATCAGCGTGAAGAAGACGGAATGGGCCGCACCCTTCACCAGCAGGAACTCGACCAGGAAGGCCACGAAGACCAGCGTCGACAGAAGATGGTCCATGATCGAGGCGTTGGTGGTGCGCACCGACTTCGCCATTTCGAGGAACAGGAAGATCAGCCCGATCAGCACCATCAGGTCGCCAAGCGTCATCGAGAACACGCCACCCGACATCATGCTGAATGAGAAGACCTCGCTTGCCCACGGATCGTCACCGCTGCCGAATATTCCCAGCAGTCCGAGATTGTAGAGCACGAAAGGCACGATCAGCAGCGGAATGGCACCGAACATCTGGCGTCTCCATGTGGGGGCAATCCTTTGTAGAATGCGCCACAGGCACGCCGTCAAGATGTTTCGATGGCAGCGTTGAACACGGTCGAAGACCGCACGCAACAACAATGTCAGCCGGTTGCCTGCAACGATTGCCGCCCACGCGTCGAGATGCGCGCCACCCCGCCCCCCAAACGCAAAAGGACCGGCCACCGGCCGGTCCTTTTGGAATTCAGACCTTTGGAAGGCTGGTCTCAGCTTTCCTTGGGCGTCAACACCTGGCGACCGCGATACATGCCGGTCTTCAGGTCGATATGGTGCGGACGGCGCATTTCGCCGGAATTCTTGTCCTCGACATAGGTCGGGGCCTTGAGGGCGTCGGCCGAGCGGCGCATGCCGCGCTTGGACGGAGAGGTTTTACGTTTCGGAACGGCCATGGATATGCTCCACTACATGGTCAAAAGCCCCGCCCGCCCTCGTGAAAGGGCCATGTCGGGGCCTAAATCTGAGAAAGTCGGGTGCCTATACACGCCCTGTGCCGTTTTGGCCAGCACTGGCGCGAATTTTTTTGGATCGGCTAGCGGAGACAACCGACATAGGCGCCCGAGCGGCCGGCTCGCCGCTCGATCAGATTGGCAAGCCGCCTCAGGCCAGGCCCGGGCTTGGCCGGATTGCGGGCGATCGGATTTGGCAAAGAGACCGCAAGCAGGGCGGCCTGCCGTCGCGACAGCTGTTTTGCCGAGACGCCGAAATGGTGCTGTGCCGCGGCCTCGATGCCGTAGACGCCCGGCCCCCACTCGGCGATGTTGAGATAGATTTCCATGATGCGCCGTTTCGACATCACCGCATCGAAATAGACGGCCAGCGGCAATTCGACCACCTTGCGCACCGAGCCCAGCGGCCGCGACCAGAGATACAGGTTCTTGACCGTCTGCATGGTGATGGTCGAGGCGCCGCGCGTCGCTTCGCCGGCCAGCGCATCGTCGACGACGCCTCTCAGCTCGCCGAGATCGACGCCACGATGAAAGCAGAACTGCCCGTCCTCCGACATGATGACGGAATTGGCCAGCACCGGCGACACGTCATCGATCGACACCCAGCGGCGGTCGTAACCGGAGAAGGTCGCCAGGTCCTTCAGCATCAGCGTCGAGACAGGATGCACGAAGAACGGCAGGTACAGAAATGTCAGCACGACCGGAATCAAAGCCAGCACCGCGGCCACGACGATGCCGCGCCGGACCCAGCGCTTGAGACCACGGCGGTTTACGCCCCGCGATCTCGTCGCCATGTCCAGCTTTTCGGTTTCATGATCGACGATCGGTTCCGCCAAGCCGCCCAACCCGTGCCAGAGAGCTCGTTTTGAAACGCGCTCCTGTGAGTCATGTGACGGTGTTTTCGAGAACCGGAGCGGAGCGTACATTAGAGTACGCAAGCACCGGAAGCGCAGAAAACGCCCTCAGATGACCGCAGGAGTAGAGTTTCCGAACGGGCTCATACTGCTCCGGCATAATGGCGCTTGCCTTCTTGCGCAACGTCTGAGTGTCGGCTACCGGTCCCGGCCATGACGAATGACGACCAAATGGCGTTCGAAATGGCGCTGATCAGGCGGGCAGCCGCCGTCGAGGTGCTGCTGCGGCGACTGCTCGACGACCGCGCGCTTTCGGGCGAGATCGCCCGGCCGGACCGGCTGATGGCGGCGATGCGCCATGGCGTGCTGAACGGCGGCAAGCGCCTGCGGCCCTTCCTGGTCATGGAAAGTGCCGCCCTTTTTTCCGCCGACGGCGAGGCGGCACTGCGTGTCGCCGCCGCACTTGAATGCGTGCATTGCTATTCGCTGATACACGACGATCTGCCCGCCATGGACGACGACGACCTGCGTCGCGGCCAGCCGACCGTGCACAAGGCCTTCGACGAGGCGACCGCGATCCTGGCCGGCGACGCCCTGCTGACGCTGGCCTTCGACATCATTGCCGGCGAGTCGACCGCGCTGCCGGCGGAGCGGCGGGCAGCCCTGGTGCTGGCGCTTGCCCGCGCCGCCGGAGCAGGCGGCATGGTCGGCGGCCAGAAGCTCGATCTCGAAGCCGAACAGACGCCGCCGGACGAGGCCGGCATCATCCGGCTGCAGGCGATGAAGACCGGCGCGCTGATCCGCTTCGCCTGCGAGGCAGGTGCCCTCATCGCCGGCGCCCCGGCCGATGACCGCGAGCGGCTGGCCGAATTCGGCTCGGCGATCGGTCTTGCCTTCCAGCTTGCCGACGACCTGCTCGATTTGACCGCCGACGCCAGCCAGATGGGCAAGGCGACCGGCAAGGACGCCGCCGCCGGCAAGGCGACGCTGGTGGCCTTGCATGGTGCGAATTGGGCACGCGGCCAGCTGCACGGCCTCGTCGCGCAGGCGCATGCGCTGCTTGAGCCCTATGGCGACGATGCCCAGTTGCTGAAAGAAGCGGCGACATTCGTGGCGGCGCGTAACAGCTAAGGTTGGTGCCAGCCGGAACATCGAGCTGATTGCACGCACGTCCCCGCCGGCCGGTTCTGAAATAGAACTTGAGCGGAAGCCTGCCGAGGCAGAGGATTGACATCCGCACGGCAAGCACGCGGTGCGGATAAGAGTTGGAGGATGCCATGTCGACCACCGACAAGCTGTTCAGCGGTTCCATTCCCGAGATCTACGACCGGGCGATGGTGCCGCTGATCTTCGAGCCATATGCGCGGGATCTGGCGGAGCGGGTGTCGAAGCTCGGGCCGCAATCGGTGCTCGAAGTGGCGGCGGGCACCGGTGTGGTGACACGTGCGCTCGCAGCAAAGCTGCCGGCGCAAGCGCGCATCGTGGTCACCGACCTCAACCAGCCCATGCTCGACCACGCACGCACGCGGATGGTGGACGATCCTCGCATCACCTGGCAGCAGGCCGATGCTCAGGCGCTGCCCTTCGAGGACGCACAGTTCGACGCCGTGGCCTGTCAGTTTGGCGCGATGTTCTTCCCCGATCGGGTGGGCGCCTACGGGCAAGTTCGGCGCGTGATGCGGCTGGGCGGACACTTCCTGTTCAACGTCTGGGGTGCCATCGAAGAGAACGAGTTTGCCGATGAGGTGACGCGGGCGCTCGGCCATTTTTTCCCGGCCGATCCGCCTCGCTTCATGGCAAGGACACCGCATGGCTATCACGATGCGGACGTCATCCGCGCCGACCTGCATGCCGCCGGCTTCCGTAACATCACCATAGAGCCGCTGGATGCCGTCAGCGCCGCTTCCTCGCCATATGAGGCGGCCACGGCCTATTGCCAGGGCACGCCCTTGCGGGCCGAGATCGAGGCGCGCGGTGGCTCGCTGGAGGAGGTGACGCGATACGTGGCGAATGCCCTTGGGAAACGGTTCGGGGAAGGCCCGGTGAGTGGCCGCATCCGCGCCCTCGTCGTGGACGCGGCCTAGGCGCGCTGTCCATCCGGCGGCTCGCACGGCTCGCCTGCCCGCACGAACGAAATTTTAATGTAAATGAAGCGTAATCCCGGCCATTAAAATGGTGCGTATGTGTTGGGGTTGCGCATGCCTGAATATTCGTCCTTCATCCGGTCGGTCCGGATCCGCTATATTTCAGGGTTGCTGATCTTCGCGCTGGCTTCCGCCGGCATCGTGATTGCGCTTGATCGCGTCAATTCCTTTCGCCGCGACATCGATGCGCTGAGCAGCAATCTCGTCATCTTCACCCGAGACCTGCGCAACGCGACCAACTTTGCCGAGACGACCGGCACCGCCTGGCGGGCGGAGACACGCGATGCCCTGACCACATCGGCGCGCGGCCATTCGGAGCGCCTGACCGGCGAGATCGAGACGCTGACCGCCCAGCTTGCGGCGATCAAGCCGCGGCTGTCGATCAAGACCGTCGACGAACTCCAATCCGCTTCAGTTAACGGCGATCTGTTCTGGTCGCCGCGCGACATGGTGCGCAATTTCAACCTGATGTCGGTGGCGCAGAAGGTCGATGAGTGGAGCTATCGCGAAATCCGCAACCAGAATGACCTGTTCGCCCAACCCATGCTGGTTCGCGTCCGCACCGCCATGGATGATGAGCGCCATCTGGCCGATGCCTCCAGCGACAGGCTGTTGTTGTGGGCCAGCGGCATCCTGTTCGCGGCCCTTGCCATCGTCGCCTTCTGGATCTTCCGCCCGATGGAAGTGGCGATCCGCCGCGCCTTTGCCGAATCCGCCGAATCCCTGTTCAAGGCCGAGGCCGCCGACCGCGCCAAATCGGAATTCCTGGCCAATATGAGCCACGAAATCCGCACGCCGATGAACGGTGTGCTCGGTATGGCCGAACTGCTGGCCAAGACCGATCTGACCCCACGCCAAAAGACCTTCACCGACGTTATCGTGAAGTCCGGCAACGCGCTGCTCACCATCATCAACGACATCCTCGATTTCTCCAAGATCAATGCTGGCCAGCTCACCCTCGACCCTGCTCCCTTCCGCCTTTCCGAGGCGGTCGAGGACGTGGCGACGCTGGTCTCGGCTCGCGTCGCCGAAAAGAACCTCGAACTGATCGTGCGCGTCGATCCGCGCCTGCCGGCCCATGTCGTCGGCGACGCCGGCCGGTTCCGGCAGATCATCACCAACCTGCTCGGCAACGCAGTGAAGTTCACCGAGAAGGGTCACGTGCTGATCGACGTCGGCGGCGAGATCGTCAACGACGTGGTCCAGCTCAAGATCCGCGTCGAGGACACCGGCATCGGGATACCGGCCGAGAAACTGCAGAACGTGTTCGAAAAATTCGCGCAGGTCGACGGCTCGTCCACCCGCCGTCACGAGGGCACGGGGCTGGGCTTGGCCATCGCAGCACGCCTCGTCGACCTGATGGCAGGCAAGATCGGCGTCGAGAGCGAGATCGGCCGCGGCTCGGTGTTCTGGTTCGCGGTGCCGCTGCCCGCGCATCAGGCCGCGGCGCGCGACGAGATCGTGCCGGTCGACGTCACCGGCGCGCGCGTGCTGGTCATCGATGACAATCCGGTCAACCGCGAAATCCTGCTCGAGCAGCTCAGAAGCTGGAGCTTCGACTGTGCCGCCGCCGAAAGCGGCGCCGTCGGCCTGGCCTTCCTCGATCGCGCCTTTCAGTTGGGCGCCGCCGTCGACTGCATCATCCTCGACTACCAGATGCCCGGCATGAACGGCGCCGACGTCGCCAGGGCAATTGCTTCCGACAGCCGGCTGTCCTCCATCCCGGTGGTGTTGCTGACCTCGGTCGACCAGGTCGATTTCGGCAAGATGATCATCGACTTCGGCATTGCCGCGCATTTGACGAAGCCGGCGCGCTCTGCGGTCCTGCTCGGCACCGTTATTTCGGTCGTGCAGAAGGCCCGTTCGCAGGTCGGCAAGGCGCAGTTTGTCCGCGAACCGATCGTCCAGGCTCCCCCGGCAGCGCCGCCCGCCTTTACCGTCATCCGCGGCCCGGCGCTGCCAGTCGCGGCAGCACCGGAATCGACAACCACGCCGAACGGACCGATCGACATCCTGATTGCCGAGGACAACGACGTGAACCAGCTGGTGTTCGGCCAGATCCTCAATGGGTTGGGCTTGAGCTACCGCATCGCGGGCAACGGCCGCACGGCGGTCGAGATGTACCGGGCGCTGCGCCCCAAGCTGATCCTGATGGACGTCTCGATGCCAGAGATGAATGGCTACGAAGCGACCCGCGCGATCCGGGCCATGGAGACCTCGACGGGCACCCATATACCGATCATCGGCGTCACCGCGCATGCGCTGAAGGGCGATCGCGACAAGTGCATCGAATCGGGCATGGACGACTATCTGCCGAAGCCCGTTTCGCCCGACCGCCTGGGCACCAAGATCGGCACCTGGCTCAGCGAGACCGTGGTGGCCAAGACGGCGTAAAAGCCGGCCCTATTGGTCAGGCCGGATCAGCGCAACCGGCCGATCGGGATGATTTCCGGCGAGGTCACACCATAAGGTGTGCCCTGCCAGTCACCCAGCCACTGCTCGACCAACAGGCCAGTCTCGTCCAGCATCCCCGCAAGATCTTCCTTCTTGGGGAACGCGATCTTGGATTCGGCGCCCAGAACAGGTCTACCGCCCGGAATGTCATAGAAGGTCGAGTAGGTGACGATGCCGGTAGCGGCATCGTGTTCGGCATCATACCAGGCTTTGACCGTGCCGAGGCCGGGATGCGTAACTGCCCGTTCGGAGCGCTGCGGTGTCCATTCCAGCCATTCCTCCTCGGCGGGATTTCGTGTGTCGAAAATGAAGAGCCCGCCGGGAGCGAGATGCTCGGCGATGGTGCCCAGCACCGCCATCTGATCCTCGCCTGTCAGGAAAACCTGGAACGCATGCCCGGTGAGCAGGACCAGGTCGAAACGCCGCCCGAGCCGAACAGTTCGCGCGTCGGCCTCGACCCAGTCGACCCTGTCGCCGCCGGCCCTGCGCCGCGCCACGTCGAGCATCGCCGATGCCGGATCAACGCCAGTGACATTATGCCCATCGGCAAGTTCGGCAGCCAGTTGGCCAGTGCCACAGCCGAGATCGAGGACCGAGCCGCGATTTACGGCAAGACCGATACAGTAATCAAAATCGGCACGGCCGCTTTGATTCTCGATATCATAGAACTGGACGAAGTCGGGATCGCTGTAGATAGGGTCGGTCATAGTCGCTGCCCATACTCCAAATTTCCAGCTGCAGCCCATCAATGCGTCAGGCGGCCGCGTCGAGGCGATAGCGGCGCATCCAGTCGAGGCTGGTGTCGTCAGAGAGCTTTGCGACGCCGGGCCTTACATCTTCGGCGTCTGGTGCTTGAACGCCCAAGACTTCGCAGATGCCTAGCAATGTCGCCGCCGGATTGCTCGAAAGGCGCTCGTAGCCAACCCGAAGCGGGGTTATGCCTTGCTCAGCGAACCAAATGTTCCATGCCGCATCATAGGTCTCGAGTACCTCGACCTCACGCCTGATCCGCTCGAAATCATATTGGGGCTCTTTCGGCGGTGCGACCCTTTCGATCTCGGTGCCGTCGGGAGCGATATGCCAAAGACCGGTCTGCTCTGCCTTGATCAGGGAGACAGCCTGCGCAAGCTTGTCCTCCCGCGAGAGGTGTATGTAGAGAACATTGCCGAATGCTCTTTCGAACCGTGCTCTGTCGGATGGCAGTTTTGGGAAAATCCGGCCGAGGATCGCCGAAAGCTCATCCAGATTTTCGCGCATCAAGCGGAGACCGAAGAGGCCGGTCCCACCCTTGCCAGCGGCGATCGTAGCATTGAGGTAAGCGGCATCGAATTCGAGCTCGCTCATCGCGGCGCGATCGGGGAGCTTCCACTCTTCGGCCCACTCCACCACGTCCTGGCGCCGATAAAACGAATGTGGATCGCCGGCCGTCTTGGTGGACGCCAGGAGCTTGCACAGCAGCGTGCTTCCGGTCCTCGGTGTGCCGCAGATAATGTACCCATCGAACATGTTGTGCCCACGCGGCTTGTCAAAGGCAGGGGCTGTCGCTCCTGGTAAGATGACCGCCGCCATAGCTGAAATCCTTGGTGGATGCGACGTCACGGCTGTCGCTTTCTAAATGCCTCTCTCAGACAAAATACCCTGCCGGCAGGGGTCAAATCACCGGTTGCGCACCACCACGCATGCCCCACCGATGCTTTGCAATTTCTGGCAGATGACGTTTGCATCGGCGCGGTGGTCGACACCGATCCTGACCGCATAGATACCCCGCCGGCCGATCGGCGTGCGCACCCGGCTGACCACTGGATCGTGCCCATTGAGCAGGGCCGGGAACCGGCTCCTTACCCTGAGCCACTGGTTGATCGCGGCACTGCGGCGGAAATTGCCGGCCACCTGGATGCCCCACGGCTTTACGTTGATCGAGGCCATCGCCACGGTCCGCGACATGATCACCGGCAGTTTTCGGCAAGCGACGGCAAAATCCGCCTTAGCGTCGAGCGGTTCGACCCTTCCGGCATAGGCTCGGTCGGTGAACTTGTCGGCTGGTTCGCCCATGATGTCGAAGACATAGCTTTCGGTTTCCATCGGCAGGAAACCGCCGGAACTGAGCCAGCGCGACACCCGGCTCTCGCCGGCATTGTAGGCGGCGGCCGCCAGGCCGAGATTGCCGTAGCCGGTTTTCATTTCGGCGAGATATTTCGCCGAAGCCGGGATCGCCTGATTGATGTCGAAGGAATTGGCAAGCCCGCGCATCTTGGCGGTTCCCGGCATGAACTGGGCAATGCCTTCGGCGCCGACGGGACTGACGGCGTTGGGATCGAAACGGCTCTCCTTCCAGATCAGCCGGGCGAAGAAATCCCTGGGCAAACCATTCTGGTCGGCATGCGCCTGGATCAGGTTGCAGACCTTGTCGATAAGCCGTTGCTTGGCGGATTGCGGCGGATCGGCCTGAGCCAGTGTCGACCAGACTAGCCCACACAGCAGGACCAGCGTCGCCCACAGGAAACGCTGCATTTGACCTACTCTGCCGCGGCCTTGCCGCCGCGACCGAACCGCTGTTCGATATAGTCGGCGACCATTTTCTCGAAATCCGCCGCGATCGACGGTCCGCGCAGCGTCGCCGCCTTCTTGCCGTCGACGAAGACTGGCGCCGTCGGCGTCTCGCCGGTGCCGGGCAGCGAAATGCCGATATCGGCATGCTTGGACTCGCCCGGGCCGTTGACGATGCAACCCATCACCGCGACCTTGAGGTTCTCGACGCCGGGATATTTGTCGCGCCACACCGGCATGTTCTTCCTGAGATCTGCCTGGATGTTCTGAGCGAGCTCCTGGAACACGGTCGAGGTCGTGCGGCCGCAGCCGGGACACGCGGCGACGATCGGCACGAACTGCCTGAACCCCATCGTCTGCAGCAATTCCTGCGAAACCTGCACCTCGCGCGTGCGGTCGCCATTCGGCTCCGGCGTCAGCGAGATGCGGATGGTGTCGCCGATGCCTTGCTGCAGCAGGATGCCCATGGCGGCCGACGAAGCGACGATGCCTTTCGAGCCCATGCCGGCTTCAGTCAGGCCGAGATGCAGCGCATGGTTGGAGCGGGTGGCGAGCTCGGCATAGACGGCAATCAGGTCCTGCACGCCGCTGACCTTGGCCGACAGGATGATTTTCTCGCGGCCAAGGCCGATCTCTTCCGCCATCTCGGCCGAGAGAATGGCCGACTGCACGATCGCCTCGCGCATCACCTCTTGCGCCGTCAGCGGAAAACCCTTGTCCTGGTTGTCGTCCATCAGCCGGGTCAAAAGCTCCTGGTCGAGCGAGCCCCAGTTGACACCGATGCGCACCGGCTTGTCATGCCTGATCGCCATCTCGACGATGTCGGCGAACTGCCGGTCCTTCTTGTCCTTGAAGCCGACATTGCCGGGGTTGATCCGATATTTGGCCAGCGCCTCGGCGCAGGCCGGGTGATCGGCCAAGAGCTTGTGGCCGATATAGTGGAAATCGCCGACCAGCGGCACGTTGATGCCAAGCCGCTGAAGCCGCTCATGAATGCGCGGTACGGCGGCGGCACTCTCGTCGCGATCGACGGTGATGCGCACGATCTCGGAGCCGGCCCGGTGCAGTGCTGCGACCTGCGCGACGGTCTGGTCGATATCGGCCGTGTCGGTGTTGGTCATCGATTGGACGACAACAGGCGCGCCGCCGCCGACGACCACGCCGCCGACATCGACGCCGACCGAGGTGCGGCGGGGGAAAGGAGAGGAAAAATATCCGGTCATGCCGGCAGCCTTTTGTCTCTGGAGCATCTTGTGTCCTGCATGGGCGCACAACGACGCCCCGGGCCGATGCGCTGAGGTCCGGGCATGAGGTGGAGGAGCAAAGATGGCTTGTCAATGGCGACAGGTCGCCACTGGCCGGAATCGGCACGCCGCCAACGACCAAAAACAATCGAGGATCTGGCGAAACGGGCGACGGCCGAAGCGGATATTAAGCCGGTGCAAGTCCAGCTTCGGCTGACAGACCGGTGCTGGGAAATCAAACCCCTCCACGCCGGCGGCGGGGAGCCGCCGGGAAAAGAGGCCGCGGATACCGGGCGGCTATGTCAGGAGGGCATCAATGCGTGGTCGGTTTTCCTTTTAGTTTTTCAATCTCGTCCTTGAGTGCCAGCTTGCGTCGCTTAAGATTCACGATTTCGAGGTCGTCGACCGATGGATGATTCATCGCGTCATCGATTTCACGTTCGATGTCGCCGTGTTTCCGCTGCAACTCATCAAGATGGGATGCAAGAGACATGATTGGTTCTCCCTTTCATGGTTTTCCTCGATTGCAACCGTCACGGCGCGTCCACCGCAGGTTCGCTTCTGTGACGGCACGGTGACAGTGTGTCACCTTCCGCGGGCGATGTCGAATGATCCGTGGTAGCATTCCACGACACTGTGAAATGTGATATGGGCTGCACGCCGGTGACAAAACACCCGGCCCCGCCCAATCAGGCCCAGCTTTGGGCGCCGCAGACGTGCAGACGGTAGAGAATGTCCGATCAGGAACAGGCCGATATTCGCCTCGAATTTTCCCGCCTGAAGCAGGAACACGCCGATTTCGATGCAGCCATCAACGCGATGATCGCCATGGCCTGCGATCCGCTGCAGATCCAGCGCATGAAGAAGAAGAAGCTGTTCCTCAAGGACCGGCTGATGGCGCTGGAAGACAAGATCATTCCCGACATCATTGCGTGAACGATGTGATGTGCTGACGCTGATCGAGCGCCAGGCAGCGGCGATCTGCATCTCCCTGCGCGGTCGTGTGACGGTGCCTTTGGCCGGTCAATCGTTGGGCTCTTTTTCGCCGGTGCACTAGCCGCGACGGCGCGTCCTGCCGGGCGATCTCGCACATGGAGCGCCTCGAACTCGACGGCTTCGTCGCACGCTTCCGCAAAACGGCGGCTGAGGACGGTCCTCCCCGGTCAGTGATCCCACCGTTCTGACGGATTGTCCGGCGACGCCGCTGGGAAACCTGCGCCTTCGCGCGGCTCAGCCCGGCCGTCGACACAGCTCACCGCCCATCCTTAAAACAATAACTTTACAAATATTTGTATTTATGTGAAGTCATGACGATTGAAGGATCGACCATGACAGCCACTCGTTTCGCCACGCGCCTAAATTCCTTTGCCTCGCGTCCGCAGGCCGAATGGCCTGATCTTACCGGCAAGCCGTCGCTGCTGCAGATGGCGGCGCGCGCCGCCAAGGTCGGCGGGCTTACCGATCTCGACCTCAACTTTCCCGACCATGTCAGTGAAAAGCCTGCGGAAATCGCCCTCAAACTGAGCGATCTCGGGCTTTCTATCAATGGCTTTGCCATGCGCTACTACTCCAACCCCGCCTTCAAGCTCGGCGCCTTCACCAATCCGGATCCGGCGGTGCGCCGCGAGGCCATCGACCTGACCAAAGCCGGCATCGATGCCGTGCGTGAGGCCGGCGCCAGCCTGATGACGCTGTGGCTCGGCCAGGATGGCTTCGACTACGCCTTCCAGGCCGACTATGTGACGCTTTGGCAACACGAAATCGATGGGATTCGTGAAGTAGCCGCGCATGATCCCGACTGTCAGATCAGCCTTGAGTACAAACCGAACGAACCACGCTCCTACAGCCTGATGCCGGATGCGGCGACGACCTTGCTGGCGATCCGCGATGTCGGCCTGCCCAATCTGGGCGTCACCCTCGATTTCGCCCATGTGCTCTATGCCGACGAACAGCCGGCCTTTGCCGCGGCCCTGGTGGCGCGCCACAGCAAGCTGCTCGGCGTGCATCTGAACGACGGCTACGCCAAGCGCGACGACGGCCTGATGGTCGGCGCGGTGCACACGCTGCAGACCATCGAGCTGCTCAGGCAGATTCGCCGCGACGGTTACGCCGGCGCCATCTATTTCGACACGTTCCCCGACATGACCGGGCTCGATCCGGTGCGCGAGTGCGAAGTCAACATCGCCACCGTCAAGCGCATGCTGCGCGTCGTCGACCGGCTGGGGCAGGACAATCGCCTGTCCGCCGCCATGGACAGCCAGGATGCGGTGACGTCGCAGGCCATCATCCAGGAAATCATGCTCGGGCCGGATAGCTGAGGCATGCGCACCATTATCGTTTTCAACAAGGGAGGAATACAATGAAACTTCTGCTTGCCACGGCTACCGCCGCACTGATGGCGCTGTCGATCGGCTCTGCCTTTTCGGCCGACCTCGCGCCGCTCAATTCCGACACGGAAAAGGACCGCATCGACTGGTCGCAGGTCGAGGCCAAATTCGGCGCGTTCCCCAAGCTGCCCGAAGGCACAAAGGCAGGCGCCGTCTCCAAGACGCTGACCAATGAATACTGGCGCTCGCTGGGCGAGGGCTACACGGCATTCGGCGCCAAGGTCGGCGTTCCCGTCGTCTATCAGGCAGCGCAAAGCGAGGGCGACCAGCTCGGCCAGCTCACCATTGCCGAAGGCCTGGTGACCCAGGGCTACAACGTGCTGCTCGTCTCGCCGCAGACGGATGCCAATCTGCAGCCGATCATGGAGCAAGCCAAGGCCGCCAACGTGCCGGTGGTCAACGTCAATGACGCCGTCATCCCGCAGGCCGAACATTATGTCGGCAATGTCCAGCGCGACAATGGCGTGCGCGTCGCCAAATGGTTCATCAAGAACCGTCCGGATGGCGGCAAGGTCGCCATCGTCGAAGGCCAGGCTGGCGTCTATGCCGCCGTGCAGCGCACCGACGGCTTCAAGTCGACCATCACCGAGGCAGGCAAGTTCGAGGTCGTCGCCAGCGTTCCCGGCAACTGGGACCGCCAGACCTCCTATGATGCGGCCACCAACATCCTGCAGCAGCACCCCGACCTGATCGGCTTTTATGCCAACAATGACGGCATGGCGCTCGGCATCGTCGAGGCAGTCAAGGCCGCCGGCCTGCAGGACAAGGTTGCGGTCTTCGGCACCGACGGCATTTCCGACGCCTATGCCTCCATACGGGCCGGCGAACTGACCGGCACGGTCGACAGTTTCCCGGTGCTGACCGGCGAAGTGGCGTTGGAAACTGCTCTGCGTCTCGTCGCGGGACAGAAGCTGCCCCGCGTCGTCGCCACGCCCCAGGCACTGATCACCAAGGACAATGCCGACCGCTATTCCGGCGCCGGCGCGCGCAAGGCACTGCTCGAGGACGCGGCTGCGGGCCAGTAAGGCCAATCGGCGAGTGCCGGCCAGAGCAATTCGCTCCCGCCGGCACCGTTGCCCGGAGATAGAACCCAATGTCACCCCGGCTGCAATTCCAGGGCATTTCCAAGCTGTTTCCGGCCGTGCGGGCGCTTGACGGCGTGTCGTTCTCGGTAGGTGCCGGTGAAATCCACGGCCTGCTCGGGGAAAATGGCGCCGGCAAGTCGACGCTGCTGCGCATCCTGTCTGGCGTCCACACGCCGACAGCGGGAAGCGTCCTCATCGACGGCAAGCCGGTTACACTCGCCAACCCGGTCGCCGCACGCGCTGCGGGCGTCGCCATGATCCATCAGGAATTGCAGCAGGTACCACGCCTTAGCGTCGCCCAGAACATGTTCCTAGGCCATCCGCTGACGCGCGGCGCCATCTTCGTCGCTCGGCGCGAACAGGAGCGCCGTGCTGCGGAGGCTCTTGCGGCCATCGATCCCTCCATCGATCCGGCTGCACCCCTCGGTACCCTGAAGGTGGCGCAGCGGCAGATTGTCGAGATCGCCCGCGCGCTGCTCGATCGCGCCCGCATCGTTGCCATGGACGAGCCGACATCGAGCCTGACGCCGAGCGAATTCGAACGGCTGGCGCAAGTCATCACCGGCCTCGCCCGCGACGGCGTCGCCGTCGTCTATGTCTCGCACAAGCTGGACGAGGTGTTCGGCATCTGCCGGCGCGCCACCATCATGCGCGATGGCGTCGTCGTCGATTCCGTCGATCTGAACGACCTGTCGGAGAAAGCGGTCGTGGCGATGATGGTCGGCCGCGAACTGGCGCAGGAGCAGCATAATTCCCATGCCATGAACAAGGTCATGCTGAGCGCGCGTGGCCTCTCCTCGGCGACGAAGGTGCGCAACGTGTCGTTCGATCTGCATCGCGGCGAGGTGCTGGGCATTGCCGGCCTGGTCGGTTCCGGCCGCACTGAACTGCTGCGGCTCTTGGCCGGCGCCGATCGCGCCACGGCCGGGACGATTGCAATCGACGGCAAGGCGGCACGGTTCTTCAGCCCGCGTGACGCGATTGCCGCCGGCGTCGGACTGGTGCCGGAGGAGCGCAAACGCGAAGGCATCGTGCCGCTGCGCTCGATCACCAGCAATATGGCGCTGGCCTCGATGGCCGTGTTCGCGCCGCGCGGCCTCATCGATCACGCCAGGTTGAAACAGGTGGCGGCCGAGAAGATGAGCCGCGTCAATCTGCGCCCATTCCTGCTCGACCGGCCGATCCGCCTGTTCAGCGGCGGCAACCAGCAGAAGGCGATCATCGGCCGCTGGCTGGCGGCGGGAACACGCATCCTCTTGTTCGACGAGCCGACGCGCGGCATCGATGTCGGCGCCAAGGCGGAGATCTATCATCTGATCGAGGAACTCGCCGCCGAGGGCCATGCGGTGGTCGTCGTCTCCTCCGAACTGCCCGAGGTGATCCGGCTTGCCGACCGCGTGTTGGTCATGCGCGACGGCACCATCGCCGCCGAACTCGATAGGGCAAATCTCTCAGAACAGGCGATCGCGGCGCACGCCATCCCGCAAACGCAAACGCCGGCCGCACAGCCGGCAAGGCAGTAGGTGACGGATATGTCGGATGCCACTCTGGTGCGGTCCCAGGCCGAATTCCTGCGCGGTGTTTCCATGCGCGACGCCGGCACGCTGATCGGGCTTGTCGTGATCCTGGCCGTGTTCGGCGCGCTGGTGCCCGGCTTTTTCGCCGAGCGCAACCTGATCAACATCCTGCAGCAGTCGAGCATCAATGCCTGTCTGGCGCTGGGCATGACGCTGGTCATCATCTCCGGCGGCATCGACCTGTCGGTCGGGCCGACGGCAGCACTCTCGGCCGTCATCTCGGCCTCTATGATGGTCGCCGGCGTGCCGTTTCCGCTGGCCATCGCCGCCGGCTTCGCCATTGGTCTTGCCTGCGGCCTCGTCAACGGCGTGCTCGTCGCCCATGTTGGGCTGCAGCCCTTCATCGTCACGTTGGGAACGCTCAGCACCTATCGGGCACTGGCGCTGATCTACACCGGCGGCAATCCGGTCCTCGGCCTGCCGCCAGGCTTTCGCGCCGTCTTCAACGGTTCGCTGTTCGGACTGCCTCTGGCGGTCGTCATCGTCGCCTGCGTGGCTGTCGTCGCCTGGGTCGTTTTGAAGAAGACGCCCTTCGGCGAATATCTGCTCGCCGTCGGCGGCAACGAGGAGGCGGCCTACATCGCCGGCGTGCCGATTGCCCGCACCAAGATCGCCGCCTACATGATCTCAGGCCTGCTGGCGGCGCTTGCCGCGCAGATCCTGATCGGCCGGTTGGGCGCCGCCGAACCCATCCTCGGCAATCTCTGGGAGCTCGACGCCATCGCGGCTGCCGCCATCGGCGGCGCCTCGCTGATGGGCGGCAAGGGCAGCGTCGTCGGCACCATCCTGGGCGCCGTCATCCTCGGCGCCATGCGCAACGGTTTGACGCTGATGAACGTCCAGTCCTTCTATCAGCTTCTGGCAACTGGTCTTATAATCCTCGCCGCGATGCTTATCGATCGCGTGACGAGGGGGCGTGGATGACCTTGAGCGGGCTGGACCTGAAAGCGGTAGGACCGCGCATCCGCATGATGATGCCGCATCTCACTCCGCTGGAGGCGAAGGTGGTGGAAACCGTCTTCGGCCGGCGCGGCTTCGACGAGAGCATTCCGCTGAAGCAGATCGCCGAGGAATCCGGCGTGTCCGAGGCGATGGTGGTCAAGATCGCCAAGAAGCTCGGCTTTTCCGGCTATCGCGACTTCCGCACCGCCGTCTATGAGTACAGTCGCCTGCCGACCGCCGAGATGCACCAGGAACTGTCATCCGACGACAGTTCGGCCGAGATCGTGCAAAAAGTGTTCCGCACCTCCATCCAGGCGCTGGAGGAGACGCTGGCGATCCTCGACATCGAGGATTTCGACCGCGCCGCCGAGCTGCTCTTCCGTGCCAAGAACCGGGATTTCTATGGCGTCGGCGGCTCGGCGCAGATCGCGCGCGACGTTTCGCACAAATTCCTGCGCATCGGCATCCGCGCATCCGTCTACGACGATTCGCACATGATGCTGATGTCGGCCTCGCTGCTCGGCGGCGACGACATCGCCGTCGGCTTCTCGCATTCGGGCAACACGTCGGCCGTTATCGACGCCATCCAGTTGGCCCGCAAGAACGGTGCCCGCACGCTGGCCATCACCAATTACGACAACTCGCCCCTGGCCGCCGTCGCCGATATCGTTCTGTGCTCGACCGCGCAGGGCTCGCCGCTGATGGGCGAGAACGCAGCGGCCCGCATTGCCCAGCTCAACATTCTCGACGCGTTGTTCGTCGCGGTGGCGCAGCGCGACTATCAGGCGGCGGAGCGCAATCTCGGCCGCACCATGTCGGCGGTGACATCGAAACGAAAAGACCGGGGCTCATGACGACAACGCCGCTGGTGACCGTGTTCGGCAGCCTGCATTACGACATTATGGTCGACGCCCCCGGCCGCCCGCGCAAGGGCGAGACGGTGACCGGCCATGCCTGGCACCCCAAATGCGGTGGCAAGGGCGGCAACCAGGCCGTCTCGGCGGCGCGGGCCGGTGTGTATGCGGCGATGATCGGCGCCGTCGGCGACGATGATTTCGGGCGGGCGTTGCTGGCCAATCTCGATCGCGCCAAGGTCGACCGCCGCTTCGTGCGGGTGGCCGCTGGCGCCGGCTCCGGCATGAGCGTGGCGATCTTCGACCAAGGCGGCGACTATGGCGCGGTGATCGTCTCGGGCAGCAATCTGACACTGGGCCATGCCGACAGTGCCTCTGCTTCCGATGTGGTGGGACAGACGGCGGTGCTCCTGCTGCAGAACGAAGTGCCGGAAGCCGCCAACATTGCCGCCGCACGCGCAGTCAAGGCACGGGGCGGTCGCGTCGTGCTCAACGCGGCCCCCGCGCGCAAACTCTCCGAGGAGTTGATCGCCCTGGTCGACATATTGGTGGTCAACGCCATCGAGGCGGAATTCCTGGCTGGCACGGCAGTGGTCGAGACACTCGACGGGGCCGCGCAAGCCGCACGGCTATTGGCCGATCTCTATCCGGTGGCAATTGTCACGGCGGGCGGCGAAGGTGTCGCCTGTTGCGGTCGGAGCGGCGAGGCCTTTGCGCTGTCCGCCATCCCGGTCAAGGTCGCCAGCACGCATGGCGCCGGCGATGAATTCGTTGGCGCGCTGGCCGCGGGACTTGCCCGTGGGCAGACCATGCGGGCGGCCATCACCGCCGCCAACGCGGCTTCGGCCTTGCTGGTCTCGACGCCAGAGGCCGAGCGCGACGGCATCTGACCGGCTGGTTTCCGTCTTGCCAGACCGCAGCAGCGGCCGCCTATCCTTGCGGCCTCGCGCGAATTCCGCTAAGGCGCGCCTTTGTCGCCGGGGAACACGGACTTGGACGATCAACGCGCCGACGTCGCCATCATCATGGGCAGCCAGTCCGACTGGGCGACGATGCGCCATGCCGCCGAAACGCTGGAAGCACTTGGCATCCCGCACAAGCGGCTCATCATCTCCGCGCACCGCACACCGGACCGGCTCTATGATTTCGCCAAGGGCGCCAAGGCGGCCGGTTACCAGGTGATCATCGCCGGCGCCGGCGGTGCAGCACACCTGCCCGGCATGACGGCGGCGATGACGCCATTGCCGGTGTTCGGCGTGCCGGTGGAATCGAAAGCGCTTTCCGGGCAGGATTCGCTGCTGTCCATCGTCCAGATGCCAGCCGGCATTCCCGTTGGAACGCTGGCCATAGGCAAGGCTGGAGCCGCCAACGCAGCCCTTTTGGCCGCCGCCGTGCTGGCCCTGAACGATGACAGCCTTGCCGTCCGTCTGGATGCCTGGCGCGCCGCGCAGACTGCCAAGGTCGCGGCTGAACCGACGGATACGCCGTGAGCCTGCCCGCCGGATCGACCATCGGTATCATTGGCGGCGGCCAGCTCGGCCGCATGCTGGCTGTTGCTGCCGCCCGTCTCGGCTACCGCACCGTGGTGCTGGAGCCGCAAGCGGATTGCCCGGCCGCACAGGTCGCCAACCGGCAGATAACAGCCGCCTATGACGACCCGGCCGCCCTTGCCGAACTGGCAGCGTCGAGTTCCGTCATCACCTACGAGTTCGAGAACGTCCCGGTCGCGGCGGCCAGCGCGCTGGCGGCCAAGGTTCCGGTCTATCCGCCGGCGCGTGCGCTGGAAGTGGCGCAGGACCGGGTGGACGAAAAAACATTCCTCAACGGCATCGGCATTGCCACCGCCGATTTCCACGCCGTCGACAATGATGACGAGCTGGCGGCGGCGCTGAAAGCATTCGACGGCAGCGGCATCCTGAAGACCCGGCGCATGGGATATGACGGCAAGGGCCAGCGCGTCTTCCGCAACATGGAAGCCGGCGGTTTTGCCGGTACATGCGAGGCGATGGGCAATGTGCCGCTGATTCTGGAGTCCTTCGTGCCGTTCGAGCGCGAGATATCGGTGATCGCGGCGCGTGGGCTGGACGGTGCGGTTGTCGCCTACGATCCAGCCGAGAATATCCATCGCAACGGCATTCTCCACACATCGACCTTGCCGGCCGCCATTATGCCGGAGACGGCGCAAGCGGCCCGAACGGCGGCATCGAAGATCCTTGCGGCGCTCGACTATGTCGGTGTCATCGGCGTCGAGTTCTTCGTGCTTGCCAACGGCTCGCTGCTGGCCAACGAGATCGCGCCGCGCGTGCACAATTCCGGCCATTGGACGGAAGCCGCCTGTGTCGTTTCGCAGTTCGAGCAGCATATCCGCGCCATCGCCGGCCTGCCGCTCGGCGGCCCGAACCGCCATTCCGACTGCGTGATGGAAAACCTGATCGGCGACGATGTGATACGCGTCCCGGAGCTTCTCGCCGAGCCCGATCTGATGCTGCATCTCTACGGCAAGGCCGAAGCGCGGCCCGGCCGCAAGATGGGTCATTTCACTCGGATCAGACGTCGCGCCTCATAAGGTTGCCTACTGCGCGTCGTCGCTCTCGTCCTGCCCTGTATTGGCGCAACTCCCATCGCCTTCCTCGCAATTGGCCGCGGCAGCAAGCTGCTTGACGCGGTCATTGGTCAATCTGGTCAGGCATTGCGAAACTTCCATCGAATGGATCGATCCGCCTTCGCTGGCGGCGGTGGAATGCGCGCACTCGGCATCGCGAAAAGTGATCCAGGCGCGTTGCGCCACCTGCAGCAATCTCTTGCCGTTGGCATCGTCCGAGCTGGTGAGGTTCTGATAGGCCGTGTTGAGCCTGGCGTCGGCCGCCTGGTAATCCTCGCCGGCACAGATGTTCATCATTTGCTGGCTGTCGTCGCTGCGGTCGCATTCCTGCGCGCGCGCAACCGAAGCTGCCGCCAGCAGGACAAGGCAGGCGGACAGGAACATCCGGCGCATAGTCGTCCCCAAATCATTTCACGGCGACCGCATCATCCCAGCCGGCCCAGGGCCGCGCAATGCCGCAAGGCCGACATGGCGGATAATTGATGACAGGGATGATTCACAGCCGCTATGGAGCACGCTTGCGGTTGACAGGGACAAGGCTCCTCGTTTATGAGCCACCCACAGTTCAAAGGCGCGTCTTCTGGCGCGCCTTAAAATTTCGACCCAACCGGGTCCACACCGACAGGCAAGACCATGAAGATCAAGAATTCGCTCAAGGCGCTGAAGGCGCGTCACCGCGACAACCAGCTGGTTCGCCGCAAGGGCCGCATCTACATCATCAACAAGACCGCCCCGCGCTACAAGGCACGTCAGGGCTGAGTTTTCGGGCAGGAGGCTGTCGCCTCCGCCCATTTGATGCTTGTCGCCGTCTGCCGGCCTTTTCACGCCAAATTCAGTTTGACGTTCTCTCGCCCGGGACTAGAGTCCGGCGATGCGGATTCTTTTTGCATTTTTGACATCTCTGCTTGTTTCCGGCGTCATTTATGGCCCGGCATGGGCGGATGGTGCTGTCGCGCCGCCGTCCACTCAGGATGCGCCGCCCGCCGCAACGACGAAACAAGCCCGCCTCGATCAGCTGTTCAGCGACTTGAAACGCGAACGCAACGAAAAGGCGGCGGAGCGCATCGCCGGCAACATCTGGAGCGAGTGGTCGCAATCCGGCAGCGCCTCGATCGACCTGATGATGCAATGGTCGCAAAAAGCCGTCGAGGGCCAGAAGTTCGACGTCGCGCTCGATTTCCTCGACCAGGTGGTGACTTTGCAGCCGACTTATGCCGAGGGCTGGAACCGGCGTGCCACCGTCCATTTCATGATGAAGAACTACGGCAAGTCGATGTCCGACATCGACCATACGCTGCAGCTCGAGCCGCGCCATTTCGGTGCGCTGTCCGGCCTGGCGCAGATCATGGCGCTGACCGGCCACAAGCAATCGGCGCTCGAGGCTTGGCAAAAGGTCCTGGCCATCTATCCGATGATGCGCAGCGCCCAGGACCAGGTCGGCACGATTTCGGAGGAACTTGCCGGTGAAGGCATTTGATTGCTCTAGGGGAGTAAGGGAATAGGGCAGTAAGACCGTAGGGGCAGATTGCACCCGCGGAACACACCCTACTCCCCTACTCCCCTACTCCCCTACTCCCCCTAGAGATCATTGCTCTGCGGCAAAATCACCAAATCCCTTATCGTCACATTGCGCGGCCGGGTCAGCATGAACATCACCGCTTCGGCCACCTCGCGTGGCTGCATCAGGCCGCCGGCGGCGAGTTCCTCTTCGAGCTTAGCCTTTGGCCAGTCGTCGACCAGTGCCGTCACTACCGGGCCGGGCGCCACGGCGCCGACGCGCAGGCCGTGCTTGGCGACCTGCCGGCGCACCGTGTGGACGAAGGCCTGCACGGCGTGCTTGGAGGCCGTGTAGATCGGTTCCCAGACCACCGGGACCAGACCGGCGATCGAACTGGTGACGATGATGTCGCCGGTCTTGCGTTCGATCATGTGCGGCAGCACTGCCTGGATCGAGCGGAAGCAGGCATTGATGTTGAGGTTGAGCATATGGTCCCAGACGTCGGGATCGCCGGTCGCCACCTCGCCGCCGACATAGGCGCCGGCATTGGCATGGAAGATGTCGAGCTGGCCGGCCTTCTCCAGAATCTGCGGCATCATGGTGGCGACGCTTGCCGGCTGCATCAGATCGATCACCAGCGGGATCGCTTTGGGGCCGAGTTCGGCGCACAGTTTGTTCAGCGTCGCCTCGGCGCGGTCGACCAGCACCACGGTGGCGCCGGCCGCCAGCATATGCCTGGCGCATTCGAGGCCGATGCCTGACGCGGCACCGGTGACGGCGGCAACTTTTCCGGACAGTTCTTGGCTCATGTCTTGCTTCCTGTTGATGGGTTCAGGCCCGGCCATGCGAGACACGCGAGCGGCGTGCCAGCGAGTCGACGATGACCGCGATGGCAAGCACGGCGCCGGTGATCATGTACCGAAGCGACGAGGACAGATCGAGCAGCGTCAGGCCGCTGGCGATCGACTGGATGACGATGATGCCGAGCAGTGCGGAATAGGCGCTGCCCCTGCCGCCGAACAGGCTGGTGCCGCCTATGACGGCCGCCGCGATGGCGTTGAGGTTGACGTCGCCCGTGCCGGCCTGCTGGCTGGCCGAGGCAAGGCGGGCCGCCGACAGCACGCCGCCGAAAGCCGCCAGCATCGAGCACAGCACGAAGGCGCTGGAATAGATCAGCCGCACATTGATGCCGGCGCGCCGCGCCGCCTCGCGGTTGCCGCCGACCGCCGACATAGAGCGGCCCCATTTGGTCCGCGTCAGCGCGTAGTGCATCGATATGACCAGGCCGACGAACAGGCCGAACATCCACGGAATGCCGCGCGCCTGATTGAGATAGAAGACGATGAGCTCGAGAATGACCGTAATCACCACCGCGCGCGTGGCGAGCCCGCCGGTCGACGGCGCCGACAGGTTCGCTGCGCGGCGGCGCGCGACGGTGCGCAGGCCGGTGATCAGCATGACGATGCCCGGCACGGCCGCCAGAGCGAACGAGACGAGTTTGGGCATCATCAGCAACTGGCCGAAATTCACCAGGTTCGAGCCGTAGGGCAGGTTGATCGAGCCGGTCGAGCCGAGGATGTAGAGCTGCAGGCCAAGCACCGCCAGCAAGCCGGCCAACGTCGAGACGAAGCTCGGCATGCCGAGCCGGTTGAACAGCAGCGCATAGAGGGCGCCGATGAAACCGCCGACGGCAACAGCGGCCAGAATCGCGAGCGCCACCGGCCAGCCCTGGTTGACCCACAGCGTGCCGACCATGGCCGAGGCAAAGCCGCTGATCGAACCGACCGACAGGTCGATCTCGCCGACCATCAAAACGCAGACGATGCCGAGCGCGATGACGCCGACGGTGGAGCAATCGAACAGCAGATTGACCAGATTGCTGCTCGACAGGAAGATCGGGTTGATGCTGGCGAACACCGTCCAGATGATGACCAGCCCGACAATCACTGGCAGCGAGCCGAGATCGCCCGAGCGGACCCGGTCGAAGAACCGGCGGATGGCGCCGCCAATCCCCGCCTCGTGCTTGACGCGCACATCGGCGCGGTCGAGCTGCGGCGGCACGGGGGCGGCTTCGGCTTCGCGGCTCATGGGCGTGGCTCCTGGGTCTGGTCTTGCCTAGCCTGCCTGCGCTCGGCGCGCCGCGACACCGAATTGTTCGAGGCGCCGGTGATGGCGCTGACCAGTTCCTGGTTCGAGGCATCGGGCGAGAAGATGCCGTTGTTGCGGCCAAGCCGCAGCACAACGATGCGGTCGGCGACGGCGCGCACGTCTTCCATGTTGTGGCTGATGATGACGACGCCGAGGCCGCGGTCGCGCACCCGCTCGATCAAATTGAGCACTTCCGCGGTCTGCGCCACGCCAAGCGCTGCCGTCGGCTCGTCGAGCAGGATGAGCTTGGGTTCGAGCAGCAGCGAGCGCGCGATCGCCACCGTCTGGCGCTGGCCGCCCGACAGTGAAGCGACCACTTCGCGGACACTCGGGATGCGCGCCGAAAGCTCGTTGAGCAGCGTCCAGGCGCGCACTTCCATCGCCACCTCGTCCAGCCGCAGCGGGCTGAGTTCGCGGCCAAGGAAGATGTTGGCGACGATGTCGAGGTTCTCGCACAGCGCCAGGTCCTGGAACACGGTGGCGATGCCGAGCGTCAGCGCGGCACTCGGATCGGCAAGCGTCACCGGCTTGCCGCGAAAACTGATCGTGCCTGAGCTCGGCTGATGCACGCCGGCCAGGATCTTGACCAGGGTCGATTTGCCGGCGCCATTGTCGCCGACCAGCGCCACCACTTCGCCTGCATGGACATCGAGATCGATGTCGGTGAGCGCCGAAACGGCGCCGAAATTCTTCGAAACGCCGCGCAGGCTGAGCACCAGCTCGCCTGCCGGAACCGGTTCGTCCGAGGTATCGGTCATGCCAGGAAGCCTTTCAAAACCGGTTCAAAAATTTCGCATGAGCGCTGCCTGGCCACCGCGCGGGTGGCCAGGCAGCGGAGCGGGCAAGGGTCGCGGTCAGTTCCCGATGCCCAGTTTCTTGCAGCCTTCCGCGTAACGATCGACGCAGAGCTCGGCCGCGGTGTTGATCTTCTTGTCGATGATCTCGGCCTTCAGGTTTTCCTGCGTCACAACAGCCGGCGTGAACAGCTGCGAGGGCGTATCGTACAGCGTCATCTCGGCCTTAGGCGTCTCGCCAGAAAGTAGCTTGATGGCGATGTTGGCGGCGGCCGCCGCCACGATCTCGCTCGGCTTGGAGATGGTGTTGTACTGGTCGCCGGCGATGATCAGCTGCAGTGCCGCGATCGTCGCGTCATTGCCGGTCACCGGCGGCACCGGATCGACGCCGGCCGCCTTGAAGGCCGCGATGGCGCCGCCACCGGTGCCGTCATTGGCGGCCACCACGCCGAGGATTTTCGGGCCGAAGCGGGTGATCTGGCCGCCGGCCCATTGCTGCGCCTTCGGCGGCGCCCATTCCGGCGTGTCGTATTCGGCCAGGATCTTGTAGCCGCTGTTGTCGAGGCCGGCATGGATGCCCTTCTTGATCAGGCCGGCCGCCGCGTCGGTCGGCGAACCGTTGATCTGTAAAACGCCGCCGGTGGCCGGATCGACCTTCAGCGCCTTCAGGTGCTCGACCAGCGAATCGGCGATGGCCTTGCCGATACCTTCATTGTTGAACGAGACATAGAAGTCGGCCGGCGCTGTCGGGATTGGCCGGTCATAGGCTATGACCTTGATGCCCTGGCTCTGCGCCAGCTTGACCAGCGAGGCGGCGGCGGTCGAGTCGACGGGGTCGAGCACAATCGCCTTGGCGCCCTGCGAGATCACCGAGTTGAACTGCTGCTGCTGGCGCGAGGCGTCGGCATCGGCGTTCTGGTAGAGCACCTTGCAGCCCGGGCATAGCTTCTTCATCTCGGCGGCGAAGCCGGGATAATCATGCTGTTCGTAACGGGTCGAGGCCTGGTCAGGCATCAGGAAGGCGACGGTGGCGTCGGTGACTTCGGCGGCCTTGGCGATAGCGGCGGTGCCTGCCAGCAGCGACAGCGCAAGCGCTGCCATGCCGGCGGACTTGCCAGTGGACTTCAATGAAATTGAAAGTTTGGTCATTCGGTCTTCTCCGTTTCTGGATATGTTGTAAGAAGGTCGTTGACTGCTTTGGTGGTCTGAAGACACCCATCCACCCTCGCCCCAACTGCAGGGGAACCAGGGTCCGGCGCTGGACTTTCGAGCTGCGCCTACATCCTCCGCCGACGAAGGAATTCGAGACAAGCGTTCTCCATCGCGAACCGCTCAACGCGGCTCACGTCCGTCATGCAAAAGAAAAATCCTCCCTTGGTTCCTCCCTGGCTCCTCCGTTAAGCGGCTTTTCCCGCGTTGATGTTGTCGGCCAGCAGGCGCCTGAAGCGCGAGGGCGGCATGCCCTTCTCCGCCAGGAACTGCCGGTTGAAATTGGACAGGTTGTTGAAGCCGACCTCGTAGCAGATGTCGGTAATCGACGCCTGCTCATCGCTCATCAAGATCTGGCAGGCGAGATTGATGCGCAGCCGCTTGACGTACTGCACCAGCGACATGCCGGTGTGGCGGCGAAACGAGCGCGAGAAGGCCCCGGTCGACTGGCCGGCGATGGCGGCGAGATCCGCCTCGTCGAACAGCTGCGTCAGGTTCTCCCTGATATAGGCGAGCGCCTTGTTCATGCCGGCGGTCATGTAGCCCGACGGATCGGGCCGATAGCTGGCGCTGGCCAGCAGCTGGAATTCCTGGGCGCGGCTTAGCAGGCCGGCGATCATCATGAACAGCTCGATGCGGCGCACGCCCTGCGCCTGCATCATCTCTTCCATCAATGGCGCCAGCGCCTTGCTGGTGCGGTTGGAAAACAGCACGCCGCGCCGCGACGCCTCGAGCAGAGCCGCAAGCCCCGCCAGCTCCGGCAGCACATGCATGGCATCGCCGATGAAACTTTCGGAAAACTGAATGATGCGGCCGCGCAGCGGGATCGAGCTGTCCTTGGGGATGTCGCTGACCCAGTTGTGCGGCAGGTTCGGCCCCGTCAGCACCAGATTGCCCGGCTCGAACTCGCCGATGAAGTCGCCGACGAAATAGCGGCCGTTGGTGAAGATTACCTGATGCAGTTCATATTCTGGATGGAAGTGCCAGCGCACCGTATGGAAGGGGTAGCCATGCGACCACGCCTTGAAGGACTCCCCGCGTCGTATCTGGACAACTTCCAGGTCCGGTTCCATGTCCGTTTCCTCCCGGCCGGCACGGATATTTGCCGCGTTCGGCCCAATTCCCTAAACCGGCCGAATTGGTTTCGGCTCTGCATTTCAAGAGCCACGGTACCGGCTCATGACAACAGGCGCCACCACGATTCAAGACAATGGATGATACTTTTTTAACCGGAAGGGCGCGCTCAGAGGCGCTATTCGGGCAGAACAGGTCAGTCTTGCTGACGCGTTCGCTCGACTGACCAACGAGAACACTACCGCCCGAAACGGAATTCCAACGTGTCCGGTGGGCGCCTGGCCTATCGCAAGAACAGCGTGTTCAGGCGCTGTTGCAGCGCCGTCATCGTCAGTTCAGCTCGTGCGCAGCGCACCACCCGCCACCGTCGCGAGCGGCGTAACCATGTCAGGCACCAGTATGTCGTGGCGGCGCGCGAAGCTGACCAGCGTGGCCCGCACCGTCTCCGGATCGATTTCGCCGACGATGCCCGCCTTGCAAGCGTTGAGTGCGATGGCATGGGCGCCGTTGCGGCCGGCGCTCGGCCAGTCCTGCAGCAGTGCATAGGCTTCCATCACGCTGTCGATCTTCCTCGGAAAGCCCATTCCGACCAGAAGTGTGACCGGTTCCTCGAATTGCCCGCGATTCATGGCTTGTGCCTCCTCTCGATTGTTCAGGGCCTGCAGCGGGCCGAACACCGGGAAGCACGGCCCGCCGCGGATAGGTGAAGGGACTGGCCGATTTCCGTTCAGCCGCTGCCGGCGGATACCTCGGATGTTGCCGACACTTGCTGTGCTGCGAGGAACATCAGTGCCGACGCCGCGGTTCGCCGGTTCCAGCCGGCGGCTTCAGCCATGTCGAGCAGCCCTGCCAGCAGCGGCTTCAGCACGTTCCTGCATTCTGTTTCATAGGCCAGGAATTCCTTCGCTTGATGCGTAGGAGCCGGTACGGATCCGAGGCCAGCCATTGCATCCATCTTTACCTCCACTCTCTCTTCGACTGACGCCCGCTCCCCGCCAGGGGAGCGGGCGGATTGGGCCGCGACTTCAGAAGTCCATGCCGGCGCCGGCGGGCATTGCCGGGACGGCGGCTTCCTTCTTCGGCTTCTCGGCCACCATCGCCTCCGTGGTCACCAGCAGGCCGGCGACCGATGCCGCGTCCTGGAGGGCGGTGCGCACCACCTTGGCCGGGTCGATAACGCCCTGGCCGAAGAGATCGCCGAATTCATTGGTCTGGGCGTTCCAGCCCCAGCCGAATTCGCTTTTCTCGCGCAGCTTGCCGACAATGATCGAGCCTTCGGCGCCGGCATTCTCGGCGATCTGCCGGACCGGCGTTTCGATGGCACGGCGCACGATGTCGACACCTGTCCTCTGGTCCGAATTGTCGGTCTGCACGGTATCGAGCGCCTTGGCCGCCCGCAGCAAGGCGACGCCGCCGCCGGGCAGCACGCCCTCCTCGACGGCCGCGCGGGTTGCATGCAGTGCGTCGTCGACACGGTCCTTGCGCTCCTTGACCTCGACCTCGGTCGAGCCGCCGACCCGGATCACCGCAACGCCGCCTGCGAGCTTGGCCAGCCGCTCCTGCAGCTTCTCGCGGTCATAGTCGGAGGTGGTCTCCTCGATCTGCGCCTTGATCTGTGCGACACGGCCCTGGATCTCTTCCTTGCGGCCGACACCATCGACGATGGTGGTGTTTTCCTTCTCGATCACCACCTTCTTGGCGCGGCCCAGCATCTGCAGCGTTACATTTTCCAGTTTGATGCCGAGATCTTCCGAGATCGCGGTGCCGCCGGTGAGAATGGCGATGTCCTCCAGCATGGCCTTGCGGCGGTCGCCGAAGCCCGGCGCCTTGACGGCCGCGACCTTGAGGCCGCCGCGCAGCTTGTTGACGACCAGCGTGGCAAGCGCCTCGCCCTCCACATCCTCGGCGATGATCAGGAGCGGCTTGCCAGACTGCACCACGGCTTCGAGCACGGGCAGCATCGCTTGCAGATTGGAGAGCTTCTTCTCGTGGATCAGCACATAGGGCTCGTCGAGTTCGACGCGCATCTTGTCCTGGTTGGTGATGAAATAGGGCGAGAGGTAGCCGCGATCGAACTGCATGCCTTCCACGACTTCGAGTTCGGTCTCGGCGGTCTTGGCCTCCTCCACCGTGATGACGCCTTCATTGCCGACCTTCTCCATCGCCTCAGCGAGGAAGCGGCCGATTTCGGCATCGCCATTAGCGGAGATGGTCCCGACCTGCGCGATCTCGTCGTTTCGAGTGACCTTGCGGGCATTGGTCTTCAGTTCGGCGACCACCGCATCGACCGCCTTGTCGATGCCGCGCTTCAGATCCATCGGGTTCATACCCGAGGCAACCGCCTTGGCCCCTTCCCTGACGATCGCCTGTGCAAGCACCGTTGCGGTCGTCGTGCCGTCGCCGGCAAGGTCGTTGGTCTTGGAGGCCACCTCACGCACCATCTGGGCGCCCATGTTCTCGAACTTGTCCTCCAGTTCGATCTCCTTGGCGACGGTGACGCCGTCCTTGGTGATGCGCGGCGCGCCGAACGACTTGTCGATGACCACATTGCGCCCCTTGGGACCGAGCGTCACCTTCACCGCATTGGCAAGGATGTCGACGCCGCGCAGCATCTTCTCGCGCGCTTCGGTATGGAATTTCACTTCTTTGGCAGCCATTGGATCACTCCTTTATCTAGGCAGCATTCGTTGACTGGTTGGATACAAGAAGCCGTCAGGCGGCCTTCTTCACTTCGGCGATCTCATCGATGATCCCCATCACGTCGCTCTCCTTCATGATGAGCAGGTCCTCGCCGTCGAGTTTGATCTCGGTGCCGGACCATTTGCCGAACAGGATGCGGTCGCCGACCTTGACATCGAGTTCGACAAGCTTGCCGCTGTCGTCGCGGGCGCCGGGACCGACGGCGAGCACTTCGCCTTCCTGCGGTTTTTCCTTTGCGGTATCGGGGATGATGATGCCGCCGGAGGTCTTCTCCTCGGCTTCAAGGCGGCGGACCAGAATACGGTCATGCAATGGACGGAACGCCATGTCGTTCTCCTCGTGGACAAACAGGTTTTGAGGTTCCTCCGCACCGAACCGGCAATATCGGACCGGTGCGGAACGCCGCGACCCTTCGTCAGGCATCGCGGCGCATATCGAGCTAGTTTTGCCCTTTTTCGGTTTCAAGAGACCAGCGCAAAAATTTTTATATTCGACAAGAAAGAGCGCCAAGGCACTGTTATGGCGTGGCTATTTTCGGAACCCGCGAGCTTCTCGCGGCGTTGTTTAAAGAGGGACAGAACCAATCGCCCCGGCCCGGCATTGGGCGGGTTCGACACAAATGCCGCCGGCTCGATGCCTCAGCGGAGAAGGAGAAAGACATGGCCGATACGGTCAGCAACGAATTCCGCCTGCAAATGGAAGGTTATGGCCTGACGACGGCCGAAATCCACTATTACCTGCCCGATCATCCAAGCCTGCTTCAGCTCTATGTCTGGCAGGACTATGATCTCGCTCCAGCCTTTCCCGAACTCAAGGGTTTTCTCCAATATTGGGAGCGCGAACTCGATGGTCCGCTCCACTCGGTTCGCGTTGCTCATCACCGGCTCATCCAGCCTTCGGAATGGCGGGCCGTCGAGGGCATAATCACGGTCCACTAGGGTCTTTGCGACGGCCTCCGCTACGTAGGGAATCACGATATTGGGGCAGGCTCCCGCCGGCCCCACGCAGCGCGATAGCCAACAACCTCCACTCCAAGATTTCCAATTTCCGTATTGTAAAACGATCGCGCCGCGCTAGCCTGAAATCAGATGCGAGGCGGGGAAGAGGAATGGAGCTCCAACTCAACGGCAAGGTGGCGCTGGTCACCGGCTCGACGCAAGGCATTGGCCGCGCCATCGCCGAGACGCTGGCGCGCTGCGGCGCCGGCGGCCTGCTCGTCACCGGGCGCGAGAAGACGCGCGGCGATGCCGTTGCGGAAGAGCTTTCGCGGCTCGGCACGCCGACGGTTTTCGTCGCCGCCGACCTCGCCGACCCGGCAGCCCCTGCCCTTTTGGCGCAAGCCTGCATCGAGCGCTTCGGCCGCATCGATGCGCTGGTCAACGCCGCAGGGCTGACCGACCGGGCCTCGTTCCTCGATGCCGATCTCGACGGCTGGGCCTCGCTGTTTGCGGTCAACGCGCGGGCGCCGTTCTTCCTCATGCAGGCGGCCATCGCCGACATGAAGAAGCGCGAAGAGCGCGGCGCCATCGTCAACATCCTGTCGATCAACGCCCATTGCGGCTCGCCGGAGCTCGCCGTCTATTCCGCAAGCAAGGGCGCGCTGGCCACGCTGACCAAAAACGCCGCCAACGCCCATCGCTTCGATCGCATCCGCGTCAACGGCATCAATGTCGGCTGGACCGACACGCCGGCCGAACGCGTCATGCAAGCCGGCACGCTGGGCAACGGGCCGGGCTGGCTCGATGCCGCCAACGCCTCGCAACCCTTCGGCCGCCTGTTCTCGACCAGCGATATCGCCAACCTCGCCGTCTTCCTGCTTTCGGATGCTGCCGGGCCGATGACCGGCACGCTCGTCGATCAGGAACAGTGGGTGATTGGGGCGAACCGGTGAGCGCCATCGAAACGCAAGCGCCTGCATGACGCATCTCGCCGTCGGCGATTTCACGGTTGCCATCAGAAATTTGTCGCGATGACGGTGATTGAAAAAGCCTATCGCATCATTCGCTCAAAGCACCCGCGCCGCCTCACAGCGCCAGGCTTCCCTGCTCCACCTCCTCGGCATTCGGATCTCCCGGTGCGGTGGCCCAGGCCAATTCGACCAGTGTCACGGTGCGCCGGCCTGTCCCGTCGAGCTGGCAGACGATGAGGCCCTGCTCCTCGATATAGGTCAACAGGCGCCGGGCGCGGCGCAGCGAGTGCGAGCCGTAGGCGCGGGCGATCGCGGCGTCGCTCGGGCAAGGCCAGCCCTCCTTCGCCGCGCGGGCAATCATCATGAACACGCCCTGCATGTCGTCGGGCAGCAGCGACGCGCGGACGGAAACGTCCCGCCATGCGTCGTCCTGCGTCGTCTCTGACCCAAGGCCGGCCCGGGCGCGCGTCAGCATGCGGCGGAACTCCGGCAGGTCGGGCACGACCGAGGCCAGGCCTTCGATGCGGCAGCGGACCACGAACTCCTGATAGAGTACCCCGATTACGCGAAAACCGGCGTCGGGCTGCGCCAGGATGGCGCGCAGCACGCGGTCCACGCGCTCGCGGCGCTCGGCCAGATCCTCGGCGCTGACTTGCGGCTCCGCCGGTTCGGGGCGGATTTCCAAGGCCGCCGACTTCGCCGCCATCAACTGGTCGAGCAGGTCCGGCGACGCCGGGCGGCGCGGCGTGCGCACCGTTTCGGGCGGCGGCGCCGCCAGGATGATCGCGCGTGCATCCTCGAGTGCTGCTTCCGGCATCGCCATCAGCCGCGGCGTTCCGTTGCGCGGGCTCGTATCCGTCGGGCCGATGCGCAGGCCCAGCGGACGGCGCGACAGCGCCGGGCCGAGCGCCATGAACTGCCCGCGTTCCAGATCGCGAAACGCCTCCGCCTGGCGCCGCTCCATGCCCAGAAGGTCGGCGGCACGCGCCATGTCGATATCGAGGAAGGTGCGGCCCATGAGAAAGTTGGACGCCTCGGCGGCGACGTTCTTGGCGAGCTTTGCCAGCCGCTGGGTGGCGATGATGCCGGCCAGCCCGCGCTTTCGGCCACGGCACATCAAATTGGTCATCGCGCCGAGCGAGAGCTTTCGCGCCTCGTCGGAAACCTCGCCGGCCACCGCCGGCGCGAACAGCTGCGCCTCGTCCACCACCACCAGCATCGGGTACCAGTGGTCACGGGCGACCTCGAACAGCCCGCCGAGGAAGGCGGCGGCACGCCGCATCTGGTTCTCGGCGTCGAGCCCTTCGAGATTGAGCACGGTGGAGACGCGATGCATGCGCGCCCGCTCGCCTGCCGCCTGCAGGCCGCGCTCGGTATGCTGCTCGGCATCGATCACCAGATGGCCGTAACGGTCGCCCAGCGAAACGAAGTCGCCCTCGGGATCGATGATGGTCTGCTGCACCCAGGGCGCGCTCTGCTCCAGCAGGCGCCGCAGCAGATGCGACTTGCCGGAGCCCGAATTGCCCTGCACCAAAAGGCGCGTCGCGAGCAGTTCCTCGAGATCCAGCTTCGCCGGGGCGCCTGCGGTCGTCTGTCCCATCTCGATCGCAACGGTCATCTCGACTCAGGCGCTCCTTTCGCAGACGGGCTTATCAACTGGGTCACGGCCCGTCGAGCGTGCATGACCGCCCGCGGCGTGTTGCGCACAACTGTGCAGGCACCGTCTGGAGGGTCATCAGCCGATGCCTGACGCAAACTTTGGGTTGACCCCTTCGGACCACGAGGCGACACTCCTCCCAACGCTACGAGTGCGAGGAGGAATGCGATGGACGAGCCCGAACGGTGGCGCCACATGTCGACGGCGCCGAAGGACGGCAGCCGCATCCTGGTCACTGTGCGTCCGTCCGAACAGGGACCGGCGGAAGTCGACCTTGCCTATTGGTCGCGTGCCGACCAGTTCGCCTCGGAAGGCTGGCGCGCGTCGGACTCTTCGCCCGGGCGCGTCATCGAATACGCCGACCCGGAACTGAAATGCTGGATGCCGCTGCCCACCGCCAACCTCAGCCGCGCGTCGATGCCGGCGCCCTGGGAAGGCGAAGACGCCCAGCAGTTGGATGGGTCCGGGATTTGAGGGGCGCAAGAAATTGGCGAAAGCCGCAAAGCTGCCAATCTCCCCCCTCGTGGGGGAGATTGGCAGTTTCGTTGCCAGCTCGTTAAAACTTGCCTCTCAGAACAGGAACGCGGCCGTGGCGGGGTTGGGTCCGTTGCGGCCCTCGGGCGAATCCATGCCGCGGATCGTCTGCAGGTCCTGCGCATCCAGTTCGAAATCGAAGACATCGAAATTGGCGGCGATGCGATCCCTGCGGATCGACTTTGGAATGACGATCAGCCCCTCCTGGAGATGCCAGCGGATGATCGCCTGGGCGACGGACTTGCCATGTTTTTTGGCGATGCCTGCAATGGTCGGATCGCCGAGCAGCCGGCCGCTGCCCAGAGGACTCCAGCTTTCGATACGGATGTCGTGCTTGGCATGAAAGTCCCTGACACCGCGCTGCTGGAACTGGGGATGCAGCTCGATCTGGTTGACGACGGGCGTCACACCGGTCTCGCCGATGATCCGCTCCAGATGGTCCTGGTTGAAGTTCGAAACGCCGATCGACTTGATGCGGCCGGCCTGCCTGAGTTCGACCAGCGTCTTCCAGGCCTCGACATATTTGTCCTGGCTGGGCACAGGCCAGTGGATCAGGAACAGGTCGATCTGTTCGACGCCGAGCTTCTCCATCGTCTCGTCGAAGGCCCGCAGCGCGGCATCGCGCTGATGCGCGCCGTTGCGCAGTTTCGAGGTGATGAACAGCTCAGCCCGCGGCACGCCGGCACTGCGGATCGCCTCTCCGACCCCTTCCTCGTTCTGATAGCCTTCGGCGGTGTCGATCAGGCGATAGCCGGCCTCGATGCCCCAACCCACCACGTCGGCGGTGATGTCCTGGTCGACCTGCCACACGCCGAGGCCGAGTTGGGGAATGGCGGAGCCGTCGTTCAATGCAATCTGTTCGGGCATGGTGGGCTGTTCAGGCATGAGGGATCCTTTGCAAAGCTGGGCCGGGCGTCCGCCCGGCGCACAGCCTATCTAGGTCCGACAAGGGGCAACGGCCAGCCGACAGCGGACAAATTGCCGTGTGAAGTGCGCCTGCAAGTGTGACTTCGGCGTCGGCCGCATCCTCACCGCGGCCGGCGCACCGCCCGCACCACCCCGGCGGATGTGCTGCCGCAATAAAGGCGGTCGCCGCCATCGGATTCCAGCCCCGACACACCCATCCCGGCCGGCATGTCGAGCTTCTCCAGAACCTTGCCTGATTTCGGGTCGACGCGGCGCAGGTCGCTCTGGTCGCCTTCCCAGGTGGCGTGCCACAGCTCGCCCTCGACCCATGTCACCCCGGTGACGAAGCGGTTGGATTCGATGGTGCGCAGGATCGCACCGGTTTCCGGGTCGACCTGGTGGATCTTGCGTTCGCGGTATTGTCCCACCCAGAGCGTTCCTTCGGCCCAGGTCAGCCCGGAATCGCCGCCACCACCGGGCGCCGGAATGGTCGCCAGCACCTGGCCGGTATCAGGGTCGATCTTCTGTATCAGGTCGTTGGCAAGCTGGAAGAAATGCTGGCCGTCCCAGGCGGTGCCGGCATGCGCCGCGACATCGATCGAGCGCAGGTTCTGCCCACTCTCCGGATCGAAGGCGTTCAGCTTCTCGCCCGAGGCAAACCAGACATTGTTGCCGTCAAAGCTCACCCCATGCACCCTCTCCACATCGGCAAAGGGCCCGTATTCGCGCAGGATTTCGGCCGTTGACTGTTTCATGTCCTTGTCCTCATTGAGATCCGATGTCACTTCCTAACCGTTCGGCAGCGGGGCGGGGAGTAACAAGGTGGTCGTGAATCCCACCAGTGGAGGCGTCATCCAGCGGCGCGCCCGGCCGTGACCGAAAAACTGCACCTTGCCGGCCTCGCCAAGCTGCTCCAACGCCCGCTGCACGCTGCGCTGCCCGGTGCCTAGCGCCAGCGCCAACGCCGAACTCGCCCAGGATTCACCGTCGGCAAGGAAAGCCAGCACCGCCGCGTGCCGCTCCTCGATCGGCCGCGCCAGCACCAGCACCTCGCGTGCCTGGCGCGGCGCCAGCGCGAAGCCCTGGCTGGTGGCGCCGATGTCGGCCAGGCTCCGCAATTCGGTGCGCAGCCGGCCGATCTCGACCCGCAGCCGCGCCCGATGCGATTCATCGGCGTGCCTGCCGCCGAAGGCTTGCGCGATCAGCGTCGCCCTGGACACATCGCCTGGCCACGCTTCGGCGAGCGTACGGGCCAGCGCGAACAGAACCGGGCGCGTGGCCAGCGAGACCGTTTTCTCCTGTTGGCGCACGACATATCGGAAATTATCGACCAGCAGCGCCGGCGACGCCTGCAACGCCTCGACGTCCTCAAGCAGCAACGGGCGCTGCTCGCCAGCCGCGATCAGCCGCGCCGCCGGCGTGTCCAGCGCCAGGAATGCACGGTCGACCTCAGCGATGAGCCCCGAAATGCCGGCCTGGCGGGCGGCGTGGCGTGCCCACTCCAACGCCCTGCGCGCCGGCTTCGTCTTGAGGCGCCGCATTGCGATGCCGGCGACGGCAAGTTCGTGGGCGGCGCGCGAGGCCGGCGGAAGCGGTGCCGGGTCGAGCCCCGCCAGCACGTCTTCGGCCTCGTCGAGACGGCCGATCAATAGCAGGCGCCGCACCTTGAGGTGGCCGGCATGCGCTGCGTTCAGCCGGTCGCCATGCTTTTCCAGCGTCGCCCGCGCCGCATCCAAAGCCTTGGCCGGCCAGCCGAGATCCCGCGAGACCAGCGCGATCTCGGCCTCGGCAACGACGCATCTGGCACGCGCTACCGCCTCTTTCGGGCCGAAGCCGCGCGCGGCACGCCGCAGCAGCGCCTTGGCGCGATCGAGATCGCCGAGCTGCGCCATGGCAATGCCGCGCAGCGCCAGCGCCGGCGGGTCTTCGCGCAAGGCGACGCGATCCAGCGCGCCGAGCGGGTCGCCTCCGGCCAGTGCCAGCGCAGCCGCGGTGATCAGCGAATCCATTCAAATCCCGTCACACTTGTAACTCCCACCCTTGTGCGTCGCCGCCCTAACTTAAATCCGTACCGTCAACCGGCAAGCCGCATCGGCAACTATCGGCAACGCGCGGCACGCCAAGGGAGAACCGACAATGCCAACCGACACTCCTCTCCATCCGGCCGAAGGCACCGTGAGGATGCGCCACCCCTGCTGCGACGGGCCGGCTCCTGCAAATCCCGTCACACTTGTAACTCCCACCCTCCCGCTTCACCGCCCTATTCTGGCTGACAGCAAGCGACAACAGACTGGCAAAGGAGACGACCAATGACCAAGCACATCGCAATGAAGACCCCGCCCATCGTTTCGAGGCAGGACTGGGAAGCCGCCCGCGAACAGATGCTGGTGAAGGAAAAGGCAACACTGCGCGCCAAGGACGCATTGGCCGCCGAGCGCCGGCGCATGCCGTGGATGGAAGTCGACAAGGCCTATGTGTTCGAGGGACCGAACGGCAGAGCGAGCCTGCTCGATCTGTTCGAAGGCCGCCGCCAGCTGATCGTCTACCGCGCCTTCTTCGAGCCCGGCGTGCATGGCTGGCCCGATCACGCCTGCCGCGGCTGTTCGCTGGGCGCCGACCAGGTCGGCCACCTCGCCCATCTCAACGCCCGCAACACCACGCTTGCCTACGCTTCGCGTGCCCCGCAGGCCGACATTGCGCGGCTGAAGCAGCGGATGGGCTGGCAGATGCCCTGGTACACAATCACTGACAGTTTCGACAAGGACTTCGGTGTCGACGAATGGCACGGCCACAACGTCTTCATCCGTGACGGCGATCGCATCTTCCGCACCTACTTGATTAACAGCCGCGGCGACGAAGCGATGGGCACCGTCTGGAGCTATCTCGACGCGACGCCGCTCGGCCGCCAGGAAATCTGGGAGGATTCGCCCGAAGGCTATCCGCAGACTCCACTCTACTCCTGGTGGAACTGGCACGACAATTACGACGCCGGGGCCGACAAGAAATGGGAAGAAGTGTCTGCTGCCGGCGAGGCCGCGTTCAGGGACAAGGGCGAGCAGTAACGGTTGTCCAGTCTGGGTTCCTCTCCCCACTCCCTGGAGAGAGGAACCTGTCGTGACTGGCATGATCATCAAGGATCAAGGCGATGAGCGATATCCACACAGGTGCCGGCAGCACGATCCCAGAAGCCGCCACCCTCGGGCTGGCCGACTGGCTTTGCCTTGCCGCGGCACCGACCTTCGCCGTGATGGCGCTGCTCACCTGCATCTTCAGCGGCGATGCGGCCATGCAGTGCATGGGCACCGACGCCTCGCCCCTCACGGGCATGGCTGCGATGTATCTGCTGATGAGCGCCTTTCATCTGGCGCCCTGGCTGCGGGTGATCTCCGGCCGGCAGGCCCGCTAGGCCCTTCCAATTCTAGACACCCCACACATCGGAGAAGACAATGAGACTGGTCAGGCTGAGAGCGCCGGGCGGCTTGGGCAATCTCGACCTGGTCGAGGAAGATCCGCCCCAACCAGGGCCGGGCGAGCTGCTGGTCAGGATCCGGGCCTGCGCGTTGAACATGCGCGACGACTTTGCCGTGCAAGGCAAGATGCCTCTCGCCGACGGCCGCGTTCCGCTCTCCGACGGCGCCGGCGAAGTGATTGCCCTCGGCGACGGTGTCGATGCACTCAGGCCCGGAGACAGCGTCGTCAGCGTCTTCTATCCCTGGTGGCTGGGCGGTGACATGACGCCCTGCACCCGGCGCGATATTCCGGGAGACAGTTTCGACGGCTTCGCCAGCGAGTATGTCTGCATGCCGGCGCATGCTTTCACCAGGGCACCGGCAGGCTATACGCATGTCGAGGCGGCGTCGCTCACCTGCACGGGCGTTACTGCCTGGCGCGGCCTGATTGTGTGCGGCAAGGTGAAGCCGGGCGACGCAGTGCTGGTCCTCGGTTCGGGCAGTGTATCGTTGTTCGCGTTGCAATTCGCCAAGGCCGCTGGCGCCCGGGTCATCGCCACCTCATCCGACGAGCAGAAGCTGGAAAGGCAAGCGCCTCGGAGCCGACGCCGTCATCAACTACAAGTCCGTCCCGGACTGGGGCCGCAAGGCCAAGGATCTGACGGGCGGGCGCGGCGTCGATCACGTGATCGAGGTCGGCGGACCCGCCACGCTGGCGCAGTCGATTATCGCCTGCCGCACGGGCGGTCACATCGCGCTGGTCGGCGTCCTGACCGGCTTTGCGGCGGAAGTGTCTATCCCCGCCCTGTTTTCCAACCAGATCCGCATCAGCGGCATTTCCATCGGCAGCCGGGCCGACCAGGAGGATATGATCCGGGCGATAGAGACTATCAGGCTGAAGCCCGTCATAGACCGCCATTTTCCGCTGCAGGACATCGCCACCGCCTTCGCGCATTACGAATCCCGAAAGCATTTCGGCAAGGTCTGCCTTGACGTTTGAGCGTCCTCCGCCAGCAGCACGATGAAGGGGACCGCCGGGGCCGCGCCTCGTCGTGATCCTGCCTAGGTCGCGATGTCGTTGACCGGCAGCAGGGGCTTGGGAAGGTCGCTCTCGCCGAGCCCGCTACGCAACTCGATCTCGATGTCACGGCAAATCTGCGAGATCGGAACGTCGTTGGCATTGCCCTCGAACGGGTTGGCGCTGCTTTCGCCGACCTGGTCGAGAGACATGTAGGCCCAGCCGAGCAGCGTGCTGAACGGGATCGTCAGCCAGATCGCTATCGACCCGAGCGCGCCACCCAGTTTGCCCATATCGGCAAAGACGGGAACGACCCCGAACGGCAACAGTGTGCAGAAGATCATGACGAACATCGAACTGACGATGGCGTATTGCCGGGGATAGGGATTGTTCTTGATGCGATCGCAGCGCGCCTGCTGGTCATGGAAGTCGCGGATCAGCTTGGTCAGTTCGCCATAGATCTGAGGAGGGAGCTTTGTGTCCTTGAACAGCGCATTGACCTGGACAGATTGCAGTTCGAGCAGGGCTATCGCCGGCTGGGGCGATTTCAGGACGTCCTCGGCCTGTTCGGCGAGCAGCGGACGCAATTCGTCGCCGACCGAGCTCGCATCCTCATGGATACGGTAGCGCCGCCGGTATTCGATATTGGCGGCCCGCGCCATGGACTCCCATGGCATCGGCCGGCGCAGGGAAAAGCGCAATGCCGTCATCCAGGCGATGTGGCGATAGATGAGCTGTCTGGCCGTCGGCGCGTCGAGGAAATCCCTGCAGAAATTGGACCACAAACGGCTGCTGGCCGTAATTTGCGTAAAAGCCTGCAGCGCGTCGCTGCTGCGGGTGAACACCTGCGAATTCTTGAACCCGGCGACGAGTGACACGGTGGTGCCAAGCACCAGCACCACCGACCATGGCACCGAAAACCCGGCGATGCCTGGAAGACGGTAGGCCGCCACGGCCAGACCGCTCACCACCACCATGTAGATGACGCTGCGCCGCGACCACAGCGCGAAATCGATCAGTTTGTAGGAACGGCCTACATACATCGTATCCCCTCAACTCATCGATAGGTCTGGTTTTGCACGGCCGGAATCTGGTCGCCTCATTGTGCCTTTGCAGCCCCGAACCGCAACCCGTCCATCAACAGCTTGACCAGCCGGCGCGAGCGGTCGCGCCATTCGGGGGTGTCGGGCGCTGAATAGATGCCGCCCAGCGCGTGCAGCACGTCGGAAGCGTCGACGTCGCCGCGGATGGTGCCGTCGGCCACCGCCGCCTCGACCAGGCGTCGCAAGGCTTGCGACACCCGGCCGAACGTGTCGGAAAACAGCGTCGAATTGGTGGTGAGCACAATGCGCAGGCTGGTCGCCAGGCCGCGCTTGGTGGCGATGTAGTCGACGAAGCGCTGCATCCACTGTTCCAGCGCGACATCGGACGGATGTTTTTGGGCAAGCTCGCCGGCGGCCGCGCACAGCGCCTCCACCTCACGACGATAGACCACCTCGACCAGATGCTCGCGCGTCGGGAAATGCCGGTAGAGCGTGCCGATGCCGACGCCGGCGCGGCGCGCGATCTCCTCCAGCGAGCCATCGATGCCGCGCTCGGCAAAGACTGACACCGCCACCTCGACCAGCCGATCGCGGTTGCGCCGCGCATCGGCGCGCAGCGGCTTTGCGTCTACGGCCTCGGCCTTCTGTTCAGCAATGGCGGACGGCTCGCTGGCCAATTTTTTCTCCACATCGTGTCAGGGGGCTTGAATCCGGCAGGGTCAGCCACCACGTAATAAACGGAGGCGCCTCCGTTTTAGTGGAGCACCTTTATCATATAATCAGGGGAACCGGTATGTCACGTCTTTCGAACACGCAAGCCGACATCTCCCCTGCCCGCCTGCCTCGCGGGAGATCCGCCATCTCCGCTTTCGCCGTCAAGACCTGACCCAACGGTTACCTTGCCCTTCTGCGGCAAGGCACCAGTTCAATCCCATCCGCGTCAAGCAACTGGAGCCAGACGCCCATGACCAGCCTTCCCATTACCCTCACCATCAATGGCCACCGACACCAACTGGAGGTCGATCCACGCGTAACCCTGCTCGACCTGCTGCGCGAGCGGCTCGATCTCACCGGCACCAAGAAGGGCTGCGATCGCGGCCAATGCGGCGCCTGCACGGTGCTGGTCGACGGCAAGCGCATCAACTCATGCCTGGCGCTGGCGGTCAGCCATGACGGCGCCCAGGTCTTGACCATCGAAGGCGTCGCCAACGGCGAGGAACTGCATCCGGTGCAGGCCGCCTTCATCGCCCATGACGGCTTCCAGTGCGGGTTCTGCACACCCGGCCAGATCATGAGCACGCTCGGCCTGATCGCCGAGGGACAGGCCGGCGACGATCCCGAACGCATCCGCGAGGGGCTGAGCGGCAACATATGCCGCTGCGCGGCCTATGGCGGCATCGTCGAGGCCGTCCTGGAAGCCCAGCAACAGCTTATCAAAGCCGACCGGAGGACCGCGGCATGAGAGACTTCGATTACATCAGGCCCGCCACCATTCCCGACGCCATCGCCGCGGCAGCCGAGCCGGGCTCGGCCTATCTCGCCGGCGGCACCAATCTGCTCGACCTGATGAAAGGCGGCATCACCAGTCCCGAGCGTATCGTCGACATCTCTCGGCTGCCGGAACTCAACCGCATCGAACGGCTGGACGATGGTGGCCTGCGCATTGGTGCGCTGGTGCGTAACGCCGACCTTGCCTACCATCCGGCGTTCGCCAAATCCTATCCGGCGGTGGCCGAGGCGCTGCTGTCGGGCGCTTCGGCGCAGCTTCGCAACGCCGCCACCGTCGGCGGCAATCTGTTGCAGCGCACGCGCTGCAGCTATTTCTACGACACCGCCAGCGCCTGCAACAGGCGCGAGCCAGGCGCCGGCTGCGATGCGCTGGGCGGCGAAAACCGCCTGCACGCAGTGCTCGGCTGGAGCGACGCCTGCATCGCCACCCATCCGTCGGATTTCTGCGTGCCGCTGGTGGCGCTCGACGCCGTGGTCGAGATCGAAGGCAAGAAGGGCCGGCGCCATGTTTCGCTGGAGGAATTCCACCGGCTTCCCGGCGAAACGCCGCAGCGGGAGAATGCGCTGGAGCCCGGCGACCTGATCGTGGCGGTGCGCCTTCCGGCGGAGGCTGCCTCCTTCTCCGCCAATGCCCGTTACCTGAAAGTCCGCGAGCGCACCTCCTATGCCTTTGCCGTCGTATCGGCCGCAGCAGCGCTTGTCGTCGACGGCGGCAAGATCCGCGCCGCAAGGCTGGCGCTGGGCGGCGTCGCGGCCAAGCCGTGGCGGGCACGCTCGGCGGAAGCCGTCCTGCTTGGCGCGGACGCCAGCGAGGCGACCTTCGCCAGCGCCGCGGACGCTGCCTTGGCCGATGCCAGCCCTTCCGGCGACAATGCCTTCAAGATCGAGCTTGCCCGCCGCATCGTGATCAGGGCGCTGATCTCTGCGCTTTCGGGAACGCCCGAGCGTCTGCCGGCCCTTCCTGCCTCCCCGTTCTCGAACATTCCTGGAGCGCGCCATGACGCTTGAACTCAGCCTCAACCAGCAACCCGCCCATGCCCGGCAAGGCTCCAGCATCGGCCAGCCGCTGACCCGCCGCGACGGCTTTCTGAAAGTCACCGGAGCCGCGCGCTATGCCGCCGACAACCATCCGCCCGGCATGCTCTACGCCGTGCTCGCTGTCTCTAGCATCGCGCGCGGCCGCGTCGCTGCGCTGGATGTCGAGGCGGCCAAGGCACACAAGGGCGTGGTCGAGGTGATGACGCCCAAGAACCGGCCAGCGCTCGCCGCCGATCCGGACGCCAAGGACCATCCCTTCATGTTCCGGCTCGACCTCTTGCAGAACGACCAGGTCCGCTACCCCAATCAGAGCATCGCCGTGGTGATCGCCGAGACGCTGGAGGCGGCGACCGAGGGGGCGGCGCTGCTGTCGCCGCGCTATGAAGTGATGCCGGCGCGCGTTGGCCTCGACGGCGCCGAAAGTATCGTGCCGCGTGCTGTCGGCGTCGGCGGTCCGGCCGTGCAGCACAAGGGCGATGTCGAGGCCGGGCTCAAATCGGCAAAGACGCGGATCGAAGCCACCTACGAGACGCCGGCCCAGTACCACAACGCCATGGAGCCGCATGCGATCGTCGTCGCCTGGGAAGGCGACACACTGTCGATCGACACACCGAGCCAGGGCCTTGCCATGGCGCAGGGCCGCATCGCCGGCCTGTTCGGCATCGCGCCGGAGAACATCCACATCCGCAGCCCGTTCCTGGGTGGCGGCTTCGGTTCGAAAGGCATGATCTCCGGGCCGCAGGTGCTCGGCATCCTGGCGGCGCGTCTCGTCGGCCGTCCGGTCAAGCTGGTGCTGCGACGTGAGCAGATGTACGGGCCGGTCGGCCACCGTGCGCCGACGCGCCAGACGCTGCGCATGGGCATGGATGGCGAAGGGCGGCTGACGGCGCTCGACCATCACGCCAAGACCGCGTCGAGCACGTTCGACGATTTCTTCGAACCGGCGGCGGATGCCTCGCACACACTCTATGCCAGCCCGGCCATCGCCACCTCGCACGATGCGGTGCGGCTCGATACCGGTACGCCGCTGTTCATGCGGGCGCCCGGCGAAGCCACCGGCTCGATCGCGCTGGAGAGCGCTATCGATGAGGCAGCCTACGCCTGCGGCATGGACCCGCTGGAATTCCGGCTGCGGAACTATGCCGAGATCGAGCCGATGACCGGCAAGCCGTTTTCCTCCAAGGCGCTGCGCGAATGCTACAGGCAAGCGGCCGAGACGTTCGGCTGGGCGAGCCGCCCCATTCAGCCTCGGCTGATGCGCGACGCCGACGGTTTCCTGACCGGCTGGGGCATGGGCACGGCGACCTTCCCGGCGATCATGTTCCAGGCCGAAGCGCGGGCGGTGCTGAGAGCCGATGGCAGCGGCGTGATGGAGACCGGCGCTCAGGACATGGGGCAAGGCGCCTGGACCGCCTTCGCCCAGATCGCCGCCGACGGACTGGGACTGGATATCGACCAGGTCGATTTCAGAGCCGGCAGCTCCGATCTGCCCAATGCAGGCATTGCCGGCGGCTCCGGCCACACGGCGACGGCCGGCATGGCGATCCACAATGCGGGCGCCGCCGTCATCGCCAGGCTCGCCGATCTCGCCACCGGCGACGAGGGCTCGCCGCTCTACGGCGCCGGCAATGAAGGCGTGCTGGCGCGCGGCGGCCGCCTCTATCGGCGCGACGATGAAAGCCGCGGTGAAAGCTACGCCGAAATCCTCACGCGCGCGGGCCTCACCGAGATCGAGGGCCACGGCAAGGGCGCTCCCGACCCGGCGTCTCAGGAGGCCTATGCCAAGCACGCGCATGGCGCCGTGTTTGCCGAGGTGAAGGTCGATCCGGATTTTGGCCAGATCCGTGTCACAAGGCTGGTCGGCGCGTTCGCCGCCGGACGGATCATCAATCCCAGGCTGGTGTGCAGCCAGTATTATGGCGGAATGATCTGGGGCGTCTCGTTCGCGCTGCATGAGGAAGCCATCACCGACCGGCGCTCTGGCCGGATCCAGAATGCCAACCTCGCCGAATATCATGTCCCGGTGAATGCCGACGTTCCATCGGTCGAGGCGTTGCTGGTCCACGAGGACGACCCTCACGTCAACGCGCTCGGCATCAAGGGCGTCGGCGAAATCGGCATCACCGGCACGGCCGGCGCCGTCGCCAATGCGGTCTGGCATGCGACCGGCGTGCGGCCGCGGCGCTTTCCGGTCCGCATCGAGGACCTGCTGGGGTGAGGAGTGGTCCACCTAGCGGATGGGAAGCCAATTGCTTGGCTTCCCGAACGACGAATGGTGAAGGCCCGGTCCGCCTTCGGGCGCACCAAAAGGTCCAGTGGACCTTTTTAAGGGGCTGAACGCCCGAAGGCGGGGAGTGGCAGCGAAGGGCCGCACAGCCGGCGCCAGGTGCCCGCCGGCCCAACATGAAATCAACCGACTTCGCGTCAAGCAACTGGAGCCCGACGCCCATGACCAAAACAACGATCCCAGTTCATCTCGACATCAACGGCCGTGATCACGATCTGCAACTCGAGCCGCGCGTCACGCTGCTCGATGCCTTGCGCGATCGCCTCGGCCTGACCGGAACCAAGAAGGGCTGCGACCACGGCCAGTGCGGCGCCTGCACCGTGCATATCGACGGCGAGCGCGTGCTGGCCTGCCTGACGCTGGCCGCACAAGTCGAGGGCCGCACCGTCACCACCATAGAGGGGCTTGCACGGGAGGGCGAAATGCATCCCGTGCAGGCTGCCTTCCTCGAACAGGACGCCTTCCAGTGCGGCTATTGTACGCCGGGCCAGATCATGTCGGCGGTCGCCTGCATCCGCGAAGGCCATGCCGGCTCCGACGAAGAAATCCGCGAGTATATGGCCGGCAACCTCTGCCGCTGCGGCGCCTATCCGCACATCGTCGCCGCTGTCCGCCAGGCAGCATTGGAGGCCGCATCATGAGGGATTTTTCGTATGTGCGCGCCAATTCGCTCGATGCGGCACGCCAGGCGGCCGCCCTGCCCGGCGCCATGCTCTTGGCCGGCGGCACCACGCTGATCGACCTCGCCAAATGCGGCGTCGCCGAGCCCGAGACGCTGGTCGACATCACCCATCTCAAGGGGTTGGGCAGGATCGAGGTGAACGAGCGCGGCGTCACCATCGGCGCACTGGCCAGGATGAGCCATGTCGCCGACCATGCCGACATCAAGAGTAGCTTCCCCGCCATTTCCGAAGCCCTGTGGCAGGCGGCTTCCGCGCAGATCCGCAACATGGCGACCATCGGCGGCAATCTGATGCAGCGCACGCGCTGCCCTTATTTCCGCGATCCCGCGAATTTCCCAGCCTGCAACAAGCGTGAGCCCGGCTCTGGCTGTTCGGCGATCGGCGGCGTTACCCGTGGCCATGCGGTGCTTGGCATCAGCGACGCGTGCATCGCCATGTATCCGGGCGACCTCGCCGTGGCGCTGGTCGCCTTCGATGCGATCGTGCATCTGGGCGAGCGCCACATCCCGGTCGACGACTTTTTCCTGCTGCCCGGCACCACGCCGGATCGGGAACATGCGATCGAACCGGGCGAGATGATCACCGCGATCGAGATCCCCGGCTCGGCCCCTGCCCGGCGTTCGACTTATCTCAAGATCCGCGACCGGCAATCCTATGAGTTTGCCGCCGCGAGCGCGGCGGTCGGCATAGAGTTCGAACCCGACGGCCGAACGATCCGCGATTTGCGCGTCGCGCTTGGCGGCGTCGCGACCAAGCCGTGGCGTGCGCGGGCCGTGGAAAACGCGCTGAAGGGCAAGGTGCTGGAGCCGGACACTGTGCGCGCCGCCAGCCTGCTCGCCGTCGAAGGCTCTGTCGATCATGGCGCCAACCACTACAAGGTCGAACTGGCGCCGCGCGTCGTCGCCCGCGCCATCCGCAAATTGGGAGAGACGGCATGACCGTTCACAACATCAGGCATGGGGATGCGTCCGACGGCGCTTTTGCCGAAGCCGTCGGCGGCCGGCTGTCGCGCATCGACGGCCCGGCCAAGATCACCGGTGCGGCGAAATACGCCGTCGAGCAGCAGCTCGAAGGCCTCGCCTACGCCGTCCTGGTCGAGAGCACGATTGCATCGGGCAAGGTGCGCGCGATCGACACCACTGCCGCCGAGGTGGCGCCCGGCGTGCTGCAGGTGCTGACGCCGGACACCATCATCAGCCTGAAAACCGCGGCGGACTGGTTCGGCACGCCGCCGCCCGACAAGCCGTATTGCCCGCTCGCGCGCGACATCACCTTTTCGGGTCAGCATGTCGCCGCCGTGGTCGCCGAGACCTTAGAGCGGGCGGTCGCGGCGGCGGCACTGGTCAAGGTCAGCTATGAGGAAACGCCTGCCATCGTTGACCTCAGCGACGGCAAGGCCGGCGATGGCATCGCGATCGACGCCATGACCAAGGAGTGGGGCGACGCGCAAGGTGCGTTCGCCTCGGCGCCGGTCCGCATCTGCGCCGCCTACAACACGCCGCGCGAGTACCAGGCGCCGATGGAGCCGCATGGCCTGATCGCCCGCTGGGAGGGCGACCGGCTCACCGTGTGGGAGCCGAGCCAATGGCTGGACGGCATGGCGCGCACCTATGCCGAGTGGTTCGGTGTGCCGTTCGAGAACGTGCGGCTGGTGTCGCCCTATATTGGCGGCGGCTTCGGCTCCAAGGCGCTGGCGCTCAGCCATGGGGCGGTGGCCGCCTGTGCGGCCAAAATGCTCGGCCGGCCGGTGCGGCTGGTGATGACCCGGCCGCAGACTTTTACCGGCTATGGCGGCCGCGCGGCGACGCGCCAGACGGTGACGATCGGCGCCGACGTGCAGGGAAAGATCCAGTCGATCGTGCATCGCGGCGTCAATGAAACATCCATCGACGGCATGTGGGTCGAGCCGCTCGGATCGGTCACCTCGATCATGTACACAACGCCGAATTTCTCCTCGAAGCAGAATGTCGTACGGGTCAATTCGGTGGTGCCAGGCGCCATGCGCGCGCCGGGCGAAAACCCCTCAGCCTTCGGCATCGAAAGCGCCATCGACGAGCTTGCCTACGAGGTCGGCATCGATCCGCTGGAGATCCGGCTCCGAAACTATGCCGAGCAGGATCCACATGCCAAAAAAGCCTGGTCGACCAGGCAGTTGCGCGAGGCTTTTGCTGCAGGCGCCGAACGCTTCGGCTGGTCCAGGCGCACACCCGAACCGCGCTCGATGCGCGACGGCAACCAGTTGATCGGCTGGGGCGTCGCCGCCGGCACCTATCCGGTGCGACGCGCCTATGGGGAGGCGCTCGTGCGCATCCTGGCCGATGGTTCGGTCGAGGTCGAAAGCTCCTCGATCGACATGGGCCAGGGCACCTACACCATCCTGGCGCAGACCGCCGCCGAAACGCTCGGCGTGCGAGCTGACGACGTGGTGGTGAAGCTCGGTGACTCCCGCTTTCCGCGCGCCGGCGTCACCGGCGGTTCGCGGCTGGCCGGCGTGATGACGGGTGCGGTCTACAAGGCGGCAACCTCGGCCCTCGACCAGTTGGTGGGCCTCGCCATCAGCGATCCACGCTCGCCCTTCCACGCGCTGCAGGCCAACACGCTGGTCGTCGCCAATGGCCGTATCGCTTCGCCGCGCGGCGACGGCCCCGATGTCTCCGTCGCCGAACTGCTCAAGAGCGTCGGCCGCGACCACATCGAAGCCACCGGCGACACCATGCCGGCCAATTCGACGCCAGAGGATCGCTACAAGAACTACACCACCATCGCCATGTCGGTGCCGCACACCGAGGGCGACTATTCCCGCCACTCCTGGTGCGCGCATTTCATCGAAGTGCGCGTCGACGAGGATTTCGGCACGGTGCGTGTATCGCGTGTGGTGTCGGCGCTGGATTCGGGCCGGCTCTACAACCCGAAACTTGCCGAAAGCCAATGGAAGGGCGGCATCATCATGGGCATCGGCCAGGCGCTATTGGAAGAAGGCATCGTCGACCGCCGCCACGGCCGCATCGTCAATGACAACCTCGCCGACTACCTCGTGCCGACCAATGCCGACATCCCCGACATCGAGGTGATCTCGGTCGGCATCCCCGACCTGCATTCCTCGGTGCTCGGCGGCAAGGGCGTTGGCGAACTGGCCATTGTCGGCGTGGCGCCGGCGATTGCCAACGCGGTATTCCATGCGACGGGAAAGAGGATCAGGGATCTGCCGATCACGCTGGAGAAGCTGATTTAAGGGCGGTGGCACCGAAGCTGCCGAACTCCCCCTCGGAGCCCGCTTGGAGGAGTTCGGCAGTTCCAACGGTCAGAACTTATAGGCGACGCCGATCCGGACATCATGCGTCGTCAGTTCAATCTCGTCGGGATTGAGGGGAGCGCCGTTGACGAATGCGTGACGCAGGGAGTTGTGGCGGCCGAAATCGGCGAACCGGTACTCACCGCGAACCACCCAATTGTCGGTGACGGCGTATTCGGCGCCGGCGCCCAGCGTATAGCCCGTTACGGTATCCTTCACGTCGGCATAGGGACCGCCCGGAATGTCGGTGGTGGTGTGCTTGTAGCTTGCCACAGCCAGGCCGCCGGTGACAAAGGGAAGCCAGCGATCCATCGCATAGCCGGCCCGCAGGCGCACGGAGCCAACTGACTCCATCTTGAGCTCGCCGCCAAAGGCCGGGTCATCGATGCCGAGCGCCCGATAGAGCGTCGTGTCCTTCACGCTTGCGAAACTGTAGTCGCCCTCGATGCCGAGAGCCAGCCCACCGTCGAACTGCTTGTTGTAGCCGGCGTAAAGACCGCCGAAACCACCGGACGGACTGTAGCCCCAGCCGTAATTGTCGAAGCTGTCCGGGGCAAAGACTTGCCCTGCCCTTGCGTTCCCCCAGGCATATCCGGCATGCGCGCCAATATAGCCGCCGGACCAGTCGTAGGTGGCCGCGACAGGCAAGGCTTCACTGGTGTCCGCTGCGGACGCCATACCGACAGGCGTGAGGATGAAGGCCGTGGCGAGAAGAATGGTTTTCATCGTTTGCTATCCCGAAACTATTGCCTCGCCCCGCGCGAAAAAAGCGCGGGGGTTTGTTCAGCGACGCTAGGTCAGAACTTGTAGCTGAGCCCGACCCTGACATCGTGAGTCTTGAGATCGAAGTTCGCAACCGTTCCAAGACCAAAAAGCGGTACCGAAACGTCCTTTTTGCCGAAGTCGGAGTAGCGATATTCGACCCGCGCGATCCACCTGTCGGTGAAGGCGTGCTCAACGCCAGCCCCAGCCGTCCAGCCAAGATGGGTTTCGTCATGGACCGGTATTGTACCGCCGGGGCCGGTGGTCATCACGCTCACTTCATATTTGGCAGCCGCCACGCCTGCTGTGATGTAAGGCAAGGTGCGATCGAAAGCATAACCAGCCCGCAGCCGCGCCGAGCCCGACCATTTGACTTCGCTCTTGAACAGCGCGCCGGCACCGGCGAAGGTGCCCACCGCGTCTACATTGCTGTACGCAATGTCAGCCTCGGCACCGAGCACGAAGCTGTTCGCCAATTCCTGGTTGACGCCGATATGCACGCCGCCAACAAAACCGCTCGGATCGAGGGGAGCGTTGATGTCGGTGCCGCCGGGGCCAGCGCCGCCGATGAACAGATTGGACTTTCCGGATGCATAGCCGAAGTGAGCGCCGGCATAGAGGCCGGACCAGTCGTAGGAGGAGGCGACGGGCGAAGCCTCGCTGATATCTGCGGCGCACGCCATGCCGCCCGGCGCGAGGATCAATGCCGTTGCGAGAAGAAGAATTTTCATTGTTGTCTGCCGCCCCAAAATTGTCGTGGTCGCCGCCGCGGATGCCAGCGGAGGACCAGCTGTTGTCGAGAAATCCGGTGTTGCATTGTCCGCCGGCCGCGTCTTGGGCTGGGCCGCACCCGAATTGTCGGGGAAAGCACCACGGCGCTTTCCCGGTCGGTGTGGCTTTTCAGCCTCAGTCGATCGGCGCGCCGTGCATTCGGTGGCTGTCGGAAACTATCTGGCGCTGCCCGGCGTCGAGCCGAAGCGGCGGCGGAAGCAGCGGTTGAAATAGGACACGTCGGAGAAGCCGCTGAGCAGCGCGATCTCGCTGATCCGCATGCGGTCGTTGCGCCTGTCGGACAGCATCCGATGCGCCCTCTGCAAGCGCAGTTCGAGAATGCGCTCGGCAAAGCTCACCCCGATTTCCTGCAGCAGGTCATGGACATAGCGGACCGAGAGCCGCAATTGCCCGGCAACGCCCTGCGCCGAAATGGCGGGATCGGCGAAATTGTCCCGCATCTTCTGCAGTATGGCCTGCAGCCTTGCCGCGCGCAGACCGCGCAGGCCCGCCAGTTCGGCCGCTTCGCCCTTGGCGCCGGTCGCCAGGCCGATCAGGTCGACGATGGTTTCGGTGGCGTGGCCGATGAGGTCGGGCGAGACCAGGGCCGGGCCTGCTTCCAGGAAGCTGCAATAGCGCTTGAGCATGCCGAGCGCCTCATTGTCGGCGCCGACGGTCAACGCCAGCCGATCCTCTATATGAGCGAAGGCATTTTCCAGCACGGCACGGGGAAGCACCACATTGGCCCAGACATTGTTGTCGCCGCCGGTCATCTGCAACGCTTCCGAAGCCGAGACCAGGGCGGCCTCGCCTTTGCCGACGTGATAATCGCGGCCAATCTGCGTGCCGCTGAGCACCGTATCGCCATTGTTGACCAGCAGCAGATAGCCGTCGCGACCGTCGGCGGCGATATTGCCCGCCTTGCGGCTGGCATGACGTATCGTCCCGGCCATCTGCCCAAGCACAAGCGACCCGACAGCGGTGGCTTCGATCGCGGCTTCGAACGACAGTCTTTCCGAAATCGTGTATTCGACCGACCATATCTCGGCGACATGGATGTCCTGCCAGAGCGCGAAGCGTGCGCGATGATCCAGATGCGGCGGCAGATCCGCCGATGAGAAGACGTTCTTTTGCAAGGGACGACCGGCCTTTTCTACAATCGCGTCTTCATTTCGACACGCACCGTATTGGACCAGATCACGGTCTGTCCAGAGCCGGAAATACTTGTGCGCCAGGCGACAATTTCAGTGCCGTCCTGGACAAGGATTGGCCTGATTTCGCGGATCTGGCTGACTGAATTTCGGATTACTCGAAAATACCCAGTGCCGACGAATCGTTCCCCTACTCCGGCGATGGAACCGGCGGCCGTGATGTCAGCGCCGTGCCGAAGGCGGCGACAACAACGGCAGCGATCCCGGCCAGTTGCGTCGCGGTCAGGCTTTCATGCAGGAACAGGAAGCCGGCCAGTGCACCAAGCCCAGGCTCCAGGCAGGTCAGCGTGCCGTAGATGCGCGCCGGCATGCGGGTCAGCGCCACCATCTCCAGGAAGAATGGCAGCGCGCTGGAAAACAGGCCGACCAGCAGCGCGCTGACCAGGATCGACGGCGCCAGCAGCGCGGATCCCGCCTGGGCGACACCGAAGGGCAGCACCAGCACGGCGGCGATGGCCATTCCGTAGGCGGTGGTGCGGGTGCCAAGCTCCGCGCCGGCCTTCTGGGCCAGCACGATGTAGAGCGCCCAGAAGCCGCCGGCCGCCAGCGCCAGCATCACCCCGATCGGATCAAGCGGCGCGAGGGAACGAACGAAGGGCGACAACAGCAGGATGCCGGCCACCGCCAGCGCGATCCAGGCAAAGTCGCTGGCGCGCCGCGAAGTCAAGGTCGCCACCAGAAGCGGGCCGGTAAACTCCAGCGCCACCGCGATGCCGAGCGGAATCCTGGCCAGCGCTGCGTAGAACAGGAGGTTGAGGGCGGCGAGCGTCACCCCATAAGCGACCAGCCACGGCATGGTGGCACGCGAGGGCCGCATCTGCCAGGGCCGCAGCACCGCGATCAGCATCAGCGCACCGATGACCAGCCTGAGCGTCGTCGTCCCTTGCGCGCCGATCTGCGGGAACAGGCCTTTGGCGAAGGTGGCGCCGATCTGGATCGACACCATGGCGCCCATCAGTGCCGCGACAGGCAAGGGCGCCGCTTCGCGACGGGCAATCGGCGTCGATGTCACGTGATCCCATCCTCCATATCGCCGGGTCCAAACCCGACCGGCGGCATGGAGATAGGGCGAACCGGCCGGCCTGTCGTGAGGCAGCGGCAACTGGCTGCTAGGGCACGGCCAAGTGCCGCCGGCCGGTCAGTTCAGGGATTTGCGCCGTGGCGGCGGTGCCGGGTGGCGCTGCTCGAGGGCCGCAGCCGCATCGGTGCGGCCAGTCCGGCGCAGTCTTTCGAGATAGGCCGGCAACTCGCCAAGGCAATGGAACGGCCCGCCTTCCCGGATCACCGTCACCAGCGGGTCGACATCGCTGTCGCTGCGGATGGCCATGGCGCTGCGCCAGTCCTCGAGCAGCCGGCTGGCATGATCGACCACATCGCTTCGGGAGCCTGAGAGATCATGCTGCTCATGCGGATCCTCACTCAGATTGAACAGGCTGACCGGGCCGAAATCCTTGTAGCCGTCATGATAGGTGCGCAGCATCAGCCAGTCGGCCCCGCCGAGCCGGAACCGCACGCCGCGCTGTACCGCCCACGCACCCTGGCTCAGCACCAGGAAATCGCGGCCACCTTCCTCCTTCGCGGCAAGCGCCGGTGCAAAGGAGCGCCCGTCCCAAAGCGCCGGAACGTTGCCGCCGAGCCGGTCGATCAGCGTGGCGGCCCAGTCGAAATGATAGTGAAGGCCGCCATTGACGCCGCGCATGTCCTCGGCGCCGGGCCAGCGGATGACCAGCGGCACGTTGCAGGTGAATTCGTCGGCCGTCTGATGATCACCCCAGACGTTGAGCTCGCCGAGGTTTTCGCCATGATCGGCGCCGATGACGATGATCGTGTCGTCGAACAGGCCTTGCCGCTTCAACTCCTCGACGATGAGACCGACATGATAATCGGCATACAGCACGCCGGTGTCGTAGCCGTCGAACCAAGCCTTGACGGTGTCCATGTCGCTGATCGGCGACGGCATGCGCCGGTATTTCGATCCGCCCGGCTCGACGCCGAAGCCCGAGGGTTCCTGCGGGCTGTGCGGGCCGTAGCCGGCATGGCTCTTCTCGAATACCGCCCTGGTCATCCAGTCGGGAAGCGGCTGGTCGGCGAAGGGGTCGCCGAAAGCGTCCGGCGCGCGATAGGGCGTGTGCGGGTCCCAGACATTGACATGCAGGAACCACTTTTTTGCCGAGCCATTGCGCTTCAGCCAGTCGATCGCCAGGCCCGAAACCTCGTCGGCGTTCTCCATGCCGGCCTTGCCGGGATTGATGATCTCGTTGAAGCCGGCATACCAATGCCAGCAGCCATGCCGTTCGCCAAAACTGCTGATGGTCGTGGTGTGGTAGCCGAGATCGCGCAGCGCCCGCATCCAGCCTTCCTCGTAGAAGGTGCCGGCCCAGGCTCGCTCGGCGCCTTCGCGGAACGGCTCGCAGGCGGTGCCGCCATGGCCGACCACGCCGGTCCGCATTCCGTGGCGGCCGCTCCACAGCGCCGTGCGCGACGGATGGCAAGGCACATCGGACACATAGACGTTCTCGAAGCGGATGCCCTCGCCGGCAAGGCTGTCGATGACGGGAGAGGTGTTGCGATGATAGCCGTAGCAGCCGAGGTGGTCGCGCCTGAGGCTGTCGATGTCGATATAGAGAACGTTCATGGATGGCTCGTCGCTGCTGTGATTGTCAGGAAACAGGCCCCGGTTCGCTGCCGGGGCTTGCGGTTTGCAAGGGGCGATTTCAAGATGGCCGTCAGGCCGAAATGTATTGATCGCCCAGATAATAGTCCTTGGGATCGAGCGAGGTCTCGAGCTTGCCGAAGGTCTTGAACAGGTCGTTCATCGTCGAGAACCAGCCGTTCACGGTGCCGTCCTTGGTCAGCTTGATCAGTTCGGCCGAGGTCATGAAGCGGCCATAGCCGGCCTCCGTCTTCAGCTGGTCGGCCGGAATGCCGAGCAGCTTGGAGGTGATCTCGATCGCCTTGTCCTGGTTGGCGGCACGAAAATCCTGCGCGTCCTTGATGGCGCGCACCACGTTGCGGACGAGATCGGGATTGCCCTCGACCAAATCGTTGCGGGCAATGAAGACGCTCGGAAATGTGGTCTGCGGATAGAAGTCGTCGTTCTTGGCCAGTTCCATCAGATCGGGAACGCTCTTCTGGATGATGCCGACGAACGGATACCAGATGCCGGCCGCGTCGACCTGCTTGGAGGCGAAGGCCGCCACGATGGTGCTCGGGTCCATCTGCACGATGTCGAGGTCGGTCATCGCCATACCGGCCTTGCGCAGCGCCAGCCGCAACAGCATGTCGCCCGAGGTGCCGGCCGCGATCGCGACCTTCTTGCCCTTGAGGCCGGCGATGGACGTGATGCCGGCTTGGGCGATCACCCGGTCCGAGAAGCCGACATCGTTGACGGCGATGATCTTGGCCTTGCCGCTCGCCGGCAGCCACAGCGCGCCCGGTCCGAGATAGCCGAATTCCAGGCTGTTGGCGCCAAGCGCCTGGACCTGGATGGGGCCGTTGGTGAAGACCTTGATATCGGCATCGACGCCGTGCTTGGCATAGAAGCCCTGGTCGGCCGCGACCCCGGCAACGCTGGCGCCCCAGAAATCGCCGTTGTAGCCGATGCGTGCCGCCGTTCCCGCCGCTCCGGCACGGATGCCAGAGGCAGCGAACGCGGCAAGTGCCGCCGATGATGCGATGAGGTTACGTCTTGTCAGTGTCACCATACTCTCCTCCTGTCACTGTTACTGGTGGTAAACGGCTTGCCAGACGCGGTTGCGGATGCTCATGAACTCCGCCGAAAGCCGGATTTCCTCGGTTCTTGGGTAAGGCAGGCCGACGTCGATGATCTCCTTCAGCCTGCCGGGCCGCGCCGCCATGACGATGACGCGGTTGGCGAGGTAGACCGCCTCGTCGACATCGTGGGTGATGAACATCACGGTGCGCCGCTCCCGGCTCCAGGTGTCGAGCAACTGGTCCTGGAGCTGCACGCGGGTCAGTGCGTCGAGCGCCCCGAAGGGCTCGTCCATCAAAAGGATCGAGGGATCGACCGCATAGGCCCGGGCGATCGCGCAACGCTGCTTCATGCCGCCCGAAAGCGTCTTCGGCAGCGCGTCGGCGAAGTCGCCAAGGCCGACGAGATCGATGAAACGCTCGGCGATCTGCCGGCGGCGCGAAGCTTCCTCGCCCTTGATGCGCAGCCCGAACTCGACGTTCTGGCGTACGGTGAGCCAGGGAAACAGCGCGTATTGCTGGAAGATCATGCCGCGCTCCGGACCCGGCCCCTCGACCGCCTTGCCATCGACCAGCACGGTGCCCTCGCTCGGCTTCAGCAGGCCGGCCGCGATGTTGAGCGCGGTCGACTTACCGCAGCCGGACGGACCGACGACGGTGACGAATTCGCCGTCGGCGATGTCGAGCGACAGCCGGTCAAGCGCGACGAAGGCATTGTCCTTGAGGTCGAACCGGCGCGTGACCTTGTCGAAGACGATCTTGGGCGGCATCACACGCGCTCCTGCCAGACGGTCAGCCGGCGCTCGATCACCAAAAGGATGCGATCCATGGCAAGGCCGAGAAGGCCGATGGTGATCAGGCTGACGAAGATGGTCGGCAGGTCGTAGTAGAGTTGCGCCTGCTGCATGCGGAAACCGAGGCCGGCCTGCGCGGCGATCAGTTCGGCGGCCACCAGCGTCGCCCAGGCCGAGCCGAGGCCGATGCGCACGCCGACCAGGATGAACGGCGTCGATGCGGGAATGATGACGCGCAGGAAGATGGTCATGTCCTTGGCGCCGAGCACGCGCGCGGCGTTGATCATCGTCTTGTCGACGCTGATGACGCCCTGATAGGTGGCAACGACGCTGGCCAGGAAGGAGGCCAGGAAGATGACGAAGATCTTTGGCGTCTCGTCGATGCCCATCGTTACGATCGCCAGCGGAATGATGGCCAGCGGCGGGATCATGCGGAAGAACTGCAGGTACGGCTCGATAAGCGAGCGCGCGACCTTGTACCAGCCCATGACGAAGCCGACCGGGATCGCCAGGATGACGCCGAGGAGAAAGCCGGTCATCACCCGAGCAAGGCTCGACATGATGTCGGTGGCGAGCTGCCCGTTTGCAATCAGATCGATAAACCTGGACGCAACCTGTGGCGGTGGCGGCAGGCCCACCGCGCCGCCCGCCGTCAGCACCCACCAGATGGCGATGCCGGCGACGAGCCCGCAGAGATTGAGCGCGAGACCGCGATAGTCGATACCCCGATCCTCGTTCGAGCCGCCGCCGGAGCGTGTCGTCTTCGACGCTTCGCTCATCGCGACACCCCCGAATAGAAAAAATGGTCGAGCGCCGCCGCAGCAGCACCGATGGCGCCGGCACCTGGGCCAAGGCTCGACCGCTCGACCCGCAGCACGTCGCGCATCGGCGGCAGGACGCGTGGCGGAACGCCCCGCCTTATATGATCGATGAAGCTTTCCGGGGCTTCGGCCAGGTGACCGCCAAAGACGATCAGATCGGGATTGAGCAAATTGGTCGCCGTCGCTATGGCCGTCGTCAGATGCCGGAGCGCCGCGTTCCAGACGTCGGGGTATTTCTCCACCGCGGCCAGCAGGCGCCTGGGATGAGGCGTGTCGATATGGGCGGCGCGGGCCAGCGCGCGTTCGGACAGGAATGTCTCCAGGCAGCCCACATTGCCGCAGGCGCAACGCTCGCCATCCTCGACCACCTGGACATGGCCGAGCTCGACGGCCCCGTAGCCGCCGGGACGGAACGGCATGCCGTTGATCACCAGGCCGGCGCCGAGCCCGGTGCGCAGATAGATGTAGAGCAGCGCGGTCGTGTCGCGCCCGATGCCGTAGCGCGATTCCGCCAGCGCCATCGCGCTGACATTGTGCTCGACCACCACCGGCATGCGCAGCGCCGTTTCGAGCTCGTCGGCGAACGGCACGTCCTTCCAGTCGTAATTGACCGACTGCAGGTTGCGGCGGCGCTTGGTGTCCACCGGTCCCGGCACGCCGAGCCCCAGGCCGATCAGGCGCGAACGGTCGACGCCGGTCTTCTTGATCAATTGCTCGACGATCCGCACCACCATGCCGATCACCGCAGCGGGTTCGCTGGTGGCGGTGTCGAAATGCTGCGAGGCCATGGCTTTCGAGGCGGCCCTGAGGTCGGTGATGGTCGCGTCGATCGTTCCCGCGCCAATGTGCACGCCAACCACGGACAGGGCGTCGGGCACCAGCGCGACGCCGATCGCCGGCCGGCCGACGGGTGCATCGCCGGCAGTGGCCTGGTTGAGCTCGACCACGGTGCCTTCCCGCAGGAGATGGGCCGTCAGATGGGTCAGGGCGGTGGGTGACAGCGAGGTGCGCCGCGCCAGTTCGGCGCGCGACTGCGGACCGTCGTCGCGCAGGATTCGCAGGATCGCTCCGTGGTGCGCGCCCATTCTTCCTCCCTATTATTTTCTAATGTTAATAAATTAATTAAGCCTGTCAAGCACGGCAAAGCGCGGCTTGCGACTGGCGTCGATGCACCTGGGTTTCACCCTCCCCTGCCGCTGGAGTAGGGGCATTGACGCGAGGGGAGATAGCGGGGAAGGCAAGGCCGTCATGAGTAGGTCGAAGATCAGCCAAGCGGAGACGGCCACCTATGCCGCTTGGCTCCCGCGCGCGCTAAGCTGCGGTGGCAGCCGAGCGCTTGAACAGGATGGTCACCCGCGTGCCCTCGCCGGCGCTCGACGTCACGTCGAACTCCGCCTTGGCATTCTCGGTCAGCGAGCGGGCGATCAGCGCGCCGAGTTTGCCGCGCTTGGGCCAGCTCTCGCCGTCCGGCAGGCCAATGCCGTCATCGGCGACCACGATGCGGCAGCCATCGCCGTCAACGATGCTGTGCAGCGTGATCGTACCGCCGTCGCGCCCCTGGAAGGCATGTTTGAGCGCATTGGTCAAAAGTTCGTTCACCACCAGCCCGGTCGGCATGGCGACATTGATCGACACCGGATAGGTGTCGACCTTCATGTCGAGGCGGATGCCCTCGACCGCATGCGAGTTCATGACCGCCGACGCGATCTGGCTGAGATAGACACCAAGATCGACCTCATCCTTGCCATCGTCCCCCGACAGCGTCTGGTAGAGGATCGCCAGCGCATCGACGCGCCCCGCCAGCCTCTCGAAACGCTTCTGGTCCGGTTCGGCCGCGTTGCGCGTCTCCATCCGGATCAGCGCGGTGATCATCTGCAGATTGTTCTTCACCCGGTGCTGGAGTTCGCGCAGCAGCGTGTCCTTCTCACGGATGCGCTCGTCGATCGATCGCGCATCTTCGGTTTCGCCATGGGCCGAAACGTCGACCAGCGCCACCAGCCGGAAGCAGGCCTTGCCATTGTCGTCCTCGATGACGTTGGAATAGACGTCGACGATAGTCGGTTGGCCTTCCTTCCGCTCCAGCCGGAACGTGCCGATGAAATCAGTGTCCTCGACCACGGCCTCGAACAGCGGCCGGTCCTTCTGCTTGTGCAGGCCGGTGCCGGAAAGCGCCGCCCAGTGTTGGCGAGCGAGCATCGCCGCCTTGAGGCCGGACAGTTTCTCGAATTCCGGATTGGCATAGACGACACGCTCCTTCGAACCCAGGTCCGAGACGGCAATGGCGATCGGCACCTGGTCGAGGAACTTCTTGAACTGTTCGCTTTCGAGCGCGCTGGCAAGGTCCGGCGTTTCGAGCAGCTGCCCGACCGCTTCGGCCTTCTGTGTATCGGATGTCATCTGCGGCGCCTATGCTGTGTGGGCACCATCAATAACAGCGATGCGATCACCCCGCCATCGCCAAACATGGAGTCCGCATTTTCACGCCCCGCATCGGCGATGGCGGCGTGTCTGCCGAATTGACGCCGCTGCCTGAGAGCGCCTCAGGAGGCCGGCTTCGACGCCAGCCGTGGACCGGCCTTGACGTCGACGATCTCCGGCTTGGCGCTGTCGACCGCGCCATCCCAGCCGCCGCCGAGCGCCTTGTTGAGGGCGATGTAGTTGGTCGCCAGCAGGACGCGGCTTTGCAGCAGCGAGTCCTCGGCCGAATAGAGCGAGCGCTGGGCGTCGAGCACGTCGAGGAGGCTTGTCTCGCCGGCCTTGTAGAGCGTGCCTTCGAGACTTGCCGCCTCGCCATAGGACTTCGCGGACGAGGCGAGCTTGCCGATCCGGATGCGCTCCTGCGACAACAGCACCAGCGCGTTCTCGACATCCTCGAGCGCCGTCAGCACCGAAGACCGGTAAGCGATGAAATACTGATCGCGTTGCGCCTTGGCGACCTCGACGGCCGCCTGCAATTGGCCGGCATTGAACAGCGGCACACTCAGCGTCGGCCCGAACGACCAGCCGATCGACGAATTCTTGCCGAGATCGCCAAGCTTCAGCGCCGCCGTGCTGATGTCTCCCGTCAGGCTGACCGATGGATAGCGGGCGGCTTCGGCCTGGCCGATCTTGGCGGTATATTGCGCATATTGGCGCTCCGCCATGCGCAAATCGGGCCGCGATAGCAGGAGGTCGGCGGGAATTCCGGTGGGCATCGGCAGGCGCGGTGCAGGAATGGGCGCGACCCGCTTCAGCCGCTCGTTGAGCGAGGCAGGCGGCCGGCCGGCCAACACCGCGAGACGATGCACGGCCTGCGTATAACTTGCCTCCAGCGTCGGAACGGCGGCTTCGGTGCTCGCTGCCTGCCCCATCGCCTTGGCGACATCGGCGGCGGTCGCCGTGCCCGCCTGCGCCATGGTGCGGGTAAGTTCGGCGGTCTGTCTTTGCGACGCGGCCGAACGACGGGCGAGCGCGATGCGGGCCTGGTAGCCGCGCGCCTGAGTATAATAGGAAGCGACATCGCCGACCAGGGTGAGAAGCGTCGAGCGCAGTTCCTCCTGCGAGGCGTTCAGCCCGTAGCGCGCGGCCTCTACGCCCCTCCGGTTGGCGCCGAACAGGTCGAGCTCCCAGCTTGCATCGAAGCCGGCCTGGTACTCGCTGTAGGTGGCGTCAGAGCCTGATGTGGTCTCGGCCGACTTGTTGCGGGAGGCCGAGCCGGAGCCGTCGGCCGAAGGCAGCAATGTGCCGGCACTCTGGCGATAGCTGGCGCGCGCCTCGCGGATTTTTGCCTTGGCGGTGGCGACATCGAGATTGCCGGCAACCGCTTCCTCGACAAGCGTGTTCAGCTCGGGATCGCGTAGCCGCTGCCACCATTTTGACAGTCGTGCCGGCTGGGCAGGCTTTGTCGGCTTCTGGCCGCTCCAATTCGCCGGCATTGCCATTATCGGTGTCTGATAATCCGGACCGACGACGCATCCCGCGAGCAGGACAGCGGTGAGCATAGGCGCAAGAAGCCGCCTCGCGGCCACCGAGCCACGTTCCAAACCTGTCATGTGAAGTTTCCTTATTGCTGGGTGGCCGTCACCGGCGTCTCGCCCGTATCTGGTTTGGCCGCCCTGCCCTTGAAGATGCGCCGCACCGTGACGAACAATAGCGGCACCAGGAAGACGCCGATCACCGTCGCCGCGATCATGCCGCCCATCACGCCGATGCCGACCGAGTTCTGCGCGCCCGAGCCCGCACCGCTGGCGATCGCCAGCGGCAGCACACCGAGGATGAAGGCCAGCGACGTCATCAGGATCGGCCGCAGCCGTTGTCGCGCCGCCTCCAGCGTCGCCTCGACCAGCCCCATCCCGGCGGCTTGCCGCTCGATGGCGAACTCGACGATGAGGATGGCGTTCTTGGCGGCGAGACCGATCGTGGTCAAAAGGCCGACCTTGAAATAAACGTCGTTGGACTGGCCGAACAGGCTGGCCGCCAGCAGCGCGCCGAAGATGCCGATCGGCACCGACAGCATGACCGCGAACGGGATCGACCAGCTCTCATAAAGTGCGGCCAGGCACAGGAACACCACAAGTGCCGAAATCGCATACAGCGACAGCGCCTGGTTGCCGGAAAGCTTCTCCTGGTGCGACAGCCCGGTCCACTCGTGCGAATAGCCGGCGGGCAGTTGCGCGACGAGCTTGTCGATCTCGTCCATGGCGGCACCCGAGCTGACGCCCGTGGCCGCCGCGCCCTGGATCTCGACCGCCGCCGACCCATTGTAGCGCTCCAGCCTGGGCGAGCCGAATGTCCAGTGGCTGGAGGCAAAGGCAGAGAACGGCACCATGGCGCCGCTGGCGTTGCGGACCTGCCATTTGTCCAAATCTTCCGGCTGCATGCGGAAGTTCGGGTCCGACTGCAGATAGACCGGTTTCACCCGCCCGCGATCGATGAAGTCGTTGACGTAATCGCTGCCCCAGGCGGTGGAAAGCGTGTTGTTGATGTCGGCCAGGCTGACGCCCAGCGCGCTGGCCTTCTCCTGGTCGATATCGACCGAGAATTGCGGCTGGTCTTCCTGGCCGTTGGGCCTTGTGTTGGCGAGCATCTTGTTCTGCCCGGCCAGGGCCAGAAGCTGGTTGCGCGTCTGGATCAGCGCGTCATGGCCGGCGCCGTTGACGTCCTGCAGGTAGAAGTCGAAGCCGTTGGTGTTGCCGAAGCCCTGGATGGCGGGAGGCGCGAGCGCGAAGACTTGCGCGTCCCTGATCTTCGAAAACGCGCCCATCGCCCGGCCGGCGATGGCCTGCGCGGCGGAAGCCGGCGATTTGCGCAGGTCGAAATCCTTCAGCCGCACGAAAGCGATGCCGACATTCTGCCCTGCGCCGCCGAAGCCGAAGCCGGAGGCGGTGAACACCCCGTCGACGACGTCCTTCTCCTGGTTGAGATAATGGTCGGTCACTTCTGCCAGCACGCGCTCCGTGCGATCCTGCGTCGCGCCGACCGGCAGCTGCACGCTGGTGATCAGGATGCCCTGGTCCTCTTCCGGCAGGAACGAGCTCGGCAGCCGGGCAAACATCCAGCCCACGGCAACGACGATGGCCAGGAACACGACGAGGAAGCGCCAGGATCGGTTGATGATGCCGTGCGAGCCGTCGCGGTAGGCAAGCGTGCCGCGGTCGAAGACACGGTTGAACCAGCCGAACGGGCCGGTCTGCGTCGCATGGTCCTTGGGCGGCCGCAGGATGGTGGCGCAAAGTGCGGGCGTCAGCACAAGGGCGACCAGCACGGACAGCACCATCGCCGAGACGATGGTCACCGAGAATTGCCGGTAGATGATGCCGGTCGAGCCGCCGAAGAAAGCCATCGGCACGAACACGGCCGAAAGCACCGTGGCGATGCCGATCAGCGCGCCGGTGATTTCGTGCATCGACTTGCGCGTCGCCTCCTTCGGCGACAGGCCTTCCTCCTGCATCACGCGTTCGACATTCTCGACGACGACGATGGCGTCGTCGACCAAGAGGCCGATGGCCAGCACCATGGCGAACATGGTCAGTGTGTTGACGGAATAGCCGAACAGCGACAGCACGCCGAACGTGCCGAGCAGCACCACCGGCACGGCGATCGTCGGGATGATGGTGGCGCGCAAATTCTGCAGGAAGATGAACATCACCAGGAACACCAGCACGATCGCTTCGGCCAGCGTCTTGACCACCTCCTCGATCGACAGCCGCACGAAAGGCGAGGTGTCGTAGGGATAGACGACCTCGACCCCTTGCGGGAAGGTCGAGCTCAGCCGGGCGATCGTCGAACGCACCGCTTCGGCGGTGTTGATGGCGTTGGCGCCGGTCGCCAGATTGACGGCGACGCCGGCCGCCGGCTTGCCGTTGTAATTGGCCTGCGTCGTGTAGCTTTCGGCGCCGAGTTCGACGGTGGCGACATCGTTGAGGCGGACCAGCGAGCCGTCGGTCTGGCTCTTCAGGATGATGTTGCGGAACTGTTCGGCGGTCTGCAGCCGGCTCTTGGCCGTCACCGTGGCATTGAGCTGCTGGCCCTTGCGCGCCGGCAGGCCGCCGAGCTGGCCGGCCGAAACCTGCGTGTTCTGTGCCTCGATGGCGGTCGCCACATCGCTCGGCATCAGGGCATATTTGGCGAGCTGGTCCGGATCGAGCCAGATGCGCATGGCATAGCCGGAGCCGAACAGCTGCGTCGAGCCGACGCCTTCGACGCGCTTCAGCGTGTCGTTGACGGTGGCGTCGACATAGTCGGCGAGATCGGTCGAGTTCATCTTGGCGTCGGTCGAGACGAAGCCGATGACCATCAGGAAGCCGGTCGAGGATTTGGAGACGGTGATGCCGTTGCTCTGCACCACCTGCGGCAGCTGCGACTGCACCAGCTGCAGCTTGTTTTGCGTCTGCACCTGGGCGGTATCGGGATCGGCCGCTGTGGTGAAGGTCAGCGTGATCGAGGCCGAACCGGTCGAGGTCGACGTCGCCGTCATGTAGTCGAGATTGTCGATACCGGTCATGCCTTGCTCGATGACCTTGGTCACCGAGTTCTCGACCGTCTGCGCGTCGGCGCCCGGATAGGTGGCGCTGATGTTGACTGTCGTCGGCGCAATCTGCGGATATTGCGAGATCGGCAGCGAGGTGAGCGCCAGGAGGCCGCCCAGCATGATCACGATGGCGATCACCCAGGCGAAGATCGGCCGGTTGATGAAGAATAGTGACATCGCTCAGTTCCCGGTCGCGGCGGCAGGCGCCGGTTTCGCCGCATTGGACGCGGCCGGTGCGGCGGACGTGCTCTGCCCGCGGTCCTTGACCTCGCCGGTCGTCTCGTCGATCGTCACTTCGACACCCGTCGCATCGCCGCCGGGGCGCACCAGTTGCATGCCCTCGACGATGACGCGGTCGCCGTCGCCGACACCCGAATCCACCAGCCAGTTGTTGCCGACGCTGTTGCGCACGGCGAGCACGCGCGTCTCGACCTTGCCCTGCGCATTGATGACCATGGCGGTGGCCTCGCCCTTGGTGTTGCGGCTGACGGCACGCTGCGGCACCAGGAAACTGTTCTGGGCAACGCCCTCCTCGACCAGTGCCCGCACATACATGCCGGGCAGAAGCAGGCGGTCGGGATTGGGGAACTCGGCCCTGAGCGCAAAGGTGCCGGTGGTCTGGTCGACATTGGCGCCGGCGAATTCCAGCTTGCCGGTCTGCGTGTAGATGGTGCCGTTCTCGAGCTTCAGCTTCACGCTGACATTGGGCCCGCTGAACTTCAGCCGCCCTTCCGAGATCGCCTGGCGCAGATTGAGCAGGTTGGTGCTCGACTGCGTGACGTCGACATTGATCGGATCGAGGGCACGGATGGTGGTCAGCACCGTGTCCTGGTTCGCGGTCACCAGCGCGCCCGGCGTCAGCGTGGACTTGTCGATGCGCCCGGCGATCGGTGCCGTGATGGAGGTCCGGTCGAGGCTGATGCGCGCCGTCTCGGCACTGGCCTTGGCCGAGGCGACATCGGCTTGCGCCTGCGCCAGCGTGGCGGCGGCATCGTCATAATCCTGTTTGGAAACAACGTTCTGCTTCAACAGGCCGGCATAACGGTCGAACTTGGCCTGCGCCGTAGGCACCGCCGCTTCCGCCTTCTGCTGTGCGGCGACCGCGCTGTCGTAGGACGCCTTGTAGCTCGCCGGATCGATGAGGTAGAGCGGCTGTCCAGCCGCCACCTCGCTGCCCTCCTTGAACAGGCGCTGCTGGATAATGCCGTTCACCTGCGGGCGCACTTCGGCAACCAGCGAGGCCGCCGTGCGTCCCGACAGTTCGGCGGTGATCGCCACCGATTGCGGATGCAGGGTGACGACGCCGACTTCCGGTTTGCCGGGCGCGCCCATGCCTGCGGGGGCGCTGCTCTCCTGCGAGCAGGCCGCCAGCAGAAAGGCGGATGCGAACATCGCGGTCCAGGGCGCCAGACGGCGTGCCGGCTGCAAAGACGGGCTAGGCTGGATAGACATGGACTGAATGATCTTTCGCTGGAGTTGCGGGCGCGGGCAATCGACCGCTTGGTCGAGGCATGCCGGCCGATATCTTGATGGTGGGCCGCGCCGGTCTGCGGGCGGCGACGAGCAATGCTTCGAAGCGGCTCATGTCGCGCTCCTTCTCGGCGGCCGGAGCTGCTCGAAGGTCGAGTAGCCGGCCGCGATGCCCACCAACATCATTATGCCGATCAGCGAGGACATGCCAAGCGCCTTGCCGGAATTCACGCGATCTTGCGGTCATGATGCCCATGGTTGTCGAGCGGCTGCGACAGCGGGAGCGACAACCGCCAGGCGGCGAAACTCAGGCGGATCGCGCCCTTCAGCGTGTCGACCGGCGGGGCCAGCGGCATGCCTCGCCCGACAGGACCGAACGAGAGCCTCGGGCTGGCGGACGCGAGCAGCCGCAGCATGATCATGGCTTCCCACATTGTCGTGCTTCCATTGCAGGGTTCGAATTGGGCATGGTTCCGAATTGGCGCGATTCGAACTGGGCGTGATCGAAACGAGGATGGCGGAGATACGCCCGCCATCCCCGGAGAACCGGCCGACCCGAGAACGGGTTGGGTACCGGGCCGGCCGGTGCAGTCGGTCAGAGTTGCTCGTCGTTCCCGGGCTGGGGCGGGAGCTGCCTGCCATCGTTGGGCAGGCCTCTGGGGCCGGCTGCATCGTTCGGCGGACCGCCCCAGGGACCGGGGGGTGATCCATGGGCACGTTCCGCCGAAGCGAGGAGTTCGAGTTGTTCGGGCGTCAGCTTGGCGCGCAGTTCAGCGATCGCCTCCTTCAGTCTGCCGGCCGAAACCGCGCGGGCGGTAACTTCGTCGGCCAGCTTTTCCTGGAATGCGAAGGGATCGGGCTTGCCGCCCGGGCCTGCTGCGTCGGGGTCCTTCGCTTCAGCACCAACGGGCCGCCCGCGGTCAGGCCGAGGCTGCGAAAGCACCGCCTGCAGCGCGCTGGTGTAGTCGCGCCAGGCGTCGAGTTGTTCGGTGCGGATGCCGACGCGGGTCTCCAGCGCAGCGAGCCGGGCGGCCAGCATGAATTCCGGCGGCGGACCCATGCGGCGGGGGCCAAAGCCTTGCGGGCCGAAACCCTGCGAACCAGGCCGCATCGGTCCATGCGGGCCGGGTCCATTCCGGCCGTGGCCTGCCCCATCCTGCATGGCCATGACAGGGGACGGCTCACCGGGTCCGGCGCCGGGGTCGGGCTGCGCCGCCAGCGCGGGGTGAATTGCGGCGAGGGAAAACAGGCCGAGCGCAAGAAGTCTGCTTGGCATAAAGATGTTCCTTTCTCTCATGCTTCGGACGGTTCAGAGGATAGGAAGCGTCTTTGTCCGCTTCGCGTCGGCGTGTTGCCGAAGGTTTCCGCAAAAGGGCAATTTGTTTCCGAATGTTTCCCATGGCCCGCCGGAAACGTTCGGTTGCAATTTTCCACGCCGCTCGGGCGCGGCTCTCCTATAATCGCGGCAAGCCCCTGCAATCACGGGTCCCAATATTCATCGGCAACGGCACGGTCATGCAGTCACAACCCCATATCCTCGTCGTCGACGACGACCGCGAGATCAGGACGCTTCTCCAGCGTTACCTCGACAGCCAGGGCTTTCGCGTCACGGCGGCGGCGGACCGGCGCGAATGCGAGCAACGGCTTGGCTCCGGCCAATTCGACCTGATCGTGCTCGACGTGATGCTGCCGGACGGCTCGGGGCTCGATATCTGCCGCGGTTTGCGCGACCGCAAGCCGCACACCCCGGTCATCCTGCTGACTGCGCTGAAAGAAGATGTCGACCGCATCATCGGCCTGGAACTCGGCGCCGACGACTATCTCGGCAAGCCGTTCAACCCGCGTGAGCTCATTGCCCGCATCCGCGCCGTGCTCAGGCGCTCGACGCCCGAGGATGCGCCCGCGCCGCCGCGCGCGCGCATCTACCGCTTCGCCAGCTACAGGCTGGAGCCGGACACCCGCAAGGTCACGGACGCGCAAGGCGCGGCCGTCGACCTCACCGGCGCAGAGTTCGACCTTTTGCAGGTGTTTCTCGACCGCCCCGGCCGGCTTTTGTCGCGTGACCAGCTTCTCGACCTGACGCAAGGCCGCGAGCGTGACCCGCTCGAGCGTTCGGTCGATGTGCTGGTGAGCCGGCTGCGCCGCAAATTTTCCGACACCGGCGACGGGCCGCTGTTCAAGACCGTGCGCAATGGCGGCTACCAGCTCACCGCGCGCGTCGAGACCGTGGAGAGCCACCCGTGAATTCGCTGCGCCGTCGTCTCATCCTGCTGCTGGTCGCCTCGATCGTCGGCGTCGTCGGCCTGGCGACCGCCGCCGTCATCAGCGTGCGCGGCGGCGGACCGCCGCCGGAACTGACCGTGCCCTGGATTGCCCAACAGATGGAACTGGTGGTGCGGCTCTTGCCGGGGCCGATCCCCGACGTCCTGCGGGTGCAATTCGCCGACCATCCGGCGGGCGGCAAGGTGGCTCGTGCCGAAACGGCGATGCTCAACGACATCCTGCACCGCCGTGGCCTCGACTTTCCCGCGGTCGTCAACGAGAAGCCGGACGAACCCGGCCAGATCGCATCGATGCACCTGCCTGACAGCCGCTGGGCGATCATGGAGGTGCCGCACCTCAAGCCGCCGCGGCGCGAATGGCTGGTTCTGGCCGGCTGGATCTCGCTGATCGTGGCCGGCGCCACGGCGGTGTCGGTCTATTTCACCTCGGTGCTGATCCGCCCGCTTGAGATGCTGGAGGCCGCCGTCTCCAAGATCGGATCGGATGGCGTGCTGGCGGCGGTGCCGGAAGTGGGTTCGGCCGAGGTCAAGGCCACCGCGCATGCGCTGAACCAGCTCTCGTCGCGGCTGCGGACCGCCATGGAAAGCCGCATGCGGCTGGTCGCGGCTGCCGGCCATGATCTGCGCACGCCGATGACGCGCATGCGGCTGCGCGCCGAATTCCTGGACGACGAACGCGACAAATGGCTTCACGACCTCGACGAACTCGATCGCATCGCCGACAGCGCCATCCGCCTGGTGCGCGAAGAGGTCAACCAGGACGCCGTCGAAGCGGTGGACCTGGCAAAGACGGTGCGCGATATCGAAGCCGAGATGGTGTCGCTCGGCCATGCCGTCTCGATCGGGCACCTGGAAAAGGTTTGCGTGCGCGCCGGCGCGCTCGGCCTGCGCCGCGCCTTGCGCAACCTGATCGTCAACGCCGCCACCCATGGCAAGGCGTGCCGCATCGACCTGGCCGCGACCGACAATCGCGCCGTGCTGACCATATCGGACCATGGGCCGGGCATCCCCCCGGAACTCCTGAACAAGGCGTTCGAGCCCTTTTTCCGCGTCGACCCCGGCCGCCTGCAATCGATCCCCGGAGCTGGTCTTGGCCTCGCCATCGCCAAGGAAATCATCGAGCGCTACGGAGGCACGGTAACACTGGAAAACCGCCGGGGCGGCGGGCTGGAGCAGACGGTGGTGTTCGACGCGGTGTGAGGGTTGGCGGTCAGCCGAGTAACGGGCGTTGCGCGTGGCAACGACGAAAAACAGAGACGATGCTGCACCGCGCAAAGCTAATGGTTCCAAATCATTTCTCACGGAGCCAGGGCCGGATCCATATAGATAAAATATAGATTACGGAATTTCCTGTGATCTAACAAAGAACTAGGCTCTCAAGCCACGAGCTCGCAAATCAACCGAGGCGGGAACATCGGCAAAATTTAAACCACAGCGTTAAGTTCTGAGAAAAACCGCCAGAATTGACGAGAAGCGCTCGGTTTTCTCATTTTTTTAGCGCTTGCTCACATAAGTATTTCAGCTGGGTAGATTTTTTGTGTTGCGCCGCACAATGCCGTAGCCGAACGATCTCCTGGGGGACTCGTTTGCGACTGGATATGCGCCGTGGAGGATCCCGCCAGGTTGACCAGCTTGAGCCACCCGTCCGTCGATTTCGAGCGTAGGTTTGACGATGCCTGCGCTCTGGCGGGTCTCGTCCGCCTTGGCCTGCCGCTCGAAACGGCCGGCTGGCGGCTTGGTCGCGGCCATCACGCTGGCGGATGCCGCTGATGGGAAGCGCACGCGACATCCAACTGGATGCGTTGAGAGCCATCGCCGTGACGATGGTGTTGTATTCCCATTTCTTCGCCGCGGGAGGATCTTCATTCTGGGGCCATATCGGCGTGCGGCTGTTCTTCGTGCTGAGCGGCTTCCTGATCACGCGCCTGCTCCTGGAAGCGCGTTCGGCCGCCGAATTCGAGACCGGTCCCGCGCTGCGATCCTTCTATATCAGGCGAGGCTTGCGGATATTTCCACCCTATTTCGCCGTCCTGGGTTTCGTCTGGCTGGTCGACCTGGACCAATCCAGGGGATCGCTGGTCTGGCATGCGCTTTACCTGTCGAATTTCTGGTATGCGCTGCGCAATGACTGGAACCCTTGGGTGCTGTGCCATTTCTGGAGCTTGAGCATCGAGGAGCAGTTCTATCTTGCCTGGCCGCTGGTCGTCCTGCTGGCCCCGCGCCGCCGCTTCGAACAGATCTGCATCGGCGTCATCGCGCTGTCGCTGGCCTATCGCTTTTACTGGCCGCTCACCGCCAACACGGCGCTGGCGCGCGACCTGCTGCCGCCGGCATCCATGGATGCGCTGGCGACGGGCGCGCTGCTTGCCTGCTGGCGATCCAGGGGCGCGGCCCTGCCGCACTGGATGCGGCTCAGCTGGCCTGCCTTCGCGGCCGCATTCCTTGTCATCGAGTGGTTTGTGCCTGCGCCCGCCGATCCGATGCTCGAATGGACCCATTGGCTGGTGCGGCAAGTCCTGCCGCTGGTGCCGCTGATGGTCATCGTCGCAGCCTGTTCGCGCGGCCTTGGCGGCACTTTGGGAAAGCTTGCCGAACTGCCGCCGCTGCTTGGCCTCGGCCGCATCAGCTACGGCGTCTATCTCTATCATCCGATATTGCTGTCGCTCGCCGTCAAGGCGCAACCCTGGATTCCGCTCAACGTCTCGGAGCAAGGGCCAGGGCGTTTCCTGGTTGCGAGCGCCGCCACGATTGTCGCGGCCTCGATTTCCTGGGTGGTTTTCGAGAGGCCGCTCAACAGCCTGAAGCGCCACTTCCCCTATGTCGCGCGCACCCGCTCCGCACAGGGCAGCCATGGCGGCTGGCTCGCGACGGCGGCTGGCGGATCGCCCGATGGCCGCACACCGGCGCTCGAACTCCAACGCACGGATGCCAGACGATGACCGCCGCACCGCTCGTCTCCGTCCTGTTGCCGGTCTACAATGCCGGTCCCTATCTCGCCGCCGCGCTGGGAAGCATCCTGCGGCAGGATCACAGTCGCCTGGAGATCATCGCGATCGATGACGGTTCGACCGACAATTCGCTCGAGATACTCGAGCGATGCCAAAAGGCCGACAGCCGCATTTCAATCATCTCGCGCGAAAACCGTGGCCTTGTCGCGACGCTCAACGAAGGGCTGGCGATCGCCCGGGGCGAACTGGTCGCGCGGATGGACGCCGACGACGTCGCCTATCCCTGGCGTTTGTCGCGCCAGGTGGCGCTGTTCGAGCGGCGGCCCGAACTGGGCTTCTGCGGCGCCGGCGTCGACATGTTGATCCGCGGCCGCATCGCCAGGGGCAGGCCCGATCCGGTCTTCCAGTTCGGCCGCATCCCTGTATTGGCGATGTTCTTCACGATCTTCATGCACCCGACGGTCGTCTATAACAGGAAGGTCATCGACGACAGCGTTCTCCACTACGACCAGGCCTACCGGCATGCCGAGGACTTCGATCTTTTCAGGCGGCTGGCCGGCCGTTACCCGGCAGCCATGATGCCCGAAAACCTGGTCGTCTACCGCGTCCATGAGGCAAGCGTGACGAGCCGGCACGTCAAGGAGATGCGCAGGACGCATTTGCGGATCGTGGCTGAGAACCTCGAGCGCGAGGGCCTGGCGCAGGCCACGCGGGACCTGCGCGACATTGGCGATGCGGTCAGCCACGGCACCGTCGCCCGTGCGGCCGACTTCATCGTCGCGCTGGAGGAGGAGATCCGGTCGCTGCCGGCGGCGACGCGGCCGAGCTTCGAGGCCGGCGCGCTGAACCTGTTCTATTTCCTCTACCAGCTCGTCGCCGACGAAAAGCAGCCCGCGCTGACGCATGAATTGCTGACGCGCACTGCGAAATGGAACGTCATCCGGCGCCGCGAACAATATGCGCTGCGGCCCGGCGCCTGGGCGCCCTGGCTCAGCCGCGCCTCGCTGTCGGCCGCCAGGCAAGCCGATGCCATGGCATACTTCTTCAAATCCGCGCCCGCCGCGGCGGTTCTGGCACCTTATCAGGCGGGCTGAGGCATGATCGTCAAAGCCAACCAACCCCTGCAGCGCGATCGTTCGACGGCGCTTGGCCCCGCCCCGGCCGGTCCCCGCCCGGAACGAGCGGCGCCGGAAGTCAGCTTCATCATCTGCACGCGCAACCGCGTCGCCGTGCTCGATGCCTGCATCAAGTCGGTGCAAGCCGCATGCCGCGCACATGCCGGCTTCGCCGCCGAACTCGTGGTCGTCGACAACGGTTCGAGCGACCGCACGGCCGAACGCCTGGCCAGCATCGCGGCTGCGTCGGACATTCCGTTCACGCCCGTTTGCGAGCCGCGCCCCGGATTGGCGGCTGCGCGCAACGCCGGGCTGAGGCGCGCGCGCGGCCGTGTGCTGGTCTTCGTCGACGACGACTGCGCGCTCCATCGCGACTATCTGCGCGATCTGGAGCGACACTATGCGTCCGGGGAACAATGGCTCATCCGGGGCGGCCGTGTCGAGCTTGGCGATGCCAGGGATTTGCCGTTCACCATCAAGCGGTCGTGGGCGCGCGAGCGGCTGACGCCAGATGTTCATCCCGGCGGTTTCGTGCTGGGCTGCAACATGACGATGCACCGCGATGTAGCGGCCCGCATCGGCTATTTCGACGAACGCTTCGGCGCCGGCGGACCATTGCGGTCGGCCGAGGATACCGATTACCTCGTGCGCGCGATGCTGCTCGGCATCGCGGTCGAGTATGTGCCTGACATGACGATTTTCCACCATCACGGCCGGCGGGATCGCAAAGCCATCGAAAAGCTGCATCGCGACTACAGCCTGGGCAATGGCGGGCTCTGCCTGAAGCATGTTCGCCACGCGCCCTGGCTGCTTCGCCATTTCTACTGGGCCGCAAGAGGGGCTTTCAGGGAATTGGCGGGAGGACCCGCCTTCGATCGTGAACTCAACCTGCCGCACTGGCCGATCGTCGCCATGAATTTGCTCGGCGCGGCCAGGTTCGCGGTTCTCCTGCTGGTCAGACGGCCGCGAGCCGAACCGGTGCGCCAAGATCAACAAGCCAATGCCCAGGCGAGGTGAAACGCTGTAATGCCAATGCTGCCGCCAAACCTGCCGATGCTGTTCCGGGCGTTCGGAAAGCGGCAACTGCGCCTGCTTCCGGCGGTGGTGATTCTCGGCCTGGTCAGCGCCGTCCTCGAAGGGTTCGGCATCGGCCTGATCATCCCGTTGCTGGGCATCATCATGGGACACGGGGATGCCGCCGGAATGGCAGGCTTCTCCGCCGTCCTCCAGCACGTCGGATCGGGCTTGAGCGAGCGCGACCGGCTGATCGTCATTTCGGCCGCCATCCTCGGCTCGATCATCCTGAAGAACGTCTTCGCCTTCGCCAACACGCTGCTGACGACCTTCATCTCCGGCAAGGCAAGCCATTCCATCCGCAGCGCCCTGTCGGAGCAGCTGTTGCGGGTCGGCTACCCGTTCTTCCTGCGGCAGAACCCAGGACGCCTGCTCAACATCATCTCCAACGAATCCTGGCGGGCTTCCGATGCGATCCAGATCATGCTGTCGGCCATCGTCAGCGCATCGGCCGCCATCATCCTCCTGGCTTTCCTGCTGCTGCTTTCGTGGCGCATGACGCTTTTGGTCACGCTCGGACTGGCGCTCGTCCAGATCGCGCACGCCATCCTCTCAGCCAATCTGAAGGAGCCAAGCCGCAGCGTCGCCTCGCGCAACGGCCACCTCGCCTCGCAGATGCTTCACCTTGTGCATGCCGGACGGCTGATCCGCATCTTCGGACAGGAGAACCGGGAAAAAGCGATATTCGACACGGCGTCGGATGCGGTTCGCCGCGCCTCCTTCGCGCTGCTGGTGCGCCAGGGAGCGCTGCCGCCGCTGACGGAGGTTCTCCACGCCATGCTGTTCCTGGCGGTGGTGATCGGCGCCTGGCTGGCGCAGGTGAGTTTCCCGCTGATCATCGCCTTCGTCATCCTGCTCTACAGGCTGCAGCCGCATATGCGGGCCCTGCAGGGGTCGTGGAGCCAGATGCAAGGCCTGAGCGGATCGCTTGAGGAGGTGACTTGGCTGCTGGATCCCGCAGGCAAGCCGCAACCGCCGCAAGGCGACGGGCCATTCCACGGCCTGCGCCAGGGCATCAAGTTCGACGATGTGACATTCACCTATTCCGGCACGGACCGGCGCGAGGTGGTGCTGCACGCGGCGGCATTCGAGATCCGCGGTGGCCGCTCGACGGCGCTGATCGGCCGCTCGGGCGCCGGCAAGACGACGATCGTCAATCTCCTGTGCCGCTTCGTCGAACCGGACACCGGCAGCATCCTCGTCGATGGATCGCCGCTCGACCGGATCGACGCCAGCCAGTGGCGCCGGCACATCGCCCTGGCCAGCCAGGAACTGGAACTGGTCGACGGCAGCATTTTTGAAAACATAATCTACGGCCAGGATGCCGCGACAGCCAGCGATGCCGAGGCCGCCGCAAGACTGGCCGAAGCGCATGAATTCATCGAAAGGCTGCCTCAGGGCTACGAGACCCTGGTTGGCTACAGGGGCGTCAATCTGTCGGCGGGACAGAGGCAGCGCATCGCCTTGGCGAGAGCCCTGGTGCGCGATCCCGATCTCCTCATCCTGGACGAGGCCACCAATGCCGTGGACGGGCTGTCGGAAGCGGCCATCGTCGAGACCCTGAAGTCGAGAGCCGGCCGCCGCACGACCATCGTCATCAGCCATCACCACAGCACCATCTCGTTCTGCGACGACGTGGTCATCCTGAGCGGCGGCCGCGTGAAAAAGCAGGCCCCTTTCGGCGCCCTGGCCTCGCTCAGCATGGACGAGCTTTACCAGCACGAACCGCTCGACTGAGAAGGCGCCGGGCCGGCCCGCGATCTTATCCTGGGCGTGTCTGCAGCCTCCGGCCGGCGGGTCGTCGCAAGGGTTCGAATCACAAGCCAGGGGAATTGCCGCTGGCACCTTCCGTGATCGCACCAATGCCGTGCGGGACCGAGGCGCGCTACCTTGTCTGTGCGGCGGACCTGTCGATCCGCCTGGCCGGTGCCCCATTGGACTTACTCTCCGGGTGAGGTGCCGGCCTCCTATGCACAAACAAAGACCTGGTAGCCTGAACCCCTTCAGGCGCGACACGCTTCAGGTGGCGGCGCCGACATTCCTGCGCATGCGCCGCCTGCCCGTCGTCCGTGCTTTCTTCGCCATCGCCCCGGCCATCTCGACCACGCCGTCCTCGCGCGGCCTGCCATTGGTGGCCTTGTGGAGCCGCTCATAGGGCAGCAGTTCCTTGATCCGGGCATTGAGCGAGGCGATTTCGGCCTTGAGGTCCTCGCACTCCTGCCTCTGCACGTCGAACTGTATCTGTTCGGACGCCTGTTGCAGCGTCAGCTGAGAAAGGTTGGCGTTCACCTTGGAAAGACTCATCTTGTCGCTTTCGCTCTCCTGGCTCAGCGCGGACAATCTTTCATCGGCGATCTTCTTTTCGGCCAGGGCATCGTTCAGTTCGCTCTTGAGCCTGGCGATCTCGCCCGCGGCTTCGCTGTTTTCGCTCGACACCTGCTCCAGCCGCGATTGCAGGTTCTGGATCTCCGAGCTCAACCCGCGCATTTCCGCCTGGCTGCGAGCCAGCTCGGCTTCCTTGTCGCCTTCCATCATGCGGGCCGCTTCGGTCGTTTCCGACAGTTTCGCCTGTGCCGCCTCGAGCGACTTCTGCAGCCGCATCTCCTCTTTCTCGCTCTTGCCGAGCGCCGCCAGCAGCTCCGCCAGCCGCGCTGCTTCGGTGGCATGGACCGCCGACAGCTCGTCGAGCCGGTGGCGCGCCTGCGATTCCCGCTTCAGCGCCTTGTCGAGTTCGATCGACAGGTTGACGTGCTTTTCGCGCAGCATCTTGCTTTCGCGCAAGCGCCTGTTGGCCTCGACCGTCCTGGCGGTCAGCCGCTTGGCGATGTCGCCGAACTCCGCTTCGCGTTTGGCGCTCGCATTGGCTGTCTCGACGAGTTCCAGCCTGACCGCGGCAAGTGCCGCACGAAGCGTCTCCCGGTCCTGGACCAGGCTTGTCTCGCGCTGCTGCAGCGCTTCGAACGCGCCGTCACGCTCGCGCAGCTTTCTCGTCGCATCGTGCAGCTTTTCCGACAGCGCCCTCTGTTCGGCGGCCAGGGCGGCATTGGCGACCTCCAGCTCGTTGGCGCGCAGGATGTCGCTGTGCAGGATGTTGAGGAATTCGCGCGTCAGATGGTGTGAGGTGCCGATCTCCGACAGCTTGTCGTTGATCTCCTCCAGATAGTCCCTGGCGTCGTGGAAGAGTCCCTCGAAGGCGCTCAATGCAGCCAGCCGGGTCTGTGTATGGGCGGTCAGTCTTGGCGCGGTTTCGGAACTGTCCGCAGCGCCCGCATCCTCGGCATTCCCGGCATTGTCGTCATTTGCCGCATCGGCCTGGGGTGGCCCGTCATCGGATGCCGCCTGGGCATCCGGCACATCGTCGCTCTCTGGCGGCGCCAGGTCGTCGGCGTCGAGACTTGCATCCAGCGCGTCCGCCAAATCGATCTGCAGGTCCTGGATTGCTTTATCCACGTCTTCAGCACGCTTGATCAGGCCTCTGAAGTTCATCACCAAACTCCCCTTACGCATACCTCGCTTAGAACTTAACAAATTGCTAATATATCCTTACATCCGCTGCTTGCGCAGGGGAAGCCCCGTCGGCACAAAGGTAAATTTGGGACATTTTAGGGGTTTGGATGGCGCGAGCGATGCGGTGCGAGGGTGCGATGCCGGTTCTGCCGGCGGGACAGCGCCCCCCCCTGTCCTGCCGGACATCTCCCCCCACATGGGGGGAGATTGGACGTCATGCGGGCTTTCGCCAATCGCCAACGTTGCAAGAAGACCTGAAGCGCAGAAATTGCCAATCTCCCCACTTGTGGGGGAGATGTCCGGCAGGACAGAGGGGGGCGCGAAGGATCGCGGCTCCCCCTAACTTGCCCTCACCCCGCCATGGCCAGCGGCACGGCGCTCTTGTTGGGGATCTGGATGTCGATCTCCAGCGTCGACATGGTCTCGCCGCGATCCATCGAGACCTGCAGATAATCCTGGTCGATCTGCACATGCTTGGCGATGACGGCCATGATCTCCTCGCGCAGGATGGAGACGAGGTCGGGCTGGCTGCGGTTGCGGCGCTCATAGGCGAGCAGCACTTGCAGCCGCTCGCGCGCCACCGGGGCGCTGGAGCGCCGCTTGAAGATGTCGAGCAGGTTCATGCCGCCCTCCTTCCCAAAAGACGATCGAGGAAGCCCTTGCGCTCGAAGGGCACGATGACGGGCAATTCCTCGCCCTCCAGCCGCCTGGCAGCGTCGATATAGGCCTTGGCAGCAGTGTTGAGCGGCTCCGACAGCGTCACCGGCGAACCGAGGTTGGAGGCGCGCAGCACATCCTGGCTTTCCGGAATGATGCCGAGCAGCGGCACCGACAGGATTTCCAGCACGTCGTCGATGGACAGCATCTCGCCGCGCGAGGCGCGGGCGGCATCGTAGCGCGTCACCAGCACATGCTTGGCGATCTGCTCGCCCTGCTCGGCCCGCAAGGTGCGGGCATCGAGCAGGCCGATGATGCGATCGGAATCGCGCACCGACGACACTTCCGGATTGGTGACGATGACCGCCTCGTCGGCAAAGCGCATGGCGAGCTGCGCGCCGCGCTCGATGCCGGCCGGGCTGTCGCAGAACACATAGTCGAACACCGAGCGCAGCTTGTCGATGACTTCGCCGACGCCTTCTTCGGTCAGCGCATCCTTGTCGCGCGTCTGCGAGGCCGGCAGCAGGAACAGCGTCTCGACCCGCTTGTCACGGATCAGCGCCTGCGAGAGTTTCGCCTGGCCCTGGATGACGTTGACGAGGTCGAACACCACGCGCCGCTCAGCGCCCATGATCAGGTCGAGGTTGCGCAGGCCGACGTCGAAGTCGACGAGCGCCACCTTCTTGCCGGTCTTGGCCACGGCCGCCCCGAGGGCCGCCGTCGAGGTCGTCTTGCCGACGCCCCCCTTGCCCGAGGTGACCACCACTACCTTGCCCATTGAAAAGCCTCCGTTGTTGTTTTCTTGGTCGAGCGGCCCGGCCGCCCCAATATCGAAACGAATGTCAGCTCAGCGTCGAAACCCGCAACGCGTCGCCGTCGAGAAACGCCTGCACCGGCTTGCCGCGCGAAACGCCTTCCATCTCCTCGGCGGTGACATACCAGCCGTCGACCGCCAGAAGCTCGGCCTCGTTCTTGCGGCAGAAGATGCGCGCGCCCCTGTTGCCGAGCGCACCCGCCGAAGCGCGCCCGCGCAGCGTGCCGTAGACATGGATCGAGCCCGCCGCGATGATCTCCGAGCCGGAAGCGACAGAACCCAGCACGATGACATCGCCATGCGGATGCACGATCGCCTGGCCCGAACGAATCGGCGCCTTGATCATCAGCGTGCCCGAAGCTTCAACCTGCGGCTCGCTATCGCCCGCCTTGCTTGCGTCAGCCTTGCCGACGCTGTCCTTGTCCGGGCCGGCTTCAGGCGCCCCGCTCTCGGCCTTGCCCTCTCCGGAAACATCCTCCCGCGCCCTGCGGGGCAGCAGGCCATCCGTCGTCGCCTCCTTGGCGCCGACCAGCACCGGCGGCAGGTTGGGCTCGAGTGCGGTGTGGCCGTCGAGCTCGATGGCGTAGATACGGATGCCGCGATGGCCAAGCACGCCGACCAGCGATTCGATCGCCGCGACATCGGGCTTCAAAGTGTTGAGATCAAGCACCACCGGCCGCCCGGCAAAATAGCCCGGCGAGTTGCCGATCCAGTGATCCAGCCCCTCCAGCCACACGTCCAAAGGCGCCTCCGGCGTCAATGTGAAAGCGACGAAAGAGCGGGCACGAAAGCGGATGGATTTGGCCTCGAGGGGGGCGGCAAAGGTCACGGCTGGCGAATCCTTACTGACAGGTAAACGCTAGCGAGGGAATGGTTAACGAATGGTTAATGCGAGGGGTGGAGAGCGCGCCGAAACGATGGGTTCCTGACAGCCGCCGGGTGCTTGCGGCAAGGATGCTCGACCGCTTCGCGACCGCTTGGGAAGCCCCGCAAGGTACGACTTGACGCGACCTTCCCCTGTCACCAGCAACGCCATTTACAACCCCAGCGGCCGGTCAAGTGCGACGGATATTAGCGCCATTTGTCAAAAATAGTCGTGTATGACGCTGTGCCGAATACTTGTGCAATGTCACGCACCGCGCAATGTTATCGACGGGTGGGTTTTATTGAAAAGTGGGGGAATAGTGAAACGTACTGTTTTGACAATATCGGTGCTGGCCAGTCTCGCGGGATGTGCCACACCGCCGGACAGGATATTGGGAATTCCAAATTCGGGCCCCTGTACCCAAGCCGACAGAGAGCGTCTTGCCGTCATATCAAACCAGCAGAACAAAGCTGCGACCGGAGATGCCCTGGGGGTGTTCCTGATTGGTGTGCCGGTCGCATCCATGTCCGGAGGTGACCACGAGGCTGAGATCGCCATTCTCAAGGGGCGTTGCGGTCCGCCGAAGACGTAGATGCTGTCAAACCGGGTAGCCGGGTGAATTGCCGATAGCGATCGAGGCCTATCACTTAGTTACCGAAAGGGCACCTTAGCGTCAGAACGAAGACAGCGAAAGATCCGGTAATGAGCAAGCCTGATATCCGCCGAAATATTCTCCTCGATGAGCCATCTGAGGAAGATTTATTTCATGGCCAAGGTCACGACAGAACGGCTTCGGCTTTGGCTTCAGCAATACGAAATTTCAAGGATGCCGATCGCGCAATAGGACTAGACGGGCCGTGGGGGAGCGGAAAATCGAGCGTTGTTGGAATTGCTGAGCGAAAACTCCATCAGTCAAATGGCAATGGCAAAATCAATTTCTCATTTTTCGCGTTTGATATATGGAAATCACAAGGATCTGCATTTCGGCGATCCTTCTTGGAGCACTTCATATCATGGGCAAAAATTGAATTTCCAAAAAAGCTGAGCAAGCTGGATATTCTTGAGAACAAAATCCGCGGAAAGATACGAGAGGTCGATACCGATAACAATCTAATATTAGATTGGTACGGAATCGGAGTTCTTTTGTCAGTGCCTTTTATTCCAATATATGTGCTTTGGAGCAAATCAACGTTTGATGAGTTGACAAAAAATCAACACCAAGAGGAATACCTTTATTCCGCTCCGATGATCTTTGTCTATGGCTTTCTGATTGTCACGTTTGCCGTTGCCATCCTAAAATATCGGACGAACGTCACGGAAGGAACGACTGTATGGGCACGGTTTCGTTTTGCACTCTCTCGAACGCTCCTGATCGGCGCCAAACAGTATGAACATCAAAAAGTTACACAATATATTAGGGAGACAGACCCAAACGATTTTGAATTTCAATCTATCCTTCGAGAGATACTTACCACAATACAAGATAAACACAATAAAGTCGTTATGGTTCTGGACAACATTGATCGACTTCCGCCAAACGAAATAGCCGAATATTGGGCGCTAGTTCGGTCGATCTTTTCCCGAACACATTCTGAGGCTCCGGCAACGACCAATAATCATATTACTGCAATTGTGCCATATGATCGCAGACTGATAGAACCTGCCGCTTCGTCAGAAGCATCTGATAAACCCGAAAACTCAAATTCATCTCTTAAATCAAAGGAAATTTTCGCAAAAACTTTTGACGAAATTCTCACTGTTGCCCCTCCAGTCATGTCAAATACTCGAGATTTCTTCAAAGATAAGATGGCACAGTCGCTCCCCGATTTGAGTGATGAGGACGCGCTTTTCCGCGTGTATCTTATATTTAATTGGATAATAGATGCGGGCGGCGGGCGTGCGACTCCGCGCCAGGTCATATCGTACATCAATGAATTGACAGGGCTCTACGTTCTCCATGGCGGACAGATCGGAGCGCCTACAGTTGCCGTGTATCTGGCGGTGCAGGACAAACTGGAAAATAGGCCATCCGCACTAGCAAACGAAAACCTCGTAGACGAGCACCTTAAATCCCTGGCCGGAGACAAGAACTTAGAAAAAAACCTCGCAGCAATCCTATTTAACGTCGAGCCTGAGCTAGCGTTCCAGATACTCCTAGATGGGGAAATCAAGAGCGCGGCAATTGCAGAATCTTCAAATAGGCTGATCGATCTTTCCAAAGCGCCAGGCTTTGATGTGCGCCTTAACGAAGTTTTTTCCGACAATACCAACGAGTGGAGCAGCGGCGGACGCTTCAGCATTGTGGTCAGCAACGTTTGCGATCTTCTTGCAAATTATAGTGGCGAGGCGGCACTCCATCTGAATAAATCTCTGGTGGAATCTTTTTGCAATATTCCCTCTCTAATTGTGGGCCGAGAGACGGCGCTCTATCAAAAATTGATCGGTGTTTGTCTCCCAAGTGACCGCCAACGTGTTGCCGATCATTTTCTTGACGCTGCGTCTGTTGGGGTCGTAGGAGCCGCCAGCCTCGATCAATCCAAGGGCCGACAATTTGTGAGATTCTTATCTGACATTTCGAAAGCAATGCAGGAAGCTGGTGTTAGTTTGCCTGACGTTTCGTTGAAGAAGGTAACTTTGCCATCGAATCCTCTATTTCTATTTGGCTTCGCGGCGGAAGCGCAAACCACTTCAATCAGGATGACCAAGGTTGCGAAATTCTCGATCGACCTCTCATCGCATGCCGACCTCTTGGAGACACTGGCAGTCGACCAAACTGCTGACAGCTTGCCTGCTTTTGCGGGTTTCAAAACTGCCTCAATAGTCTCAGACGAGCAGTGGATAAGCATCGCCACCCATTTGATATCGTCGCTAGTGGCCGAGAAACTGGAAGACGGGACAGCGATCACAGATCGCGTATCTCTGCTTAGCAAGGTTTTTTCTTATACGGGAATCACTAAAAGCAAGAGCATCGACCTGTCTTCGCTGTTCAGTAGCTCGACATTTTACGAAAACCTTTTCCTCGCGTTCTCGGAAAAGCTGGACGATGAGGGAGTAGCCCACGCAGCGTTCTTAGCTTCCGACTTGTATCTGGGAGGCGGCATGCCGTCCCCCGTCCGAGCCGCCGCAAACGGCCTAAAAATCGCCAGCGCGCAGGACGAGTTCGCCTGGTTTGGTCAGATGTTGGATGGATCTGTCGGACTAACGCTAGAGCAGCACACAATTGTCGCGGAGCAAGCCGTGGCCACCTTCCGTCTACCTCGCTGGGTAGCCTTCGGAAGCGCCAATCCCGGCAATACATTTGTCACCGCCGTGATCCGAGCAGCATTCTCAAGAGACAGAGCACCGTGGATCAGCGTCAGTGATCTATTCAAACATTATCAATACCTGAAACAGGTGCTCGGCGCAGCTTTCGGTGGCTCGCTACCAAAATTGGGGGCACTAATCGAATCCAATGCCTTGGCGAAGCTTGGGACCGAATCCTACCCGCCCGAAATCTTGATGGACACACGAAATTTGTCAGATCACGAATGGAAGGCCGTCCATGTTGGCGCGACTGCGTTGCTGGATGGCGTTCCAAAAGCCGAATGGTTAGACCATCTGGTGTCGGGTGACAGCTTTGCACACCTCTTGTTCCAGAAGGCAAAATCATCGGGCTATATGCCAGAATCAACCGCTCTGAAGGACTCATTCGTTCAATTTATTCTCGGTGTTCTTGATGGCTCAATCGCCCCCGCGCACGTGGCTATAGAATATGACTCAGTGATGAACACTGTCGACGCAGGTTATCATCTTGAACTCTTGAAATTCGTCCGTGAACGCGTCGATGGAGTAACAGCTGAAACTATCGGTCTTGCGTCACGCTTGGCTCCTCAATTGCTGTCAAAAGTGGTGCGTATTGGCGAGAAGACCAAAAGGGAGAAGGAGAATCTTGTTCGTCAAATCTTGCGCCCAGCGTTGGAGGGCGGGGTAACCCCTGTTCTAGATTCCTTCCTTGAACTAGGGCGCAAGTCTGTCGCTGACTTTATTCGGTCATCTGATAAGAGCACGCAGGACACCCTAGAACCCGCTCTGAGACTATTCTCAAGAACTAGCGACCAGGAGTACGTCCGCAAGATTACTGAGCTCGTCCAAGGAAGAAAAGCGAAGACTTGGTTAGACGTCCTATTCGGTACAAAAGATGGTGATGAGAACTAAGCTGAAGGCTTCGTTCAACGCGGATGGCTGTCATTACAGGTAGCACGACCACCTCCCCTCGCTTCTCCGTCGCCTCTCGCGTGTCAAACGTCCCCAAGTTCCGCCGTTTCCCGCTCTTCTCGGCCTTCTTGCGTGAATAGAGGCGGCATTTTCCGCCTTTCAGTTTCCGGATCATCTGGCTCCCTTGGCTAGGATTTGGCCCCAATCAGAACCGCCGCTTGCCCTTGAGGTCCGCGCGGCTGCCCATCCTGTCGATCAGCGCCTGCACCTCGTCGCCCGATGCCGATGCGCACTACCAGCGCCTCGACCTCAAGCACGTCGGTGCTGGCGATCTCGCCGGGCAGCGCATTGTCTGCCGTCAGCGGCAGGGCGGCTTCCCGGTCGATCTCCATCGCGCCTGGTGCCAGTGGCACTCGCGAAAAGCGGGCACCCATAGTGAACGCGTGCGTCGGCAACCGCTGCGCTGGCGATTCAAAAAGTTGAGATGCGGTGTCGGATCCGCGGGCGCTCAACCGTCTTACAGCAGACGCCTGTACTGCCATCTCGACAATCAAAGGAATGATCGATGAGCAAGAAGATTTTCGTGAGCCTGCCGGTGACCGACGTGAAGGCATCCAAGGCGTTCTATGAATCGCTCGGGTTCAAGAACAATCCCAGGTTCACCAGTGAGGCGGCGGCGGGGATGGTGTGGAGCGACCACATCAATTTCATGCTGCTCAGCCGTGAAAAATGGCAGACCATGACCACGCGCCCCATCCCGCCATCGACGTCCAGCGAGGTCATGCTGGCGCTGTCCCTGGACAGCCGCGAGGCGGTCGATGCGATGGCCACTGCTGCTGCCGCGAACGGTGGCACCGCCGACATCAATCCAATCGAAGATCATGGGTTCATGTATACACGCGACCTCGCTGATCCCGATGGCCATGCCGTGGGCGCGATGTGGATGGACGTTTCCGCAATGCCTTCCGGCGACAAGGCGGACTGACCTCGTTTTCACGATCGGCCGAGCAGCTTCCTTCTCGCCTTTCAAAACGGATGCACGACCTAGCGACACAGGCTATATTCCCCCGTCTGGCCGAGGTCATCGAAGGGGTATGACATGCAGGCAATGCCGATAGCGCATCAAGCCGCGCAACCCGTGCGCCCCATATCCTCCCTGGCCGGCTACCCGGCTGCCGTCCTGTGCTGGCTGCTTTCGGCTGGTGTCTACATCGCGGCCAAATGGGTGGCGCCTGAAATGCCGCCCTGGGGCCTCTGCTTCTGGCGGCTGACGCTTGCCTGCGCCATCCTGCTGCCGATCGTGCACCGTCATCACGACGCGATGATCGGGCTTTTGCGAACGCGCGCCGTGGAGGTCGTCGCCGTGGGGGCGATCGGCCTGACGCTGTGCCAGGGTATGATCTACCACGGCCTCAACCACACCGACGCCACCACGGCCGGCATCATCATGGCGCTGTCGCCTGTCATGACGATGGTGCTCGCCCGTTTCGTGCTTGGCGAGCCGCTCGGCCTGTGGAAGTCGCTTGGCGCGCTGGTTGCGCTTGCCGGGATGATTTTCATCGTTGCCCACGGCAACCTGACGGCGCTGCTGCAGCTCAAGGTCAACGCGGGCGAACTGTGGATCGTCGGCAGCGCGTTCTGCTGGGGCCTCTACACCGTGCTTTTGCGCCGTGCCAAATTCGGCATCGAGCTCCTGCCGATGGTCGTGCTGCTGCTCGGCGCCGGTGCGCTGGTCGCCTTGCCTTTCCATTTGTGGGAATTGTTCAACGACGAACGCTCCGCCATGAACGTCCACAGCCTTCTCGCGCTCGCCTATCTGGCAGGCCCCGGCGGCGCCCTGATGTACTATCTCTACAACAAAAGCGTGCAAACGCTGGGTGCTAGCCGGGCAAGCATGCTGCTCTACCTGCAGACGGTGTTCGTGGCCGTGCTCGCCTATCTGCTGCTCGGCGAGGGCTTGCACGATTACGACCTGATCGGTGCGGCCTTCATCGTCGCCGGCATCGTCCTTGCCACCGTGGTCAGGCCAGCTCAACCACGCGTGGCGTAGACATCTTGCGGGTGACGGCTGTATTCAGCGCCGGCCGCATTGGCGTTTGGCGGGTTACCATCGCGACAGCCATAGGCCGCCTCTCAATGCCGCTTGAAATACTGCACCTCCTTCTCGTGCTTCTCCGCCGCCTCGCGCGTATCGAACGTTCCGAGGTTGCGCCGCTTGCCGGTCTTGTCGTCCTTCTTGCGCGAATACAGCCGGTATTTGCCGTCCTTGAGTTTTCGGATCATCTCGCTCTCCCTGGCTAGGATTGGCCCTGATCAAGGTTTCCGCTTGCCGGGCGGCCCGGCCTGCCGACCTGCGCCTGCGCCTCGTCGCCATGCTCATTCCCCGGTTGTGTCAGGGCTCAACGCCGTTCCGATCCAAATGATCCACCCGTTCGAAGGCGGCACTCTGCGGCGCCCCCCTCTGGCCTGCCGGCCATCTCCCCCACAAGTGGGGAGATTGGCAGCTTTGGCGTCGGCGCTTTCTGGCAACGTCGAAATTCGGCGAGCGCCGGCCAAAACGCAAAAACCCGCCTGGGCGGCGGGTCACTGGCGCAACTCAGCACCATAGGCAAAAATGTAGCATAGCTGCCCTCACCCCGTCAAGAAAAAATTCCTATCCATCGACGCAAGCTGCCTGCCGGCGGCCACCAAGGCCAGCGGCGCAATTGCGGCGGAGGGGACATTCCAACGCAGCAAATTCAGATCCAACTTGACGGAACATTAGCCAAAGCTAATTGTTAGTGGATGCGGCAGGTGGTGCCCTCCATCGCCTGCCGAAGATCGGCCCTCCGATCGGCCCGCGTCCTCCGCCAGAGGCGCGGGCTTTTCGTGCCGATCAGCCGTCGCAGCCTAGCCGGCATTTTTCGTCCTCCGACTATTTCGCCAGTCCCTCATCGGGGTTTCGCCGCCCTTTGGCCTTGAGGCTGCGCGCGGCTTGCTCGACCGCGGCGCGGTCGTTGCCCAGGCGGTCGAGCAGTTCCTGTGCCTCGTCGCCGGAGATGCCGGTGCGCACCGCCAGCGCCTCGACCTCCAGCACGTCGGAGCTGGCGATCTCGCCGGTTTGCGCATCGTCCGCCGTCAGCGGCAGGGCTCCCTCGCGGTCGATCTCGGCCTCGGCCTGGTGCCAGTGCCGCTCGGGGTCGCCCTGCATGCGGCCTTCCCGTTCCCAGATCTGGTAGGCGCGCTCACGAATTCTGTCGTCCCGGTCGTCGCTCATGGTCAGTCCTCCTTGGGGTCAGGGTTGAACGCCGCGCCAATGCGGACGCTCCGGAAAATCCGCGCGATCGGATCGCCATGCCGGCGGCGCGCGGGGGCTACTGGCATTGCCGTCTCGGGCCGCCGGAATAGGGCTGGTAGGAGTTGTCTTCCGGGCGGTAGGAGCGGTAACGGCTGAAGCAGGAATCGACATGGTCGGCCGAAAGCGCTTCGCCGTCATCGTCGGCAAGGTAGATGCCAAGGCCAGCGCCGTTTTCCCCGCCATCGCCGGCGGCCGGCTGGCCGGCCTGACCGGCGGCTTCGAGATAGGGCGAGATGCAGGGGCGCAGCTGCCCGCTGTAGGACAGATAGCTGTTGTCGTCCGGATGGTAGGAGCGATAGCGGCTGGCGCACCAGGCGAGATGCGGACGCGGCAGGTCGGCTGCCTTGGGCGCGATGGCGCCGGTGACCGTCGGGTCGGGCGGTGTTTCCGGCGGTTTGGCGGGGATGTCGGGCGGCGCCGGCTGGGCGGCCGGCAGGCGTTCGAGGCCCTGCCCGGCTTTGTTCACCGGCCGCGCCTTCTTGGTCCACAGCTCCGCCACGCTGACGGTGGCCGTTGCCTGGCGCGGCGGCTTTGCGGCAAGCAGCCAGGCGGCGAAGCCCAGTCCGCTGCCGAAGACCGCAAGGGTCAGCACGAAGCCGCAGACCAGTCCCAAAACCGCTTTCACGACACGCTCCTTCAGTCCCTGCTCATAGAATGCGGGGCCTCAAGGCTGGTTCCAGAAAAACGCCGGCGCGCGCGCCGGCGTTGCCGCCGGGCGCAGCCGCCAAGGGAGGCTCAAAACCCCGCCCAGACACAGTTCAGAAACAATATTCAACAGTTCGGAAAAACTGCCGAAAAGATCGGATGGCATAAGCATCCCACAACAACTGGAAAAATGGCCGTGCCGGGCAATGCCCGGCCTGGACGGGAAAGTATGGAAATGGATCACGGTGTCGATATCGCCGAACTGGACGCGGAACGATCGGGGCTGGAAAGCGGCCCGGCAGGTGTCGATGCGCTGGTAAGAACGGCCCCCGCGACAGCCAGGCGCGGGCAAATCCTGACGGGCGCCGACTTTGCCCGCCAAGGCTTGCCCGGCGAGCGGCTCGACACCGTCTTCGAACAGCTTGCCGAGATGTTCGCAGCGCTGCCGGCGGTGATCTCCGATGGGCGTGTCTGGACCTATCGTGAGCTGGACAGGCGGGCCAACCAGTTCGCCCGCCTGCTGGTCAAGCGCGGCGTGAAGCCGGGCGACCGCATCGGGCTCATCCTCGACCGCTCGGCGGAGACCTATGTCGCGCTGCTCGCCGTGATGAAGGCGGGCGCTGCCTTCGTGCCGCTGGCGACCGCCTTTCCCGAGGAGCGGATGGCGCTCATCATCGAAGACGCCGGCGTCAGCCTGATCGTCACCATCGCCGCCTATGCGTCGCGCGCCGGCCAACTGCCGGTCCCGCATCTGCTGATCGACAGCACTGCTGCCGAAATCACCAAACAGCCCGACGCGCCGCTGCAGCCGCATGCGAAGGCCGCTTCAGCGGACGACACCTGCTACATCCTCTACACGTCGGGCACCACCGGCAAGCCCAAGGGCGTCGTCATCAAGCACCAGAGTTTCGTCAATTTCATCCGCGTCGCCGCCGCCTCCTACGGCTACCGGCCGGGCGACCGCGTCTACCAGGGCATGACGATCGCCTTCGACTTTTCCTCCGAAGAGATCTGGGTGCCGTTCGTCGCCGGCGCGACCGTGGTGCCCGCTCCTGGCCAGATGCCGCTGGTGGGCGAGGAACTCGCCGATTTCCTGCGGCTCCATGACATCACCTGCATCGCCTGCAGCCCGACGCTGCTGTCGTCGATGACATCGGATGTGCCCAGCCTGCGCACGCTGCTGGTCGGCGGCGAGGCCTGTCCGCACAATCTGGTGGTGCGCTGGTCGAAGCCGGGGCGGCAGATCCTGAACACCTATGGCCCGACCGAGGCGACCGTCACCGCCACCATGGGCGCGCTGACGCCGGACAGTCCCGTCACCATCGGCGCGCCGCTGCCGACCTACTCGATCGTCATCCTCGACGCTTCGCTGCCGCAGCTTGCCGAGCCGGGCGAACTGGGCGAGATCGGCATCGCCGGCATCGGGCTCGCGGTCGGCTATCTCAACCGGCCCGACCTGACCGAACAGAAATTCATCGCCGATTTCGTCGGCCTGCCGAACAACCCGTCCAAGCGCATCTACCGCACCGGCGACCTTGGCCGCATCAACGACCAAAGCGAGATCGAGTATAACGGCCGCATCGACACCCAGGTGAAGATCCGCGGCTACCGCATCGAGCTCGGCGAGATCGAGGCGGTGCTGCTCGACCAGCCCGAGATCGCGCAAGCCGCCGTCACCACCTGGGAGATCGAGCCCGGCCGCGTCGAACTCGTCGCCTATTTCGCAGCGAAGGCCGGCCAGACGGCGATCTCGCGCGCGGACCTCGCCAGGACGATGAAGCGGCGGCTGCCGGACTACATGGTGCCCTCCTATCTCGAGGAGCTGCCGGCGATCCCGATGACCGTTTCCAACAAGGTGGATTTGCGCCAGCTGCCGAAGCCGACAAGCGTGCGGCTTTCGGGCGATCGCGCCATGGTCGCGCCCGCCAATGACGACGAGCGTTTCCTGGCCGACGCGCTGGCCGCAGTGCTGAAATTCGACGAAGTGTCCGTCGAGGACAATTTCTTCGACGATCTCGGCGCCAACTCGCTGCTGATGGCGCATTTCTGCGCCCGTGTGCGCACCAGGAAGGAATGGGCGACGGCGTCGATGCGCGACATCTATCTCCACCCGACCGTGGCGCGGCTGGCGCTGCATCTGGGCGTAGTGGACGAGATGACGACGGCCACCAACGAGCCCGTCCTCACGCGGCGGGCCTCCAATCTTGCCTATTGGACCTGCGGCGCCGCACAGCTGATGTTCTACGGGCTCTACAGCTATGGCGCCCTGTGGGCGATCAATGGTGGTCTCAACTGGATGTACGACGCGCTCGACGATCCGCTGCAGCTCTACATCAGGTGCGTGGCGCTTTCGGCCGCCGTGTTCTTCGGCATGTCGGGCTTTGCCGTCCTCGCCAAATGGGTGCTCGTCGGCCGCTGGAAGGCGGAGGCGTTTCCCATCTGGGGCGTGCGTTACTTCCGCTTCTGGGTGGTCAAGACGTTGATCCGCACCGCGCCCGTCGTGCTGTTCCGCGGCAGCCCGCTCTACAGCATCTACCTGCAGCTTCTCGGCACCAGGCTCGGCAAAAACGCCGTCATCGAATCGAAATCCGTGCCCGTCTGCACCGATCTCATCTCGATCGGCGCCAACACCATCCTGCGCAAGGAATCGATGATCCTCGGTTTCCGGGCGCAGTCCGGCTATATCCACACCGGGCCGCTGACCATCGGCCGCGACGCCTTTGTCGGCGTCGGCTCGACGCTCGACATCGACACCAGGATCGGCGACGGCGCCCAGCTCGGCCATTCGTCCTCGCTGCACCGCGGCCAAAGCATCCCCGACGGCGAACGCTGGCATGGCTCGCCGGCCGTGCCAACCACGGCCGACTATTGCAAGGTGCGCAATGTCGATCCGTCCAACATCCGGCGCTTCCTGTTCGAAGCGGTTCAGCTGATCGGCCTGTTTGCCATCGTCACCCCCTTGCCGCTCCTGTTCCACAGCTATTGGGAAAATGTCGGCGACGACTACCAGGAAACCATCGGCGTCGTCGCGATCGGCACCACGGTCACGCTGTTCGGCTACATGGCCGCATCCTTCCTGGCGGCGACGCTGGTGCCGCGCCTGGTCAGCCTGCTGTTGAAGCCCGGCCGCACCTACACGCTGTACGGCTTCCGCTACTGGCTGCAGACCGTCGCTGAATTCTCCAGCAACTCGCGCGTGCTCGGCCTGCTGGCCGGCGACAGCTCGGCCATCGTGCACTACATGCGAGCGATCGGCTGGAACCTCAACAAGGTGGTGCAGACCGGCTCCAATTTCGGCTCCAACCAGCAGCACGAAAACCCGCTTCTGTGCGAGATCGGCACCGAGACCATGGTGTCGGACGGGCTGTTCATGATCAACATGCACAAATCCGCCGCCGCCTTCAGGCTCGAGCCGACGAGGATCGGCGAGCGCAACTATCTCGGCAACAACATCTACTATCCGCCGGACGGCCGCACCGGCGACAACGTCCTGCTCGGCACCAAGGTGATGATCCCCATCGACGGGCCGCTGCGCGAGAATGTCGGGCTTCTGGGTTCGCCTGCCTTTGAAATCCCGCGCATGGTGAACCGCGACAAGGAACTCATCGCCGGCATCGATGAGGACGACCGGCGCCGGCGCATCCCGTTGAAGAACCGCCACAATCTGGTGACGATCCTGCTGTTCGTGGCAACGCAATGGGTCATGCTGTTCGCCACGCTGGCTATCTGGGACCGGGCGCTGAACTACTACACCGAATGGGCTGAAGTCGCACTGTTCGTCGCCGTGCTGCTGACCTCGGCGATCACCATTCCGTTCTACATCTTCGTGGAACGGGCAAGTCTTGGTTTCGGCAGGCTGAAGCCGCAGATGACGACGATCTATGACGTGGCGTTCTGGCGTCATGAACGCCACTGGAAGCTGGCGGATTCGCCGATCGTGCGGCTGTTCGCCGGCACGCCATTCCGGCCGATGATCCTGCGCATGCTGGGCGTCAGGATCGGCAGCCGTGTCTATGACGGCGGCAGCAATCTGACAGAACGCTCGCTGGTGGAGATCGGCGACGACGCCACCCTCAACGAGGGCTGCGTCATCCAGGCCCATTCGCTGGAGGAAGGCGCCTTCAAGTCCGACTTCATCCGCATCGGCAAGGGCTGCACGCTCGGACCCTCCGCCTTTGTCCACTACGGCGTCGTCATGGGCGAAGGCTCGGTGGTCGATGTCGACTCCTTCGTCATGAAGGGCGAAGAGCTGGAGCCCAACTCGATCTGGCGTGGCAACCCGGCCAAGCTGCATCGCTTCGTCGAGCCGATCACCGAGTCCTCGGCCAAGGCATCGGCTTGAACACCGAGGACATCCGTCTCGTTGCCGTGACCAGGGCCAACCGCGCCCTGGTCGCGGCCCTGGAACTGGCTCCGGAGCAGAGGGATTTCCTCGCCAGCAATTCGGAGTCCCTCGAAGAAGCCGAAACCGACGAAGGCGCGCGGCCGCGCGCCATCATGGCCGGGACCCGTGTCGTCGGTTTCCTGATGTACGATGCGTCGGACAACGAGGCGCTGGTCTACCGCTTCATGATCGACCGCGCCCACCAGGGCAAAGGCTATGGCAAGGCCGCATTGCGCGCCTTGCTCGACGAGATCGGTAATCTCGACCATATCAGGGAGGTTTCGATCTGCTACGAGCCCGAGAACGAGGCCGCGCGCCACCTCTATCGCGCAGCCGGCTTCGTGGAACAAGGCATCGACGAGGACGGAGAAATGATCGCCGTCCTGCCGATGGTCGATCGTTGACGCCGCCCGCTGCGAATTCATCGGAGGAAACGACCCTGCTGGAGGCTATGGCCGCGATCGCGCCGAGCGGTGTCCGGATCGGATGCCGCCTGATCGGCGAAGGCGATGAAGCCCATCTGCTGCCTGGGGAAGCGCATTCCATCCCCGCGCGCCAGCCTGGCATGCGGCGCGCCAGCGGCGCGGCCCGGTGGATCGCGCACGGACTGCTGGCGGAGCTTGGCGTCGGCGACGCCGCCATCCTGCGCACGCCGTCCGGCGCGCCTGTCTGGCCCGAGGGAATAATGGGTTCGCTCGCGCACGACGACGACATGGCGGTAGCGGCGGTTGCACCGGTTGGCGATATCGCCTCGCTCGGCATCGACGTCGAGCCCGCGCAGCCTCTCCCGGATGACATTTTGGCGCTCGTGACAACACCCGCGGACCGCACCGACGCAGCCGACCGGCATCTTGCCGGCCGCATCCTCTTTGCCGCCAAGGAAGCCGTCTACAAGGCCGTCTATCCGCTCGATCGCGAGGTGCTGGGCTATGAGGACATCACCGTCGACCTGAACGCAGGCCGCGCGACGACGAAGACAGGCCGCAAGGCCAGGCTCGCCTACTGCGTTGTCCCGCGCGTGGTGGTGCTGGCGTTTATCGAGAAAGACAGGGGTTAGCGCGCAGCCCTATTCGCCAACGATCTCGGTATACGCCCTCACCTCGCCATCGAGCCCGCGCAGCCGCCAGTTCTCGCCGTCCCGTCCCTCGACATGGCAAGGCCCGATCGGCACCTTGCCGCCGCCTTCCGGCAGGTCGAGCACATAGACGGGGTTGCAGATGCCCGACAGTCGCGCGCGCAGCGCTTCGGTCAGCGCCTGCCCCTGCGCAATCGTCGTGCGCCGGTGCGCCATGCCGCGCGCGAGGTCGCCATGGTGCAGGTAATAGGGTTTGACGCCGAGGCGATACATCAGCTCGCGGCAGAGCTCCTCCAGCGCCTCGACGCTGTCGTTGACGCCTTTGAGCAGAACGCTCTGGTTGAGCAGCACGAAGCCGGCTTGCCGCAGCGTGCGGCAGGCGGTTTCCGTGGCCTGAGTGATTTCCCGCGCGTGGTTGAAATGGGTGACGATGGTGACCATCAGCCGGCCCTGCAGGGCCGCAACCAGCCCCGGCGTGATGCGCGACGGCAGCGCCACCGGGACGCGCGTGTGGAGGCGCAGCAGCCGCACATGCGCGATCGCCTCGATGCGCGCGCGGATTTCGGCCAGTGCCTTGTCGGGCAGCGACAGCGGATCGCCACCGGTCAGGATCACCTCGCGGATTTCGGGATGCTTGGCGATATAGGCCAGCGCCGGCTCCAGCGCCTCGCGCGTATAGCCCCTGCCGATCGAGGTCAGAGATTCCTTGCGGAAGCAGAACCGGCAATAGACCGCGCATTGATAGGTCGGGAACAACAGCACCCGGTCGGCATGGCGATGCGTCAAGCGAGGCACCGGGCTGAAGTCATGGTCGGCGATCGGATCGTCGAGTTCGCCTTCCGCTTCCTCCAGTTCTTGCGGAGAGGGGATGACCTGCGCCCGGATCGGATCAGCCGGGTTGTTCCAGTCGATCAGGTCGAGATAGGCTTTGGGCGCGCGCACCTTATGGTTCGCCGCCGCGGCCTGGGCGGCTGCGCGCTCGGCTGACGACAGCGGGAGGCGGTCAAGGTCGCGGACGTGGCGCACCCCGGCGCGGACGTCCGCCTGCCAGGCGGTGTCAGGATCGGCGGAGCGTGCATCGTGGAGGTTCGTGTCTGAAGTCATCAGGGTTCTCGGGGCAGTTTCTGGCGGAGCTATCGGCCGGATGGCCAGGCGGGTCAACCTTCTGGGGTGGTCGCCGCCATCAAATCCACCGCCTGCAAATCCGTAGGTATTTAGCCAAAATGGCACTATTCTGCGCAGTCTGGGCTTCAGGGAAAACGAATGGATTTCAGCACAGGCCATGGTTACCTGCTCATCGGCGGCCTCATCCTCGTCGGTACTGGGCTGCTCATCCTGTCGCTGATCGTCAATCTGCGCGTCGCCCACAGTGTGCGCGACGACGTGCGTCATCGCGAAAAGCTGCTGGAATACTACCGTAACATCTTCTCGCAGTTGGGCGTGATCCTGATCGGCATCGGCGTGTCGCTGTTCATCTTCTTTTTCCAGCAGAATTACCAAGACCAGCGCAGACGCGAAACGGATCTCCAGCAGGTTCTGGCCAAGCTGGCGGCGCGCATCGCTCGCGGCGCTCCCCTCGTCGAGTCACTTGGCGAATTCGACGCGCTGCTGGATGACGGCGGGGCCTACGTTAGTCCCGAACTTGGTGGAACCAACGCCGCCATCGGCGCGCAGGGAGCGGAGCTTGGCAAGCAGATCCGCGAAATCCTGCTGGTTGAGCGCGACGTCGACATCCGGGACTTCGACATCCTCAACCTGTCGCGCGATTTCGAGTCGTCGTTCGTCGTCAACCAGCTCGATCCGACGCTATGGTTCGACATCGTGCGCGACGAGAGCGAGATCAAATATGCCATCACCCAACTCACCCTCGACTACAAGGACCTGCAGGATGCGATCGGCGGCGAGCCGATCGAGGTTGCGATCGCCAATCCTGAAACCGAGCGCAAGATCAAGCACGAGGTGCTCGACATCTTCTACGATGCCGACCTCTTGCGCCAGCGCAGCAGGCGATTTCTCGGCCGTGCGTGCTGGCTTCTCAGCCACGGACGCAGCTTTGTCAGTCTTGCACCGGTCGACGCGATCGAAGCCGACGCGAGGTCACATCAGGAATGGATCGACAGATCGAAGCCCTTGCTGGCACAGACGAAATCGGGCAACGGCGATTGCTTCAAACTGCTCCGATACGGCCCGGCATCCTGACTCCTGGCGGGACCGGTCGATTTGGAAGTCAGTCCCCCACACGTTGCAGCGTGCCGAGATGATTGTCGTCGAGAAAACCTACAGTCATGGCCGACGCCTTGCCGTCAGCGCCCACCACGAAACTTACACCCGAGGGGCTGTCCGGCGTCTCCGCGTCGGGGAAGGTCAGGAAAAGATCACCGTCGAAATGCCTCAATGAATAGGACCGGCCGGCGGCCGGGCCTACCTTGAGTACAAGGTCGTCTCCCGCTTTCGACACAATCGCGTCGCCGATGAAGTCGTTGGCGTACCGGCCAGCATAGACACTGCCCGGCCCGGCTCGCCGTGACGGAGACGGCGGCGCGGCATAGGCGGCCTTGGCCGCCGCGACCGCCGGACCGAACAGGCCCGCATAGATATCATTCCACGCCTTGACCCAGTCCTTCTCGACCTTACCGTCGAAGACGAGATCGGCGAAGCTGTCGGACAATCCCTCCGGCAGGCCAGTCGGAAAGGCGTTGGCGACGATGACTATGCCCAGCTTCTCCTTTGGGAAGACTGTCACCAGGGTACGCGCGCCGATGCTGAAAGCGCCGGCGTGGCCCCAGCTCAGGCCGTGTCGGCCGAATTCGACATTCCAGCCGAGGCCGTAGAACGATGCGCCGCCGGAGACGGGGTTGTTGCCGCGCGCTATCAGCGGAACATGCGTCTGGCTTAGCGCATCGGCGGCAATCAGTGTCTTGCCGGCATAAACGCCGTTGTGGAGGATGAGGCGCACCCATTGCGAGAGGTCACGTGCCGTAGAGCTGACGCCGCCGGCGGGCGCCTGCGCATCCGGATCGCGCTCTATCCTCGCTGCCCAGGCGCCATCGACCTTGACGTGAAGCGCGGCGCGGTTGGTTCGCTTGACGAAGTCCGAATGGCGGGAACTCGTGGAGGCCATGCCCAGCGGACGGTAGAGCTTCTCCTCGGCGACCTGCTCCCAGGGCTTTCCCGTCGGTGTCGCGGCTGCCACGGCACCCTCTGTCAATCCGAAATTGCTGTAAGAATACCCGGCCCGAAAGCTCGACGATGGCGGCACGAACCGCAGGCGATGCAGGATCTCGACGCGGTCGTAGCCAATGTCCTCGAGGTCGTCTCCGGCGGTGCCTGGAAGCCCGCTGCGATGCGAAAACAGGTCACGGACGGTGAGCTGGCTTGCCGGATAAGGATCGGCCAACCTGAAGGCCGGATCGAGATCGGCGATCTTCGAATCCCAGGACACGATCCTGTCGCTAACCAACGCCGCTACGACGGTGGCGGAAATCGGCTTGGAAAGGGAGGCGATCTGGAACACCGTGTCGGCGTCGACGGTCTCAGGCTTGCCGGCCTCGCGATGCCCAAAACCCTTGAGGAAGATCACCTCGTCATCGCGCACGACGCCGATGGCGAGCCCGGGCACGGCACCGTCCGCGACGGCGGCTTCGGCAAGCGCTTCGAGCTTCGACAGGGCAGCAGTGATGCGCTCGGGCGTGAGGGTATCGGCCGGCGCCGCGTGCGGCCAAAGCGCCATTGCGGCGATGAAGACCCAAACCCTCCACTGACAGAGATTCCGATTCAGCCGCATGCACAAGCCTCCTCCCAGGAATTCACATGACCATGATACAGGCCCGCACGGGTGAGGCCAGCCCTTCTCGGGCGGCTCACGCCGCGAGCCGGATTCATCGGCCGCGCCGACGACGTCAGCTTCAGCGCCGCGCTCCTGTTCCTACCGCCCAGCGGCGTCCGCCATCGCAACAAAGGCGCTCTCGATGGTCTCGAAAGCCAGCTCCGGATACAGCACCCCGGCTTCCGGCGTGGCCGTCTCGAGCGCGGTCTCGCCGCGTATCCAGAATGCCCGCAGCAGTCCAAGCCAGGGGGCTGACGCGATCATCGCCTCAAGCTCCGCCGCACTCTGAGGCACGATGCGCGGCGAGCGGCCGCTCACCCGGCGCCACAGATCGATCATTTCGTTCTGGGTGATCTTGTTTCGGGCGATGCGGATCTCGCTGCGGTTGGCCTTGGGATCGTTCAACGCGCGCAAGGTGACGGCGGCGATGTCCTTCTCGCTGACAAACGTCGCCGGCACATCGCCACCGCCATAAAGCGTCACCTCATCGGGCGGCAAGGGCGACGAGCCAAAGCGCATCAGATCGCCCAGCGTCGCCACCCAGGTCGAAAAGAAGCCGTTGGTGTAGATCACCGTGTAGGGCAGATCGGCTTGCCTGATCGCGTCGAACACGCCTCGCTTGAGATCGAGCGGCGGGATCGAGCCCGGGGCGGCGGCGGCGAAGTCGAGGCCGAAGCCGGCGGAAGGCACATAGCGGGAAACGCCGGCATCCCTCAGCGCCCGCACCAGCGTCATCTCGCTGGCCGAATGCACATGCACCGAGCTGATGACGCGGTCCACCGCACTGGCGGCGCGGACAAGGCTGTCATAGTCGTCGAGATCGCCGACGTGGATTTTGGCGCCGAGCTCCTTCAGCGGGCGCAGCCGCTCTTCATTGCCGGGTGTTGCCGGACGAACCAGAACGTGCAGGCGATCGCCATTGCGGACGCTGGCTTTCGCCATCTCGCTGCCCAGCAGCCCCGTCGCGCCGATGATCAGGGTGCTGGTCATATCGACCTCCCGTTGGGCAGGATGGAGCCGTCCCAGTCGCGCTCGAATCCGATGTCGTGCAAGCGATGGTTCGAGAAGCGTGAAACTTGGCGCAGCATCCGGCGGCGCTCGACGACTGCAGAGGCTCTGAGTGCAAGACCGCTCGTCGCGGCGCTGATGGATTCGAGAATCGGTTTCATGGTTCGTCTCCTGTGGTTCAGTAGGCGCAAGCGTGCCGACGCCGTCCGCAAGGGGACAAGCATGACGATTGCTCACACTGTTTCTGGTCGTTCAGCGCAGCGGCGAGATGGGAAAGCCGATCAATATCCGCTGCTACCCCTATAGATTGGACATTTCCGGGCTGGACGACAAACGACTCTTTGTGCAGGATTTGTGAGCAACACTCACAGGTGGACCATGCCGCGCAGACTACCGCCCCTCACTGCCCTGCCCGCCTTCGAGGCTGCCGCCAGGCATCTGAGCTTCTCCAAGGCTGCGGGTGAGCTCAACGTCACCCATGGCGCGGTCAGCCGCGCCATCCGCAACATCGAGGACAGGCTCGGCATCCAGCTTTTCGATCGGGGAACGAGGTCCGTGCGCCTGACGTCGGTCGGCGCGGCCTACGCATCGGAAGTCAGGACGGCGCTGGACCAGATCGCCGCCGCCACCATCGCCGCCACGCCCGACCGCACGGCAGGCATCCTGAATGTCAGCACATCGGACGGTTTTGCCGGCCGCTGGCTGGTGCCGAGGCTGCATCGCTTCCACCGCGCAAACGCCGACATCGACGTGCGGCTGTCGACCTCGGGCGTGCTTTCCGATTTCGTCAGCGACGGCATCGACATCGCCATCCGCTATGGCAAGGGCGGCTATACCGGCGTGACGGCGGAGTTTCTCGCTGACGAAGAGGTCTTCCCGGTCTGCAGCCCGGAACTGCTGCAAGGCGAACATCCGCTGCGCCAGCCCGGGGATCTCCGGCATCACAAGCTGATCCACGACGCCTTTCGCATCGACTGGGCAACATGGCTACAACAGGCCGGCGTGGACGGCATCGATCCCAAGCGCGGCGTGCGCTTCGATTCCGCCACCTTCGCCGTCGAAGCCGCGGTGCATGGCGAAGGCGTGTTGCTCGGCCGAAGCGCGCTGGTCTCGGCCGACCTCGCTGCGGGGCGGCTGGTTCGTCCCTTCGATCTCACGCTGAAATCCGCCTCGCGCTACTACGTCGTCTACCGTGACGGCGCGCTGCGCCAGAAAAAGATTAAGGCGTTCCGCGACTGGCTATTTGCCGAAGTGGCCGCCGACTGGGTCGGTGCGACGAAGGATGGCTGATGCGGCAAGGGTTCAATTTGTGAAAGGCGCCTCTTCGAGGTCTAGCCCTGCACTACTCCTTCGCGCGAAAAACTTCCGGCACGACGAACACTTCGTCGGCCCGGCCATAGCCTCCGTCGGCGACCTCCTCGACCAGCACCATCGTGTAGGGGCGTACGCCCTCACCGAAAAAGTCGACGAACATCGCGGTCGTCCGATGGATGAGGTCTTCCTTCTGCGCTTTGGAGAGGGCCGCTTGCGGTAGCTTGATGTTGGCGAATGGCATGATGTTTCCTTAGCTTTTCGAGTGTGGAAGTCAGGCAGTCAGGAGAGCCAAGCCGGCCTGGTTGCCGCCTCAGACCACGCCGCCATTGGCGCGGATGATTTGCCCGTTGACCCAGAAGCTGTCCGGACCGGCCAGGAACGAGACCAGCCCGGCAATGTCGTCGGGCTGGCCGAGCCGGCCGAGCGGGATCATCTTGCCGATGGCCTCGATCTGCGCCTCGCTCTTGCCGTCCGTGAACAGCGCGGTCTCGATCGGTCCGGGCGCCACCGCGTTGACGGTGACACGGCGCGCGCCAAGCTCCTTGGCCAGGATGTGGGTCATCGCCTCGACACCCGCCTTTGTGGCGGCGTAAACGCCGTAGCCCGACTGGTAGAGACCGACGACGCTGCTGGAAAAATTGACCATGCGGCCGCCGTCGCGAAGCCGGCGCGCACCTTCCCGCATGCCGCGAAACACGCCGCCGAGATTGATCGCGATCTGGGTGTCGAACGAAGCATCGTCGGTCTGCGCGATCGGCGAAATCTTCATGATGCCGGCATTGTTGACGAGGATGTCGATGCCGCCGAACGCCTTCTCGCCGGCGTCGAACAGCACGGCGATGCCGTTCGGATTGGCGATATCGGCCTGCACGGCGATCGCCCTGCCGCCGCCGGTCTCGATCGCGCGGACCAGTTCTTCGGCCTCCGCGCGGCCCCGTGCATAGTTGACGACAACGGCGACGCCGTCACGGGCGAGCCGCTGTGCGATGGCGGCGCCGATGCCTTTGGAGGCGCCGGTCACGATGGCGGTTCTGGTTTGATTTGTCATCGAAGTCTCTCCGCGTTGTTGGTGACACGGATATAGGCCAAGCCGAATTCCGGATAATCATCCACCCATTGACATCACTATTCGGGAACTGCGAACAAAGAGCATGGATCGGCTGGACACGATGCGGCTCTTTGTTCGCGTTCTGGAGCGGCGCAGCTTCACCGCTGCCGCGGCCGATCTCGGCCTGCCGCGCTCAACCGCGACGGAAGCCATCCGGCGGCTGGAGGAGCATCTCGGCGCGCGGCTGCTGGAACGAACGACGCGGCAGGTGAACGCCACCCAGGATGGTGAAGCCTACTATCGGCGCTGCCTGTCGATCCTGGCCGAGATCGAGGATGCCGAGGCCGCCTTCCGCAACGCCGAGCCTTTCGGCCTGCTGCGCATCGACGCCAGCACGCTGCTCACCCGCACATTCCTGTTGCCGCGCCTGCCGGAGTTTCTCGACCGCTATCCCCGCATCGACCTGCAGATCGGCCAGAGCGACCGGCTGGTCGATCTCGTGCGTGAAGGCGTGGACTGCGTGATCCGCGTCGGCGAGCCGCCCGACAGCGGCATGATCATGCGGCGGCTCGCGATGATCCACGAGATCACCTGCGCCAGCCCTGCCTATCTCGAGCGCCACGGCACGCCCGCCTCCCCCGATGCGCTCGATGGTCACCAGGCGGTGGGCTTTGTCTCGTCGCGCACCGGAGAGACCCTTCCGTTCGAATTCACTGTCGCCGGCAATATCCGTGAGGTGCGGCTGCCCGGCCGCGTCGCCGCCAACAATTCCGATACCGCCGCCGACCTGGCGCGGCTTGGCCTCGGCCTCATCCAGGCGCCGCGCTATCGCTTCGAGAAGGATCTTGCCGATGGGACGCTGGTCGAGGTGCTGGCCGACTACCCGCCATCGCCGACGCCGCTGTCGGCGCTCTACCCGCAGAACCGTCAGCTCTCGCCGCGCCTTCGCGTCTTCCTCGACTGGGCCTCACGCATCTTCGCCGAGGCAAACCTGTAGGCTGCAAAACGCGCCACTCGCGATCAACTCGGTTTTGCAAACCCGGCCAGGGACGCATAGCCGCGTACCACGCTCTTGCGTTCTTCGCGCGAAGCGACGGCGTCGATGTCATCAAACCCATGCGGCGCCCGGGCCTCGACCATGTCTATGACCGCTTCCGGCCCGCCTTGCCGATTGGCCAGCACGATGGCCGATGTGGCCGGCCGCCGCTCCCCGTCATACCGTGTTAGCGCGGCTTCGACGGTCGGTCCTGCGGCCAGATGCATCGCAAGGCAACCAGCGTCGAGTATTGCCTGGCTGGCTCCGTTCGACCCCACCGGGTACATGGGATGCGCCGCATCGCCGAGCAGCGTCACCCGCCCGAACGACCATCGTGGCAGCGGGTCGCGGTCGCAGTTCGGATATTCGTAGAAGCCATCCGTTGCCTGGATGATCGAGGCGGGGTCGACAAAATCAAGCTGAAACCGGTCACGCACGAAGGGCAGCACATCGTCGATCATGCCCGGGCGGCTCCAGTCGCCGGGACGCAGCGGTGATGAGCCGCTATCGCCGGTATTGGCCATTACCGCCCAGTTCGTCAGCCTGGTCTCTTCGCGATCCGGCTCGATCGGATAATAGACGAACTTGGCGAAATTGCCGCCGGCAACCGCCATGGTGCGCCCGTCGCGCCAGACCGGCCACGGCGTGGCGCCGCGCCACAGCATCGTGCCGTTCCAGATCGGCGGCCCTTCTTCGGGATAGAGCACGGCCCTGACGGCGGAATGGATCCCGTCGGCGCCTATGAGCAGGTCGCCATGGGCCTCGCCACGCGAGCCGTCATGCCGGCGGAAATGCGCCACGACCTCGCCCTCGTTCTGCTCGAAAGCATCGACACGGCTTGCCGTGCTGATGACGTCGCCGCCAAGCCTGTTCACCACGGCCCGGTGAATCAGCCCCAGCAGCCTGCCGCGATGAATGCTGATTTGCGGAACCTCATAGCCGGCATCGATGCCCCGCAATTCCTGCCATACGATCTGGCCGAAGCGGTTGGTGTAGACAAGCTCGCGTGTCCTCACCCCCTCCGCGTCGAGCGCCGGCATCAGCCCAAGCCCGGCCAGCGCCTTGACAGCGTGAGGCAGCATGTTGATGCCGACGCCAAGTTCGCGGATGTCGTCGGCCCGCTCGAAAAGTTCGACCTCGATGCCTGCCTCATGCAGGAACAGAGCAGTGGTGAGGCCGCCGATACCGGCCCCGGCGATCAATGCTTTCATCAGTCACTCCCTTGCCGTGAAAAGTCCCCCCGAGACGGCCACATCTTCGCGTCGCCACGGCGATGCGCGTGGCCGGGGATATTCGAGTTGCATGGCGACGAAGTCTGCCGTGCGGGCACCATGGCGGGCAGCGATGGCACGCAGCGTTTCGTCCAGGACTTTTGCCGGTCTCCAGATGGCTTGACGACGAGGCTACCGGCGTTAGGTTTCGTCCGAAATGACATAAATCGGGCGAATACTGCCATGCGCAGGCACGTTGCCGTCGTCGTTCACCCCGGTTTCCAGCTTCTGGATGCGGCCGGGCCGACAACCGTCTTCGAGATTGCGGAGCGCTGCCGCCCGGACAGCTATGAGTTGGTTTTGCTGTCGCCCGGCGGCGGCGACGTTGAAAGCTCCTCTGGCCTGAAGCTTCTCACCAGACCTCTGCGCGACGGCCCTTTCGACACCGTCATCGTATCGGGCGGCGAAATCATCCGTTCCATCGAGGCGATGGAAGAGATCGTCGCCTGGTTGAGGCGGGTGCCGGCGCGGCGCACCACCAGCGTCTGCACCGGCGCGTACCTGCTGGCACGGGCGGGATTGCTCGACGGCCGCCGCGCCACCACGCACTGGGCCAGCAGTCACGACTTCCACCGCCGCTACCCGAAGGTCAGGCTGGATGCCGAGCGTATTTTCATCAGGGATGGCGACATCTGGACGTCGGCCGGCATCTCGGCCGGAATAGACCTGGCGCTTGCCCTCGTCGAAGATGACCTTGGCGCTGAAGTGGCGCGCCGCACCGCACAGCAGATCGTCATGCACCAGCGCCGGCCGGGCGGCCAGTCGCAATTCTCGGCCTTCGTCGAGTTGGGCGGGCGAACCGGCCGCTTCGCCGCGCTGATCGAGTGGGTGCGGGCAAACCTGGCCGAACCGCTGACCGTCGAATGCCTGGCCGATCACGCGGCCATGAGTCCCCGCAACTTCGCCCGCGCCTTCACGTCCGAGACCGGCGTCACGCCGGCAAAGGCGGTAGAGCGCATGCGCCTCGAGACGGCCCGCACGGCGATCGAGACCAGCCATCTCCCGCTTGAGCGCATCGCCGAAGCCGCCGGTTTTGGCGATCCCGGACGCATGCGGCGTGCCTTCCTGCGTACCCTTGGCCAGCCGCCGCAGGCGTTTCGGACGGCCGCCGAACACAGGGGGCTTCAGTGGGGCAGCCAAGCAGCGGCTCTGCCGGCTTAAACGCCGTTCCGGTCCAAAAGCGGACAAAACCGAATGAGCGCACTTGATCCAGACCGAAGTTTCACGAAAATCATTCCAAAGCCGGTTGCTGCCATTCAGTGCGCCACTTTCGGCCTGTTGGACTGGATATTGCGGCGCCTGGCCCAATCGCCGCAGATGACGAACCGGATAGCCATTATGAGGAGACTGTTTATAACGGTCGCTGAAATCGCGATGACCAAGGGGAGACGATGCGCTACATACGTCCGCTTTCAATAGAAGATGCCGTTGGCCAGTTGGCCGGGTCGGCTGGTACGGCCGCCATCCTCGCCGGAGGCAGCGACCTCCTGGTCAGGATGAAGGGCGGCTTTGCCGAACCAGAGTTGATCGTCGACATCAAGGCGATCGATGGCTTGAGCGAGATCCGGGAGACGGCTGAAGGCTTCAGCATCGGCGCCGCGGTCCCTTGCGCCGTCCTGGGAGAGAACACCGCCCTCAAGAAGGCATGGCCTGGTGTCGTCGAGGCGGCCAAGCTGATCGGCTCCAAGCAGGTGCAGGGCCGCTGCACCATCGTGGGCAATCTCTGCAACGCCTCGCCGGCTGCCGACAGCGTGCCGGCGCTGGTTGCCGCCGGCGCCAGGGCAGTGGTCGTCGGGCCGGCGGGCCGGCGCACGATCCCCGTACAGAGCGTACCGACCGCGCCGGGCAAGACGTCGCTGGCCAAAGGCGAGATCATCGAGACGATCCTGCTCGACAAGCGCGAGCCGCGGTCTGGCGATGCCTATCTGCGTTTCATTCCACGCACCGAGATGGACATCGCGGTGGTCAGCGCCGGGGTGAACCTGACGCTCGACGAGCACGGTGTCGTCAAATCGGCCCGCGTGGCGCTGGGCGCCGTGGCGGCGACGGTGCTTCTGGTCGAAGAGGCCGCGGAGGTGCTCGTCGGCTCCAGGCTGGACGAGGCGACGCTGGAGCGGCTCGCCAAGGTCTGTGCGGGCGCCTGCCGTCCCATCGACGACAAGCGCGGCACTATCGAATTCAGACGAAAAGTTGCGGGTGTGCTGGCCCAGCGGGCTGCCACATCAGCCTATGCACGTGCAGGAGGCAAATGATGGCTGGAATTGCAGTTTCAACGACAATCAACGGCGATGCTGTCGAGTATCTGTGCCAGCCCGACGAGACACTGCTCGACGTCCTGCGCGATCGGCTGGGGCTGACGGGCGCCAAGGAAGGCTGCGGCACCGGCGACTGCGGCGCCTGCTCGATCATCCTCGATGACCGGTTGGTGTGCTCATGCCTGGTGCTCGGCGCCGAGGCTGAAGGCCGTCGCGTCGAGACCATCGAGGGCATGGCGCATGGCGATACGCTGCACCCGCTGCAGCAGAAATTCCTCGAGCACGCCGCATTGCAATGCGGCATCTGCACGCCGGGCTTCCTGATCGCGGCCAAGGACCTCCTGGCCAAGAACCCCGACCCGACCGAGGAGGAAATCCGCTTCGGCCTTGCCGGGAACCTCTGCCGCTGCACCGGTTACGACAAGATCGTGCGCGCCGTCCAGGATGCGGCCATCGTGATGAAGGGAGCCTGAGATGAATTTCGATCCACGTTTTTCCGGACGTAAATTCGCCTCCGTCGGCACACGTCCGATCCGTCCCGACGGCATCGACAAGGTGACGGGCCGCGCGCGCTACGGCGCCGACTTCAACATGGCCGGCCAGCTGGTCGGGCGCGTTCTGAGAAGCCCGCACGCCCACGCCAGGATCGTCAAGATCGACACGTCGAAAGCGGAAAAGCTCGCCGGCGTCAAGGCGGTGATCACCGCGGCCGACCTGCCGGACCTCACCGATGGCGATGCCGCCATGTACGACGTCCTCGACAATTGCATGGCGCGCACGAAGGCGCTCTATGACGGCCACGCGGTGGCCGCTGTCGCGGCGATCGATGCCCGCACCGCCAGGCAGGCGCTGAAGCTCATCGAGATCGAGTACGAGCTTTTGCCGCACGTCACCGATGTCGACGAGGCGGCGAAGCACACGGCGCCCTTGATCAATGATGCCATCTTCACCGAGGGCCTTGAGGAAAAGCCGGTAAAACCCTCCAACGTCACCAAGCGCAGCCAGTTTGGCCATGGCGATGTCCATCAGGGTTTCGGGCAGGCCGACTTCATCGTCGAGCGCTCCTTCAAGACCGAGCAGACGCACCAGGGCTATATCGAGCCGCATGCCTGCGTGGCGAATTTCAGCTCCGACGGCACCGCCGACCTCTGGGTGTGCACGCAGGGCCATTTCGTCTACCGCCAGCACTGCGCCCAGTTGCTTGGCATGGAAGCCTCGAAACTGCGCGTCACCTCCTCGGAGATCGGCGGCGGTTTTGGCGGCAAGACCCATGTCTGGGCCGAGCCGGTGGCGCTGGCGCTGTCGCGCAAGGCAGGACGGCCGGTGAAGCTGGTGATGACCCGCGACGAGGTGTTCCGCGCCTCGGGCCCGACCAGCGCCACCTCGATCGACGTTAAGATCGGCGCCCGCAAGGACGGCACGATCACCGCCGCCGAAGCGACGCTGCGCTACAGCTGCGGCCCGTATGCCGGCTCCTGGGCCGAGATCGGCGCCATGACCGCGTTCGCCTGCTACAAGCTCGATAACGTCAAGACGGTCGGCTACGAAGTGCTGGTCAACCGGCCGAAGACCGCGGCCTATCGCGCGCCCTCGGCGCCGATGGCGGCGTTCGCGGTGGAAAGCGCTGTCGACGAACTGGCCAAGAAGATCGGCATGGATCCGGTCGACTTCCGGATCAGGAACGCCGCGCAGGAAGGCACACGGTCCTCCTACGGTCCGGTCTACGGCCCGATCGGCATCGGCCCGACGCTCGAGGCGGTGAAGAGCCATCCGCACATGAAGGCGCCGCTGGGCAAGAACCAGGGCCGCGGCATGGCTTGCGGCTTCTGGTTCAACTTCGGCGGCCAGACCTGCACCGACCTCAACATCGGCATGGACGGCTCGGTCTCGCTTGCCGTCGGCACAGTCGACGTCGGTGGCTCCCGCGCGTCGCTGTCGCTGGTGGCGGCGGAGGAACTGGGCATCGACTATTCTCAGGTCAAGGCGATCGTCGCCGACACGTCCAGCCTCGGCTACAACGACATGACGGACGGCAGCCGCGGCACCTTCTCCTCTTCCATGGCAACGATCTCGGCCGCTCGCAACGCGATCAAGATCCTGCGCGAGCGCGCCGCGCAGATGTGGGACATTGCCGTCGACGACGTGGTCTGGGAAAAGGGCCACGCGATCGCCAAGGGCGAGAAGCACGGCAATCTCGGCAAGCTGTCGCTGAAGGAGATCGCGGTCGAGTCGGGCAAGACCGGCGGGCCGATCGCCGGCCACAGCGAGCTCGTCGCCGATGGCGCCGGCGTCTCCTTCGCCACCCATATCTGCGATATCGAGGTCGATCCCGATACCGGGGCCGCCAGAGTCATCCGCTACACGGTCGTGCAGGACGCCGGCAAGGCGGTGCACCCGACCTATGTCGAGGGACAGTACCAGGGGGGCGCCGCGCAAGGCATCGGCTGGGCGCTCAACGAGGAGTATATCTACGGCAAGGACGGGCGGCTGCAGAACGCCGGCTTCCTCGATTACCGCATCCCGGTCTGCTCGGACCTGCCGATGATCGACACCCAGATCCTCGAGATCCCCAACCCTAACCACCCTTACGGGGTGCGCGGCGTCGGCGAGACGTCGATCGTGCCGCCGCTGGCGGCGATCGCCAATGCGGTGTCGAACGCCGCGGGCGTGCGCATGACGCACATCCCGATGTCGCCGCCGCGCATCCTGGCGGCGATCGAGGCGGAACGGGAATGGTCGAAGTAACGCTCTGGGGCTCGCTCGCCGCGACCGCCGGAGGCAACAGCAAGGTCGAGATCGAGGCCAAGGACATAAGGGAGCTGTTCAGGAAGCTGGCTGAACAGTATCCCGGCCTCGAGCCCTTGATCGACAAGGGCATCGCCGTTGCGATCGACGGGACGATCTATAGGGATACGTGGTCGAAAAAGCTGCCGGAGGGGGCGGAGATTTTTTTGCTGCCGCGGCTGGCGGGGGGATAGGCGGACACATGGCAGGGTAAAAGGTGCACTGTCACCGTAATTCTAAAAAGTACACTGTCACTGACCGGGAGGAGGGTCTGATTTGCGCCTCATGCCGGTCATCGCCACGGTCATCGCCTCTTCTCACGAGCGGACATCTTCGCGACTAGGCTGAAGCTCGCTCGGCGCCGAGAACCCGCAGCGGAATGTCGATGGTCCGCCCTCTCATCTTTCCGTCCGCCCACCGCATATGCGCGACGTCGAAACTCCGGGAAGGATTGCGTTGGAGCGGCGCTGATCAGACTGGTTGCGCCTCTTCAGTGTGGCGTGCGTTCCAATGGCGCAGCAGGACCGGGACCAAAAGCGCCACGCCGAGTAGCGAGGAATAGAGTTCGGGTGCCACCAGAAGCAGGGCGGCGAACACGAGCAGCACGTTTTCCCATGGGCGTGTGCGCACCAGAAGATAGCGCGATAGCGCGGCGCCCAGGCAGGTGATGCCCAGCACGCAGCCGAAAAAGGCGAGGAAGAAGTTCGGCCAGGTGAAATCCTTCGTCACCAGCAGCAGGGACGGTGAGAAGACGAACACGAAAGGAACCAGTGCCTTACCCATCCCCAGCCGGAAGGCGGTGTTGCCGGTCTTGAACGGGTCCGCCCCCGCCATGCCAGCGGCGGCGTACGCCGCCAGCGCCACCGGTGGCGTGATGTCCGCCAGCAGTCCGTAATAGAACACGAAGAAGTGAGCGACGATCGGCTCGGTGCCGAGCATGACAAGCGCCGGCGCCGCGATCGTCACCATAATGATGTAGTTCGCGGTCGTCGGGATGCCGCAGCCCATCAGGATGCAGACGACGCCAGTCATGATCAAGGTGAACAATAGGGTCAGGCCCTGGGCCGAGAAGATCGCCTCGGGGATGAAGGTGCCGAAGAGAAGGGAAAGGTGTCCGGCCGTCGATGTGACGATGTAGGACAGCTTGAAGCCCACTCCGGTCAGGGTGACGACGCCCACGACGATGCCGACGGTTGCGGCGGCGGCTCCGACTGCGAGCGCATATTTGGCGCCGTCGCGCAGACACGTCACGATGTCGGCGACCGACATGCGCCGGCGCGGATTGAGCAAGCCGACGAGAATACACAAGGTGATGCCCCAGAAGGCGGCCATGTAGGGCGTGTAGCCCGAGAGCAGCACGCCGATGAGAACGACGAGCGGGATGATCGTCGGCCAGTCCCGCTTCAGCGCCTCGACGACATCGGGCATCTCGTCCGGCCTGAGCCCCCTGAGGCCGGTTCGCTTGGCCTCGAAATGCACCTGCATGAACACGCCAAAGAAGTGCATGAAGGCGGGCACGATGGCGGCAAGGATGATGGTCGTGTAGGGCAGTTCGAGAAATTCGATCATCAGGAAGGCCGCTGCGCCCATGATCGGCGGCGTCACCTGACCGCCGGTCGAGGACGCCGCTTCCACCGCTGCGGCGAAATGTTTCTTGTAGCCGAGCTTGATCATCGCCGGGATGGTCAGCGAGCCGACGGTAACGGTGTTGGCGACCGACGAGCCGGAAATCATGCCGAACAGCGCCGAGCCGAAGATCGACACCTTGGCGGGACCGCCGGCGTAGCGGCCGGCGACCCACGCCGCGCAGTCGAGGAAGAGCTGGCCGAGGCCAATGCGGGTGGCGAAGACGCCGAACAGCACGAAGTGGAAGACGTAGGTGGCGACGACGCCGAGCGCGATGCCGTAGATGCCCTGCGTCGTCAGATAAAGGTGATCGACAAGCTGGGAGACGGACGCGCCGGGGTGCACCAGAATGCTCGGCATGTACCGCCCCAACAGCGCGTAGGCCATGAAGACGACGGCGATGATGGGCAGCGGGATGCCGACGGAGCGGCGCGTCGCCTCCAGCAGAAGCAGGATGAGGATAAGGCCGAACACCACGTCGAGCGCCGTGGGATTGCCGACGCGGAAGGCAAGGTCGTCGAGCGGGATCATAGGCACGTGCATGACGACGACGACCGCAGCGATCGCCAGCAGCCAGTCGAAAAGGGGTATGCCGAGCGGCCGCAGGAGGCTGGACCGCGCGGGCTGGTCGTAGCTTTTCTTCACCAGCGGGAAGACGAGGAAGATCAGCGCCAGCACCATCGACAGGTGGATGCCCCGGTGCAGCATTTCTTGCAGCAGGCCGAAACCGGCGGTGTAGTAGTGAAACAGTGACAGCGCCACCAGGAGGAAGCCGACCAGCCAGCCCGCGACACGGGTCAGTGGCCGGAAGCGGATTTCGGAGTCGAATTTCTCCTCCAGTTCGCGAGCGTTCTCCTCATCGAACTCCATTGCGGAAAGCTTGATCTTGTCGTCATCGCTCATGGCCGGTTCCGTGTCCTGAATTTCCAGACAAAAGAGGCGGAAAGCATCCCTTCCGCCTCGTTGTTGTCAGCCGGTCCAAATGGCTCTTATTTCAGGGTGCCGACTTCCTTGTAGAATTTCTCTGCGCCGGGATGAAACGGAATGCCAGCGCTGGTAACCGCGTTCTGGAGCGTGATCAGCTTGCCCTTGGCGTGGCCTGCCTGCAGGGCCTTTTGGGTTTCGTCGCTGTAAAGCGACTTGACGATCTTGTAGACGAGGTCGTCGGTCTGCTTGGCGCTGGTCACCCATTGAGCGGCGACGGAAATGGTCTTGGTTTCGCCGACATTTTTGTAGGTGCCTTCCGGCACGGTATCGGTGGAGAAGAACTTCTGCTCGGACAGCAGCTTGTCGGCCTCGGGGCCGGTGATCGGCACCAGCGTGATGTTGTTGGTGGTGGCAAGCTCAACGATTGCGCCGGTCGGATAACCACCGACGAAGAAATAAGCGTCCATGGCGCCATCCTGCAGCCGCTCTCCGGCCGGGCCAGGCTTGAGATATTCGGGCTGCACGTCCTTTTCAGCCAGACCGTAAGCGCCAAGCACAAGTCGCGCATCGACGATGGTGCCGGAGCCCGGCTCGTCAAGAGAGACGCGTTTGCCCTTGAGATCCGCCACCGACTTAATGCCGGCGTCGGCACGCGCGACCAAATGGATCGTCTCGGGATAAAGCGTCGCGATGAGGCGCAGGTCGTCAACCTTGGGCTTGCCCTCATAGAGGCCGGTGCCCGAATGCGCCCAGTAGGCGACGTCGGATTGCGTGAAGCCCGATTCGGACGCGCCCGACTGGATGGCGCTGATGTTGGCCACCGAACCGTTGGAGGACGTGGCGGTGGCGACCAAGCCTTCGACGCCGGCCGCCCCGGTTGCCGAGATGGCGTTGGCGATCAGGCCGCCCACCGGATAGTAGGTGCCGGACGTTCCGCCCGTGCCGATGCGGAAAAACGCCTGCTGCGCGCGTGCCGGCGAAAATCCGGCCGCAGCCAAAGCCAGAGCGCCCGCGCCTATGGAAAAGGTGCGGCGGTTGATCGAAATAGTCATGCTACCTCCCAGTCTAAAAACCGGCAGGATGTTGCAGCGGCCAAGGTGTTGTCAACCTGTACACGCTTTTTGAGAGCGGATCGGTCCTCGCGGGCTGGCCGTGGCGCATCCTCAATAGGTGCAAATTTTGAAGAAGCACCAAAATTCGATCTGAGCCTTTATCATTGGTTGAACGGCAGTAGTTCGCATCCTTGCGCCAAAAAGCTGCCTGTCTGAATTCGGCCCAAACGCAGCCATTCACCTCAACCCGCCCCTATCTCTCCCTCCACAACCCTCAAATAAGCCGTCGCCTTGCCCCCTCCGGCATCTGCAGGATGGTCAAGAGCGTCGTCAGCACGGTCAGGATCAGGGCGCCGAGGATGGTGCCGGTGTAGACACCGCGGCCCCCGAAGATCGAGGTGCCGCCAATGACGGCGGCCACCCCGGCGCCTTCTGCCGGAAGGCGCGACAGTCTATGGATACTTGGTCGGCGGTACGGCAGGGTTCAAATCGCCCTGCAGTTCCTTCGGCAGCGGCAGGCTTGAGCATTGCAGGTGCACTTCGCGGGCGAACAGCTTTCGTTGCTTCTGCTCATGCTCCTTGATGGCTGCGACGAGCCCCATCGAGTATGGACCAAGCAAGACGCCGAAACCCCACCCCGGATGCTCTTTCTCGCGAGCCTCGTAATCCGAAGCCGCCCTGCGGGCCTGCTGGCATGCCGGGGAGGCCCATTTCTGGTCCTGCTGCGAAAGCGACGCCTCATAGTCGACCGGGGAGGTCGCGCACCCAGCCACTGCCGCAGTCAATGCGAGGCAGATTGCGTTTCTCATCCGAAGCCTCTCCTAAGCCTTGTGAAGGGCCTGCATAGACCTGTTCATCCCACAAGGCGATAGCTGCGGTGAGGTGCCCTCCCCACCCTCCGCAACCCGCCGCCCTCTCCCCGGCCTTCCCGCAGCCGGATGCGAACGATGCCTGGAACCAAATCACGGGGCCTGGAACCAAACCACGGGCGAGACTGTTCAGTTGTAGCTTTGATCCCACGCTGACATCCCGGCCGGCAAAGCGGCGACATTGAGGAGTTCTCACCATGAAGATTTCATCCGGATTTCGTTCCATCGCGGTTGCCGCCATCGCCACCGCAAGCATCGGCTTTGCCAGCGCCGCGCATGCCGACAGCGGCACCATCCGCTTCGCCGTCTACAAGGCGGCCTTCTTCGTCGGTGGCTCCGGAGGCGAAGGAACGCTGACCTTCCATGGCCGCCGCTATCCCATCTCGGTCGGCGGCGTCTCGGGCGGTCTCGCCTTCGGCGTTTCCAAGACCTATTTCCGAGGTACCGTGCGCCACATCAAACGTGCGCGGGATGTGACCGGGGTCTACGGTGCGGCTGGCGGTGGCGGCGCGCTTGGCAAAGGGGCCCAGGTGATCGTCATGACCAATGACAAGGGCGCCCAGCTCGAATTGACGGGCAGGCAGGTCGGCCTGCAGGTCAACGCCGACCTCAGCGGCATGAGCATCTCGCTGAGGTAGCCGTTAGCTCCTCAGGCCCGGCGCTTCCTGCCCCGTCCGCTCGACATATTCCGTATAGCCGCCGCCATAGGTGTGGATGCCTTCGGGCGTCAGTTCCAGCACGCGGTTGGAAAGCGCCGCCAGAAAATGCCGGTCGTGCGAGACGAACAGCATGGTGCCCTCATACTGCGAAAGTGCCGTGATCAGCATCTCCTTGGTGGCGATGTCGAGATGGTTGGTCGGCTCGTCCAGCACCAAAAGGTTGGGCGGGTCGAACAGCATCAGCGCCATCACCAGCCGCGCCTTCTCGCCGCCTGACAGCACACGGCATTTCTTCTCGATCTCGTCGCCGGAAAAACCGAAGCAGCCGGCGAGTGCCCGCAGCGGCGCCTGGCCGGCCTGGGGGAACGCGTCTTCCAGTGTCTGGAACACAGTGCGCTCGCCTTCCAGCACCTCCATGGCGTGCTGGGCGAAATATCCCATCTTGACACTTGGGCCCCGCGCGACCGTGCCGGTGTCGGGCTCGGAAGCGCCGGCGACCAGCTTCAGAAGCGTCGACTTGCCGGCGCCGTTGACGCCCATGATGCACCAGCGCTCGCGACGGCGGACCTGGAAATCGAGCCCCTCATAGATGCTGCGGCTGCCATAGCCCTTGTGGACGTTCTTCAGCGTGACGACATCCTCACCGCAGCGCGGCGCCGGCAGGAAATCGAAGGACACGGTCTGGCGGCGCTTCGGCGGCTCGACGCGGTCGATCTTGTCCAGCTTCTTCACCCGGCTCTGCACCTGCGCGGCATGCGAGGCACGCGCCTTGAAGCGCTCGATGAAGGCGATCTCCTTGGCCAGCATCGCCTGCTGGCGCTCGAACTGAGCCTGCTGCTGCCTGTCGGCGATCGCCCGCTGCTGCTGGTAGAATTCGTAGTTTCCGGAATAGGCGGTCAGCGAACCGGCGTCGATCTCGACCACCTTGTTGACGATGCGGTTCATGAACTCGCGGTCGTGCGAGGTCATCAACAGCGCGCCATCATAGTTCTTCAGGAAGGATTCCAGCCAGATCAGGCTCTCCAGGTCGAGATGGTTCGACGGCTCGTCGAGCAGCATGGCGTCGGGCCGCATCAACAGGATGCGGGCCAGCGCCACGCGCATCTTCCAGCCGCCGGACAGCTTTCCGACATCGCCGTCCATCATCTCCTGCGAAAAGCCGAGACCGTCCAGCACTTCGCGGGCGCGGCCATCCAGCGCATAACCGTCGAGTTCCTCGAAGCGGTGCTGCGCCTCGCCGTATTTTTCGATGATCTCGTCCATCTGGTCGGCCTGCTCGGGATCGGCCATGGCCGCCTCGAGCGCTGCCATCTCGGCCGCGACTTCGCTGACCGGCCCGGCGCCGTTCATCACTTCGGCGACAGCGCTGTGGCCTTCCATGTCGCCGACATCCTGGCTGAAATAGCCGATGGTGACGCCGCGATCGACCTGCACCTGGCCTTCGTCTGGCTGCTCCTGGCCGGTGATCATGCGAAACAGCGTCGTCTTGCCGGCGCCGTTCGGCCCGACGAGGCCGACCTTCTCGCCCTTCTGCAGGGACGCCGACGCTTCGATGAAGACAAGCTGACGGCCGTTCTGCTTGCTGATGCTTTCAAGTCTGATCATGCGGTGTCCGGGGAATTTTGCTTGCGTGAAACGATTTGCCCGGCGCCTTACGCGAAGGATAGCCGCAAAGGAAGAGGCGCAAGCGCCGCACACCGCCGATCTCCCCCTCGTGGGGGAGATTGGCAGCTTCACCGCCAGACACACTCCAGAAACAAGATTCAACATCCGGGAAAAACTCGCGAAAACATCGCCTGTCATAACCACCCTCGCGGCGGTCACGCGGCCTGCGGCACAACGCGAAGAAATGGTCCCGAAACATGCAACGACGTTCGACCGGATGGATGGGTGCCCTGACAGGCATTTCGCTCGCCGTGCTTGCGGTCGCACAGTCGGATGCGGCGGTCACACGGAGCGAATATTGCAGCCGGCTCGGTCTTCAACTCGAAGGAGCCATCCAGACCAAAGCCAAACCCGGTGCCAGTGCGAGCCAGATCGCCGAGGCAACGGCACTCCAGGACAAGGCGAACCGGTTCTGTGCCGAGCGCAAGCAGGCGCAAGGCATCCGGACCTATGCCAATGCCCTGAAACTTCTTGGCGTGACACCGGTCGACCTGGACCAGTGACACCAACCATCAATCCTGAAAGACAGGCCGCCACTCTCGGATAGCGACGGCGGTTCTTCCAGCGCATAGCACCGCTGAAATTGCTGCCGGCTACTTCTCGCCCAGATACTGGAAGACGGCCTGCTTCCACCAATCGCTTTCGATGGTCTGCAGGAGGGCGACATCGAGAGACTTGCGCAACGGGCTGCCGAGCGGCAGCGCAATGGCATATTGCTGCTGGTCGAACGTCGCATCGAGAACCTGCAGGCTTGTCGCGTAATTCTGCCCGACCAGCCAGCCAAGCAGCGGCTTGTCGTGCACCAGCGCGTCGATCTTGCCGGCGCGAAGCGCGTTGAGGCCTTGCTGGATCGAGGCAAAGTCCTGATGACGGATCTGGGTCGAATCCAGATAGGACGCCGTCGACGAGCTCTGCACCGCGCCGACCCTGACCGCGGCGAGATCGCTTTCGCCCTGCACCATGCCTTCCATCTGCGTCACCGTCAGCACCGATGTGACACCCGCGGTGAACACCGCGATCGCGATGATCGATCCCATCATCCAGAGCGCGGCCAGCACGCGCCCCGGCACGGTTCGCGGGCCGAAATCACCGGTGCTGGCCTGCGTCGCGGCGATGGTCGACCACCACATGCTGGAAAACAGTCCCTTGGCGACGCCGCCGCCGAAATCGTCATTGTGCCGGCGTTCGAACATCCAGATCAGGACGCCGACCACCACCGATATGATGACCAGCGCCAGAACCGCCTGCAGGAAGCCGAACGACGTCAGGGCATGCAGCACCGGCCGCCATGACGGCTGGTTGTTGAGCGGCGTCGCGATGCCGAGCCCGGTCGTGAAGAAGGGCTGCGTGAAGTCGACGGCCTTTTCGCGGTCGGCCGTGACCGTGATCGCGGCCATCGCCGCATCGAATCTGCCGCTGACGACGCCATCGATCTGGTCCTGCACGGCAGGCACTTCGACATAGTGGAAGCGCAGGTTGAGCCGCCCGGCTATTTTCTGCCAGAGGTCGATGCTCAATCCCGACCAGCTGCCGTCCTGCAGCTTGAACGCAAAAGGCGGCGCCTGTTTTATCCCGACCGAGATCTCTTTTGCCGGCGAGGCCGAGGGGGAAGCCACGTCGGGAGAAGGCTGATCGGGCGAAGTCTGGGCAAGCGTGACCCCGGCTCCCACACACGCGACGATGACAATGAGACCCAGCGCCATCGTCCACGAAGCAACTCTTCTCAACGGCAACGACTCCCAGCGACCGGTCCGCCGCTCGATCGTCGCGGCTTTCGAAGGGTAGCCGCCGTGCCCTCCTCCGTCCACCAGCGATGTCGTTGCTGAAGCGGCCGCGCCACACCGACCCCGAATTGCGCGAAAACAAGCAGTTGGAACAATTTCGCGATTCAAATCCTGAAGCGCTTCGCGCAACGAGGGATCCCGTGAGGACAGGCTTGCGGCGCCGAAGACGAATTCGCGCCAACCTCACTTCCTGCCTTGCGGATGGATCGTCTCACCACGCTTCAGCATTGCCACAAACGTCTCGATCTTCCTCTTGCGCCCAGCCTCGGTCTTCATGTTGTGAATGCGGAAGGCGAGCGCGAAGCGGTTTTGCGCGTTGAGTTTTTCAAGCATCGCCTTCGCAGCGGGTTCGGCGTCTATGGCTGCTTGCAAATCATCGGGAATTTTCATCTCCTTGCCGCTGCCATAGGCGCGCGCCCAGCGCCCGTCCGCCTTCGCCGCTTCGACCTGTTTGAGCCCATGCTCGGTCATGCGGCCCTCCTCGACCAGCCGCGCCACATTGTCGATGTTGATCAGGCTCCAGATGCTCTTCCTGCCGCGCGGCGTGTAGCGCTGCAGGAAGCTCTTGTCGTCCAACCCTTTGCGCACCGCATCGATCCAGCCGAAGCACAGCACCACGTCGATGGCTTGCTTGGGGGTGATCGATTTCAATCCCGACCCCACCTTGTGCATCTTGATCCAGACTTCGGCTTCCGTGGCGTGGTGCTGCTCAGCCAGGCGTAGAAGCCGGCAGGATCCGCGAATTCGTGGACCTTGGCGGGATCGACCTTGATCGGCGCCATCAGTCGGCCTGCCCGTTCGATGCTGTTGCCGCTCGCGTCATCGCTCTCACTGTCGTCCTGCCTCCGGCATCATGCCCATCGTCATTGGCCAGCATCGTGGCATGAATTGGTGTCAGTTTCCGGCAGCAGACTTGGCAGGCGCGGACGGCGTTCCTTCGCGCCCCTCGGCCCGAACATTTTTCTTCCCGCCCCACTGTAGAAAGTCCCGGAATACCTGCCATGCTCGTGCTCGGGCACGCCGTCTCGCTCCCGGGGGAATACGCCATGAAATCTCTGTTGCTCGCCTTTGTGTTGTTTCTCCCCACGGCCACCCTCGCCGAGCCGATCGAAACCCGGAAGATCATCACGGCTGTGACTGGCGATTTCAATGGCGACGGCGCCGTCGATCTTGCCATGGTGGTGGAGACCGAACCCGGCCATCCGATGGACGTCCACTTCTTCCTCAGGGACAAGGAGCACAATTACCTCAAACCCGTCGAGATCGTGCACGAGCAGATCCAAGGGGAATGGAACGGCTACGAGCGGGCGGGCTACGAGAACTCCGACACCGAGCCGGAACTGACGATGCTGCCCAACGGCTCGATCAAATTCTACCTGCCAGCGATGGAGATCGGCAGCGAACGGACCGACATGACGCTGACCATCGCCTGGCGCAATGATGCCTTCATCGTCGCCGGCTTCGCCTATGACCACTATGACTATTTGAAGGAGAATGCCGAAAGCGCCTGCGCGTACAATGTGCTGACCGGCAAAGGCACCAGCAGCGAAAAGCAGCCGGACGGCAGCACCAAGCACAGGACCGTCTCGGTCGAAGGCCAGACCATCGCCTTCAAGGACTGGAACCCCGGCACCACCTTCAGCGCTTGCGGCGCGTGATCGACGCCTCTTCGACCGACTTCAGCTTGGCGGCGGCGCTGCCGGCGTCAGCCCGTGGCGGCGCATGATATCCATCATCCCAGTCTTGTCCGGCGGACCGCCGGCGGCGGCGTGGAACATGGCGAATATCTCGCGGAAATAGTCCGGACCGATCGCCGCCGGTGTGACGACGCACAGCGCTTTCGCATCCGCGCTGCCATTGTTGTCGAAGCGATGGACTGCGCCACGCGGGATGCAAAGCGCTTCTCCCGGTCCGACCTCGATCGGCTTGCCGTCGACGGTCCAGGTCAGCACCCCTTCAATGCCGTAGATCGTCTCTTCGTAGTGATCATGGCTGTGCGCCGGCGCCAGCAGGCGCAGTCCGCTGGCAACCCTCAACTCAAAGGCGGCGATGCTGCCGTTCGAACTGTCGCCCGTCACCAGGAAGCGAATCGACAGCCCCTTGTCGCCGATGGTCTCATTGGCTGGATTGACCTGAAGATTCACGACCGACATTGCGCAAAGCCCTCCGGTAAATTACATTTACTCGCTATCAGTAAACTCAATTTACCGGATCGTCAATGCCCACCTCAACGGAAGTTCTACAGACCAAGACCGAGAACCTGCTGATCGGCGCCCTGCTGCGCGTGCCGGCACAAGCGATCCAGCGGCGGCTGATCAAGGAGCTCAACGCCGCCGGTTTCGACGAATTGCGCCTGCCGCATATGGCGGTGTTGCAGTTTCCCGGACCGGACGGCGCGCGGCCCGGCACCATCGCCGAGCGTGCCGGCATGAGCAAACAGGCCATCAACCAGCTGCTCAGCAGTCTCGAAGGGTACGGCTACCTCGTCCGCTCCGACATTCCCGGCGATGGCGGTGCGCGCGTGGTGCGATCCACGGAACGCGGTCATGCCGCGTTCTGGAAAATGGTCGATATCCTGCGCGACATCGAGGAGGAATGGCGCACCGAACTTGGGCCGGAGCGCTTTGCCCAGCTGAAAGCTCTGCTGTTTGTCGTCTGGGAAAGTCCGCTGGTGCGCTGAGCCAGAGACGGCGCTCGTCCGCCCTGCTCCATCGGCCTTTCCGATGGCACTATCGGTTTCTTCCGTTTCCTTCTGTCGCGCCGAACTGCCAATTCCTGCCCTTGTCCATCCAAGCAAAGGCAGAGCGAAATGAGCATTTCGAAACAGAAAATCCTGATCGTCGGCGGCGGCTCCGGCATGGGTCTGGCGCTGGCCCGGCACTGCGTGGAGGCCGGTGCGGCGGTTGTCATCGCCGGGCGCGGCCAAGACCGGCTGCGGCAGGCGCGCGAGGCGCTCGGCAATCCCGCCGGGCTGGAGACGGCCGTCGTCGACATCGCGCGCGAAGACCAGGTCTCGGCGCTGTTCGCAGCGATTGGCGGACTCGACCACATCGTCTGCACCGCAGCCGACATCGAAGGCGCCTACCGGCTGCTGCCGGAGCTTGACCTGAAGGCGGCGCAAAAGGTGGTGCAGAGCAAGCTGTATGGCCCGCTGCTGCTCGCCAAGCACGGTGCGCCGCGGCTGGCAGCATCCGGCTCCATGACCTTCGTCTCCGGTATCGCCGCCTATCGCCCAGCCGCGCGCGGCTCCGTCGTTGCTGCTGTCAACGCAGCGCTCGAAGGCCTCGTGCGGGCGCTGGCGGTCGAGTTGGCGCCGATCCGCGTCAATGCCGTGTCACCCGGCTGGGTCGACACCACGATCTGGGCGCAAGTGGCCGGCGACAGGAAGGAGGAGACGTTGGCCGCGATGGCCAAGCAGCTGCCGGTCGGGCGGATTGGCCAACCTGATGATATCGCCGACGCCATTGCCTTCCTGATCGGCAATGGCTTTACCACGGGAACGACGCTGCATGTCGAGGGCGGCCACCGCCTGATCTGAACCGCCGCTGCTTCCGTCAGGAGTTGTTTGCAAACAAGGCCTTGGAGCGGTTCGACGATTCAAGTCCTGAACCAGCCTTGGCGGGCTGCAGGGCCGGCACCAGCGTGTCCCGCGCGGCAGTGAGCAATTGCTTAAGCGCCGGCAGCTGGACGCGCCGGCGGCGCCAGATCATCACCAGCGGCGCCGTCCGCATCTGGCCGGGCCATCGCATTTCGACAATGTCGCCGCGTGCCAGCGCATCCGTGACGGCCAGACGTGGAACGAGGGCGAGCCCCGCGCCGGCCGCCACCAGCCGCGCAATGGCGCCGATGCTGCCGACCTCGTTGGCAAGTCTGGGTGCGGCAGCGCCCGCCTCGGCAAAGGCCGTGTCGAACATGTGTCGGTAGATACATCCGGGCTCCGTTGCCACGAACTGCAGTTCGCCAAGCGCGGCAAGGTCGCCTGGCACGCTGCCCTGCCCCGGAGCCGCGACCAGCACCAGCGGTTCGGCTGCTATCGTGCGCCTGGCGAAGTGTTTATCCGACGCGCCCTTCGCGAAATCACGGCGGTCGAAGCAGAACGCGACATCGATGTCGCCATCCTCCAATTGGCGCAGCAGCGCGCCGCTGCCCGCCACCTTCATCCGCACGGTGATGTCGGGATGGCCGGCCTGGAACCCGGGCAGCCAAGGCGCCAGCCTGGCCGACGCGATCGTCTCCAGCGCGCCGATGGTCAGGTGCCCGCTTGTCGAACCTGCCGCCGCCTGCACGGCCGCGCGCGCCTCGCCGTCGAGCCGCAACAAATCCTCGGCGATCGGCTGCAGCGCTAGGCCTGCCGGCGTCAGCTCGAGGCCCATTTTCGAGCGCGTGAACAGGGCAGCACCAAGCTCGGCCTCGAGCGCCAGGATCTGGTCGCTGACGCTCGATTGCGCGAGGTGGACCACTTCTGCGGCGCGTGTGATGTTGCGGCTCCGCGCCACCGCAAGGAAGGTTTTGAGCAGTCTTGGATGCATCGCGTGGCTGACGCGCTATTGCAGCTGCGGCTTCTTCAGAAAACTGCCGCGGTCGGCGGACTTGACGCGCAGCCAGGTTTCGCGGCCGTCGCGCAGCACCCGCATCGGAATCTCGGCACCGGCCGAGCCGCTCTCCCACAGCTTGCGATAGAAATCGGCGAGTCCATCGACCGCGCCGTCGCGGATGTCCGAGATGATGTCGCCCTGGCGCAGGCCAGCCTTGGCCGCCGGACCGCCTTCGGTCACGCTCATCACCACCACTCTGCCATCGCTTTCGGCCGACAGGGCGCCGAGCCATGGCCGCGGCGGCTTGGCGACCTGGCCGCGCGTCAGGAGATCGTCGAGTATGGGCGGCAACAGATCGATCGGCACCACCATGTTGATGTCGGCGACCTCGCCATTGCGGCTCATCTGCAGGCGCAGCGAACCGATGCCGAGCAGCGAGCCATCGGCGCCGAACAGCCCGGCACCGCCCCAGGACGGGTGCGCCGGCGCAATGAAGATCGCCTCGTCGAGCAGATACTCCCAATAGCCGGCGAATTCCTGCTTGGTGACAATCCTAGCCTGCACCGACTGGCCGATGCCGTCGGCCAGCACCACGGCGTCGCCGATCCTGGCCTTGCCGGCATCGCCCAGCGCCACCGCCGGCAGGCCGAGCGGCGCCAGCGCCTGCACCAGGCCGAAGCCCGATTCCTGGTCATAGGCCAGCGCGTGCGCGGGGATGACGCGGCCGTCATGGCTGGTCAGCCAGACCTCTTCCGCTTCGGTGATGAGATAGCCGATGGTCAGCACCAGCCCGTCATTGCGAATGACGACGCCGCTGCCTTCCCTGAGCGTGCCGAGCGCCCCGGCCGTAAAGGCATCTTCGGGAACAGTGGCCCGCACGGCAACGACCGAGCGCGGATTGGGATTGATGGTCATGCTTTTGTCCTGGGTGGGCTTTGGCGACATCGTCTATAGGTATGCCACGCAGGAGAAGGCGCAAGGGTAAGGAAGAGCCCAATTGCCGATGTTGGCACTGCGGGCATCGATAATAGTTCAACGCAAGTTGAACTTACACATCCGCAGCCCTAGTTAATGGCGACCTGCCATCCTTCCCCGACACGAGGCCACGAAATGACCGACTACACACCGCCGAAAGTATGGACCTGGAACAAGCCGAGCGGCGGAGCCTTTGCCAGCATCAACCGGCCGATCGCCGGGCCGACGCATGACAAGGAACTGCCTGTCGGCAAGCATCCGTTGCAGCTCTATTCGCTGGCGACGCCGAACGGCGTCAAGGTCACCGTCATGCTGGAAGAGCTTCTGGCGCGCGGCCACAAGGGTGCCGAATACGATGCCTGGCTGATCCGGATCAACGATGGCGACCAGTTCGGCAGCGGCTTCGTCGAGGTCAATCCAAACTCCAAGATTCCGGCCCTGATGGACCACAGTGGCACCACACCGGTGCGCATCTTCGAATCCGGCTCGATCCTGGTCTATCTCGCCGAAAAGTTCGGCGAATTCCTTCCGACCGAACAGCCGGCCCGCGCCGAGGTGCTGTCCTGGCTGTTCTGGCAGATGGGCTCGGCCCCGTATCTGGGCGGCGGCTTCGGCCACTTTTATGCCTATGCGCCGGAAAAGTTCGAATATGCCATCGATCGCTTCTCGATGGAGGTGAAGCGTCAGATGGACGTGCTCGACCGCCGGTTGGCCGAGACTGAATATCTCGGCGGCAAGGACTATTCCATCGCCGACATGGCGGTGTGGCCCTGGTATGGCGGGCTGGCACTCGGCCGCATGTACAATGATTCCGGCGAGTTCCTGTCGGTGCACGAGTACAAGCATGTGCAGCGTTGGGCGAAGGCCATCGACGCCCGCCCGGCAGTCAAGCGCGGCCGCATGGTCAACCGCGCCTTCGGTGAGCCTGCCATGCAACTGCATGAACGCCACGACGCCAGCGATTTCGAAACCAAGACGCAGGATAGACTGGCCGCCGAATAGGCCATCGCGGGTCGCGGCAAAGGAAACCCGCCCCGACGCGACGTTCGGGGCGGGTTTTTCCCAAGGTCCAGTACTGCGGGATCCCTAGTGTAGCACTTCAACAATCTGGCGGGTCTCCGGATCGACGAGGACCGTCTGGTCGTTGATCACCGCGACGCGGTATTTGACGTCGGGCACCTCACGCAGTTCGACCGTATCCGGCACCGACGAGCCGAGCTTGAGCTCGACGCCCAGAAGGTTCACCGAGGCAAGCGGTTCTCTCTTGATGTATTCGCGAACGACTGTCTCCTGCTCCGGCTGGACGACGACGACGTTTTCCGCCAGCGCCGCACCAATCCCGCCCATCAGGACGACGGCGGTCGCCGCGCTCGTAAGATAAAGTCTCATGGCCATCTCCTAGTGATAACTGAATTCCGCCCTCCATAAAAACTCCACCGCTGCCATGCGGTTCCATCGTAACTTCAGAATTGGAGATATTACGATTGCAGACTGGATATTGATTGGTTGCTGATCAAACGTTCGGCAGACAGCGTTCAAGAGTTTGAAAACTTGCACAGATATATACGGATATTTAGAGGGAAAAAATTCAATCTGAGCACCAGTGCGCCAAATCGGCCGCGCATCCGCCTCTTCATCTGGACGATTTGAAAGGCTTCGGCACGAAAAGGGCTCGCCCCGCCGGGAGCAGAGCGAGCCATAACAATACCGATGGAGGCGGCAACCTCATCGACACTGCCAGAGAACGCGAAGCATCAGCACTTGTTCCCAACCTGTCGGCCTGAACACAATGCGGAGCGGTCGCGCATGCGTCCTGTTCCCATGATAACGCTGGGCCGAAATCTCCAGCAGGGATATGCTCAGAAGGCGCCGTCTCAGCGACCAAACACCTTGCCGTCGGTCGTGATCGCGCTGGTGGCGACGTTCCCCGAGTTTGCCCGGGCGCACGCGCTCGAGTGGACGGCCTGGTATGGAAACGCCATTCCTGATCGGTCCCGGTCACCCGGTCTCAAAGCTGGACACCGTCGCGATGCAATGGCGGAAAGGCGTCTACCGGATCCTGGCTCGGCACGATGTCATGTGCGCGCCTGAAGATCAGCCTCACGACGAGCACGAAGTAGCCGACCTGCAGGACAAGCAGCGTCGCTATCGTCCAGGCAAATGCCTCCCAGAAGGAGCCGGTGGTCATATAGGTCCAGACCGCGACGATGACGGCCGTGGCTGACATTCCTACCAGAAACTGTCCAAAATACATGGTTTCCAAAACCGTCGAAACCGCGCCGGTTCCAACCAGTCCCTGCCTCATTTCATTTCCCGCGGACAACATTTCATTATTTTAGCAACTTCGCAAGTAAAGGGTCAGTCGCCGCAATGCGTTCTCCATTTGCGCGGCAACTTGGCAACTGTGCGGGCCGCGGCCGCGGTGCTGGCGGGGCTGGGCTGACACGCCAGCCGTCGACAATCCAGAAGCACGCCCGGTCTTTGCACTTCGGGTCCGGAACAAACGCCGGCACGCCGAGTTTCGCCTCCAGTTCTTCAACGATTGGAGGCCAGCATGGCACCTCGCAACAAACCAAGCGCCGACATCGAAGATGACGCACCGAGGGCGGATGGGCCGACCATCGAGCAGCAGGATTGGGATGCAATCAAGGGCGGCGAGATCCTGCCAGAGTCCGCGCCGGAAAACGGCGACATGCGTTACGGCGTCGAAAAAGACGGCGATCTGCCGGACGAGGACGACGATAACGCGTACCAGGACAGCGACGACGCCCTCCCCGATGATGAGGAAGAAGCCGCAATCACGCACGATCAGACCCGAGAGGGCGGATTCGACGAGACGTGAGCTATTCGTCGCCCGAGACATGACTGCCTGTTGTTGAACTTGCCAAAGCCACATTTTCTATGCCCGGTTCGCGGGCGATTTTGCTTGGCCAGCTAAGTTTTCCGCCCAGGCAATATATCAGGTTTACCTAAAGTAACGGAACATCCAAGGGACATTATCGGAACTGAACAAGGCCCCTTGGACCTTTGCGCTCGGCAGATAAGACCTTGGTCCTACAGGAAAAAGCAAAAGCCCAAAGTGACCGATTGAGGCTTCCAACGAGGGAACATCGGGCCTCGCTTGTCGTTTGTCGCAGAACTCGGCACCGCCGGGTGTCTGGAGAACGCCGCGATGGCCCACCGATCCACCATCATCAAGACAGGCTATGGCCCAGGAACGGCGATTGCCGTGCTCATGGTTGGATTGACGGCGGTGGGCATCGTGTTCCTCATTCTCGGCAGTTCGCTTTACTTCAGCGAGCAGCCTACGGATCAACGTGTCTTGTCTTCGCCGCCGGCTCGATCGATACACACGGCCCGATAGCCGAGCGGCAAACTGGACGAGCAACTGCTGGACGATAGCGACGAGCAGGCCGGCGTATGGTGAAGATAGAGGGTTCGCCAGGCGCCGAAGCGGCTTGCGAACCCTCTCAGCGCAGGAAGGGACGTTGCTGCGCCGATCGACGACATGTCAGCCAAGGGCTATTCCCATCACCAGAAAGGTAACGGCTGTCGCGAAAATCGGTGCGAGCAACCAGCGCGCTTGGCCAACACTTTTGTCCATCTGTTTCTCCGAATTCCGGGAGACAAACAGCCGTGAACAGAGAGCCGTTCCCGTCGGTAAGACCAATGCGCTCTCGGGCCAGACTTAAGTCGCAGACAGCATCCGACCGAAGCCCAATCTGAGGAACATTTTCAGTTGGCTCAAGTTCAGTTGCCGTCAGCGTTGGACGATCTTGTCATGCTGACTCGCAAGGAGAAACAGTATGAAAATGCACCTAACGGGCGCCGCAGCGGCGCTGTTGCTGTTGGCCGGAGTGGGCGCCGTTGCCGCTCAGGACGTTGTCATCCAGCCTGAACAGGACACGGTCATCCGCGAGTATGTGAAGAAGCAGCCCCTCGCTTCGGTCAAGATTCCCGGCGTGGAACTGAATGTTGGTAGCGCGTTGCCGGACACGGTCGAGCTTCATGAGATCCCCGACGTCAAATACCGCTACGTGGTGGTCGACAACCGCACCGTCCTGGTGGATCCGGGCACCCGCAAGATCGTCAAGGTCTACGACTGAACTTGGAATTGTCCCAAACCCGCCGCCAGCCATGGCGGCGGGTTGCCCATGTCAGTTTCCAATCAGGACGAGTGAAGATGATAAGCAAAGCTGTGACATCCCCTGCTTTGGGCGTTCGCCTGGCCGATCTCCAGGCCCGGATGCGCGATGCGCGGGTGACGGATGCCGAAATGAAAACCTTTCAAAAGGTCGCGGCCATCATGGAAGATCGTCACGGCCGGATCGATGGCGACGACCTGATTGCGGTGTCGTTCCTCGCCGATCCGGTGCAGCACCGGCAAACGCCTTGAACGACATTCCCAATAACCAGCAGACTTTTTGACTCCCGGACCGGGAAAGCGCGCCGCAAGTCTCAGCCGAATCCGCCCTTTTGCTCCGGCCTATTCCGCTTTCGCGGAAGTTTCGAGCGGCACGCAATGTGCAATGTTGCTAATGCGGCGGTACGAGCCGCCCTGGTTGACGCGGGCGCCCGAGCCATCCCAACAATGCGCCCCCCCGTCCGCGTCGACCACGGCAGGCGCCCGGCGCTGTCTTCCCTCGCGAAGTCCTCAAGCCGGCCTGCCTGATAATGCGGCCTGCGGCAACGTTCGGGCTTCAGCCGCCGACAAGCGCCTTTGTGGTCACCAGATTGACGCCGGCCTCGGCGAATTCGCCATTGTGCCTGATGATGACCTGCTCGGCACTCTCGCTGGCATTGTCCAGCGTGCTGTGCGCATCGGACACCACGGTCACGCCGAGCCCTCTGGCGATCGCGCCCTTGATCGTCGCGGCCACGCAAAAATCGGTCTGCGCGCCCAGGAGCACGACAGCACCCGCACCGGCAACCCAGTCGCCGAAAGCGGGATTGCTGAAAGCATCGCGCACGAATTTGGCAAAGGTCGGCTCGTCCGCAGCTTGGCCAAGTGCGGGCCAAACCGGCCAGCCCGGCTGATCCGGTGCCAACGGATCGCCTTCGGGTCCATCATGCCTGACAAATGCGACCTTGCGCCCGCCGCCCCGCGCCCAGTCGATCACCGCTTTGGTGCGCTCGACTATGCCTGGCGCATCATGGATCGGCGGTTCGTGCACGCCGTCGAACATACCGGTCTGGAGATCGATGACGATGAGCGGCGCGTTGTCTGGGAGGCTGGATGCTGGCATGGGCTTTACATAGCACGGCGGACAAGGTGATCAAGATTTGCTCATTCCGACGCGCCGGCAAACAGCACGACGCCGTCACCGCCGTCGGGCGGCCAGTCGCGGGTGGTGCGATCATTGCCGCAGTCAGCACCGCGGCGGACGCCCGCATAGATGGGGCCGGTCTTGCTGTCGAACAGCGCGATCTGGTGGCCGGTGTCCATGCCCCATAGCCGGGCCGTGCCGTCGAGCGAGCCGGAGGCCAGGCGCTGGCCGCCAGCCGATAGCGCCAGGAGGGCCGCCGTCGGCGTCCGGCTTGGTTGACACATATCGCGCATCTGCCATGCTCGCCGAGGATTCTGGAGAGATCACGATGAAGAAGACTTACGCGAAGCCGACCTTCGTCAAGAAGGGCAAGCTTTCCGCCGTCACGGCAAACGCCCCGAGCAGCGTCACGCTTTAATCCGGCGCATCTCTGGCGGATCGCGCCGGCGCTGGAGAGCAAACTCCAGGTGCAATTGGTTTTGGGATGGCCCGAAACAAAAAATAGGGACCCTGGCCCTTGTCGCGCATTGTTGGGTTTATTGTTTGTTGCTTTCAGCTCGCATGGTTGACAGATGGCCGCAGCATGGCATCATCAGGCTGGAATTTTAGGAGAGTCTGATATGAAAAAGATTTATGTGAAGCCGTCGTTCTTGAAAAAGGACCGTCTGTCGGCGATCACAGCGTTAAGCGGCGCCTCTATTATTATTTCAAACGGCGCCGCGCCGCTCTGACCGTAAACGCACCCCGATTGAGCGGGGCGAAATTCGCTCCGCTTTGGCATGCCCAAATCTCAGCGTGTCAGGACCAAATCGTCCACGACCATTTGCCAATAGTGCTTCGTCGACAGGCGAACACGCGTTACAGCTTTGAGCATTGGAGCGTAGTGCAACGGCGTCAGCGCCGACAGCGTGATCTGATCGCTTGCAATCAGCTGCTCGCCAAGCCAGCTTTCGATCAGCGCCACCTCCCCTTCCGACGCCAGCCAGGCGGCGCTCAGCATGACCGAGTGAAAGCCGAACGGCCGTTCGCAGCTGAATTCGGCAGGCAGCCCGCTGCTGGTGTAGAGCACATGGTCACCGGAGACGTTGCCATTGACATAGCCCTGGCTGTCCTTGGTGTAGTCGCGCGCCATCGCATTCAGGTTGCGCCACGCCAATCCGGCATGACCGGCCGGAATTTTCCTGAAGGTGCGCGACGTCACATCGTCGAAACCGATCGTTTCGAGAGCGGCATCAGTGGCAATGCCGGCGCGTTGCGCGGACAGCAGGCCGAGATCAGCCGAGTAGGGCGACAGCGTCAGCCGCCGCTCCAAGCCTTCGCCACTGATGCTGACCGTGTCGGCTTCTTCAGCCAGGTCGAAGCTGAAGACGGCACCCGGCGCCAGTGTCCGCGCCTCCAGGACGTGCCCGTCCCCCGACACGGAGAGGGTCGCGGGTCCATCGCCGGCAACGCGCCCGCTGACGCGGCGCGGCGGCGCCAGACCGACCGGCAGCAGCATCTCCTGTGATACCATCCCGGCCGGCGAACCCGGCAGCGGCAGGAAGTGTCGGGACTGAATGTCGTTTTCGCTTTTCGCCTGCCAGCCGGGCGGCACCGAAACCACAAAGCGCCAGTTGCCCGGCTTGCGGATCACGGCCTTTCTGCTTTTCACCGACATGGGGAAATTGGCAAAGCCGGCATTGTTGGTGCGCGCGGACGCGGCGAGCTTGCCGGCTTCGTCATACAGCCGCACCATGATCCCGGCCATCGGCCGGTCTCCGGCGCCGTATTTGCCGTCGCGATCGACATCGAAATAGACGAAGGACGAGTAATTGAGCATGCCCCCGCGGCCGCTCCAGTCGGTGCGGACGGCATAGTCGGCAGCCGGATTGGTCTGCCGCCGTCCCTTGCGGCGGCTGCGCTTCCGCCACAGCCGCCAGGACACGACAGCTGCCGCAAGCACCACAAGGGCGGCGAACAGTATCTCGACAGCGCCCAGGTCAGGCATGGAGCCTCCTTTCACAGATCTCGTGGAGGATTGCGTTCATGGGCGATCCGGCTGCGTTGGAATACTTTGCCGACAGGTTATTGCATGTCGGCCAAAAGCGAACCCGGGTTTGGGACAGCGACATGCATCAAGACAAAAGACTTAAAGCGCGTTGCATGGATCCGTTCAAGCGCGACGAATGAAAGCAGTCGCCTTACTTCAATTCCACCCACACCGGCGCATGGTCGCTGGCACCGTCCTCGCCGCGCACGTCGCGATCGATGCCGGCGGCGGTCAGGCGGCGTGCCAGTTTCTTCGACAGCAGGATGTGATCGAGCCGGAGGCCCGCATCGCGCGGCCAGCGGTTGCGGCGATAGTCCCAGAATGTATAAAGCGTTTCCTTCGGATGCTTCTTGCGCAGGGCATCAAGCCAACCCTGGTCGAGCAGGCGCCGGAACGACGCCCGGCTTTCCGGCTGCACCAGCGCGTTGTCGTCATAGGAGCGGGTGGCGTAGATATCGCGCGGCTCGGGCACGATGTTGTAGTCGCCGGCCAGCACCACCGGCAGGCCGGTGTCGAGCAACTGTTCGGCATGCGCCTCCAGCCGCGCGTGCCAGGCGAGCTTGTAGGCGAATTTCGGGCCGGGCTGGGGATTGCCGTTCGGCGCATAGAGGCAAGCGACGACAATGCCATTCACCGCCGCCTCGATGTAGCGGCTCTGCCTGTCGGCTTCGTCGCCGGGCAAGGCATCGCGGGTCAACACGGGCTCGGCACTCCGCGCCAGGATGGCAACGCCGTTCCAGGTCGGCTCGCCCTTCCACACCGCGCCATAGCCGGCCGCCGCCAATGCCGAGCGCGGAAACTGCATGTCGCGTGCCTTCAGCTCCTGCAGGCACACGACATCGGGCTTTGCCACAGCCAGCCATGTCAGCAGGTTTTCAAGCCGGCTGTTGATGTTGTTGATGTTGAAGGAGGCGATCTTCATCGCTTCAGGAAGCGATCCGACCCGACCACGCCTTGACCGTCTCGGCCAGCGTCTTCAGATGATCGGCGGTCGAAAACCCCGAAACACTCTTGCGAGGCTTGAGATCGTGGTCGCCGTCCTCCAGCCAGATCACCTCGACGCGATCGGAAAGGTCATAAGTCGCAACCTCGTCCCTGGTGCCGAACTCGTCGCGGGTGCCCTGGAAGATCAGCGTCGGTGTCTTGAGATCGGCGAGGTGTTTGGTCCGCAATTGATCGGGCTTGGCCGGCGGATGGAAGGGATAGCCGAGGCACAGCAGGCCTGAAATCTCGCCCTTGGCAAACATCTCGTCGGCGACCATCGAGGCGACGCGCCCGCCCATCGACTTGCCGCCGATGACGAGCGGGCCGGTCACGCCCTTCGCCCTGAGGTCGGCTATCGCCTTGATATATTCCGGGTTGACCGTCTCGGCCCGCGGCGGCGGCTTGCGGTGGCCGTAGCGGCGGGCAGCCATATAGTGGAACTCGAAGCGCGCGACCTGGAAGCCGGCCGCGGCCAGCGCCTTGGCGGTGGCGGTCATCGAGGGGGAATCCATCGCCGCGCCCGCGCCATGGGCGAGCAGGATGGTGACCGGGGCACTGTCGGGACCGTCGAAGAGAAAGGTGGTCATGGTCTGATGTCCTGCGCGACGGCGACGCTGCCACTCTTCCCCCTCGTGAGGGAGATGCCCGGCAGAGCAGAGGGGGGCGTGAAGAAATGCCAGCCTTCGGTCAAGCTTGCGTGCGGGAAAACGCTCCGAAATTGGCCGATCTGTTGGCGGGACAGCGCCCCCCTCTGCCCTGCCGGGCATCTCCCCCTCAAGGGGGGAGATTGGCGCTTTACCGTCGGCAACTGCTCAATACGGCCACTCGCCCCTGCCCAGCGCGCCAACCGCGCCGACAATCCGCGCAAACGCTTCCGCGGCTGCCGGCACCGTGGTGCGGGCACGCAGGAAGCTGTGCACCAGCCTCGGCTCTTCGTGCCACCACGCCTTGCCGCCGGCGGCCACAATGCGGTCGCGGTAGGTCTCGCCATCCGACGACAGCGGGTCGCATTCGGCGGTGACGATCACCGTCGGCGGCAGGCCGGTGAAATCCTTGTCGCGCAGCGGCGCAAAAGTCGGATCGTCCAGCGATTGGCGCCTGGCCGAACGGACGTCGCGGTAGAAGGCGATGTCGGCCACCGACAGCAGCGGCGCGTCGGCGTGTTCGATGTAGGAGCCGGCACGCTCGTCGCCGCCGAGCTCGGGGTAGATCAGCACCTGGCCAATGGCAGCGCTGGCGTGGCGGCGCGTCGCCTGCGCCACCGCCGCGGCGAGATTGCCGCCGGCGCTTTCACCGCACAGCACCAGCGGCAGGCCTGATCTCGCCGCTGCCCATTCGAAGGCGGCCACCGCATCTTCGAAGGCGGCGGGATGGAGATGCTCCGGCGCCAGCCGGTAATCGACCGACAGCACGTCGAAACCTGTGCCGGCGCAGAGCTCGGCGCAGATGTCGTCATGGCTTTCGAGCCCGCCGAGGATGAAGCCGCCGCCGTGGTAGTAGATCACCATCGCCTGGGCGGCGTTGCCCTCGAGCCGGTAGCGCCGGACCGGGATGTCGCGGCCGCCGGCGGCGATCAGCCCGTCGCTGGCCTTGACGCCGGCCGGGCGGCCCTGGTGGAAGGCCCGGCTCATCCTGTCGTAGACAGCGCGCTGCTTGTCGATCGGCAGGCCGATGATTTCGGGCGGATACCAGGCGTTGACGGCGTCGATATAGGCCCATAGCGCCGGGTCGAGCCTTGTTTCGTATTTGCCGCGCGCCGTCATAGGTCGGCGTAGAGCGCGGCCGCGTTGTCGAAGCTGAAGCGCAGCGGCACCGAGCCTTCGACCTGCCAGGCGGTGACGCTTTCGCCGGCCAGCAGCCGGCAGGCACCATCGGTGTCGGTGACGGCGCCGCCATAGAGCCGGTTGGCGAGGTTGAGGATACCGGTCTGGTGCATGGCCGCGCTGCCGCTGCCGCATGCATCCTTGACCAGCAACACGCGAAAGCCTTTTGCCACCGCATCCTTGACCGTCGCGTCGATGCAGGCCTCGGTCCAGACGCCCGATACAACCAGCCATTCGATGCCTGAAGACTTGATGTCGCGCGCCGCCGGGCCGCAGCGGAAGGCGCTGGCCTCGGCCTTGATCAGCAGCGCCTCGCCCTTGGCCGGCGCCACCTCATGGCAGATCTCGGTCAGCGGATCGCTCTTGTCGGAAAAGGCCGACTTGCCGTCCTCGCCGAGCGGATGAAACGGGCGGTCCTGGCTGTCGAGATCGACGATGTAGGCCCAGTGGTAGAGCGGCACATGGTTCTGCCGCGCCGCCGCCTGCAGGCGCAGGACGTTGGCGAGGATGCTGCTGAAGCCTTCAACCAGATAACGCGGGTCCTGCCGGTGCTCTTCCTGCAGGTCGATGAAGATCGCGGCCACGGTGCCGCGCTTGATGGAGATGGGCGTTTTCATGCGGCGCCTGTGTGATGCATGGGCGAGGCAGTCAAAGACCCTTCCGTATGCCGGCGGGACAGAGGGGGGCGCCAGGCAACGAGGCGCTCATTGGTTGCCCGTCTCAAACCTGCGTCTCCAGAAACTCGTCCTCATAAGGAAAGCGCGACAGAAGCTCCGTGCCCGTCTCGGTGATCAGGATCTCGTCCTCCAGCTTGACGCCCTCGCGGCCGCCCTTTTCGCCGATATAGCTTTCGACGCTCACCACCATGCCTGGCACGATATGGCCGTCGCGGCCATAGGTCTCGTAATCCATGGCATGCGCGATGAACGGTGTCTCGCCATGCATGCCGACGCCGTGCATGACCGAGGTGTAGCGCTGGTCGACGAAACGGTCGGGGATCTTCCACGCCTGCTCGGCGATCTCGCGGAAGGCCATGCCGGGCTTGACGATCGAAATGTTGTGCTGAACCTGGTCATGCGCCATGCGGTAGAGCGACTTCTGGTAAGGGGTCGGCTTGCCTGGCCCGCAGCGGAAGGTGCGCGAGAAATCCGAATAATAGCCGTAGCAGCCGATGGTGTCGGTATCGAGCGCCAAGAGTTCGCCGGGGCGGATCTTGCGGCCGCTGGCCTCGTTGAACCAGGGGTTGGTGCGCTGGCCTGATGTCAGCAGCCGCGTCTCGATGAACTCGCCGCCCTGGCGGATGACCTCGCCATACATGATGGCGAACAGGTCGTTTTCGGAAACGCCGGGCTTGATCGCCTCACGCACCGCATAGACGGCGGCCTCGGCGCCGGCCATCGACACCTGCAGGCATTTCACTTCCTCCGGCGTTTTCACCGCGCGCACCGCCAAAATCTCGCCCTGGCAATCCCTGACCTCACAGCCGCGCTTTTCCAGCGCCAGCGCCTGCAGATGGCTGCAGCGGTCGAGGCCGAGCTTCATCGAGCCGCCGCCATGCTTTTTCAAAAGCTCGGCGATCTCGTCGGCGAACGGACCTGCGGTCTCGTCGTCGCGGCCCGAGACCGACGACCAGACCAACTTGGAAGGCCGCGCCTCGTCGATCGTGTCGAGCACCATGGAGACATGATAGCTCTGCGGATATTCGAACAGCACGATCGGCCCGTCGGTCGGGATAAAGAAATAGCGGGTCGAGTTGCGCAGGAAATAGCCGAACATGTTGCGCGAGCCGGTGGCGTAGCGCTGGTTGTACGGATCGAACAGCACCACGCCGCCATAGCCGGCCTCGCGCATCCAGCCGCGCAGCTTGGCCAGCCGGCCCTTGCGCAGTGCGTCGGCATCGATGAAGGACGGTTCGGTGTCCGACAGCCACATGCCGCCGGCCGGATCGGCCGCCGCGGGGTGGCGCATGCGGTCCTTGAAGTCCACGTCCTCGGTGCTGTCGGGGTCGAAAACGACGATGCTCATGGGCTCGGCCTTGGCTGGGTTGCGAGGTCGGAGCATGGCGCAAGAGGGGCGGGAGGATTGTGCGGAAAACCGCAGCTGTTGTGCGGGATGCCGCTGGCCTAACAAGAGATGCGCTAACCTCTCATCGCGTCAGCGAGCGCCAAGCCTAATGCCGTCGCGCCAGCTTCGGCGGATGGCCATGCTCCTCGCGAAACGCCCGGGCAAAACTCGACATCGAGGCAAACCCACATGCCAGCGCTACGTCGCGCACGGCGAGCGTCGAATGCGCCAAAAGATCGGCGGCGCGTTTGAGCCTCAGGCGCCGGTAATAGCCATTGGGCGAGATGGCGAGTTCGGAGCGGAAGGAGCGCTCGAGCTTGTCTGAGGACACGCCGAGCTTCGCGGTCAGCTCGGCCATGCCGAGCCGTTCCTCGACCGCATCCTCCATGATGGCGATGGCCGACAGCACCAGCTCGTTCTGGACCCCGGTGCGCAGGCGCAGCGGCATCATCTTGCGGTCGATGCGGGTGCGCAGCTGGCTGTGCACGAACCATTCGGCGACGCCGGCGGCAAGCTCGGCGCCGTAGTCGCGGGTGATGATCTCCAGCATCATGTCGAGGCTGCCGACGCCGCCGGCCGAGGTGAAGCGCTTGCGGTCGATGACATAGAGGTCGCGCCTGAGCTCGATGTTGGGGAAGGCTTCGGTGAAGGCGGCCTGGCTGGTCCAGTGCAAGGTGCAGGCATGGCCGTCGAGCAGGCCGGCGCGCGCCAGGAAGAACGCGGCATCCGCCACCGCACCGATATGGGCGCCATTGCGCAGGCTCTTGCGGATCCAGTGTGCCGCGTCCTCGGCGACGAGGTGATCGGCATCGCCGCCCGAGCAGACGACGATGCGGTCGACCTTCGGGGCATCCTCGGCGTAAAAGCCCGGCTGGATGACGACGCCGTTCGACGCCTCGACCGCACCTTTCGTGCCGCCGACGATGATCCAGCGATAGCATTGCCGTTTCGCCAGGACATTGGCGGCGCGCAGCGGCTCGATGACCGAGCTGAACGCCATCATCGGAAAACCTGGGAACACCAGCACGGCGAAAGTGAGGGGTTCAGTGGGCTTGGGTGGTTCGCGCGTGGCCATGGGGCGCTACATTTCGGGCAGATGGGGTTCGGGGTCAATTGGCCGGTCCATCATCATGAGACGTCGGCGCCGCCCCTTGCCCTTCCTCTCCCCCGTCGATCGGGGGAGAGGTGTCGAGCGAAGCTCGACGGAGTGGGGGTCGACCCTCGCCGCGCGCCTGAGGTCTCTTGCTCGTCAGATTGTGCCTGTCTTGCGGCGACTGCGCGTCTGCGAACGCCTTCCCCCACTCCGTCTCGGCTTCGCCGAGCCACCTTGTATCTACACGAGAGAGATTTCGTGGGATTAGAGCGATTGAGCCAAGGTCCGGGTGGCCGCCCGGACCTT
>NZ_JAIUIC010000007.1:0-328253 GCF_020165455.1 Mesorhizobium sp. BR1-1-3
CCCTACAACTTACCCCCTCCACCTCCGTATCTCCCCCATGAACCTGATCTACGCCGCCCTTGCCTTCCTGATGGCGCTTGTCTTCGGCTTTGTCGGCGTCACCCGCGTCGGCTCGTGGCTGATCGAGCGCCGCGATCCGCCGCTCGGCGAGTTCGCCGACATCGACGGCGCCCGCATCCACTATGTCCATGTTCCGGCACCCGCCAACGCCGAGCTGCCGCCGATCGTCTTCATCCACGGCGCCAGCGCCAATCTCAGGGACCAGATGGTGCCGCTGCGTCCCTTGCTCGAAGGCCGCGCCGAAATGCTGTTCTTCGACCGGCCAGGCCACGGCTGGTCGGGTCGCGGCACCCATAACGAGAACCCGTCGGCGCAGGCCAACACCATTGCCGCACTGATGGACCATCTCGGCATCAGGAAGGCTGTCATCGTCGGCCATTCCTTCGGCGGCGTGGTGACATCGGCCTTTGGCCGCGAGCATCCAGACAAGACACTTGGACTGGCCTTCCTCGCACCGGCGACCCATCCATGGCCGGGCGGCGCAACCGCCTGGTACTACGATCTGACCACCATGCCGGTGCTCGGCTGGCTGTTTTCCGAAACGCTGACCTATCCGGCCGGTACACTGCAGATGGCCGACGCCACCACCTGCGTTTTCTCGCCCAACAAGGTGCCGGACAATTATCTCGGAATGGCCTCTATCCCGCTGGTGCTGCGACCAAAAGCCTTTCGCGCCAACGCCACCGATGTCGCCGGGCTCTATCGCTATGCCCTCGACGCCGCACCGCGCTACAACGAGATCAAGGCGCCAACCGTGGTCATTTCAGGCGATCGCGACAAGGTGGTCTATGCACATATCCATTCGGTCGGTCTGGCGCGCGACATAGCCGGTGCCGAACTCGTCTGGGTGCACAATCTCGGTCACAAGCCAGACTGGATCGCGCCCGACCTGACCGTCGGCGCCATCGAGAAGGTCGCCGGCAAGAATATAGACCTGCAGGCGATGGCCAGGACCGTGGAGGCGCGCATCGCCGGCGACGCCTACGGCGCCGGCAGATGCGCCGATATCAAGGTACCGCAGGCCGAACTCGCGCCGACCTAAAGCGGGTCGCCCGAACCGTTCAGAGCCGACACGCTTTAGGAATCTAGCGGCTGACTTGTGTGTCCGACCCGATATAGGCGATGCGCAGCATGTTGGTTGAACCCGGTGTCCGCAGCGGTACGCCCGCGGTGATGATGACGCGGTCGCCCGGCTTGCCGAAGCCTTCGTCGAAGGCGATGCGGCAGGCGCGGTTGACCATGTCGTCGAGGTCGACGGCGTCGGGCGAGACAACGCAATGCGTGCCCCACAAAAGCGACAGCCGCCGCGCCGTGTTGAGGATCGGCGACAGCGCGATAACAGGCACTTGCGGCCGCTCGCGGGCGGCGCGCAGGCCCGTGGTGCCTGATGCGGTGTAGGTGATGATCGCCGACAGCTTCAGCGTTTCGGCGATCTCGCGCGCGGCCAGCGAAATGGCGTCGGCGCCGGTCGCTTCCGGCTCGGAGCGCTGGGCGTTGATGATGCCGGCATAGGTCGGATCGGTCTCGACCTTGGTGGCGATACGGTTCATCATTGCCACGGCCTCGACGGGATAGGCACCCGCCGCCGATTCCGCCGACAGCATGATGGCATCGGCGCCTTCGAAGACGGCGATCGAAACATCGGACACCTCGGCGCGGGTCGGCACCGGTGCCGTGATCATCGATTCCAGCATCTGCGTTGCAACCACCACCGGCTTGCCGGCGCGGCGTGCGGCGCGCGTGATCTGCTTCTGGATACCGGGCACCGCCTCGAGCGGCATCTCGACGCCGAGATCGCCGCGGGCGACCATCAGCGCGTCGGACAGTTCGATGATTTCGGCCAGCCGGGCGACAGCCTGCGGCTTCTCGATCTTGGCCATGATCAGCGCCCGGCCGCGTGCGATCTTGCGCGCTTCGGCCAGATCCTCCGGCCGTTGCACGAAGGACAGCGCCACCCAGTCTACGCCTGTGGCCAGCACGGCATCGAGGTCCTTGCGGTCCTTCTCGGTCAACGCGCCGACCGGCAGGTCGGTGTCAGGCAGGCTGACGCCCTTCTTGTCGGAAATCGTGGTGCCGGCGACGACGGTGCAGACGATCGACTTGCCGTCGCTCTTCACCGCCTTCAGCTCGAGCTTGCCATCGTCGATCAGCAGGCGATGGCCGGCTTCGACCGAGCTCAGGATTTCCGGATGCGGCAGATAGACCCTGGTCGAAGTGCCGGGCTCGGGATTGTCGTCGAGCGTGAAGGTCTGGCCTTGCGTCAGCACTTCCTTGCCGTTGGCGAACTTGCCGACGCGCAGCTTTGGCCCTTGCAGATCGGCGAGGATGCCGATCGGCCTGCCAACGGCTTCCTCGACAGCGCGGATGCGTCCGACCAGCGTGCGCATCAGTTCATGGTCGGTATGGCTCATATTGATGCGGAACACATCGGCGCCCGCTTCGAACAGTTTCTTCAGCATCTCCTCCGAGGAGGAGGCAGGACCGATGGTGGCTAGGATCTTGACCTTGCGGCTACGTCTCATTGACTGTTTGTTCCCGGGGTGGCTGGAGCGCCTCCCGTTGTGGACTCATCGGTCAGCTGGACCATCCAGCTTGCCTGTTCGCCCGTGTCATATTCCTGGAATCCGGCGCGCTGAAAGCCCCGGGCGACGCAGTCGGTTACGCCTGCGATCTTGAACTCTTTTTCAGCCACGCACATGTTGATCGGGCCGTCCCAGCGTCCACCGCGTTCGGCGTCTTCTGCATAAAGATAGTAAAACCTTGATGACAGCGGCCCTTCGATCAGCGTCTTGCAACTCGATCCCTCGATGTGCCACCAGCCTTCGGTGATCCAGCCGGCCTTGGCGCGATAGCCAATGCCGACGCCAACCAGGTTCTGCGTGGCGTTGCAGACGCGGAAATCGGCACGCGCCGGCGAAGCCACGACCATGGCCGACAGGCCGATGGCAAGAGTGAGGAGCGGCATGGCAAAGGCAGAGCGCATGCGCTGCCCGCCGGCGGAACTCATCCGAAAACCCCTCCAAAACCACATCAGCATCTCTCTGCGCCCCTTTTCGGAAAAGTCCGGGCGCATGTCAACGCACCGTTTTGTCCAATTCCAATCGATTTAGAAAGGCTCCGGCGCACAATTCGCCGACTTGTGCCAGATTTCCCGGGAAACCTTGGCCAAACAACGGCATTGCGCAAGCGTCGTCTTCGTGGAATGACGATAGCATCCTCCCCGGAAGCCAGCGAACAGACCATTTCCCGCCAATGACCCGATCCACAGTTTTCGCGCCTTTCGACATCATCGAGGGCGACCGCAAGCGAGGCATCGTGCTGTTGGGCGATCATGCCCGTCGCGACCTGCCCGACGACTATGGCAGCCTCGGCCTGCCCTCAGCGGAGTTCGACCGCCACATCGCCTATGACATCGGCGTCGAGGGCGTGACGCGCGAGCTGGCTGCCCTGCTCGGCGTGCCAGCGGTGCTCGCCAATTTTTCGCGGCTGCTGATCGATCCCAATCGCGGCGAAGACGACCCGACGCTCATTCGCCAGCTTTATGACGGCACGGTCGTACCTGGGAACTACCCCATCGCTGCCGATGAGCGCGAGAGGCGGCTCGACGGGTTCTACCGGCCCTATCACGACGCCGTCAGCGCCATGATCGCCTCGGTCGCACAGGCTTCCGCCCAGGCGCCCTTCATCTTCTCGGTGCATTCCTTCACCCCGGCCATGCAAGGAATCCAGCGTCCTTGGCACGTCGGCATCCTGTGGGACCTGGACGACCGCGTGGCGCGGCCGTTGATAGACATGCTGGCGCAGGACAGGAACCTCGTCGTCGGCGACAACGAACCCTATGACGGCGCGCTGCGCGGCGACACCATGTACAAGCACGCCATCGTCAACGGCTTCGCCCATGCGCTGATCGAGATCCGACAGGATTTGATATCGGACCAGAAGGGCGCGCTCGCCTGGGCCGAACGGCTGGCGCCGATCGTTGACGCCATCGACCGCCGTCCCGATATACATGTGGTGAAGATGTTCGGCTCGCGCACCGGGCCGCTATGACGGAGGTTTCGATGACCGAACTCAGCGACGAGCAGCAACGCGATTTCGAGGCGGCCGCCTTCCGCCGGCTGGTCGAGCATCTGCGCGAACGCAACGACGTGCAGAACATCGACCTGATGAACCTCGCCGGCTTCTGCCGCAACTGCCTGTCGAACTGGTATCGCGAGGCAGCCAATGCCGAGGGCGTCGATCTCACCAAGGATCAGTCGCGCGAGATCGTCTACGGCATGCCTTATGCGCAATGGCAGGCGCTCAACCAGACCGAGGCCTCCGACGCCAAGAAGGCCGAATTCGAGGCAAGGCGCCCCAAGGACCATTAAGGCCGGCGATCACTCAAGGCTGTGTTTGGCTCAAAAAAATGCTTCCCGAAAGAGCCTTGACTGAAAATTGAATCGATCTAATTTGCCGCGCGAAGCCATTTCTTGCGGGATTCGCCTCATGAACGCGTCAACTGCCAAGCTGACTGCCATTCGCGGACGATGGGCGCTCGCGGCCATTTTCCTCGCCAACGGCTTCCTGACGGGCAGCTGGGCGCCGCAGATTCCGGTGTTCCTGACCCGGCTGGAGATTTCGAAGTTCACGCTCGGTCTGCTGATTCTCTTGTTTGGGGTCGGCGCCGTCGTCGCGATGACCTGGTGTGGCCATTTGATCTCCAGACATGGTTCGCGCACCGTACTGCGTTGGTTCGCGCTGTGCGGCAGCCTCGGTCTCATGGTCGTGGCGCTGGCGCCCGACGTACCCTTGGCGGCCGTTGCCATGATCATCTTCGGCGGCTCGATCGGTGGCATGGACGTTGCCATGAATGCCAACGCCGTGGTGGTCGAACGGCGGCTCTCCCGCGCCGTCATGTCGTCTTCGCACGGCTTCTGGAGTCTCGGTGGTTTTGCCGGTGGCGGCCTCGGCGGCTTTGCCATCCAGCATTACGGCCACCTCGTCCACGCGGCGGCGGTAACGGCGTTTGCCTTCGCGGTGATCGCGGTGGCCGTTCGCCATCTCCTCGCCGAAGACAGACCGCAGGCGGCCGAGCACCACAAATTCGCACTGCCGGCAAACCCGCTGGTTTATCTGATCGGGCTGATGGCGTTGCTGGCGATGATCTCGGAAGGCGCCGTGCTCGACTGGGCAGCCCTGTATCTGCGCCAGGAGCTCGGCGCCGATCTCGCCGTCGCCGGCCTCGCCTACGCCGGATTTTCAGGCGTCATGGCGGTTACGCGGTTCTTCGGCGACGGCATACGCAATCGCTTCGGCGCGGTGACGACGCTACGCGCGTCGGCCCTCGTAGCCGCGGTCGGCATGCTGGTGGCTGGCCTGGCGCCCTCGCCCTGGCTCGCCATTGCAGCCTTTGCCTTTTGCGGCTTCGGCATCGCCAATATGGTGCCGATCATCTTTTCGGCCGGCGGCAACCAGGAAGGCATGTCTTCCGGCACCGGCATGAGCGTGGTCACAACGATCGGATACTGCGGCATACTGGTGGCGCCGTCGGCGATCGGCTTCGTTGCCGAGCATTCCAGCTTCGGCCCGATCTTCATCACCATGTCGGGACTGCTGATCATCGTGTTGCTGATGGCCGGGCTCGCTCACCGCGCCGAATTCGCGCCAGCACCCGCCGAATAGCGTTTCAGCTCCTCGTGAAGGAAATCCACCACACGGCGGATGCGCACGCTGGTACGCACGTCGCGATGCATCGCCAGCCACACCGGCAGAACTGGCAGCGGCAGGTCAGGCAGCACCTTCTCAATCAAAGGATCCCTGTCGGCCAGCGGCTCCTGGCCAAGACCAATGCCGTTTCCCGCCCGCACCGCTTCCCACAAAACCATCTGGTTGTCGGCCCTGAAGCGGAAGCTGCTCCGGGTGACGGGGATGCCGTGCTGGGTAAAACCCCTGATGATCTCGTCGCCGCGGTCGAAGCCGACCAGATCGTGGTCGACAAGATCGGCAGGCTTCAGCGGACGGCCGCGCCTGTCGAGATAGGATTTGGCCGCGCAGGCGCAGAGCTCGATGTCGCAGACCTTGCGTGCCATCAGCTCGTTCTGCGCCGGCTTGACCATGCGGATGGCGATGTCGGCATCTCGACGCAGCAGGTTCTCAACCTGATTGGAAGCGACGATCTCGACCTCGATGCCGGGCTCCTCGATCCCCAGCCGCATCGTCATCTCAGGCAGGACATAAGCCGCCACGACCTCGCTGGCGGCGATACGCACCGTGCCTTCGATAGCCTCAACCGAACCCAGTGCCAGGAGTGAGAAGGCGCTTGCCTGCTCGCTGACCGCCTTGCCGCGTTCGAACAGCGTGCTGCCGGCCTCCGTCAGTTCGTAGCCGTGCCGTCCTCGACGGAACAGCGTGACGCCCAGCGCCTGTTCCAACTCGCCGATGTGACGGCCAAGCGTCGGCTGGCTGGCCGAAAGCTTTCGCGCGGCAGCCGACAGGCTGCCGGATTCCGCCACGGTGACAAAGCTCTTGATCAGGTTCCAGTCGATTTCTGCCATTCATTTATGAATATCATAACGCCACCTTTAGTCAATTTCCATTCGTATTCGAAGCGACCATATTCCAGCTGCAGACACCAACACGGACTGCAAACACCAACCAGGAGAACTCAGATGACCAAGATCGCTCTCACCACCGCCGCCACCCTCATTTCCGTCAGCGCCGCTTTTGCCGGCAGCGACAAGTTTGGTTCGAACGACGCCAGCCAGCCGGCCGCCACCAGCACCGACGACACGGCCACCGCTTCGATTCACAACCCCGATGCGGCCATCCGGAAGCCGGTCACACAGGGCAGCAACCGCGATCTCTTCGGCAGCCGCTGATCCCGATCGCGCCTGTCGCTGATCCCAATCGCGCTTGCCGCTGATCTCGATCGCCCGACCGACCACTAAATCCCAACCAGGAGTGCTTCCAATGACCAAGATCGCAATTCTCGGTGCCGGTGGCCGGCTCGGCCGCGTGGTCGCCAAGGCCTTCATCGACGCGGGCTACGAGGTCCGCGCCGTCACCCGCAACGGCAAGGTGCCGGCCGAACTCAAAGGCGCCACGGCCGTTGCCGGCGACGCTCTCGACCGCGAGGCCCTCATCCGTGCCACGCAAGGTGTCGATATCGTCTTCAACGGCCTCAACCCGATCTACACCGACTGGTGCAAGTGCCTGCCGATGGCGCAGAATGTCATGGCCGCCTGCCATGCGAACGGCGCACTGCATCTCTTCCCCGGCACCGTTTACAATTACGGCTCGCCGATGCCGGCGGTGATATCGGAAGACACACCCTTCCACCCGACCACGCAAAAGGGCCGCATCCGCTGCGCCATGGAGGAGTTGTTTCGTCGCGAGGCCGACGCGAGCCGCGTCCGCACCATTCTTCTGCGGGCCGGCGATTTCTTCGGCGGCACCGGCAGCGGATCATGGTTCGACCTGATCGTTGCCGCCAAGATCAACAAAGGTATCTACACCGCGCCTGGCCCGGTCGAGCTCGTGCATGAATGGGCCTATCTGCCTGACTTCGCTGTGGGTTTCGTCGCGCTGGCGCGCAATCTGGACAAGCTCGGCTTCTATGAAGCGCTGAACTTTCCGGGCCACGCGGTCACCGATCTGCAGATCAAGGCCGCTGCCGAGAAGGCTATTGGTCGTCCGCTCAAGATGACTTCGATGCCCTGGTGGGTGCTGCGCGCTGGCAGCCCGTTCGTGGCGATGTGGCGCGAGATCGTCTCCATGTCCTACCTGCGCTTCGAGCCGCATCAGCTGGCTTCGATACGGCTGGAAGGCATCGTCGGCGAGATCCCGCACACGCCGTTGGATCAGGCGGTTGCTGAAGCTCTTGGCGATATCGGCATTGCCACCGTGGATGGCGTTGCGAAAGCTGCCTGACTCCCGCGATCACGGGCGCCGCCCCTCTGCACACTGAACAATCCACGAGAGGGCGCCTCAGAGCCGTCCCATCAACAGCAACACCATGAGCACCACCAGCACGACGCCGACAATACCCGACGGCCCATAACCCCAGGAGCGCGAATGCGGCCAGGCCGGCACCGCGCCGATGAGGACAAGGATCAGGACGATGATGACGATGGTGGTGATCGGCATGAGAAGCCCTCGCTTCGACGTTTCGCTCAGAGACAATGCAGAGGCCGCCCGGTTGTTCCGGGCGGCCTCTGCCGGTCAAATCGGCGATGGGGTCTATTCGGCGGCTTTCGGAAAGGCGATTTCCGGTTCGTCGCCTGCTTCCTGGCCAAGCCTGTCGGTCGGCGAAACCGTTCCCTTGCCGCGCCGGAACAGCCGGCGGAAAAACGCATAGAAGCGGCTGTTCTTGCTGCGCGTGAAAATCATCAGCATCGACGGCGTCACCACCAGCGTCAGCAAGGTGGCGAAGGACAGGCCGAAGACGATCGCCGAGGACAGCGAAATCCACCATTGCGTCGACGGCGCGTTGATCGTCGTCTCGTGATGGAAGATTTCCAGCCCAAGGCCGAAGGCGATCGGCAACACGCCGAGGATCGCCGACACGGCCGTCAGCACCACCGGCCGGGCGCGCTCGCGGCAGGTCTGCAGCACCGCGTCCATCTTGTCCCAGCCTTCTTCGCGCAGCCGGTCATAGGTGTCGATCAGCACGATGTTGTTGTTCACCACCACGCCGGCCAGAGCGATGACGCCAATGCCCGACATGACGATGCCGAAGGTCTCGCCTGTGATCAGCAGCCCCAGGAACACGCCAACCGTCGCCATGACCACGCAGGACAGCACCATCAGCACGCTGGTGAATTTGTTGAACTGCATCAGCAGCACCAGGAAGATCAGGAAGATCGCCGCCCCGAAGGCCTTGCCAAGGAAGGCGCTGGCCTCGGCGCTGTCTTCGTTCGAGCCGGCCAGCTTCCAACGTATGCCGCTGCCGAGATCCATCCCGGAGACAGCCTTGGTGACCTCCGCCTGCACGGCCGCGACCTGGGCGCCTGCGGCAACGTTTGCCTGGACGACCACCGTGCGCGCGCCGTCGATACGGTTGAGGATACCAACCGTCGGCTCCGGCTTGCGCACGACGAAATTCGAGATCGGCACCGAGCCTTGCGAGGTCTGCACCCTGAGCTCGTCGAGCGTCGACAGCGTGCGCCGGTCTTCCGGCAGACGCAGCCTGATGTCGACGGCGTCGTCGGCGCCGGCAGGCCGGTATTCCGAAAGCTTCAGCCCGTTGGTCACCAGTTGCACCACTGTGCCGACAGCGGTTGGGCTGATGCCATATTGCGCTGCCTTGGCACGGTCGACCTCGAGCGCCCAGTCGACGCCGGGCGGCGGGAGGCCGTCGGAAATGTCGATGACGCCAGGCACCTTGCCGATGCGTGCCGCAACCGCGCGCGCTTTGTCGTCGAGCCCCTTGGGGTCGACGGCCGAAAGCCTGATCTGGATCGGCTTGCCGGTCGGCGGACCGGCCTCCGGCACGCGCACCTCGACATCGACGCCGGGAATGCCGGCCATGACGCCGCGCAAATCGTTCAGGATCTGGTTCGCCGACTTGCGCTCGCGCCAATCTATGAATTCGTACTGGATGACGCCGACGACGTCTTCAGGGACATCCTGGCCGCCGCCTTGTGTCTTGCCGACGCGGGTGTAGACCGACTTGATGCCGGGCCAGCCGAGCATCCTGTTTTCGGCAATCTTGGTCGCCGTATCCATTTCGGCCAGCGAAAGGTTGCCGCGCGCGTGCACGTAGAGCAGGCCGTAGTCGGGCTCGACACTGGGGAAGAATTCGACACCGGCGCCATATTTCGAATAGGCAAAGCCGACGCCGAACAGCAGAGCGACCGTCAGCAAAACCACCGTAATCGGAAACCGCACCGCCTGCTTGACGATCGCCATGTACCAGCCGTCGCGATTGTCATCCTCATGATGCTCCGGCGCCTTGGCGAAGATCGCCCCCAGCGTCGGCGCGAACACCAGCGCATAGAGCATCGAGGCCGATAGCGTGACGATCAGGGTGATCGGCATGTACTTCATGAAGTCGCCGATGATGCCCGGCCAGAACAGCAGTGGCGAGAAGGCGGCTATGCGCGTCATCGTCGCGGCAATGACCGGACCGGCCATGCGCTTGGCGGCCAATGCGAAGGCTTCCGCCTTCGGCATGCCTTCGCTCATCCGCCGTTCGGCGAACTCGGTGACGATGATGGCATCGTCGACCAGCATGCCGACAGCCAGGATCAGGCTGAACAGCACGATCATGTTGATCGTGTAGCCCATCATCGCCAGCAGCAGGATGCCGATCAGGAAAGACGACGGAATGGCCAGGCCGATCAGCAGCGAGGCACGACCCGACAGCGCGTAGAGGATGACGATGAACACCAGGATGACGGCGATCATGACGTGGTTCTGCAGATCGCCGAGCAACTGGTTGACGAAGACCGACTTGTCCTGGGTGTAGGTGACGTTCATGCCTTGCGGCATCGTCTTGACGTAGGCGTCGGACACCTCCCTCACCTTGGCGAGCGTGTCGATCAGATTGGCGCCGATGCGCTTCTTGACTTCGATGGCGATGGCCGGCTTGCCGTTGAGGCGCGTAATCGTCGTGGCATCGGCGAAGGTCGAGCGGATCGTCGCGATGTCCTTGGCCTGCACCACGGCATTGGGGCCGGCGACCACGGGCAAGGCCGCCACGTCCTCGGGCGTCTCGATCAGTGACGGCACCTTGACGGCGTATTTGCCTTCCGAGCCTTCGATATTGCCGGCGGCGACCAGACTGTTGGAGGCCCCGACAGCGCCGATCAGCTGATCGAGTTGCAACCCGTAGGACGACAGTTTCATCGGATCGATGACGACTTCGACAAGATCGTCTCGCGAACCCTGCAACGAGCCCTCCAGGACGCCTGGCACTTCCTCGATACGGTCGCGCAGTTCGCGCGCGGCGGCGGTCAGCACGCGTTCGGGCAATTCGCCCGACAGGGTGACGACGAGGACGGGGAATTCGGAGATGTTGACTTCGGTAACGACCGGCTCTTCGGCCGCCTGCGGCAGGTCGGCCTTGCCGTCCTGGACCTTGGAGCGCGTGTCCTGCAAGGCCGTCGCCAGATTTGTCTGCGGCTGGAACTCGACCAGCACATAGCCGCCGCCCTGGAAGGCGGCCGAGCGCATTTCCTTGAGGCCTTTCAGGCTCTTCAGCTTGCTTTCCATCGGCCGCAGCAGAAGGCGCTCCGAATCCTCCGGCGAAATGCCCTGATAGATCAGGCTGATATACATCATCGGAATCGGAACGTCGGGCTCGGCTTCCTTCGGCGTCGACTGATAGGCGACCCAGCCGGCGAGCAGCAGGAAGACCAGCACCGAGATGGTCAGGCGGGCATTGTTGATTGCGAGTCTGACGATATCCATGGCTAACGCCTGTTCTTGAATTTCACGAGCTGCGTCGCAGCCAAGTGTCCCCGCCCGGGGTCTGTCCGCCGTATCCCATGCTACTGCGTGCCGGCGGTCGCTTCGCCCAGCAGTTTCTGGATGGTTGCCTGGTCGGCTTCGACCGGCTTGACCTCATCGCCTTCCTTCACCAGTTCCTGGCCGGCAACGATGATGCGCGCATCGGCAGGGATGCCGCCAAGCACCAGGCCGGTCGGCGTGTCGTCGACGAGGTCGATGGGGAAGAACGCAACCTTGTTGTCCTTGCCGACGGCACGGATGCCGAGGTCGCCCTTGTCGCCGAGCGTCACCACCGAGCGCGGCAGCAGCACCGCATCGGTCGGCAACGCGCTGAGTGCGATTTCCGCCGTCATGCCGGCCGGCACGGAGCCGTCGGCATTGGGGACGGCAACCTCGACGCGGAAGGTGCGGGTCGCCGAAGAGGCGTCGCGGCTGATGTAGCGCACGGTGCCTTCGACAGTCTGGCCGCTGACCAGCCGTATGGTGGCCTTGTCCCCGAGTTTCAGGTAGCCGAGATCGCGCTCGCTGACTTCGCCGCGGGCAATCACCGGATCGAGCTTGAGGATGGTTGCCACCTCGCCGCCCTGCATGATGGAACTGCCAAGTTCCACCGGCACCCGGTCGATAACGCCGTCGAAGGGCGCCTTCACCTCGTTGCGGTCGAGTTCGGCCTGTGCCGTTTCCAGTTGCGACTGCGCCGAGGTCAGGTTCGAGCGCGCGGTGTCGAGCTGCAGCTTCGGCAGATTGCCGGTCTTCATCAGCCGCAAGGCTGCGTCCAACTCGGCCTGGCGCTGCACCACCAACTGCTTTGCATTGTCGACCATCGAGATCTTTTCTTCCGCCGCAAGCATCAGTACCAGATCCCCCGTCTTGACGTGATCGCCTTGCTTGACAGGCAGCTTGTCGATGACACCGGCGACGCGCGTCGCCAGCACCGCCCGCTTGTCGGCTTCGGTCAGCCCGGAAATGCGGATGGCGCGTGCATAGGTCTTGCGTGGCGGCGTCACCACCGCAACGGTGCGCAGCGGTGCCTTCGGCTCGGCTTCAGCCGTCTTCGGCTTGGCCGCGTCCGGCGCCTTGGCCTGTTCGGCTCCGGCTGCCTTGGCTTTGTTGGCGGCTACGCTGCCGACCGACGAAAACTCGCCTGTCGCCATCCACGCCGCGAAACCAATGAGCACAACAATGGCTGCAAGCTTGTGAAACCTGATTCTCGGCATCGTCGTTGTTTTCCACTGCGGGTTCGGCCAGCGTCCTCATAACGCGGGCGCGTCGCCGATATGGGTGCGCGCCAAGCCGTGTTCAATTTGCCGTGATCGGCGAAGCGCGCTTCTACATCAAAGTTGCACCGCAATATAGTCTGAAAGTTGCAAGATCATTGCCCCGGCGGACAAGATGCGCCCGCCGCGGCCCAGTCTTCGATCGCTTGATAGGTCGCTTCGGCAGAGCCCGGAGCCGGTTCACGATCCGGCCCCGGCGCCCAGCCCCAGGCGACCAATCTGTCGTCGCGAACATGCAGCGCGATGTCCTTCAAGCTGCGGTTGCCATTGCGCAGGGGATCCCTGATCTGGGCGCAGATTTCGGCCGAGGATTTGCCGAACCAGGCCATCTCGGCCGGCGCCAAATGCCAGTTCTCGGCCCCGGGCGGCCCGTGCAATGCCTTGGAATTGCTGGAGAAATGGCAAGTCGTGCAGCGCAGGCCCGGATTGCCGAAGCCCGACCCGTCAGCACCGCGCTGGACATTGAAGGCGTGAACGCGCGTACCGCGATAGTGCGCACCCGACCATCGCGGCCGGTCGTCCGCGACATGACAGTCGGCGCAGCGCGGATGCGAGAACACCGCATAGACCTTGTCCCATTCGGGCAGGCCTTTCGCCGCGTCGACGGTCGCCGGCGCCGGCGTCTGGCTCTCTTGCGCAATCGCAAACGGCGCTGCGAGCACGAGCATGGCAGCAGGCGTCAGCATGATGAGGAGCTTCTTCATGCGAAGGCCACCGTTTTCGACAGCGGCAGCGTGCGGATGCGCTTTCCGGTGAGCGCGAAGATGGCGTTGGCGAGTGCTGGAGCCGCCGGCGGTGTGCCGATCTCGCCGACGCCGCCCATCTTGTGGAAATTTTCCAGGATGGCGACTTCGAAGACCGGGCACTGGAAGATCCGCATGGCATCGAAATCGTGGAAGTTCGACTGTTCGACCATGCCGTCGGCGAAGGTGATTTCCTGACCCATCGCCGCCGAAAGGCCGTAGATGGCGGCGGAAATCAACTGCGCCTCGATGATGCCGGGATCGAGCGCGGTGCCGACATCGGCGGCGATCCACACCTTCTCGATGCGGATGCCGGCCGGCGTGTCCGCCACCTGAACGATCTCGCCGACCCAACTGCCGAAGGACAGCGTGAAGGCCATGCCCTTGGCCTTGCCGGCGGGCAGCGCCTCGCCCCATTTCGCCATCGCGGCGACTTTCTCGACCACCTTCACCGCCGAGGGATAGGCGGCCATCAGTCTCTTGCGCATCTCGACCGGATTGATTTTTCCGGCGACCGCGATCTCGTCCATGAAGCCCTCATGGAAGAAGCCGTTGACCGAACTGCCGACCGAACGCCAGGAGCCGACAGGGATGGAGACCGGCGCCGCGATACCCCTGACCCGATAATTCGGGATCGTGTAGGGCTGGTCATAGGCGCCATCGACAATGGTCTTGTCGGGACCGAGCGGCGATACCGAGGGGAACAGCCGGCGCAGCGTACCGGCAATCACCGATGGCGAGGCCATCTTCATGTCGACCGCGATCGGCATGCCATCGTCACCGAGCCGCGCCTGGAACTTGCCGATAGCAGCCGGCCGATAGGCGTCGTGCCGCATGTCTTCTTCACGCGTCCACGTCACCTTGATCGGGCGTCCGCCCGTCTCCTTCGCCATCAGCGCGGCACACAGCGCGTAGTCCATCTCGACGCGCCGGCCGAAACCGCCGCCCATGAAGGTGGTGTGCACATTGATCTTGTCCTGCTCGATGCCGACCGCGTTGGCGCAAAGCTGCCGCACCAGGGTCGGCGCCTGGTTGCCGCACCAGATGTCGAGCGCACCGTCCCTGAACTGTGCCGTGGCGTTCATCGGCTCCATCGTCGCATGCGCCAGATAGGGCACGGCATAGTCTGCCTCGATGATGCTTTCGCGCGGCGCGTCGGCAAAGGCGGTTTCGACATCGCCATTGTCGCGCATCACCGACCCCTTGGTGGCAAGCGCCTGCTTCAGCACATCTGAAATGGCGGCGCTGCTGAGCGGATATTCAGGATCGGACCACTGGGCGTCGATCGCCTCGGCCGCCTTGAATGCTGCCCATGTATTATTCGCGATGATACCGAAGCCATGGCCGTAATTCGTCTCGAGCGGCACGATCTTGATCACCCCAGGCATTTTCTCGGCTTTGGAGAGGTCCGCCTTGACCGGCTTCGACCAGAAGCGCGGGCTCATCTTGACCGTGCCGTAGACCATCTCCGGCAGCCGGACATCGATGCCGAAGATCGGCGCCCCGGTGAGCTTTGCCAGCATGTCGATGCGCTTCTGCGGCTTTCCCAGCAGCTTCCAGTCGGCCCGGTCCTTGAGCCTGACTTCGGCCGGCGGCGCCATCGCGGCGGCAGCCGCGGCGACCGCGCCGTAGGTCAGCGATTTGCCGGACGCCTTGTACAGGATCGAACCGTCGGCCGTTTCCAGATCGGCCGCCGCGACACCCAGTTTTTGCGCTGCCGCTGCGACCAGCATCTGCCGGGCAGCGGCACCCGCTTGCCGCATCTTGTCAAAACCGTCGCGTGTCGAAGCCGAACCGCCGGTGCCCTGCAGGGCAAGGAATTTGCCGACCACACCGAGACCGGAACGCACCGCCTGCGCGGTCAGGCTTTCATCGAAGAAGGCGAACGGACCGCCCTCCTCGAGGATCGCGGCGTTGTAATAGGCATGGGATGCCGGTCCATGCTCGACCATGACCCGGTCGAGCCCGACGTCGAGTTCCTCTGCGACCATGGCCGCAAGCGTCGTCGAGATGCCTTGCCCCATCTCGGCGCGCGGCGCGACGATGGTGATGGTGTTGTCGGCGCCGATTTTCACATAAGGGTTGAACGTCGCCTCGCCCTTGCCAAGCTCGGCCTCGAGCGGGTTCGGGAACGGCTTGCGATAATAGTAGTAGCCGACGGCAACGCCGCCAGCGACAGCGGCAGCGCCAATCAGAAACGTGCGGCGGGCGATCTTTCCGACCCTGGCCATGGTCAGAGCCCCGCCGTCTTGAGCGCCGCGGCCTTCTTGATGGCCGAGCGGATTTTGGGATAGGTGCCGCAGCGGCAGAGATTGCCGCCCATGGCGTTGTCGATGTCGGCATCGCTTGGGTCGGCGACTTCATCGAGCAGCGCCACCGCGCTCATGATCTGGCCGGCCTGGCAGTAGCCGCATTGCGCGACCTGTTCCTCCAGCCATGCCTGCTGCACCGGATGCAGTCCGCCTGCCGTGCCGATGCCTTCAATGGTGGTGACGGCGCCGCCGACCTCGCCGACGGGAAACGAACAGGAACGCACCGGCTGACCGTCGACATGCACAGTGCAGGCGCCGCAGGCGGCGATGCCGCAGCCAAACTTTGGCCCGGTCTTGCCAATGAGATCGCGCAGTGCCCACAGCAGCGGCATGTCCGGATCGGCGTCGATATCGAATGACTGACCGTCGACGGTGAGGCGCATGGGGATACCCTTTGTTGTCGTCCACTGCCAAGGGCGAAGCGGCCTCCCGGCCGTTTCGCTCCGATACAGATTGACAAATTTCGTCATTTTGTCAATTAGGATTTTGCAGGATAGAATTGCTCGATGAACCAGATCGAAGACATCGCCACCGCCGATCCCAAACGCGCCCGTATTCTGGATGGCGCGATGAAGGTGTTTTTGGCCTATGGCTTCTCGCGCACCACCATGGACGACATCGCCCGTGCCGCCGACATGTCGCGCCCGGCGCTCTATCTCCTGTTCAAGAACAAGACCGACATTTTCCGCGCCATCGCCATGATGATCCTGTCGCGCTCGGTCGAGGCGGCAAGATTTGCCCTAGCCGGCGATGGCCCTTTCAACGAGCGCATGATGCGAGCCATCGATGAGGCCTTTATCTCGATGATGAGCGCGGTCGTTGCCTCGCCGCACGGCGCCGAATTGCTGGACATGAAATCGAGCCTTGGCGATCTGGTGGGCTGCTGGCGCGGCGGGCTTGGCCAACACATCGGCGCCGCGATAGAGGGCGAGGCAGCCAGGAACGGCGTCGATCTGGCGGCCAGGGGCCTGTCGGCGCAACTGCTTGCCGACATGCTGCTCGACGGGCTGGAAGGCATGAAGGCGCGGATCAGAGATCCGGAGGGGCAGCGGCAGGCAGCCGCTGCCCTGATCAGGGTGATCGACCTGACCTTGAAAGCATGATTGCGGACCAATCGATGCACATCGATTGGTCGCTCAGGCGCGCCGGCGCTCCGCCTCCGGGTTCTTGCGCGCCGCAAGAAATTCCTTGACCCGCCGGCCGGGTGCCGGACCGCGCACCGGCTTGTAGCCGTCATCCAGTTCGCCGGAGAGATCGAGCGTCGGTCGCTTGCCGACGGCGTCGTAATTCTCTTCCAGCCAGTCGCTGGCGGCGGTGCGGCCGAGATCTCTGAGATAGGTCAGGAACGCCCATTCGGCATTGACCTTCGAGGACGCCGACAGGTCCTTGAACGCCTCGTCGGCATCGATGCGGTGCATGCGGATGTCGCGATACTCGCCATGCGGCAGACGGCCGGCGGCGATCAGCTCCTTGACGAAGGCAATCGAGCGGAATTCGCGCAGCAGCCCGGCGTTGAAGGTGATCTCGTCGATGCGGTTCTGGATCTCGTTGGCGCTTCTTGGTGTTCCCTCGCGCACCACCGGATTGATCTGCACCAGAAGCACGTCCTCGGTCGCGGCCGTCTTGAAGAACGGATAAAGCGCCGGATTGCCGCCATAGCCGCCATCCCAATAGGGCACGCCCTTGATCTCGACGGCGCGGAACAATTGCGGCAGGCAGGCCGAGGCCATCACCGTATCGAGGTCGATCTCGCCGTCGGAAAAGACGCGCAACTGTCCGGTCTCGACATTGGTCGCCGAGATGAACAGTTCCATCGACTTGCAGGCGCGGACGTTCTCGAAATCGATCTCCTGCTGCACCACGTCGCGCAGCGGATTGAGGCCGAGTGGGTTGGCGACATAGGGCGAGAACACCCGCGACATGGTGTCGAAGAAGAGATAGCCGGGCGTGTTCTCGATCGACCAGTTGCCCCAGGCGACGTCCCACGGCATGCGCTGCACCGGGCTGAACCGCCCCTTGGCCGCCACCGCGCGCCAGAAATCGTCAAGTTTTTGCCGCGCGCCTTCGACACCGCTGCGCACATATCCGTCGGCCAGCGCCACCGCGTTCATGGCGCCGGCGCTGGTGCCGGACACTGCTGATATCTCCAGCCGTCCGTCCTCCAGCAGCCGGTCGAGCACACCCCAGGAAAAGGCCCCGTGCGAGCCGCCGCCCTGAAGCGCTACGTTGATCTTCTTCGTCTCCTCCGCCTTGCCGTTCTTGGTCATGGCGTCGTCCTTGATCTGTCCCTTTGGGTGGATGAGAGAGTTTTGCGCCTCACGCGGCGGTCCAGCCGCCGTCGACCGAGAGATGCGTGCCGTTGACCTGCGCCGCCGCGTCCGAGCACAGGAACACCGCCGCTGCCGCGATCTGCTCCACCGTGACGAATTCCTTGGTCGGCTGCTTGTCCAGCATGACCTCACGGATGACGGTCTCGCGGTCCATCTGATGGGCTTTCATCTGGTCGGGGATCTGCGCCTCGACCAGCGGCGTCAGCACATAGCCGGGACAGATGGCGTTGCAGGTGATTTTTTCGCGCGCCAGTTCGAGCGCAACGGTTTTGGTCAATCCCATGATGCCGTGCTTGGCCGAGACATAGGCCGATTTGAACGGTGACGCGACCAGGCCATGCGCCGAGGCGATGTTGACGATCCGGCCGCCGCCGGCCTTTTTCATCAGCGGGATGGCGGCCGCGATGGTGTGGAACGCCGACGACAGGTTGATGGCAATGATGGCGTCCCATTTCTCGATCGGGAACTCTTCCACCGGGGCGACATGCTGGATGCCTGCATTGTTGACGAGAATATCGACCGAACCGAATGTCTCGGCCGCCTTGGCGATCAGCGCCCGGCATTCGGCCGGCTTCGACATGTCGGCCTTGATATAGGCCGTCTTCACCTTGTGCTGTCTGGCGATCGCGTCAGCGATGGCGTGGTCGGCAGCCGTGTCGGAGAAGGAGTTGACGACGACATTATGGCCTTCGGCCGCCAACGCCTGGGCGATGGCCAGGCCAATGCCCGATGTGGAGCCGGTGATGACTGCGGTTTTTCTGGCGGCCAAGGTCGAAATCCTCTGGTTGCGGCAAGAGCGATCTTATGTTGCAGTGCAGCATATATGCTCAATGCGACGCAATAACAGCGGCCAGAATTTTTCGACGAGATGAAATTTTCGTCATGAGCGGCCACACGGCCGCTCACCAGGAGGATCCTGATCGGATCGGTGTCGCTCGCCAGGCGCCGAAAGAACCTCAGGCGACCAGGTCCGGCACCGGCCCGACATAGCGCGACTGCGGTCGGATCAGCCGTCCAGTCGTCTGCTGTTCACGCGCATGCGCGATCCAGCCGGCCACGCGCCCGGCGGCAAAGACATTGCTGAAAGCTTGCGGCGGAAAGCCCGCCGCTTGCAGCACCAGCGCGGTGTAGAACTCGACATTGGTCTGCAGCGAACGCTGCGGCTTGGCGATCCTAAGCACCTCGAGCGCCGTTTGCTCGACGGTCTCCGCAAATGCCAGCCGGCGACCGGTTTCGCCCTCGCCGCCGAGTTGCCGCACCACGGCCTTCAGCACATCGGCGCGCGGATCGCGCACACGGTAGATGCGGTGGCCGAACCCCATGATGCGCCTGCCCTGCGCGATCTCGTTGCGCAGCCAGCCGGCGGCATCGCCATGCGCCTGGATCGCATCCAGCATCTCGATGACGGGGCCAGGCGCGCCACCATGCAGCGGCCCTTTGAGCGCGCCAAGCCCGGCCAGCACAGAGGATGTCAGGCCGGCCTGCGTGGAGGCGACCACGCGCGTCGCAAAGGTCGATGCGTTGAGGCCGTGGTCGCAGACGGTCACCAGATAGGTGTCGAGCGCTTTTGTGAGCGCCGGCGAGGCGGCGCGGCCGCTCAGCATCCTCAGCATGTCGGCGGCATGATCGGTGCGGCTGTCCGGCGCGATCGGCGCCTCGCCGCGCCGCAGGCGCAGCAGCGCCGGCGTCAGCACGGCGGGCGCCGCGATCAGCAGCAAGGCGTCGGTCAAGGTCTCGCCATCCGGCAACTGCGCCATGCCGGCGCGCATGGCGCTGTAGACATCGAGCGGCGCCAGCGAAGTCAGCGAGGGCAAGAGCCGTTCGAACACGTCCGCACGCGCCTGTCCCAGCGCCCGCGTCAGTTGCGCATCATCGGGAAGGTCGTTGAAGAAGCCGTCGAGCAGCAGCCTAACCACCTGGGCATAGTTCCAACGGCCGGCCAACTCCGGCAGCGAATGACCTCGGATCGTCAGACGGCCGCCAAGACCATCCACATCGGAAAGCACGGTTTCCGCCGCCACCACATCATCGAGCCCATTCGCCATAGCCTGTCTCCTTGAAGCATTTCCGGATCGGAGATAGAGATGGGCAACGTTTCCATCAATCTTGATCAATAGAATCAATATCAGGGCAGATATGTCCGAGTGGTTGTCCCGGGAAGAGGCGCTGGAGAGACTCAAGGTGCGGGCGCAGACGCTGTACGCCTATGTCAGCCGTGGGCGCATCGGCATGCGGCCCGACCGCGCCGATCCGCGCCGCAGCCAGTACCGCGCCGACGATATCGCCGCACTGGCGACCCGCCGGGCGCGCGGCCGCAGCCCGTCAGTCATCGCCGAAAGCGCCATCGCCTGGGGCGAGCCCTCGATCGTAACGGCGATTTCGACCGTCTCGCAAGGTCGGCTCATCTATCGCGGGCAGGACGCCGCAGTGCTCTCCGGGCACGCCACACTGGAAGAAGCCGCCGCCGTTCTGTGGGCTCTGCCGAAACCGGTGGCTTTCGAAGCAGCGTCGCCGGACGCACCCCATCAAGCTGGCCGAGCCTCGGCCTTTGCGCAACTTGCCGTGCTTGCCGGCCAGGGGCGCCCGTCGCTCGGGCGCAGCGCCGCCTCGCTGCATACCGATGCCGCGCACGCGGTCGGCGTGCTGGCCGCCGCGCTGGGCGCACCGGCGGGGTCAAATCCCGTCCATCAGCGGCTTGCGCAGGACTGGTCGGTGGATTCCGGCCGCGCCGATGCGATCCGCCGTGCGCTTGTCCTGCTTGCCGATCATGAACTGAATGCGTCGACCTTCGCCGCGCGCGTCGCAGCCTCGACCGGCGCGCCGCTGGCCGCTTGCCTGCTGGCAGGGCTCGCGACGCTGTCAGGCCCGCGCCATGGCGGCGCCGGCGAGGCGGTGATGCAACTGGCGGAGGATGCGGCGCGGCATGGCGCCGATGCGACGATCCGGCGCTGGCTCAGCCATGACCGGCCGCTGCCGGGGTTCGGTCATCAGCTCTATCCTGACGGCGACCCCCGCGGGGCGGCGCTGCTGTCGGTGATCGAGGTTGACGGCACACTATCGTCGCTGCGCGACGCTGCCTTTGCGGCGACCGGCGCGCTTCCCAACATCGACTTTGGGCTGGCCGCGCTGACGCGCAGCCTAGGCTTGCCGCGCGATGCACCGTTCCGCCTGTTCGCGCTCGCACGCAGCGTCGGCTGGGCCGCGCACACGGTCGAACAGATAACAAGCGGAAGTGTCATCCGGCCGCGCGGCCGCTATGAGGGCGTGCTGGTGTAAGGTCGCAAGAACGCCAGGCGCTCAGGACATCGTGTCGAGCTTGCGCTGCATGGCCGCGATCTGGTCCTTAAGTTCCTGAAGATCGTCGGGCTTGTCAGGCGTTTCCTTCCTGGCCGGCTCGGGCGACGTCGCAGCGGCTGGCGTGGAGCCCGCAGGCGGGAACGGCGTGAACAGCCGCATCGCATTCTGGAACATTTCCATGTTGCGGCGTGTCTGTTCCTCCAGCGCCTTGATCGGCGTGGTGATCTTCATCATGTCGAGCGGCGACTTGCCGAGCGCCCCCTTCATCTGCTCGCGAAAACGCTCCTGCTCCTTGGAAAAGGCAAGCATCGACTGTTCGAGGAAGCTCGGGACGATCATCTGCATCTGGTCACCGTAATAAGCGATGAGCTGGCGCAGGAACGGGATCGGCAGCATGTTCTGCCCGTCCTTGTTCTCCAGTTCGAAGATGATCTGGGTCAACACCGGATGCGTGATGTCGTCGCCGGTCTTGGCGTCCTGGACGGTGAACTCCTCGCCCTTCTTGACCATCTCGGCGAGGTCCTCGAGCGTCACATAGGTGCTGGTGCCGGTGTTGTAGAGGCGGCGATTGGCGTATTTCTTGATGATGATCGGATCGTCTTTAGCGGCCATCTACATCCTCCCGGGGACACCGGCGCGCCTCTGAGTAAGCCGCCGATAACGATTGTGCCTTTTTTGAGGATATGCGCAAAAGCCTCACAATTCCAAGCAGTTTGTGCAGTGCGGGATCACTAAATGCTGCATGGCAGGCAAAATATGCTGCGCAGCAATGGACGAATGGCCGCCATGGCAAGGCATGGCCTGCTTGCGGCGCATGGGCGCCATGCCCATTTCCGGTTTGACTTGGGGTTGGGAAAGGGCAAGAAAAGTCCCCAACGACAGAGCAACACCCTTGAAGTCTGGAGAAGAAAATGTCCGCTTCCATCGTCATTGCCAGTGCGGCGCGCACGCCGGTCGGCTCCTTCAACGGCGCTTTCGCCGCCACCCCGGCGCATGAGCTCGGCGCCGTCGTCATCACGGAATTGCTGTCGCGTGCCGGCGTCGAACCAGGCGAGGTCGACGAGGTCATCCTCGGCCAGGTGCTGACCGCCGCGCAAGGCCAGAACCCGGCCCGCCAGGCATCGATCAATGCCGGCCTGCCCAAGGAAACCACCGCCTGGGGCCTCAATCAGGTTTGCGGCTCGGGCCTGCGCGCCATCGCGCTCGGCATGCAGCAGATCGCCATCGGCGATGCCAAGGTGATCGTCGCCGGAGGCCAGGAATCGATGTCGCTTTCGACGCATGCCCAGCACCTGCGCGCCGGCGTCAAGATGGGCGACTTCAAGCTGATCGACACCATGATCAAGGACGGGCTGTGGGACGCCTTCAACGGTTACCACATGGGCAACACAGCCGAAAACGTCGCGCGTCAGTTCCAGATCACCCGCGAAGACCAGGACCAGTTCGCGCTCGCCTCGCAAAACAAGGCCGAGGCCGCGCAGAAGGCCGGCAAGTTCAAGGACGAGATCGTCGCCGTCACCATCAAGGGCAAGAAGGGCGACACCATCGTCGACCAGGACGAATACATCCGCCACGGCGCCACGATCGACGCCATGACCAAGCTGAAACCGGCTTTCGACAAGGACGGCACGGTAACCGCCGCCAACGCCTCCGGCATCAATGACGGCGCCGCCGGCGCGCTGCTGATGAGCGAAGCGGAAGCGGTGAGGCGCGGCATCACCCCGCTGGCGCGCATCGTGTCCTGGGCAACCGCCGGCGTCGATCCGCAGATCATGGGCACCGGACCCATTCCCGCCTCGCGCAAGGCCTTGGAAAAGGCCGGCTGGTCGGTCGGCGATCTCGACCTGGTCGAGGCCAACGAAGCCTTTGCGGCGCAGGCCTGCGCCGTCAACAAGGACATGGGCTGGGATCCCTCGATCGTCAACGTCAATGGCGGCGCCATCGCCATCGGCCATCCGATCGGTGCGTCCGGCGCTCGCGTCTTCAACACGCTGGTCTTCGAAATGCGCCGGCGCGGCGCCAAGAAGGGTCTCGCTACCCTGTGCATCGGCGGCGGCATGGGCGTCGCCATGTGTGTCGAAGCACTCTGAAGAAAGTCACTAAACGGGCGGCGTGCATGCATGTCGCCCAAAACTGCGCAGCGGTTTTGGGAACACCGACATGTATAAAACCAAACATCTGAAGCGCATCGCCTGAATCTACCTCAGCGCGACGCGCTTTAGCCGCCCGTTCTGTATCCAGTGCCTGCCAAGCCCGACAACAGGGCGATATCAAAAAAGGGGAAATGCATGACCAAGGTAGCAATCGTCACAGGCGGATCGCGCGGCATCGGCGCGGCGATCTCGATCGCATTGAAGACCGTCGGCTATTCGGTTGCGGCGAACTATGCCGGCAATGACGCCGCAGCGGCGAAATTCAAGGCTGAGACCGGCATTCCGGTCTACAAATGGTCGGTCGCCGACTATGATGCCTGCGCCGCCGGCATCAAGCAGGTCGAGGCCGATCTCGGCCCGGTCTCGGTGCTGGTCAACAATGCCGGCATCACCCGCGACGCCATGTTCCACAAGATCACGCGTGAGCAGTGGAAAGAGGTCATCGACACCAACCTGTCCGGCGTCTTCAACATGACGCATCCGCTGTGGAGCGGGATGCGCGACCGCAAGTTCGGCCGCATCATCACCATCTCCTCGATCAACGGCCAGAAGGGCCAGGCCGGCCAGGTCAACTATTCCGCCGCCAAGGCCGGCGATATCGGTTTCAGCAAGGCTCTCGCCCAAGAGGGGGCTCGCGCCGGCATCACTGTCAACGTCATCTGTCCCGGCTATATCGCCACCGAGATGGTCAAGGCGATCGACGAGAAGGTGCTCAACGAGCGCATCATTCCGCAGATTCCTGTCGGCCGCCTCGGTGAGCCCGAGGAAATCGCGCGCTGCGTCGTCTTCCTCGCATCCGAAGATGCCGGCTTCATCACCGGCTCGACCATCACGGCCAATGGCGGCCAGTATTTCGCCTGACGACGGCGATGTAGGCGCAGAGATCGACGGGCCGGCGCGCCGGCCCGTTTTCGTTGGCGCCATGGTCCTTCGAAGTGACAGCACGGCTGCTGACCCAATCCGGCACGCAGAGGTTAACAGCGGCCCGGCCGGCCTGTGCGAAACCTGCTTCCAAGCCTGTGGATTCTCGGTGGATAAGCTGTTCACAACACAAGATATTGGGGTGAACAAAACGGGAAAATTCCGCTATCGCTGATTCGTCGCCGATTCGTTCCGGCTTTGAGCTGAACGTTAACGACGACAGCCTGAATCCCCTGCCAATTGCTTAACGCGGATTAAGAAAGATCAACAATTTCATAACCTTGGTCGAGGCATGCCAAGCCACTGTGATCGTTTATCGACAAAGGTTAATGGCAATGCCCTCTTAGCACGAAACGGGCCAGTTCAGCGATTCAGCATGTGGTGCGTGTCGCGGCCGCGAAATCCACATATAGCCGTGAACAAAAGCTGAATCTGCAGGAGTCACTGATTCGTCGCCGATTCGTTCCAGACTCGTTCTATCCGTTAATCCGCATCTGATTGAGAGCTTGACAGAACCACCTTCTGGCTGCCGACGGAACATTCCGCTTTCGCTTCGCGCCCGAAATCCCTATGTGTCGCCTGTCATACGCGCCATTTGAGGCACGCTCCCGACAACCAGAGGCCAGAAGCCTTATCTCCAGGTCCCGGAAGCCTTATTCTAGGTTGATGAACATCCAGCCCAAACACACTGAGCCGCTGATCCTGTCGGGCCGCGACGTGACCGCCGTGCTCGGGCCGACCAACACCGGCAAGACCCATCTCGCCATCGAGCGCATGGTGGCGCATGAGAGTGGAATCATCGGCCTGCCGCTCAGGCTTCTGGCGCGCGAGGTCTACGCCCGCGTCTGCGAAAAGGTCGGCGCCCACAAGGTTGCGCTGATTACCGGCGAGGAAAAGATCCAGCCACCGGGCGCCAAATATTCGGTCTGCACCGTCGAGGCCATGCCGCGCGAGACCGACGCCGCCTTCGTCGCCATCGACGAGGTGCAGCTCGCCGGCGACCTCGAGCGCGGCCACATTTTCACCGATCGCATCCTGCACCTGCGCGGCCGCCAGGAAACGCTGCTGCTGGGCGCCGCCACCATGCAAAGTATCCTGCAGCGCCTGCTGAGGGGTGTCTCGGTGGTGACGCGGCCGAGGCTGTCGCATCTTGCCTATGCCGGCTCCAAGAAGCTGACCCGCCTGCCGCGGCGCACGGCGATCGTCGCCTTTTCCGCCGACGAGGTCTACGCCATCGCCGAGTTGATCCGCCGCCAGCAGGGCGGTGCCGCCGTCGTGCTCGGCGCGCTCTCGCCGCGCACCCGCAACGCCCAGGTGGCGCTGTTCCAGTCCGGCGATGTCGACTACCTCATCGCCACCGATGCCATCGGCATGGGTCTCAACCTCGATCTCGACCACGTCGCCTTCGCCCAGAATCGCAAGTTCGACGGCTTCCAGTATCGCAATCTGACGGCGGCCGAGCTTGGCCAGATCGCCGGCCGCGCCGGCCGGCATCTGCGCGACGGCACGTTCGGTGTCACCGGCCAGGTCGACCCGCTGGACGAGGATCTGATCAAGAAGATCGAAGGCCACGACTTCGACCCGGTGAAGGTGCTGCAATGGCGCACCGCACATTTCGACTTTGCCAGCCTCGACGCGCTGAAGCGCTCGATCGAAACCAACGCCCCGGTCGAGGGACTGACACGGGCATTGCCTGCCGTCGATGCACAGGCGCTCGAGCATCTGTCGCGCGACGAGGACATCCGCGCACTCACCACCAATGCCAAGCGCGTGGCGCTGCTGTGGGAAGCCTGCGCGCTGCCCGACTACCGCAGGATCGCGCCGGCCCAACATGCCGATCTCATTGCCTCAATCTACACGGACCTCGCACGCCACGGCCATGTCGACGAGAATTACATGGCCGAGCAGGTGCGCCGCGCCGACACAACAGAGGGCGACATTGATACGCTCTCGCATCGCATTGCCCAGATCCGCACCTGGACATTCGTGTCGAACCGGCCCGGCTGGCTGGCCGATCAGGCACACTGGCAGGAAAAGACGCGCGAAATCGAAGACAGATTGTCGGATGCGCTGCATGAGCGGTTGACGAAACGCTTCGTAGACCGCAGGACTTCCGTCCTCATGCGGCGCCTTAGAGAAAATACCATGCCTGAAGCCGAAATTAGTTCTACCGGAACCGTCCTTGTCGAAGGCCACCATGTCGGCGAGCTGCAAGGGTTCCGCTTCACCGCCGACCAGACCGCCGGCGGCGAAGACGCCAAGGCGGTGCGCACCGCTGCCCAGAAGGCGCTGGCCGCCGAGTTCGAGGCGCGCGCCGAACGCTTCGGCGCCTCGGCCAATGGCGATATCGCCCTCGGGTCGGATGGCACGCTGCGCTGGATCGGTGCGCCGATCGGCACGCTTGTATCAGGCGAAGACGCGCTGAAGCCGCGGCTGGTGCTGCTGGCCGACGAACAGCTGACCGGCCCGGCGCGCGACAAGGTCGCCGCGCGTGCCGAGCGTTTCGTCAATTTCCAGATCGAGTCGCTGCTGAAGCCGCTGGTCGACTTGAAAAACGCCGACCAGATTTCCGGCATCGGCCGTGGCATCGCCTTCCAGCTGGTCGAGAATTTCGGCCTCATCAACCGCCGCGACATCGCCGAGGAGATGAAGTCGCTCGACCAGGAAGGCCGCGCAGCCCTTCGCCGGCTTGGCGTGCGCTTCGGCGCCTACCATGTCTTCGTGCCGGCGCTGATCAAGCCGGCGCCTGCCGGGCTGGTGACGCTGCTGTGGGCGCTGAAGAACGACGGCAAGGACAAGCCAGGTTTTGGCGACGTGGTCCATGCGCTCGCCTCGGGTCGCACCTCGGTGGTCATCGACCCCGCCTTCGACAAGACCTTCTACAAGCTTGCCGGCTACCGCAATCTCGGCCGTCGCGCCGTGCGCATCGACATCCTGGAACGGCTGGCGGATCTGATCCGTCCGGCGACCAACTGGAAGCCCGGTCTCGGCCAGCGCCCGGACGGCGCCTATGACGGCCAGTCCTTCATGGTGACGCCGCCGATGATGTCGATCCTCGGCGCCACCGCGGACGATATGGAAGAGATCCTCAAAGGTCTCGGCTACCGTCCCGAGCCGAAGCCGGCCGTCGAGGTCAAGGCGCGGCTCGAAGCACAGGACAATGCCGCGCGCGAAGCAGCGATGGCGAAGCTTGCGGCGGAAGAGGCTGCACGAGCCGAGCAGACCAAGGCGGCGGACGCCGCAGCAGAGGCAGCAGTCGAAGGGTCGGAGCCGGCATCGGACGCAGTGGCCGTTTCGGAAACGGCGACCGAAATCACCTCCGACGCCGCGGCGGAACCTGCTGCGCCTGCCGTGGAAGAACAGGCGGACGCTCCGGTCGAAACCGTGCAAGACGAAGCGCCTGTTGCCGAGGCTGCTGCTGAACCGGCACCGGTTGAACCGCAGGCAGAGGCTGAAGCTGCCGAGACTGAAGCCGCAGCGGCAGAAAAAGTTGCACCGGCCGAGCTGGTGTCAAATGCCGCGCCGGCAACGGACGCCGCGCCGGACGAACCCGTGACGGTGACTGAAGCAGCCACCGGGGAACCCGCTCCGGAAGCCGAAGCGCCAAAACCCATCCTGTTGTGGCGTCAGGGTCGTTTCGAACAGCGCCCGCGCAACCGCGACGACAACCGCAGGAACAATCGCCCACGCAACGGACAAGCGCGCGGCCGAAGCGATGCGCCTGCGGACGCCGGCGCACCGGCCGCCGCTGCACCCGGAGAGCGTCCGGCCCATGAAGGACGGCGCGATGGAGCCGGCAAGCCGCGCTTCGACCGCTCGAAGTTCAAACCCAAGCCGCAGGCCGAAGGCGAACAGCGACGTGACAGGCCGCAGGGCGAGCGTCCCGACCGCCGCGAAGGCCGTCCCGACTGGAAGGGTGGCAGGCCGGATGGCAAGGGTGGTCCGCAAGGCGGCAAGCCCGCCTTCCAGCCGAAGCCGCGCGAGGAGCGTCCGGTGCGTTTCGATCCGGATTCGCCCTTCGCCAAGCTCGCCGCTCTGCGCGACCAGTTGAAGAAGTAGAACCCGGCTCGCTTCGATGGTTGCCGAAGGCCGCCAGCGCATCGACAAATGGCTGTTCTTCTCCCGCGTCGTGAAATCGCGCTCGCTGGCGGCAAAACTGGTCGTCGCCGGCCGGGTCCGCATCAATCGCGACAAAGCAGCGCAGGCCTCAGATCAGGTCAAGCCGGGCGACGTCCTGACCATCACGCTCGAGCGGCGCATCTTCATCTGGAAGGTCCTTGGCGCGGGTGCGCGACGCGGCCCGGCCGAGGAAGCCCGTACGCTCTACGAGGATATGTCGCCACCGCCCGCACCGAAGGGCGAAGCCCCTCCCGATGCAATTCCGGGGCTGCGCGAGGCCGGCAGCGGCCGCCCGACCAAGAAGGAACGTCGCCAGACCGACCGATTGCTCGGCGAAGATTGATGCCTGGCGTCCAAAAACAGGCGGCGCTTGCCAGGATAACCACGTGTTTGAAGCAAAACTGAACCCGGCAAACAGGAAGCCCTGCATGAGGTCGCCGGCCTCTGGGGCGCCGGCTGCCTGGAATTCCATTTCGAAACGCTGATGCCGACAGGAATGGCTGCCCTTGCAAGCAGCGGCCAAAGGCGTTACCTGACGGAAAAAGCCCAATAAAATGGGACGTCCCGGAGCCGACCGATGACCTATGTCGTGACCGACAATTGCATCAAATGCAAATACATGGACTGCATCGAGGTCTGTCCGGTCGATTGTTTCTACGAAGGCGAGAACATGCTCGTCATCCATCCCGACGAGTGCATCGACTGCGGTGTTTGCGAGCCGGAATGCCCGGCCGACGCGATCAAGCCCGACACCGAGCCCGGCCTCGACAAATGGCTGCAGGTCAACACTGAATACGCCGAGAAATGGCCCAACATCACCGCCAAGAAGGAACCGCCGGCAGACGCGAAATCCTTCGACGGCGAGGCCGGCAAGTTCGAGAAATACTTCTCCGCCGAGCCCGGCGAAGGCGATTGACAATACGGCCGCAGAGGCCGGTATTACGCAGGGTAAGAGGCACGTCACATTAACCGGCTTGACAGCCGGCGCCGGGTTGTGGCCTTCGCGTATGCAGCAAAACCTTGATTCTTCCGACTTTTTGTGTTACATCAGCGAAACATGCCGGTGACACAACGTCGATTTATGGCGCAGACGCCCCAAATCACTGAAAGGTGAAAATCCCATTCGGACCAGAGCGATCTGGGCCAGGCGGTCGCGATGTTGCGGTTTGCCGGTCCGGCTTTTCCGATGGGTTCATCTGTTGTGCGGCTAACGGTCGGTTTCTCCGATCGCGCGAGTTCGGGCCGGCAGGACGCCGGTACCACAACAAGGAGTTCAGTGCGCAATGGCAACGATCACCCCGCAGAAGAAGTCCACCGCTGCGCGTCACGGTTTCAAGACCGGCGAGTACATCGTCTACCCGGCGCATGGCGTCGGCCAGATCGTCTCGATCGACGAGCAGGAAGTTGCTGGACACAAGCTGGAACTGTTCGTCATCGACTTCTCGAAGGACAAGATGCGCCTGAAGGTGCCGGTCGCCAAGGCGACCTCCATCGGCATGCGCAAGCTGTCGGAAGAGGATTATGTCGAGCGCGCGCTGAAGGTCGTGCAGGGCCGCGCCCGCGTCAAGCGCACCATGTGGTCGCGCCGCGCCCAGGAATATGATGCGAAGATCAATTCGGGCGACCTGATCTCGATCTCGGAAGTCGTGCGTGACCTCTACCGCGCCGACAACCAGCCGGAGCAGTCCTATTCCGAGCGTCAGCTCTACGAGGCGGCGCTCGACCGCATGGCCCGCGAGATCGCGGCCGTCAACCGCATGTCGGAAACCGAAGCCGTGCGCCTGATCGAGGTCAACCTCAACAAGGGCCCTAAGCGTGGCGCCAAGGCCGACAATGAAGAGGCCGAGCAGGAAGAAGCTGCCTGATCTTTCTCACCTTTCGAGAAATCCTGCCAGAAACGATTGGAGGCTCCGGTTTGACCGGGGCCTCTTTTGGTTTCGGGCGGCAGCTTCGATGTTGGTAGGCCCTGCGCACCAGCGTGCTGCATCGCGGCTTGCCGGCGCGCCGAGCCGTCGAGCGCGCGTTTTCGTTTTAACGTGTGTCGCCACTTATCGCCTTGCCGCCAAAGCAGACCGCGGCAATGGTCTCGCGCAATTCCTCGTCGGCGATCGGCTTGTGCAGGATGCGGCTGCCGCTGGCGCTGATCTCCTTGAGGCGCGCCGGCGACGTATCGCCAGTAATGATGATGGTCGGGACAAGCCGGCCGATATGGGCGTGAAGCGCACGGATCGCGTCGGTGCCGGTGGTGTCATTCTCGAGACGGTAGTCTGCGATGATCAGGTCGACCGGCGCATCGCCGGCAGCCAGCGCCGCCGTATGGGCCTCCTGCGCCTCTGCGGCGGAGCGGCCGGGATAGACACGATGTCCCTCCAGGCTGAGCAAGCGCACCATGGCATCGAGAACGTCGCCCTCGTCCTCGACCACCATGATGCCGGCGGCACTGCTGGCCGGCGATGTCGTGTCGACCTCCAAGCGAGCTTGCACCGCGCCGGCCTTCGCGACGGTGATGGAAAACAGGGAACCGCGCCCGGACGTCGAAGCCAATTTCAGGGGGTGCCCCAACAGCTCGGCGGTGCGGCGAACGATGGCGAGCCCGAGTCCCAAGCCTTGCGTGCGGTCCCGCGCCGGGTTCTGCAACTGCACGAACTCCTCGAAGACCATCCCCTGCTGATCGGCGGGGATGCCGGGGCCGCTGTCGAGGACCTGTATCTCCACACATGCGCCGCGCCGGCGACAGCCCAGCAGGACACCACCTTGCTTGGTGTAGCGAAGGGCATTCGAGACCAGGTTGTTGAGGATGCGCTTCAACATCATCGGGTCGCTGTCGACGTAGAGACTGCTGTCTACCACGCGCCACGTAAGTCCGCGTTGTTTTGCCTCGGCGGCGAATTCATTGCGAAGATCACCAAAGAGGTCGCGCAGCGGCACCGCCTCGCTCGTGACCGTGACGATGCCCGCATCGAGCCGCGAGATATCGAGCAAAGCGTTGAGCAGCCCACTGAAGTTGCTGACAACCGATTTCGCCCGGCTGGCCAGATCGCGCGCCTCGCCGGAGGGTACGTCGCCGCGCTGCCCCAATATGGCAAGCGTCGAGACCAGCAGGCTCAGGGCATGGATCGGTTGGCGCAGATCGTGACTCGCCGCCGCCAGAAAACGCGTCTTGGCACGGTCGGCGGTCTGCGCCCTGTCGCGTTCCTCTTGCAGGTGCTCGACCAGTGTTTCGTTCTCCAGTCGCAGGCTGACGGTTTCGCGCAGCATGCGGTAGGTGATACGGCAGTAGTAGAAATTGATCGCCACCAGCGATGCGAGCAGGAACAGGAAGGCGCCGGAAATATCGCTTTGGGTGGTCAAGCAGCGCAAGGCGACCGGAACCACCGTGGCCAGGATGGAACCGACCAGCGCCGGCGGAAAGGCCGACAGCGACGGCACCGTACCGCAGACGAGACCAGTCAGGACGATGACCGTGAAGGACAGCACGATCGGCGCCTCGGGCATAAAGCCGACCCAGCCAAGCACCCCCCACAGAAGGCCCGACATACAGGAAAACGCCGTGGCCAGCCATGCCCAGCGCAAGATCGAGCCGCGATCCCTTGAGCGGCTGAAAAAACGGCGCGACGCCAGCACCCGGAGAGCCGTCAGCAGATACAGCGCCGCCAGCCAGCCGGTCAGCCAATTGGCGGAAACGGCCGTTCTCAGAACATAGACCGCCGCCATCGAGATCACGATGTTGGAGATGACCACGCCGTAGGAATTGCGATACAGGAGTTCGACCAGGGCCTGGCGTATCTTGTCTTCCTGCATCGAATCCCTCCAATTGTCCCAAGTAATTCTCCGGCCGGTCTTCCCCGGTACCGTTGATCTACCGGCAACCTGTTTCGCATAAGTTGGCGATCGATCCATATACGCCGCCGCAGCCCTGGATGGTGCCCCGATGAACCGCTCGCTCACCGCCATACTCGCCGACGACCATGCCATCGTGCGCGAGGGGCTGAAGCTGCTTATCTCGGCTATGGACAATGTCTCGGTCGTCGCCGAGGCTGCGGATGGCGAGGCGCTGCTTGGCCAGCTGCGAAGCACGCGCGCCGACCTTTTGATCCTCGACCTCGGCATGCCGGGTGTGGCCGGGATGCAGTTTATCGCCACCATCAGGACCTTGGCACCACGCCTGCGGATCGTGGTGCTGACGGCCAATGTCGAGCCGAGGACAGTACGCGCCGCGCTCAGCGCCGGCGCCAACGCCTACCTGACCAAGGATGGCGATCCCGAGGAACTCGGCGCTGCCATCGAAGCGGTCAAGAACGGAGGCACCTATCTGGCGAAAACCGTTCGCTTCGCGGTCAGCGATATAGGCAGGGACAGCGAGCCGATAGCCGCGCAGGAAATCCTGTCCCCGGTACCGCTGACGCGACGCGAACGGCAGATCCTTCAACTGGTGGCGCAAGGCATGATCACGCGCGACATCGCCGAACGACTGGGCATCAGCCTGCCGACCGCTCGCAAACATCGCGAAAATCTGATGGGCAAGCTCAGTCTCCACAACACCGCCGAACTGACCGCCTACGCGGTTCGTCTGGGATTGCCCACCGGCTGATATCGCAGCCGCTACAATGGGCAACCCGGCAACGTCCCCTTAACCATCGGCAGATTAGCCAAACCCGATCATCACCCAAATACGGCATCCGTCGTATGTTTTCGGCCTGCCCCCCGGCCTACTCCTCCCACGGCTTGATCATGGGAGGAGCTGTCATGCCATCGCTGGATCTCTGGATTCCGTTCGCCCTCGCAACGCTCGCCTTCGCCTGCATGCCAGGACCGGCGATTCTCTACATGACAGCGCAGACGCTGGCCCATGGCCGTCAGGCGGGATTGATGGCGGCACTGGGTGTCCATCTTGGTTGTTACGTGCACATCCTGGCCGCGGCGGTCGGGCTCGCCGCACTGATGGAACACGCGCCGGTCGCTTTCTTGGTGATCCGATGGGCGGGCGCCGCATATCTCATTTCGCTGGGCCTTGCCATGTTCCTGGGCTGGAACCGGATGGGTGAGGATGGTGCCAGGCCGGCCCCGAATACATTTCGCGACAGCATGGTCGTCGAGATCCTCAATCCCAAGACGGCACTGTTCTTCCTGACCTTCCTGCCGCAGTTCGTGGATCCGTCAGCCGGCATGGCCGTCGGGTTGCAGTTCCTCATCCTCGGCATCATCGTCAATCTCATCTTCTCGATGGCCGACCTTGCGGCGGTCGGCATCGCCTCGCTCGCCGTTGGCCGGTTCACTGGCGCCGGATGGGTGATCCCCAAGACATGCGGTTCGATCCTCATCGGACTTGGCGTGGCGCTCGTCAGCCATCATATCTGAACCTGCAAATGAAGAGCCGCGATTTCGAGGGAGATCTGACGGTGAAATTTCAGCGGCTGCTGGCGGCAAGGCCCGATATGCCGAAGGATGGCTGACGGCCTGCTCGCGCATCCGGCAAGATATACCGGAACCGGCGCGCCTTCGGGGCCATCGCCCGAATTCTACAGACCCTAGGCCGCGCCTACCCGCCGCCGCCTTCCTTCTCAGCCTCCTGCTTCAGCGTCGCAATGAACCGCTTCGTCCGTTGCTGCTCCGGATTGTTGAACAGCACCGCGGCCGGTCCCTTCTCGACGACGACGCCGGCATCGAGGAACACCACTTCCTTGGCGATCTTGGAGGCGAGGCGCAGATCATGCGTCGCCATCACCATGGTCGTGCCTTCACTGGCGAGCTTGCCAAGCACGTCGACCACCTCTTGCGCCAGTTCCGGGTCGAGTGCCGAGGTCGGCTCGTCGCAGAGCAGCACTTTCGGCGACGGCGCCAAGGCGCGGGCGATCGCCACGCGCTGCTGCTGGCCGCCCGACAGCGTCGCCGGCCAGGCGTCGGCCTTGTGCGCCATCCCCACCTTCTCCAGCAGAGCCAGCGCCCGCTCGCGTGCCCTCTCAGGCGCCCATTTCAGCACCGTCACCAGCCCTTCCATGACGTTCTCGATCGCGGTGCGATGCGGAAACAGCTGGAAGTTCTGGAACACCATGCCGGTCTGCAGCCGCAGGCGCTGGATATCCCTGGCCGGAACCCTGCCACCAGGATGGAATTCGAGCGTCTCGTCGCCGATGCGCACCGTGCCCGAGGTCGGGATCTCCAGGAGGTTGATGCAGCGCAGCAGGGTGCTCTTTCCCCCGCCCGACGGGCCGACCAGCGCCGTGACGCTGCCTTCGGCAATGGTGACCGTCACGCCCTTCAACACGAGATTGTCGCCAAAGCGCTTTTCGATGTTGCTGAGGCCGATCATGAGCGTGCCTCCAGGAAGCCGCCATAGCGGTTGAGCCGGGTCTCCAGCCGCGTCTGCAAGGCCGACAGCACCGAACTCAGCGCCAGATAGAGGATCGCCGCCTCGACATAGAGGATCAGCGGCTCATAGGTGGTGGCGACGATGCGCTGCGCCGCCTGGAACATCTCCGGCACGGTGATGGCGGCGGCCAGCGACGTATCCTTGACCAATGAGATGAAGGTGTTGGAAAGCGGCGGCACCGCGACCCGGCCGGCTTGCGGCAGGATGGTGCGCCGCATCGCCTGGCTCCAGGTCATGCCGATCGAATAGGCGGCTTCCCATTGGCCCTTCGGCACCGAGCCTATGGCCGCGCGGATGATTTCCGACGTGTAGGCGCCGATGTTGAGCGTGAAGCCGATCAACGCCGCCGTGAAGGCGTCGAGCAGGATGCCGACCGACGGCAGGCCGTAGAAGATAAGGAACAGCTGCACCAGCAGCGGCGTGCCGCGGAAAATCCAGACATAGAAGCGCACCAGCGCGACCAGCGGTTTCGGACCAAACAGCCGGGCAAGCGCCGCACCCAACCCAACGGTCAGCCCAAGGACGAAGGACAACAGCGTCAGCGGCACGGTGAAGATCAGCGCCGCCCACAACAGCGAAGGCAGCGACTCCAGCATCAGTTGCAGCCAGTGCGGCACGTAAGACCCTCCAAATAAGTCGAGGCTTCGTCGAGGCGCGACATATCACGACAAAAGCGGCGGACCGTCAAAGACGGCTCGCCGCTCGATATGTCCTGTGGGCCGCGGAGCGGCCCGCCTCATAGATTACTTCGAAACGTCCTGGCCGAAATAGGTGTCGGAGATTTTCTTATAGGTGCCGTCGGCCTTGATGTCGGCCAGCGCCTTGTTGATCGCCGCGACCAGCTCCGGATCGCCCTTGCGCACGATGACGCCGGAATAGTCGGCGTTTTCCTCTTGCGCGGCGATCTTCACATTGGCGTCGGGCTTGTGCTTCTTGAAGTCGAGGAACGACAGGCTGTCATTGATCGTGGCGTCGGCACGGCCTGTCAGAAGCAGCTGGATCGATTGGTCGAAGCCATCGGTGCCGACCAGCTCGGCGCCGTTCGTTTCGGCCAGCTTGCCGAAATTCGAGGTCAGCGACTGCGCCGACTTCTTGCCCTTGAGATCGGCAAAGGTCTTGATGTCTGTGTTGTCGCCGCGCACGATCAGCACCGCCTTGGAGGCGATGTAAGGATCGGAGAAGTCGTACTTGGCCTTGCGGGCATCGGTGATGCCGACCTCGTTGATGACGGCGTCATAGCGATTGGCGTCGAGGCCGGCGATCAGCCCGTCCCACTTGCCTTCGAGGAATTCGACCTTGACGCCGAGCTTGTCGGCGATCGCCTTGGCGATTTCGACGTCGAAGCCGACCAGTGCGCCCGAAGTGTCATGATAGGTGAATGGCGCATAAGTGCCTTCCGTGCCGACCTTGATGACCCCGGCCTGCTTGATCTGGTCGAGATTGGCGCCGGCATGGCCTGCGGTGACAGCCAAGGCCTGCAGCGTTCCGGCGATGATGAGCGACTTGAGCCATTTCATTTTTCTGTGATCCCGTCCTTGGCCGGCCGACCGGCATATTGTGAGCGCTGGAAACTGACAGATGCAAGCCGAAAAAATAAGGAACAGAATTCCAAAAACAACCAGTTTCTGAAATCGCATACTCAAACTGGCGCTTTCCAGCCGACACCAGAACTGTCGCGGATCATCCCCGGAGCCCGTCGGGCAACACAATCCCGCAGCCACGGTCGCGGAACCTTTCCCGCGCATGGCAGTTCTGGCTGTTCTAGGGCACGGCGCCGCCATTTCAACCCGGGCGCCAGCCAAGTTTGCAAAGTCATCCGCACCACCCAGGGAGCGCCTCATGATGGAAGACACGGCAGGACGGATCATGGTCCGCGCGGCAATGAAGGCTCCCTACCTCGAACGTGACGAAGAGCATCGGCTTGCATTGCTCTGGAAAGAGGACAACGACCAGAACGCGCTGCACAGCATCACCGTCGCGCATATGCGGCTGGTCATTTCCATGGCCTCCAAATTCCGCCATTACGGCCTGCCGCTCGGCGACCTGGTCCAGGAGGGTCATGTCGGACTGCTCGAGGCCGCCGCCCGCTTCGAGCCGGAGCGCGAGGTGCGGTTCTCGACCTATGCGACATGGTGGATCCGGGCCTCGATGCAGGACTACATCCTGCGCAACTGGTCGATCGTGCGTGGCGGCACCAGCTCGGCGCAGAAGGCGCTGTTCTTCAACCTGCGACGCCTGCGCGCGCGGCTGGCGAATGGCGCCGAGCCACTGTCAAACGCAACGCTCTATCGCGAAGTATCGGAAGCACTCGGCGTCTCCGAAGCCGACGTGGCGATGATGGATTCGCGGCTGTCGGCTCCCGACTCCTCACTCAACATGCCGGTTGCCGACGATGCGGGTTCGACCGAGCGCATGGACTTCCTGGTCTCGGACGATCCGCTGCCCGACGAGATCGTCGGCGACAAGATCGATGTCGCGCGCCGCTCGCTCTGGCTGAGGGAGGCGCTTCGCGCGCTCAACGCACGGGAGTTGAGGATCATCGAGGAACGCCGGCTTAACGACGAGGGCGCGACGCTGGAAGCGCTCGGCGAAACCCTCGGCATCTCCAAGGAACGCGTCCGCCAGATCGAGGCCCGCGCCATGGAAAAGCTGAAGGTCGCGTTGGTGAAGCAGAATCCGGAGTTCATGGCGACTGCCGCCTGAACGGCGGCAGGCGTCCGGAGGTGCCTACTTGTCCGTGACGATCTTGACCTTGTCGCCGGCCGAAACCGCGGCACCAGGCGACAGCGCGTTGAGGACGCGGAACAGGTCGAGCTTACGGTCGACGCCGACCATCTGCGCCGAAAGCGAACCCATCGTCTGCCCAGGCTGGACAGTGACGACGCGGATGCGCAGCGGCTTCAGCGCCGCCTTTTCGGCAGCGCTCAGGATCCGGAACGAGCCGCTGACCGAGCGGGCGATCGTGTCCAGCGACGTGCTGGCCGAAGGGGCCGCGGTCAGCAGCCGGTAGACCTGGCCGCCGGCGCGGATCACCGCAATGTCGAACTGCCAGCCTTCGGCGCCGGCATGCGCGGTCGCTGCCTCGTTGCCGTTGATGGTTTCCTGCCTGACGCTGCTGTCGACGAGACCAGCCACCCAGCCGCTGCGGATATAGTCCGTCAGCGCCCGGTTCTTGTCGATCGACACGCCATCGAAACGGATCGCTATGTCGCCGGGGCCGGTGGCCGTCACCGCTGCCGCCGAATTGTCGATGATGAAGCCGTCCGGTACCGTGAACGAAACGCCAAGGCCCGGATGCAGGAAGGTTTCGCCGCGCACATAGCCTTCTTCCGGCGTGTCGCCATAGAGCAGGCCGTCTATGCCGGCGAGGAAGGAATCGCGGTCGCGCGTGCCGACGCCCGGCGCGCCGAACTGGCGGGCATGGCGCTGCGCCAGATCGATGCGCTGCGGCGTATTGGGGTGCGTGGCCAGGAAATCGAGGCTGGCGTCGGTGGCGCCGCTGATCGAGCGGAAATCGGTGTAGGCCGACATCGATTGCAGGAAGCGGCCGGCGGCGAAAGGATCGTAGCCGGCCTCGCCGATCGACTTGATGCCGATGGCGTCGGCTTCCAGCTCCTGGTTGCGCGAGAATTGCGCGAGCCTCAGCTTGCCGCGGATCAACGCCGCCTTGGCGGTCGGGCTGTCGCCGAGCACATCGGAAACCACCTTGGTCGCCAGGCCTTCCTCTGCCTCGAGTTGCTGGCGCTGCAAGCCGTGATTGGCGGTGACGTGGCCCATCTCATGCGCGATGACAGCGGCAAGCTCGGCCGAATCATTGGCCAGCGCCAGGAGGCCGCGCGTGATGTAGAGATAGCCGCCCGGCAGCGCGAAGGCATTGACATTGGGCGAATTCAAAATGGTGATGCGATAGGTCTGTGTCGGGTTGGCGGACACCACCGTCAAACTACCGACCACCTTGGCGACCATGCGCTCGAGCTTGGGATCGGAATATTCGCCGCCATAGGTCGCCAGGATGCGCGGATGCTGCGCCCTGGCCAATTCGGCGAGCTTGTTGTTGGCGCCGACATTGTCCACCGTGATCGGCTTGTCGGAAGGCTGGAAGCCGGATTCCTGAACTTCCGGCGGCGTGAACATCTGGCAGCTTGCCAACGCCACGGCAAAGCCGGCCAGCGCGAGGAAGCGCGCCAGCGGTTTCATTCCCAATGTGTTAGCGCCGATCGCCAGAACGGCTTCCTTTCGGGTCCCGGCACATGACATTGAAAATCGGGGACGATCTTCAGAATGCTCACGTGCCATATCTCAAACTGCTGCAGTATCCGCGGCCCGTCCCAGGGGCGGGCGCCGGATACTGCAGGCAAATCACGGCCCGTGCCGGACCGGTAGGGCGGACCTAGCCACACTCCCCCGGTCATGGCAAGCAAACGCCACATCGCCTGGAGCCGGTTTGACCGTAAATTATGTCCGCTTCCGGGCAACATCGCGTGATGTGGAATATCCGGCACCCGCGCCGATATAGCGCCGGAACGCCTCCGGACCAGCCCCGGCAAAGAAATCATCAGCCTTGCCGGTCGCGGCGACCAACCCATTGTCGACAAACACCATATGCTCGCCGATGCGGCGTGCATCCTCCGGCTGGTGGGTGACGAACAGCACTGTCATGGCGCGTTCGGCATGAACGGCGGCAACCAGATCCAGCATCTCGTCGCGCAAAGCCGGTCCGAGCGAAGCGAAGGGCTCGTCGAGCAGCAACACCGGTCGGTCGCGCACCAGCACGCGGGCCAGGGCGACGCGCTGGCGTTCGCCCCCCGAGAGCTCGCGCGGCAGGCGTTTCTCCTTGCCCGCAAGACCGGTGCGCGCAAGCGCCTCGGCGACCGCAGCGCGGTCCGCCTCGGTCAGCCGCAGGGATGGCGAGCGGCCGAGCCCGACATTCTGCTCGACGGAAAGATGCGCGAAGAGATTGTTCTCCTGGAACACCATCGACACCGGCCGCGCCGAGGCCGGCTCGGCGCTGACATCGACACCGCCGATCAGCACGCGGCCCGACCGTGGGGTCTCGAAGCCGGCGACCAGATTGAGCAGCGTCGACTTGCCCGAACCGCTCGGCCCCATGATGGCGGTGATCGTCGCCGCGGCAAACTCGACATCGAAAACAAGCGGCGCCTCGCCATAGCTGCCATAGCTGAACGACACTTTGTCCAGCCGCACCGGCGCGCCCTTCGCGAGCCCGTTGGCCGCCTTTTCACGCATCACGGACCTCCTCCCTTCCCAGCCAGTGCGCCGCCACGATCAAAGCGAGACAGACGAGGCCGAGCAGCAGTGCGAGGCCGGCGGCATCCTCGGTGCGGTAGCTGCCCATCCGAGCCAGAAGAAGGTAGGGCAATGTCTGCACGGAATCACTGCCGAACAAGGCAATGACACCGAGATCGCCGAGCGACAGCGCCATGGCGAAAGCGAAGGCCGTGGCGAGCGGTCGCCGCAGCGACGGCCAGTCGACCAGCATCAGCCGGTTCCAGCCCGCAATGCCGAGTTGTGCACAGAGCCGTTCGTGACGCTCGCTCGCCGCATCATAGGCGGGACGCACGGCGCGGAGCGCAAACGGCATCGCCATCACCGCGTTGACGGTGACGACCATGACCGGGGCGATGGCGAAGACATCGCCGACATGGCGCAACAACAGGAACCAGCCGGCGCCGACGACGATCGGCGGCACGACCAGGACAAAACCGGCGCCTGTATCGGTCGCGTGTTCGAGCAGTGTCTTTGCGCCGGCACGGCGGGTCAGCGCTAGCGCCCGCCGCGCCATGGTCAGCGCCAGCGACAGCATCACCGAAAGCAGCGCCGACAGGAAGGCGAGCGCCGCGCTGGTCAGCGTTGCCTGCCGGACAGTGGCCTCGCCGGCCAAGCGGGCGAGATCGGCACTCAATCCGGCCATCACGGTTGCCGCCATCGGCCCGACAACGAACAGCAGCGCCAGGACGATGAGTAGCGCGTTCAACCAGGTCTCGCTCCGATTGACCGAGAGATAGCGGCGTTGCGCGACCGGCAAATTGGTGTCGCCGACCACATTGGCGCCTAGCCGCGTCAGTGCCAGCACCACGATAAAGGTCAAGGCGATCTGCAGCAGCGTCAGTGCAACGGCCCGTGCGGGATCGAAATCGAAGCGCAGCGCCTGGTAGATGCCGACCTCAAGCGTCGTCGCGGCCGGCCCGCCGCCGAGCGTCAGCACGATCGTGAAGGATGTGATGCAGAGCATGAAGACCAGCCCGGCGACGCCGGGCAGTGCGGCGCGCAGCGTTGGCCATTCGATCAGCCGGAACGCCGGCCGGGCCGCCATGCCGAGTTGGCTCGCCAGCCGCCATTGGTCGGCCGGTATGGTCTGCAGCGCCTCGAGGAACAGCCGCGTCGCCAGCGGCAGGTTGAAGAAGACATGGGCGACGAGAATGCCGGACAGGCCATAGATGCCCGGCCAGCTTCCGCCGCCGATAACGGCAAGCACGCCGGCGAAATAGCCGGCACGGCCATAAAGCGCCAGGATGCCGAGCGCTGCAACGATGGCCGGCAGCGCCAATGGCACGGCGAAGATCTGCAGGATGAAGGCGCGGCCGAAGAAACGTGGATGCCGCGACAGAGCGCGCGCCACAAACAGCCCCGGGATGACCGAAAGCAGCGTCGACAGGACCGCTTGCCAGAGCGTGAAGCGAATGACGCGAAGCAGATAGGGATCGAAGGCTGCCCAGGCGCCCGAGAAATCATGGGCGCCCTCGAAAAGCAGGCCGGCAAACGCGCCGCCGATCAGCAGCGCGATTGCAGCGAGCGCTACAATGCCGGCACTGACGCGGGAATCCGTGGAATGCGCCGGCGCCATCGCGCTGCCTATTTGCTCATCACCGCCAGCCATTCATCGACCCAGGCCTTGCGGTTGGCGGCGACCTCTTGCGGGCTGAACAGCAAGGTCTTCGTCGGCTTGACCAGTTTGTCGAAGGCCGGATTGAGCGGCTTGTCGGTCTTGCCTGCCGGGAACATCCAGTTGGTCTCGGGGATGGCATCCTGGAATTTCGGCCCGGTCATGAAGGCCATGAACTTGGCCGCCAGCGGATTCTTGGCTCCTGTCGTGGTGATACCCGCCACCTCGATCTGCAGATACTCGCCCTCCTCGAAGGAGGCCGCCTGGTAGCGCTCCGTGTTCTCGGCGACCATGTGGTAGGCTGGCGACGTCGTGTAGGACAGCACCATCGGCGCCTCGCCCTTGGTGAACAGCCCATAGGCCTCGCTCCAGCCCGGCGTCACGGTCAGCACCTTGGCCTTGAGCTTGGCCCAGGCCTCGGGTGCCTTGTCGCCATAGACCGACTTGACCCAAAGAAGCAGGCCGAGGCCTGGCGTCGAGGTGCGCGGATCCTGGATGACGATCTTGTCGTTGGCACTGCCTTCGATCAGCTCCTTCAGGCTCTTCGGCGGCGTCTTCATCTTCTGCGTGTCATAGACGACAGCGAAATAGCCGTAGTCGAAGGGGACAAAAGTGTCGTCGCTCCAGCCGCCCGGCACATTGACATCCGTCACCGCGCCATGCGGCGCGAACAAGCCTGACGCCTTGGCATCGGCGGTGAGATTGGTATCCAGGCCAAGCACGATATCGGCCTTGGTCGATGCGCCTTCCAATCTGACGCGGTTGAGCAGCGCGACGCCATCGGCGACCGAGACGAAGTCGACGTCGCAGCCGCATTCGGCCTCGAACTCCTTCTTCACCACGGGACCCGGACCCCAGTCGGCGGTGAAACTCTCATAGGTGTAGACGGTGAGCTTGTCCTTGGCCAAGGCGGGCCCGGACAAGGCCACGACCGTTGCTGAAACAAGAGCGTATAAAAGCGTGCGCATCGGCGCCTCCTTCGTTCGAATTGAAAGGAATTGAGGCGTCGGACTGTCCGAAACGTCTAATCCCTCCGCCGGTACAAACCGGATCAGGTTCAGCGGGTTGGCGAGACTGCCTCTCAGCCGGTCCGCGAAGATCGCGTCCGGCACCCCGTTAGAGCGTTTCGACACATAGGCCGGGCCGATCCGCCATGCAAGCGGGAGTTTGCCGCCTTCCGTTTCCCGTGCCGGGCTGGTAAGGGCCACACGATATGAGCACATTCACCATCCTGCTTGGCGGCGATCTCATCCGTACGCCACGGCTCGACCGTCAGGTCAAAGGCTCCCGCGTCATCGCCGCCGACGCCGGCATCGGTCATGCGCGGTTGCTGGGTCTCGTGCCGGAGCTGTGGGTGGGTGATTTCGATTCGGTGCCGGCCAACCTGCCGGACGATCTCGCTTCCGTGCCGCGCCGGACCTTCCCGGCGGAAAAGGACCAGACCGATGGCGAACTTGCCGTCGCCGCGGCACTGGAGCGCGGCGCGACCCGCCTGGTGCTGGCCGGCGCCTTTGGCGGCAAGCGCGCCGACCACGCTTTTCTGCATCTGTCGCTCGCCCTGCGGCTGGCGGAGGCGGGAACGGACGTGCTTTTGACCAGCGGCGCTCAGGAAGGCATCCCCCTGCTGCGCGGAACGGCCGGCTTCGACTATGCCGACGGCACGCTGTTTTCGGTGCTCGGCTTTTCCGAGCTCGACGGCCTGACCGTCACCGGCGCCAAATGGCCGCTCGCTCACGTCAAGGTGGCGTTCGGTTCGTCGCTGACCATTTCCAACGAGGTCAAGTCCGACAAGACCGGGGGCCGCCTCGAAATCGCGCTCGGCCATGGCCGCGCGATGCTGCTCGCTCATCCCTATCCCTTACCTGAAAGCTGACATGGCCCCGCCCCTTCTCAACCTCGACGGGATAAAACTGACCTTCGGCGGCACGCCGCTGCTCGATGGCGCCGCCTTGACGGCTTCGGCCGGCGACAAGATCGCACTGGTCGGCCGCAACGGGTCCGGCAAGTCGACCCTGCTGAAGATCGCCGCCGGCCTGATCGAGCCGCAGGACGGCGAAGTGTTCCGCCAGCCTTCGGCGACCGTCCGCTATTTGCCGCAGATGCCCGACATGGAAGGTTTTGCCACTGTCCGCGCCTATGTCCAGGCCGGGCTTGGCCCCGCCGACGATCCCTACCGCGCCAGCTATCTGATGGAGCATCTCGGCCTGTCGGGTGAGGAACGTCCGAACGACCTGTCGGGCGGCGAGGCGAGGCGCGCCGCCCTTGCCCGCGTCATGGCGCCAGAGCCCGATATCCTGCTGCTTGATGAGCCGACCAACCATCTCGACCTCTCGGTCATCGAATGGCTGGAAGAAGAACTCATCCGCACCTCCTCGGCGCTGATCGTCATCTCCCACGACCGCCGCTTCCTCGAACGCGTGTCGCGCGCCACGGTCTGGCTCGATCGCGGCCAGACCCGCAGGCTGGACAAGGGCTTCGGCCATTTCGAGGAATGGCGCGACCTGGTTCTGGAGGAAGAAGAACGCGAGCAGCACAAGCTCGGTCGCCAGATCGTTCGCGAAGAGCATTGGCTGCGCTACGGCGTGACGGCGCGGCGCAAGCGCAACATGCGCCGGCTCGGCGAGTTGCAGACCATGCGCCAGCGTTTTCGCGGTCATCGCGGGGCCGAAGGGTCGGCGACCATGGTGGCGAGCGACGCCACCGAGTCCGGCAAGCTGGTGATCGAGGCGAAAAACATCGAAAAGAGCTTTGGCGATCTCACCGTGGTCAAGGCGTTTTCGACCCGCATCCAGCGCGGCGATCGCGTTGGCCTGGTCGGGCCGAACGGCGCCGGCAAGACCACGCTCTTGAAGATGCTGACCGGCGAGATGAAACCGGACGCCGGTTCGGTGCGGCTCGGCACCAATCTGGAGATCGCCACGCTCGACCAGAAGCGCGAGGCGGTCGACCCGCAGGAGACGCTGGCACAATATCTCACCGATGGACGCGGCGAGAACCTCGTCATCAATGGCGAGCAGCGCCACGTCGTCTCCTACATGAAGGATTTCCTGTTCAAGCCGGAGCAGGCGCGCACGCCGGTGCGCGAGTTGTCCGGCGGCGAGCGGGCGCGGCTCCTGCTGGCGCGCGTGCTGGCGCGGCCCGCAAACCTTCTGGTGCTCGATGAGCCGACCAACGATCTCGACATGGAGACACTTGAACTGCTGCAGGAACTGGTCGCCGGTTTCGCCGGCACCGTCATCCTGGTCAGCCACGACCGCGATTTCCTCGACCGCACCGTGACCAGCCTGATCGCGCCGGATGGTGAAGGCCGCTGGATCGAATATGCCGGCGGCTACTCCGACATGTTGGCGCAGCGCGGCGGCACGAAGCTGGACGACCGCAAGGCGCGGGCGAGAGCCGAAAATGGCGAGGCGCCCGCGTCAGGCAAGAGCGAAGCCGCCGCGCCAAAAGTGCCGGCGAAGAAACTGTCGTTCAAGCAGAAATTCGCACTGGAATCCCTGCCGAAGAAAATCGAAGCTGTGATGGCCTCTATCTCGCGGCTGGAGAACAACATCGCCGATCCGGCCTATTACGAGCGCGATCCGGCCTCGTTCCAGAAAACCATCGCCGCCCTCGACAAGGAGCGCGCCACGCTGGCCGCGCTCGAGGAAGAATGGCTGGAACTGGAGATGTTGCGCGAGGAGATGGAGGGGTGAGGAGTGTTTCGGCCGTAGGCCGATCAATCGACGACGATTTGTCGATTGAAGCGACGAACGCCCGGAGCCATAGCGAAAGGGGCCGAGCGCCCCTACCTGCAGCTAGAACCGCCTGATTGCCTCCATACAGAAATGCGCATATATTATGCGCATGTTGCGGAGGCTATTATGCGCAAAATTGCCTTGAGTGCGACCCGTCAGCCAGCAAATCTGTCGATCGATTCGAACCTCATGAGGGAAGCCAAGGGACTTGACGTGAATGTCTCGCGCGCTGCGGAGGCCGGCATCGCGGAGGCGGTGGCTGCCGAAAAAACGCGACTGTGGAAGCTTGAGAACCGCGCCACGATGGACGCGTGGAACGACTATATCGAGAAACATGGCATCCCGCTGGAAGAGTACCGGCAGTTCTGATGCCCCGCTATGATGTCTTCGCCGGTCGCATCGAAGGCAGCTATGTGCTCGACGTTCAGTCAGAGCTGCTCGACAATTTCAAGACGCGGGTGGTCGTGCCGCTTCTGCCGGTCGCAATGGTGCCACCGCCGATGCGAAGGCTTCATCCGATTTTTGAGATCAACGGTCGAAAGCTCGTTATGGCAACACACCTGGTTGCCACCGTTTCTGCCAGCGAATTAGGCGAAAGTCGGCTGAACCTGATCAAGCACCACGACGACATCGTCGCTGCGCTCGACATGCTGTTCCAGGGCTTCTGAACGGCGGCTACAGCGTCTCAGCCTGCCGTCTTGGCCTGCCAGGCCTTGATTGCCTCGTCGAACACCTTCTCTCCGGGAATGCCCTTTTCCATGGTCAGCAACGCCCGCCGTCCGGTCTTGTAGACCACCGGCACGTCGATCCAGTCCTGGCCGCGCAACAAGGTCATGTTGGCGTCTTCGTCGGCCTTGGTGTCGTTGAGCGCGACGAGGAAGAAGCCGTCGGCAATCTTGGCCGGAATGCCGATCAGCGGGCTGCCGGCATCCTGCTCCGAAGCCTTCATGGCAACGCGCAGGATGTTGTCGACACCGCCGCCCTCGAAGCCGTCGGGCGTCAGGAAGATCATCTCGATGATATGGCTGGCCGGCAGCGTCTGGTCGGTGTTGCGGCGGATGGTCATGCGCAACTGGATGTCCTTGCCGGGAATGGTCGCCTCGGCGCGGATCGCCGGCTCCGGCGGCAGGTCGCCACCGGGCGATTCCTGCACCAGCGACCAGACGATGTTGCCGGGCTCGGCGGAGCCCTGGGCGGTGCTGGTGCGCTCCTCATAGAAGATCGCCTTCTGGCCGACAGGCAGGGCGGCTTCCGCAGGCGCAGCCGCCGGCGCGGGCGGCGCGGCACCTGCCGGTGCTGGCGGCGTGCCGGCAGCATCGGCCGGCGCTGCAGGCGCTGCTCCGTTGGCAGGCGGCGTTGCGGGGGCGGCATCTGTCGCCGGAGGCGTAGTCGCGGCAGGCGTACCCGCGGCCGGTGCGGAAATCGCCGGTGCGTTCGTGGCCGAGGGCGGGGTGGTCAGCGCCGCGACCGATTCGCCTTCGCCGATGCCGCTTTGGCCACCGGCCGGACCCGGGTCGACTTCACCACCCTGCGGTGTCAGCCGCTGGGTGAATTTCGTGCTTTCGGCTTCCGTGCCGCCAGCCGCGGGCGCCGGCGGCGCTGCCGCGGCATCGGTTGCCGGCTTGGCCGGCGCCGGCTTCACGGGTTCGGTTTTCGCTACCTGATTGCCGCCAAGCCCCAGCATCTTGCCGAAGGCGTCCTTGTTCAGCCAGATGCCGTAGCCGCCGCCGGCAACGACCAGCAGTGCGACGACGGCCGCGATCAGCCCGCCATAGCTGCGCTTGCGCTCGGCGGGACGCAGGCGCTGGAAGGTGTCCTGTACCGGCTCTTCATTGTCTTCGTTGCTGGAAAAGACATCGGCCTCGTCGTCCGCCTCCTCGGCGTTCACGCCTGGAAGAGGCGTGTCGGCGCGAGCCGGCTGGGCAGGCGCCGGCGTCGATCTTTGCCAGCTTGGCTCGACCTTGGCGGCAGGCGGCGGCGCGGGTTGATAGGGCTCGGGCTTGGCGACGGGCGGTGCCGGCCAGGCCGATTCCGCCTTCGCCGGCTGCCTCGTATGGCTTGGCTGGTTCTTGTTGCGATCGATCGACGAAAAGATGTGTTCCAGCTCCGCGAGCGGGTCGGTCTCCGGCACGCTCTTGGCATAATCGCGCTCGACGCTTGTAATGGCGTCTTCCAGCGAACGCATCTGCGTGGCTATGGCTTCGGGAGCCCACGGCGGCGAACGTTCACCAAGCTTCTTCGCCAGCATGGTGCGAACGCTGGCATAGATGCGCGTACGCTTTTCCGGCGTCTCGTCGCCATGCTTGTCGAGCGCGTTTTTCAGAATAGCAACGAAATCTGCCATGCTTCAGTCGACCTGTATTTTGCTTCCGCGTCGGCCCCCGCAAATCAGCCGCGATGCCCGGAAAGGCTCAGAAACTAGTCTTGAAACGGATCGGTCACAAGTATCGTGTCGTCGCGTTCCGGGCTGGTGGAAAGGAGCGCGACCGGTGCGCCGATGAGCTCCTCGATGTAGCGGACATACTTGACCGCCTGGGCCGGCAGATCATTCCAGCTGCGCGCGCCGGCAGTGGTGCCTTTCCAGCCCTCGAGCGTCTCGTAGACCGGTTCGACACGTGCCTGCGCGCCCTGGCTGGCCGGCAGATAATCGATCATCTCGCCGTCGAGACGGTAACCGGTGCAGACCTTGATCTCGTCCAGCCCGTCAAGCACGTCGAGCTTGGTCAGCGCGATGCCCTTGATGCCGTTGACCGCGACGGCCTGGCGCACCAGCACCGCGTCGAACCAGCCGCAGCGGCGCTTGCGACCGGTGACGACGCCGAATTCATGGCCGCGCGTGCCGAGGAATTCGCCGACCTCGTTCTTCTGCTCGGTCGGGAACGGACCCTCGCCGACGCGTGTCGTATAGGCCTTGGTGATGCCGAGCACATAGCCGATGGCGCCCGGGCCAACGCCGGAGCCGGCGGCAGCCTGTCCGGCAACCGTGTTCGACGAGGTCACGAACGGATAGGTGCCGTGGTCGATATCGAGCAGTGTGCCCTGCGCGCCCTCGAACAGGATGCGCTCGCCAGCCCGGCGCTTGTCGTCGAGGATCTTCCAGACCCGGTCCATATAGGGCAGGATGTCGTCGGCGACCGAGGTTAGTTCCTGCATGATCGCGTCATGCGTGACTTCCGCATGACCAAGCCCGCGACGCAGCGCATTGTGGTGCGTCAGCAGCCTGTCGACTTTCAAGGGCAGTGTTTCCAAATCCGCCAAATCCATCACCCTGACCGCGCGCCGGCCCACCTTGTCCTCATAGGCGGGGCCGATGCCGCGACGGGTCGTGCCAATCTTCGTCCCGGAATTGGATGCGGCGTCCTCACGAAATCCGTCCAGCTCTCGATGCAGGGACAGGATAAGCGCTGTGTTTTCGGCTATTTTCAGGCGATCCGGCGCCACTTCGACACCTTGCGCCTTGAGTTTTGCCACCTCGGCGACGAAAGCGTGCGGGTCGAACACGACGCCATTGCCGATGATGGACAGCTTGCCCTGGCGCACGACGCCCGACGGAAGCAACGACAGCTTGTAGACCTTGCCGTCGACGACCAGCGTATGGCCGGCATTGTGGCCGCCCTGGAAACGCACCACGACATCGGCGCGCTCCGACAGCCAGTCGACGATCTTGCCCTTGCCTTCGTCACCCCACTGCGAGCCGACGACCACCACATTGGCCATGTTTCTTTTCCCTTGAGACGCCGCCAAGCGGCTTGAATATGGTTCGAAACGACAGGCCTCTATAACGTCAAGACCTCGCGAGCGCGACCTTTCTTTGCCGTCGAAAATGCCCTGAGGCACAACAATTTTCGGCTTTGACATCATTTACTTGGGCGAGCGAGGGCAATAGGCCGGCAAACACCGCAGCTCCGGCGACTGGAATCCCGCGATGCATCGAAGCGCCTACATATTCCTGCTGCTCACCACCTTGCTTTGGGGTGGAAATTCGGTGGCCGGCAAGCTGGCGGTCGATCACGTCTCGCCGATGACGCTGGTCTTCCTGCGCTGGGTGCTGGCCGTGGCGATCATGCTGCCCATCGGCTGGAAGACCATCCAGAAGGACTGGCCGATGGTCCGCAAGCACTGGTTCGTGCTGGTCGCCCTCGGCGCCAGCGGCTTCACCCTGTTCAACACCATCTTCTACACGGCGCTCAACTACACGACAGCGATCAATGTCTCGATCGAACAGGCGGCTATGCCGATCCTGATCATGACTGCCAATTTCGTCTTCTTCCGCCTGCGCGTGAACTGGGCGCAGATTGTCGGCGTCGTGCTGACCATCGCCGGCGTGATCCTCACCGCCTGCCATGGCGACCCGCGCCGGCTGTTGACGCTGGAACTCAATTTCGGTGACGCCATCATGCTGGTCGCCGTCTTTCTCTACAGCGGCTATTCGGTGGGGTTGCGGCTGAAGCCGGTGATGCACTGGCAGAGCCTGATGCTGGCCCTGTCGGTTTCGGCACTCGTCACCTCGTTGCCGTTCTTCCTGTGGGAGGTCCTCGCCGGCAAGGTCATCATGCCCGACGCGCGCGGCTGGACCGTCATCGTCTATACGGCGATCGGCGCATCGGTCGTTTCGCAGATCTTCTACATCAGGGGCAACGAGCTGATCGGCGCCAACCGCGCCGGCCTGTTCATCAATCTGGTGCCGATCTTCGGCACGCTGCTGTCGGTGCTGATCGTCGGCGAGACGTTCCAGCTCTATCAGGCGCTGGCCTTGGTGCTCGTGCTGGGCGGCATCGGGCTTGCCGAATACAGCGGGCGCAAGATGGCGGTGGCGGACCACCGCGGATGACATTTGGCGGCTGACGCCCTCCGCCGTCGCGGTAATCACGCGAACGGCCTGGACTTCGCCAATGGCGCGGAAACAGCGGCATGAATCCTGCCGCGTCCCCTACTTGGAACATTTCACCTCCAGCGGAGTTTGAACGCCAGGGAGGCGACATGATGAGCCACAACCCTCGCAGCACGGCAAGCATTGCTGGTCACCCTATCCACCCGATGCTGATTCCGTTTCCGATTGCCTTTTTTGTCGGCACCTTCGTTTGCGACCTTATCTTCTGGCGAACAGCCGATCCTGGATGGGTCACCGGGTCGCTTTGGCTTCTCGGCGCAGGCCTGATCATGGCTGCCCTGGCTGCGCTTGCTGGCTTGACGGATGTTCTCGGCGATGTGCAGGTCCGCAATCTCACGACGGCATGGCTCCATGCCGGCGGCAATGTACTCGTCGTGTTGATCGAGCTTTACAACTGGTACTCGCGGTATGCCGGCGGAGCGGCGGCCGTGATGCCAACCGGCATCGTCCTATCGCTGATCGTGGTTCTCATCTTGCTGTTTACGGGCTGGAAGGGCTGGGAACTGGTCTACCGACATCGCGTGGGTGTCTCCGATGGCTCGGACGAGTTGACATGAACCGGCCGCCGCGGCGGCCGGCGTCAACGAGGTGGGTCGGCGACCGCCTGTCCTCAATCACATCGCGTTGACGTCGAACTGCAGCCGCTTGGCCGAGTCGATCGACTTGTGCGCCTTGACCTTTTCCAGCACGGCTTCCGGGAACGGCGCGTCGAGATAGAGCAGCGCTATGGCATCGCCGCCCGGCCGGTTGCGGCCGAGCTGGAAGTTGGCGATGTTGACGCCATTCTCGCCGCAGACGGTGCCGAGCAGGCCGATGATGCCCGGCGCGTCCGCATTGGTGGTGTAGAGCATGTGCTGGCCGACCTCGGCATCGAGGTTGATGCCCTTGATCTGGATGAAGCGTGGCTTGCCATCCGAGAAGCATGTGCCGGCGATCGAGCGCGTCATGTGCTCGGTCTTCACCGTCAGCTTGATATAGCCGTCGAACACGCCCGACTTGTCGCGCTTGACCTCGGCCACGATGATGCCGCGCTCCTTCACCATGATCGGCGCCGACACCATGTTGACGTCCGAGACCTGAGGCCGGATCAGCCCGGCGAGTGCTGCACTGATCAGCGCGCGCGTGTTCATCGTCGCGGTCGAGCCGTCGAACAGGATCTCCACCTCCTTGATCGGATCCTCTGTGACCTGGCCGACAAAGGCGCCGAGCACCTCGGCGAGCTTGACGAACGGCTTCAGCCGCGGCGCCTCCTCGGCGGTGATCGACGGCATGTTGATGGCGTTGGAGACGGCGCCCTTGATCAGATAGTCGGCCATCTGCTCGGCAACCTGCAGCGCGACATTCTCCTGGGCCTCCGTCGTCGAGGCGCCGAGATGCGGCGTCGCCACCACATTCTCCATGCCGAACAGTTCGTTGTTCTCGGCCGGTTCGACCTCGAAGACGTCGACGCCAGCGCCGGCCACCTTGCCACTCTTCAGCGCTGCGACCAGATCGGCCTCGACGATCAGACCGCCGCGTGCGCAATTGATGATGCGCACGCCCTTCTTCATCTTGGCGATCGCCGCGGCATCGATGATGTTGCGCGTCTTGTCGGTCAGCGGCGTGTGCAGGGTGATGAAATCGGCGCGGGCGAACAGCTCGTCGAGCTCGACTTTGTCGACGCCAAGCTCCTCGGCACGGCTGTCCGACAGGAACGGATCGAAGGCGATGACGTGCATCTTGAGGCCAACGCCGCGCGTCGCGACGATCGAACCGATGTTGCCGCAACCGATGACGCCCAGCGTCTTGCCGGTTACCTCGACGCCCATGAAGCGGTTCTTTTCCCATTTGCCGGCATGGGTCGAGGCGTTGGCTTCGGGGATCTGGCGCGCCAGCGCAAAGATCATCGCCACCGCATGTTCGGCTGTGGTGATCGAGTTGCCGAAGGGCGTGTTCATCACGATGATGCCCTTGCGGCTTGCCGCCGGGATATCGACATTGTCGACGCCGATGCCGGCGCGGCCGATGACTTTGAGATTGGTTGCGGCGTTGATCAGCTTTTCGGTGACCTTGGTCGCCGAGCGGATGGCGAGGCCATCATACTGGCCGATCACTTCGGCGAGCTTATCCTTGTCCTTGCCGAGATCGGGCAGATAGTCGACCTCGACGCCGCGATCCTTGAAGATTTGCACGGCGGTGGGGGAGAGTTTGTCTGAGACGAGAACGCGGGGCGCCATGGCGGCCTCCTTGAAATGGATTTGATCCTGATGGGAGTGGGCGGCCCGAAGGCCGCCGCGAACGATCTCAGGCCGCCGCTTTGAGCGACGCCTTCTGTGCGGCGAATGCCCAGTCGAGCCAGGGCAGCAGCGCTTCGAGATCCGACGTCTCGACCGTCGCGCCGCACCAGATGCGCAGGCCGGGCGGTGCGTCGCGATAGGCACCGATATCATAGGCGACGCCTTCCTTGTCGAGCACCGACACCAGCCCCTTGGCGAAGGCCGCCTGCCCGTCGGCGTCGAGCGCGGACACGTCCGGATCGGTGAAGGACAGGCAGACGGACGTGTTCGACCGTGTCGCCGGCTGGACGGCGAGATGACCGAGCCAGGAGGACTTGCCGACAAAGCGATCGAGGACGGCCGCATTGGCATCCGCCCTGGCGATCAGCGCGTCGAGGCCGCCGGTCGACTTCGCCCAGTTGAGCGCATCGAGGTAATCCTCGACGCACAGCATCGAGGGAGTGTTGATGGTCTCGCCCTTGAAGATGCCTTCGATCAGCTTGCCGCCTGAGGTCAGGCGGAAAATTTTCGGCAGCGGCCATGAGGGCTTGTAGGTTTCCAGCCGCTCGACGGCGCGAGGCGACAGGATCAGCATGCCGTGAGCGCCCTCGCCGCCCAGCACCTTCTGCCAGGAGAAAGTGACGACATCGAGTTTTTCGAAGTCGAGCCTCTGCGCGAATGCGGCGGAAGTCGCATCGCAGACGGTCAGGCCCTTGCGGTCCGCGGGAATGAAATCGCCGTTCGGCACGCGAACGCCCGACGTGGTGCCGTTCCAGGTGAACACCACATCGCGGTCGAAATCGATCTTGGTGAGATCAGGCAGTTCGCCGTAGCCGGCTTCGATGTTGCGCACGTCGGCGAGCTTCAATTGCTTGACCACGTCGGTGACCCAGCCGGAGCCAAAGCTCTCCCAGGCGACCATGTCGACACCGCGCTCGCCGAGCAGCGACCACAGCGCCATCTCGACCGCACCGGTGTCCGACGCCGGCACGATGCCGATGCGGTAACCCGCCGGGACCTGGAGAATCTCCCGCGTCAGCTCGATCGCCTGTTCGAGCTTGGTCTTGCCGATCTTGGCGCGGTGGGAACGGCCGAGCGCAGCATTTCTTAGCGCCTCGACCGACCAGCCGGGGCGCTTTGCGCAGGGACCTGAGGAGAAATTGGGGTTTGCCGGACGGAGTCCGGGCTTCGTATGCGTCGTCATCGTGGTCTATCCTTCCAGATAGTGGCCCCTCGTTGGGGAGGGGTGGCCCACGGACGGCGATATTCGTTCGGGCTTCAGGCGTCAAGAGGAAAGTTTTTGTCGTTGCCGGGATACCGGCGATCCCCGATCAGGATGTCGTGACTTCAAACGCAAACGACGGACCCCATGATCCGCCGTGCTGGTCCTCGTACTCGCCGCGCCTACCAGAGATCGTAGCGCAGCCCGACCTTGACCTGATGATAATCGAGGCCCTTTTTGAACTCAGGGTTGCCGACAGCGTCTGCTGTCACGTATTTCGCGGAAGGCAGAGCCGTGTATTGATATCCGACATCGACTGCAACATTCTTGCTGACCTGATAAGCAAAGCCGGCGCCGAGCGTATAGGCGAAGCTGAACTGCTTCTCCGACTGCGTCGTCCCATCATAGCCGTTTGGATCGTCGCATTCAAAGATGGTCGTGGTTGTACCTGATGTTGTCGATGAATTCTGACAGTTGCGAGCGCCTTGAGCGTACTTGTAGGTGCTGTACGCTATGCCGACACCGCCTCCGACATAGGGCGTGAAGCCGACATAAGTGCCCAGGTCGACAAAGGCGCTGGCCATCACATCGTAGGCCTTGTTGTTGCCGTCGTTGGAGCCTTCGCATCCACGGGTGCTTGGGCCGGCGAACGCGCTTGTGCTGCCACCGCTGGTGACAGTCACCGTCTGCGTTCCATCGCAAGTACTGTCGAATTTGCTGGCGAATTTGCTTGTCGGCAGCAGACCGAAATTCAATTCACCACGGAAGTAATCGTTGAAATGGTAGCCCATACCTATCGAACCAGACAGCGGGCTGGTATCCGTAACCAGACCGGCCGGAGTTTCCGAAAATTCATAGGGCTTGTTGAAGGCATAGCCGAGATCACCGCGCAGATACCAGCCGGAGCCGACCTCGACCGGGACGTAGTCGGGCGCCTGGTCGACATAGATCGGCGGATCGTAGTCGGCCGCGTGCACCGGCGTCAGCGGCAGGAGGGCTAGTGCACCGAGCGCCAGCGCCATACGCGATGTAAGTTTCATGGTCCCCGACTCCCGAATTTGGCGCAGCCCGCAATCGCAGCGGCAGCCATCGTTTCAAGGAGCATTGTTAACCATAGTGGTTAAGTGGCGGTTAAGGCTAACAGAGCGTTAGCGAATTCATTTCCCCTGTCGATTCCAGGCGGCCAACGAAAAACCGCCCGGCTGAGGCCGGGCGGTTTGTGAAGAATTCAAGTAATGTAGATGCTGTTACTTGGTGTAGATCGGCTCGGGTTCGGGCTGGTAGGCAACGACCGGCGCGGCGCAACCGTTGTTGCCACCGAACTGGTAACGCAGGCCACCGCGCACTTCGTGTGTGTTGATGCCACGATCGAAGCCGGGACCGGAGCTGGTGATGTTCCAGTCGAACATGCGGCCGCCCTGGATATGGGAGAAGCGGTAGCCGGCATCGAGAATGATCTTGTCGGTCAGGCAGTACGAAGCGCCGGCCATCAGACCGTAGGCGAAACGCCAGCTTGATCTGCCGGGATTGAACTCGGTGGTGTTCGGATCGTAGACATCATCCCACTTGACGCGGGCGCCGCCGATGCCGGCGCCAACGTAAGGCGTGATGCCGTGCCAGGTGCCGAGATCGACATAGGCATTGGCCAGCAGCAGCAGGGCGCTCATCTTCGACACTTCGGTCGATGTTCCGTTGATATCCGAGGTGCCGCCGTTGAAGTTCGACTTGAACCAGTAGTCGGCGGTCAGGTCGGTCCGGAAGTGGTCGTTGATCTTGTAACCAACGCCGGCACCGAGCGAGAACCCGCCCTTGAGCTTGCCGAAATCGAAACTTCTGGTGCCGGGCGTGACCGTACAATTACATTGATCGATGGTGTAGGTCATATAGTCGATGCCGCGCACGGTCGACTTGTGATAGTCGATGTCGCCGCGGATATACCAGCCGCCGACTTCTACCGGCTGCTCGTAGACGGCCTGAGGCGGAGCCTCTTCGACGATCGGTTCCGGCAGGTCGGCCGCGAACAACGGCCCCGCCAGGCCTGCGAACAGTAAGGCGAGCAGGGCCTTTCTTGCTGTCTTGAACATGCTTGTCACCCCTGAGAAGCTCGGAACGGCAAACCCGCCCGAAATGCGATTGGCTTTCAGTCGTGGATAATGAATTGCAAAGGTTAAAAGGCGTTTAACCCTGTTGCTTAACCACGAATCTCGAAACTTCTGGGAACCGGTGCGAGATTTCCGAACAGCGAACAGACTGGGAGCCGACAAGAAAAAGCCCGCCGAAAGGCGGGCCTTGGACAGGTTCAGGCGACGACGTCCTGCCGGACGCTGTGGGGTTCAGGCGGCGCTGCGCGTTTCCGAGATGATGTCCACGATGCCATTCACCACGGACTCGACCAGTTGCGGGTCGTCGCCCTCGGCCATCACGCGGATCAGCGGCTCTGTCCCGGATGGCCGGATAACCAGCCGTCCGGTCTTGCCGAGCCGGTTACGCGCGTCTTCGATGGCGGCCTTGACCGGCGCCTCCTCGAGCGGCTTGCCGCCGGAAATGTGAACGTTCTTCAGGAGTTGCGGCACGGGTTCGAATTTCTTCGACAGTTCGCTGACCGGCCGGCCCTGCCGCTTGATGCAGGCCAGCACCTGCAGCGCCGAAACCAGGCCGTCGCCGGTGGTCGAAAAGTCGGACAGCACGATATGGCCCGACTGTTCGCCGCCGACATTCAGCCCGTGCGCGCGCATATGCTCGACGACATAACGGTCGCCGACCTTGGTGCGGTGCAATTGCAGCTTCATGTCGCCGAGGAAGCGTTCGAGGCCCAGATTGGACATGACGGTTGAGACGACACCGCCGCCGGCAAGCCGCCCGCTCTGGTGCCAGGATTCGGCGATCAGCGCCATGATCTGGTCACCATCGACGATCGCGCCGTTTTCATCGACGATGACGACGCGATCGGCGTCGCCGTCGAGCGCGATGCCGATATCGGCGCGCACTTCGTGCACCTTCTTTTGCAGGCCGGCCGGGTGGGTCGAGCCGCATTCCTTGTTGATGTTGAAGCCGTTGGGCTCGACATTGATGGCGACGACTTCGGCGCCCAGTTCCCACAGCGCCTCGGGCGCCACCTTGTAGGCCGCGCCATTGGCGCAATCGACGACGATCCTCAAGCCCGCGAGCGACATCGAGCGCGGCAAGGTGCGCTTGGCGAATTCGATGTAGCGGTCATGCACGCCGTCGACGCGCTTGGCGCGGCCAAGCCCGTCGGAATCGGCGAGCGCCAGTTCGATATCCTTGTCGAGCATGCTCTCGATGCGCTCCTCGATCTCGTCGGAGAGCTTGTAGCCGTCGGGTCCGAACAGCTTGATGCCGTTGTCGTAATAGGGGTTGTGCGAGGCCGAGATCATGACGCCGATATCGGCGCGCAGCGAACGAACCAGCATGGCGACAGCCGGCGTCGGGATCGGGCCGAGCAGGAACACATCCATGCCGGCGGCACAAAGACCGGCGACCATGGCATTCTCGATCATATAGCCGGAAAGCCTGGTGTCCTTGCCGAGCACGACACGATGTCGATGGCTGCCGCGCTGGAAGGAAAGGCCGGCGGCCATGCCGACCCGCATCGCGATTTCAGCGGTCATCGGAAACTTGTTGGCGCGTCCGCGAATGCCGTCCGTGCCGAAATAATTCCCTGCCATGCCAGTCAGCTTCCTCGACGTTTCTTCCCCGGCACGTCATGCCACAAGTGGCCGGGGCGCTATGATCACATTGTGTGATTATACGTTACCAATCCTTAGAAAACCATTGTTGTGCACTGCACACAACGTGGCCGCAACCTGACATGCCCAGACTGCCATGCTGCAATATACAAGTCATTCGAGCCTTTCAGCGCGGATGCACCAGGAAAATCTTGCTCTGAACCAGGCAACGGACAACGATTTCATCACCTTATCGGGAGAAGCCGATTTTCGGCGATATATACGCCACTTAGCATCTGGCGCAACCGACCGTTGAGCGTTATTGATTTGCAGGGACGTATCATGGGCTGCTGCAACGGAGAAACGCTATGCTCATCCACCGACTTGCCACTTTGACCGGCCTCGCCGTCGCGACCTTGTTCCTGGCCGCGCCAGCCAACGCACTGACGATGGCCGAGTGCAGCACGAAGTATAACGCCGCCAAGGATGCGGGGACACTGGCCGGAGCGACCTGGAACCAGTTCCGCAAGGCTCAGTGCGGCACCGACGCCACAGCGACGACCGACGCCAAGCCGGCCGATGCCAAGAAAGCGACCGACACCACGAAGGCTGCCGCCGCGGCGGACGACAGCACGGCCAAGGGCCTGACGGCTAAGGAATGCAGCACCAAGTATCAGGCGGCGAAGGCTGCCGGCACGCTGAACGGCATGAAGTGGAACGACTTCCGCAAATCCGAATGCGCCGCCGGTGCATCCGCCGCTGCCGCCGCCAAGCCGGCGACCACCAAGGCCGCCGCGGCTCCCGCCGCTCCCGCAGACAATGGCGGCAAGGGTCTGAGCATGGCCGAATGCAGCACCAAGTATCAGGCCGCCAAGACGGCCAACACGCTGAACGGCATGAAGTGGAACGACTTCCGCAAGACCGAGTGCGGCGCAGCCGCCTCGGATGACGACACCGTGCCGGCCGCCGACGAGGCGAGCTACACCAAGGAGCCGGCGAAGCCGACGACGGCTGCGCCCAAGGGCGTCAAGTTCCCGTCCGCGATCTCGGCGAAATATGCCAGCGAGACCCCCGGAAAGGGCCGCATGCACACCTGCCTCGACCAGTACTATGTCCTCAAGGACGCCAACGCGCTCGGCGGCCTGAAGTGGATCCAGAAGGGCGGCGGCTTCTACAGCCTGTGCAATGCCAAGCTGAAGGGCTGATCGCTTAGCCATAGTCTCCAAACAAAGGCCCGCGCATCGCAAGATGCGCGGGCCTTTTTTGTTGCGCGAAGACGCACACTGCCTTGCTCGCATCTGCATGTCGCCGGGCTGCCGGCATCATCAATTCGCCTACACTGCCCACCGCCAAGCTCATCGGTAGTCCGTAAAGATTCTGGTTGAACATATAGAGAACAAACCATATACAAAAAGACGTCAAACTTATTATCAACCAGGAGGGTCTTATGCACGGTTTGAAATTAGCGGTATTGGCTGCGACCGCATTTGTCGCTTGGAGCGTCGCCCCCGCAAGCGCACTGACGATGAAGGAATGCGGCGAGACCTATCGAACAGCCAAGGAAGGCGGCACTCTGAACGGCATGGACTGGACGGCTTTTCGCAAGGAGAAGTGCGCGACATCAGCAGCGGACAGTGTCAGCGAGGATACGGTCAAAACCGAGCCGCAGACGAAAAAAGAAACCAGCGCGGCGGTCGCCCCCACTGCAGCGCCCGCGGGCGTGACATTTCCGACCACGCTGGCCGCCGAGTTCAAGACCGAAAAGCCCGCGAAGGCGCGCATGAAGACCTGTCTCCAAGGCTACCATGGCAACAAGGACGCGGGCACGTTGAACGGCCTTCGCTGGATCCAGAAGGGCGGCGGTTATTACAGCCTGTGCAATGCCAAGCTGAAGAGCTGAGCGACAAGACATCTGAAGAAGAGAAGGCCTGCGAACCGCAGGGTTCGCGGGCCTTTTTGTTGCCTTCGAGGGCACGCCAGCGGCGACGTTGCCAATCTCCCCCTTGTGGGGGAGATTGGCTATCACCTAGGCTTTCGCCAATCGTCACCGTCGCAGATGCGAGGTCGCGGACAACTCCTCCCCAACGCCAAAAACAAAAAACGCCGCGGAGCAAGCCGCGGCGTTCGATGAAATCGGTGGCCGAACTCAGCTCGACGGCTGTGGTTCCATACCGCCTTCGGGCTCAGGACCCTTCTTGCGGCGGCCGCCGGACTTCGGCACGGCCGAGCCACGACTTGGCGGCGTATCGTCGCCGAGGTCGCGTGCGGGCTTGTGGCCGGCGATCAACTGCTTGATCTCCTCGCCGGACAGCGTCTCGTATTCCAGCAGGCCCTGCGCCAGCGCGATCCATTCCTTCTTCTTCTTGGTCAGGATGGACTTCGCCGACGAATAGGCCTCATCGATCAGGCGGCGCACTTCGGCGTCGATGATCTGCGCCGTTTCTTCCGAGACGTTCTGCGTGCGTGCCACCGAATGGCCAAGGAACACTTCTTCCTGGTTGTCGCCATAGGCGACATGGCCGAGCTTGTCGGAAAAGCCCCAGCGCGTGACCATGGCACGCGCCAGCTTGGTCGCCTGCTCGATATCCGAAGAAGCTCCGGAGGTGATGTTCTCCTTGCCGAACTTGAACTCCTCGGCGACACGGCCGCCCATCATGATGGCGAGCCGCGAGATCATGTATTTGTAGCTCATCGAATAGCGGTCGCCTTCGGGCAACTGCATGACCATGCCGAGCGCGCGGCCGCGCGGGATGATGGTGGCCTTGTGCAGCGGATCGGCCGACGGCACGTTAAGCGCGAGAATGGCGTGGCCGGCCTCATGGTAGGCGGTCAGCTCCTTCTCGGCCTGCGTCATGGCCGACGAGCGGCGCTCGGCGCCCATCATGATCTTGTCCTTGGCGTCCTCGAATTCAGCCATGGTGACGAGGCGCTTGTTGCGTCGTGCCGCCATCAGCGCGGATTCGTTGACGAGGTTCATCAGGTCGGCGCCGGAGAAGCCAGGCGTACCGCGCGCGATCACCTTGAGGTCGACATTGGGCGCCAGCGGCACGTTGCGCACATGCACCTTGAGGATCTTCTCGCGGCCGACGATGTCAGGGTTCGGCACCACGACCTGGCGGTCGAAGCGGCCTGGCCTGAGCAGTGCCGGATCGAGCACGTCGGGCCGGTTGGTGGCAGCGATCAGGATGATGCTTTCGTTGGATTCGAAACCGTCCATCTCGACCAGCAGCTGGTTCAGCGTCTGCTCGCGTTCGTCATTGCCGCCGCCGAGGCCGGCGCCGCGATGACGGCCGACTGCGTCGATTTCGTCGATGAAGATGATGCAGGGCGCGTTCTTCTTGGCCTGATCGAACATGTCGCGGACGCGGCTTGCACCGACGCCGACGAACATCTCGACGAAGTCAGAACCGGAAATGGTGAAGAACGGCACATTGGCTTCGCCGGCAACCGAGCGCGCGAGCAGCGTCTTGCCGGTTCCCGGAGGGCCGACGAGCAGCACGCCGCGCGGAATCTTGCCGCCGAGCCGCTGGAACTTCTGCGGATCGCGCAGGAACTCGACGATCTCTTCCAGATCTTCCTTGGCTTCGTCGACGCCGGCAACGTCCTGGAAAGTGACGCGGCCATGCGCTTCGGTGAGCAGCTTGGCCTTCGATTTGCCGAAGCCCATCGCGCGGCCGGAGCCGGACTGCATCTGGCGCATGAAGAATATCCAGACGCCGAGGATGAGGATCATCGGCAGCCAGGAGATCAAATAGCCGAACAGCGAATTGGAACCGTCCGTTTCAGGCCGCGCATTGATGGTGACGTTCTTGTCCTGCAGCCGCGAGACCAGCGAAGGATCGCCGGGCGAATAGGTCTGGAAACCGCTGGAATTGTCGGTGTAGGTGCCGCTGATACGAGCGCCAGCAATGGTCACCGTCTTGACCCGCCCCGCCGCGACATCCTGCAGGAACTGCGAATAAGGCACATCGCTGGAAGCCCCTCGCGTCTGCGGCGTCTGGAACAGATTGAACAGGGCTATGAGCAGGACCGCTATGATCGCCCAGAGCGCGAGGTTGCGATAGTTCGGATTCATCAATTGTCCCGTTGGCGTCCGCGAGGCGGACACGCGTCATGAGAGGAAACTTGCGCCTAACATAGGGAGAGCGTCCCCCCTTGCCAAGCAGAACAGCACGTCTGGGTTAAGCTTTCGCGCAACCCTCAGCCGGCACTGTGGCCGCTGAAAGGCAAGGGCGGGACCGGGGCCGCGCCAATCAGCCCGGCGACGGCCCGCGCCAGCGCTAGGTCGAAGGATGGCAGGAAGCGGCCGAAGGGGGCAACGACCGGCCGCGCTTCCACCGTCGCGGACTTCAGTCCATATCCAGGCAAACCAAGGCATTCACCGGCCTGCCACACCGCCGGTTCGGCCGCGAGCGCGGCGCGCATCAGGCTCGACGGGGTTTTTCCTTCACCCGTCGCCAGCCGCTTCGCCGCTGCCGCGCCTAACGGGGCAATCAACAATGCGCTGCTGCTGTCGTTCAATGTGATGTGCCGGCGGCCGTCCCACAGGGTGCTGCCGGTGGCGGCAGCGGCGGCGGGCAGTCCGCGCGCCTCGCGGCGCAGGAATATGCCGGAGCGCCGGGAATCGACAACCGTCCGCGACAATGTGGCGCAAAGAAATCCAGCCCTCAGCCGACCGAACAGAGCCTCGCTGCGGGCCTCATCCGGCAGGAAGGCAATCCCGCCGGTCGTGGCCAGAAGGATGCGCAACGCATAGATGGCCGCCTGCTCGTCACCGGAGGAGAGCAGGCACGGGTCGAGGCGGATGAGGCCGATGGCTGGCTGGCTGGCGAAGCCATCGATCAAATCGGTTGCGCTGGCGCCAAGCTGCCTGCGCTCGAGGGCGGCCTGGCCCGCGAGCATCAACATGCCCTTCACATGCTCGACACTCTCGCCGGCAAGTGCGGCCCGCACACGCGGCCGCTCGAAAGCCGCGTCGACATTGGTCGGATCGTCAGCCCAGCCGACATTTTGACGGCGCAGGACGTCGCGCAATACCGCGCGCCGCACGCCGAGGAGCGGCCGCACGATCCAGATGCGCCAGTCATAGAGGGTGGCCGGTGCCATGCCGGCAAGTCCCCGGCCGGCCATGCCGGCATGGCCTTGGCCCGCGTCCCGCGCGTGCCGCATCAGCACCGTTTCCGCCTGGTCGTCGGCGGTATGGCCGGTGAGGATCATGCCGATGCCTTCCGCTTGTGCCGCCTCGGCTAGCAGCCGGTAGCGCGCCTCGCGAGCGGCGGCGGGCAGACCGGTCGATGGCTTTGGACCCGACCATGTCAGGATGCGGTGTGAAATTCCGAGCCTGGCGCACAGCTTCGCCACTGTTTGCGCTTCCGCAGCCGAACCGGACCGCAAACCGTGGTCGATCGTCACTGCCAGCAGCCTGGTTGCCGGCGCCCTACGGTCGAAATGGTGTTTGAGAAGAAGGAGCAGGGCGGTCGAGTCGCTGCCGCCGGACACGGCCGCAACAGCGCCGCTGGTAAAATCGATATGCGAAAAAGGGTTAGTCGAAAGGTCCGGCTCGGTGTCGAGCATGATGCATGTCGCCCAAAAGTGATCCCGGTTTCAGGACAACGACATGTATGACAAGGATCAGCAGGCAGCCAGAGCCTTCTCCTGCTTGACGCGTTCCTTGAGCGCGCTGGAAATATCGGGGTAGCGCTTGCCGACCTCGCTGAAAGTGGCGCAGGCAACGTCATGCTGCTTGAGGCCGACCAGCGACACGCCGAGCTTCAGCAACATGTCGGGAGCTTTCTTGGCCTTGGGGTAGTCCTTGCTGGCGGCAAGGAACGTCTCGGCCGCATCGCGGTATTTCTGCTGGCCGAGCAATGACTCGCCCAGCCAGTAATGCGCATCCGCTGCTTTCGCATCCTTGGGGAAGCGGGCGATGTGGTCGCGAAAACCCTGCTCGGCGGTGCCGTAGTCGCCCGAGAGGATGAACTGGTATGAGTTGCGGTAGAGCTCTTCCGGATTGTTGGTGGCGGGCAACGCCGCGACCACCGTATCGGATTTGCCGGTCTTGGGCGCCGCCCCGGCGACTGGCGCGGTATCCTGCGCCGGCGCGGTCGATTGTGTGTTGCCGCCAGCATCGATGACATTGCCGTTCTTGTCGACGGTGATGCTGCCGAAGGTCTTTTCCGGCGCTCCCGTACCGGGAATAACCTTGCCGGGGTCGCCATCCGGAGATTCGACGATGACGTCCTCGACCGTCTTGCCGCCTGCCGATTGATCGTTGGCGGGCTCGGCGCCGGCATCGGCCGGCGCCCGTGTTGCCGGGGCCGCCGCCACGTTGTTGTCGGTGCCGGTGGTGGCGTCCGATTTCTTCTGCGCCGGCGGCTGCCCGCCTTGCGTGCCGCCACCTTCCAGCTGCTGGAAGCGGAATTCATTATCTTCCTGCTGCTTGCGGATCTGCTCCTGCATTTGCAGGACCTGGAAATTGAGTTCCTCGATCTTGCCGTTCATCTGCCGCAGCTGCTCTTCCAGGCTGGTGACAGCGGTAGGATCGGACTGCACCAGCTGAACCTGGTCCGGTTTCTTCTTTTGACCAAAAAAGCCGGGCAATTCGATACCGGGAAGATGGAAGGTAAAGCCGCTGTCGGTTGATTGCCCTGTGCCGCTCGCCCCGGTGCCGCTAGCCAGGGCGGTGACGCCTGATAGGAGCAGCAGCGCAAGCGTGCCGCTCAGAACCGATCTCAAATGCATGTGCCTCTCGCAGTGATTTCGTTAGCTTGTTCGCGCCTTCCAATCAGAATGGGACCAGCCAAGCGCCCTCGGCTCATAGCAGGAGCCGAGACTTCGGCCAAATTTTGTTTCGGGCATCCGGATATGAAAAAGGCGGCCCCAAGGCCGCCTTTCGCACAAGTATGTTGCATTTTTACCGCTAGACGGCCACGCGTCCTTTGACGCGCCGGTCCATGATGCCTCAGGAGCCAGCGCCGCTAAGCGTAGTGACCGCGCGGCGATTCTGCGACCAGCAAGAGATGTCGTCGCAAACCGCGACCGGACGTTCCTTGCCGTAGGAAATGGTCTTGAGACGGCTGGCCGAGACGCCCTTGGCGACAAGGAAGTCACGGGTAGCGGCTGCGCGGCGGGCGCCGAGCGCCAGATTGTATTCGCGCGTTCCGCGTTCGTCGGCATGGCCTTCGACGACGATGGCATACTGCTTGTACTGGTTCAGCCACTGTGCCTGGCGCGAGAGCGTCGTCTGCGCGTCGGCACGGATCGAGGTCGAGTCCGTATCGAAGAAGATGCGGTCGCCAATGTTGACGGTGAAGTCCTGCGCCGATCCGGGTGTTGCGGCGCCGGCGCCGTTAAGGCCAAGATCGGCCGCGTTGTTCGGCGTCTTTTTCGAGGCGCAACCGGCGATGGCGAGCATCGCCACCAGCGCGATCATGACCGGGTTTCTGGTAAGTGCTGCAATACGGCCCATGCCGCCTCTCCTTCGTAATTCGAGTGGTCTAATTTGAGTGATTTCGTTGATCACCCAGTAACCACGTTTGGGTTAACCGGCATTCAAGAAACACGGTTAAATTTTGGTTTAAGCTGCCCGTCCGCAGCCATTGGCCATGAGCCACAGTTGGCGCGGACCCTAGGCGGAAATACGGCCAAAACGCGACAAAGAGATGGAAAAGAGGAATTGAAGAGTTGGGGAATTGAGGAACTGAAGAGAGAATTCACTTCAGCTTTTCTCTCAGATTGATCAGCATGCCGTAGATATGGGCATAGGATCGCAGCCAATCGTCGTGTTGTGCCTGGCTGATCTATCCAAGGTCGAACGCATAGGAAATCCACGTCTCCACTTCGCTGCATGACCCCATTGCCATCGAAATGAACCGCGCGAATTGGGTTTGGAGTGAGTCTGCTTGGCAAATCCCTCAGCCAAATTGGCGCAGATTCCCTTGCTGGAGCGACGCAACTGATCAGCCAGTGCGTATTGCTCCATTTTCGGGAAGGCGAGCGTAGCTTTGTGCACGTCAAGAGAGACCACATAAGCGCGCTTATAAACCTCTAGATCCTTCGCACGCTTGATGTAGCCGCCCGCCTTCTCCATTCTTCAGTTCTTCAATTCCCCTCTTACTCCAGCAGTGGCGACCAGGCAGGGTCCGAAGCGAAGTTCGCCGTCGGGATCGATTGCTCGTTGCGTCCGGTCAGATCGACCGAAACCAGTTTGGGGCCACCGGCGGAATCGCGGAAGAACATCAGCACGCGGCCATTCGGCGCCCAGGTCGGTCCCTCCTGCTGGAAGCCGGAGGAGAGGATGCGCTCACCCGATCCATCGGTCTTCATGACGCCGATCTGGAATTCGCCGCCGGTCTGCTTGGTGAAGGCAATCAGGTCGCCGCGCGGCGACCAGACCGGTGTCGAATAGACGCCGTCGCCGAAGGAGATGCGGGTCTGGCCCGAACCGTCGGCGCCCATCACGTAGATCTGTGCGCGGCCGCCACGGTCGGAGGTGAACACCACCTTGCTGCCGTCGGGCGAATAGGACGGCGAGGTGTCGATGGCGGTCGAGTTGGTCAGCCGCGTCGTCGAGCGGCTGCGCAGGTCCATGGCGAAGATGTTGGAATTGCCGTCGTCGCGCAGCAGGCTCATGATCACCTTCTGGCCGTCGGGCGAAAAGCGCGGCGCAAAGGTCATGCCGGGGAAATTGCCGACCAGTTCGCGCTGGCCGGTCTCGATCTGCAGCAGGTACACCCGCGGCTGGCCGCTTTCATAGGACATGTAGGTGATTTCCTGCCGGTTCGGCGAGAAACGCGGCGTCAGCACGATCGACCTGCCGTCCGAAAGATAGCGGACGTTGGCGCCGTCCTGGTCCATGATCGCGAGGCGCTTCTTGCGCGCATTCTTGGCGCCGGATTCGTCGATGAAGACGACGCGGGTGTCGAAATAGCCTTTTTCGCCGGTCAGCCGCTCATAGATGGCGTCGGCGATGATATGGGCGACACGCCGCTGATTGGCATCGTTGGCGAAGAACTGCTCGCCAGCCATCTGCTGGCCTGCAAAGGTATCCCACAACCGGTACTGGGCGCGGATGCGGCCGTCGGCTTCCTTGCTGACGCTGCCCGTGACCAGCGCCTGCGCGTTGATCACCTTCCAGTCGTCGAAGCGCGGTGCTGCATCGGGGTTGGTGATTTTCTCGATAAAGGCGCTCTTGTCGATCGGAGCGAACAGACCCGAACGCTTCAAATCGGCGGTGACGATCTGCGAAATCTGCGCCCCAAGCGCGTCGCCGCCCTGGAAATCCGTGATGGCGATCGGCAGCGGCTCGACGTTGCCCTTGTTGACGTTGAGCTCGACGAGCGCCAGCGCCGGCAACGTGCCTGCCGCGGTCATGCCCATCGCCATTGCTGCGACCATCAGGAGCGGCTTGAGGATTGATTTCATGTCTTCTCGCTTCTCGTACTGATTTTCGGATGACAGGGCCTTAGAGGCCGAGCATCTCCCTTGGATCGAAGGTGACGCGGACGTCGGCCCAGATGTCCTGCTTGCCGGCGGGAACTTGCAGGCCGGTGACATCGCATTTTTGCACCGCACGAACGGCACTTTCGTCGAACTGGCGATTCCCGCTCGACTTTTCGACCGCCGGGCGCCCGTCCAGCTTACCGGATGCATCCAGGTTGAACCGCACCACGACGAGGAAGTTCTCGGAACCTTCAAGGCCGACAGGAAGGGTCCAGCAGCCGCCGAGCTGGCTTTCCAGGGCACCCATTTCGGACCTGGAGAGCTTCTGACCTTGGTCCTTGTCGCCGCCGAGCGACGCCTGCTGGGTCGAGCGCTTGGCGCCGCCGCCGGATGGTTTCTGCTTGTCGAGGAGCGCGGAGATCTCGTCGGCGTTGAATTGCTTGTCATCGGATTTCGGCTTCGACGACGCTTCCTTGACCGGCTTGTCGGCGTCCTTGCGCTCCGGCGCCTTGGCGCTTTCGGCCTGCGCCGGCTGCGGCTTCGGCCGCGCTTCCGGCGCGGGAGCGGAATCCGGCAGCTGCGTCGCCTCGGCGGGCGGCTCCTGCGCTATGGCTTCAGCGACGGCGTCGGGCTTGACCTCGGGCGTCGGATCGATGGCAGCGGTCTTGTCCTGCGGCGGCGGGGTCGGCGCCGGCTTGGCCGGTGTCGGCTTGGGGTCGGCCTGCTTGACCGGCTCGGGCTTGACCTCTTCCTTGGGCGTCGGCGCCGGCGCCACTTCCGTTGCCGGGGTGGGCTCGGGCTTCTCCTGCGGCTTCGGCACGTCCTCGGGCTTCGGCTTTTCGATCGGGGTCGGCGCGGGCGGCGGAGCCGAGGTCATGTCGACGGGCTTCGGCTTGGCTTCCGGCGTTATCGGCTTGTCGGTGTCGACGCTGTTCTCGCCGACCTTCTGCGCATCCGGAACGATGTCCGGGCGCTGCGTCGGCACAGGCGCCGGCTTTTCATGCATCACGGCCTTTTTGTCGCCCTGCAACGTCTGCGCAATGGCTTCCATCGGCACGATATCGACCGCAACCGACTCGACGTCGGACGACGGAAGTGCCGCCGGCGCCGTCAGCGTGAACAGGCCGAAGGTCAGCGCCGCCGTATGCAAGATCACCGATGTGGTGAGGCCGGTCTTCATCGCGCGTCTACTGGTCCTGTTCCTGCAGTGAAACCAGGCCGATGTTCTTGTAGCCGGCGGCCGAAATGCGGGCCATCACCTTCATCGCCGTACCATAGTCGGTGGACTTGTCGCCGCGGATGAAGATGCGCTCCTCATAGCCGGTCTTGGAAATTGCCTGCAGCTTGGCTACCAGTTCCTCGATCGGGATTTCGGTTTCCTGCAGGTAAATCTGGCCGGCGGCGTTGATCGAGACGGTGATCGGCTGCGTGTCGGCATTCATCGCCTTAGCCTGCGTATCCGGCAGGTCGATCGGCACGCCGACCGTCAGCATTGGTGCCGCGACCATGAAGATGATCAGCAGCACCAGCATCACGTCGACCATCGGCGTGACGTTGATCTCGGACATCAGTGCATGGTGACGGCCGCGCCGCCTGTGGCCGCGCCCGCCGCGTCCTGCCATGCCCATGGACATACCCATCTGCTACTCCTCAGGCCTTGGGGGCCACTTTTTCATCGATTTGGCGCGAGAGTATGGCGGAGAACTCGTCGGAGAATCCTTCCATGCGCACGGCTATCTTGCTCGCGTCGGACGACAGCTTGTTGTAGGCGATGACGGCGGGAATGGCGGCGAGCAGGCCGATGGCCGTCGCCAGCAGCGCTTCGGCGATGCCCGGCGCAACCACGGCGAGACTGGTATTCTTGGAGCCGGCGATCGCCTGGAACGACGTCATGATGCCGATGACGGTGCCGAACAGGCCGATGAAGGGTGCCGCCGAGCCCGTGGTGGCAAGGAAGCCGAGGCGCCCTTCCAGCTTTTCCATCTCGCGGGTCAGCGCCAGGTCCATCGCCTTGTCGATGCGGGTTTGCAGGCCGAGCGGCGACTTGGCGCCCTTCTCGAAACTCTTCTTCCACTCGCGCATGGCCGCCACGAAAATGGCGCCCATGCCGGTGGTCTTGCGATCGGCGAGCGTGCGGTAAAGCTCCTCCAGCGACTGCCCCGACCAGAACACCTGCTCGAACCGGTTGAGCGCCAGCCGCATGCGGGCATAGGAAACCAGCTTGTCGACGATGATCGCCCAGGTCCAGACCGAGGCGCAGAGCAGGCCGATCATGACCAGCTTGACCACCCAGCTGGCCGAAACGAACAGCGACCAAACCGACAATTGCGCGCCCGGATCGGCGAGTGCGATATTTTCCATCGTTACGTCCTTAAGATTTTCCGGGCGAAGCTGGCGGCTGGCCCCTGGCATCCCTTGTGGTCGGTTCGCACGAAGCTACCGGAACAACCCCAAACTGTGCCGTTGTCGGCCTTTTCAGGGCAAATATTGGTGAAACGAAGGCGTTCGATAACGCCAATCTTCACCAATCTCTTCATGAACCGTTATGGTTAAGGATGGGTTAGTATATAAGGCGCGGCGCATTGCCACGCCCGCACAGTTGTAACGCCATCATCCAAGCGCGAAGTCAGGATGGGATGATATTCAGGTGATGCCGAGCCGAAAGCGGTGGTTTCCGAGAACCGGAGCGGAGGGTACTTGAAGTACCCGAGCACCGGAAGCGCAGGGAATCACCGTTTGCAGGCCGGCATCACCTGAATATCATCCCATCCGGGGCATGAATGCCGCCACCCATTCCTTGGGAAAGCGCCTTGGGCGGCCATTCTCGCCGATGATCGCCGCCTCGACCTTGGCCTCGACCAGCACCTCGTCGCCGCGCTTGAGCTGCTGCGCCATGAAGATGCGCGCGCCGGAAATCTCCTCGGTGCGGGTGTCGACGGTCAGGATGTCGTCGATGCGGGCCGGGCCGCGAAAGTCAATCTCCATGCGGCGCACCACCCAGACTATTCTTTCGCCATGCTTGCCGTCGGCAAGCTCTGTGTGGTGCACGCCGGTCAGCCTGAGATAGTCGGAGCGGCCGCGTTCGAAGAACTCGAGATAGCGCGCATGATAGACGACGCCGGAGAAATCGGTGTCGGCATAATAGACCCGCGCCATCAGCCGGTGGCCGAACGCCGTCAGCGCACCGGAAAGCCCGGCCAGCAGCGTCGCCGATTCACCATGATCGCCCATTGCGCTTCCTTTTTCAGCCCCGACGAGGCACCTGTTTCCCGCGTGACACAGCATCGGATGGCACTGTTGACGGCGATGATCAAGAGTTTGATGGCGGCGCTGTTCGTGTTGGTGGCTTTGGCGCTGCCTGGCCAGACCGCGACATTCTCGATGAAGCGCGGCCTCAATCTCGACCAGTGGGTCACCTGGCCCGGCGAGGACCAGTGGGGCGACGCCAAGGCCATCCTGCCCTATCCGGAGTGGCGGAAATTCCTTGGGGAGGACGACCTCAAGGCGTTGAAGGATGCCGGCTTCGATTTCCTGCGCATGCCGGTCGATCCATCGCCCTTTCTGTCCGACCAGACCGTGGCCTTGCGTGACGATCTCTATGCCAGCGTGCTGGACTCGGTGCGCATGATCAACCGCGCCGGACTCAAGGTGATCGTCGACATGCACCTGATCCCGGCCGGCGGCAGCCGCAAGATCGGAATGGCTGAAGTGATGGGCGACCCACGGACCTTCGACGCCTATGTCGAGATGGTCCGCAAGATGGCCCGCACGCTGGCCAGCGAAGATCCCGCCCAGGTCGCCTTCGAGCCCATGAACGAACCGATCGTGGACTGCGACAGCGACGGCACGAGCCTGTGGCCGGACCGCCAGCGCAAACTGTTCGCGGCGGCGCGATCCTCGGCTACGAAACTGACCCTGGTGCTGACCGGCGCCTGCTATTCCGCCGCGAGTTCGTTGGAAAAGATCGACCCGAAGACGATTCCGGACGACAACGTCATCTGGACCTTCCATTCCTACGATCCGTTTCTGCTCACCCATCAGGGCGCAACCTGGGCCGGAGACTTCATTCCTTACGTGACCGGCCTGCCCTATCCGCTGAGTGCGGTGCCCAAGGCACAGCTCGACGTGACGCTCGACACCATCCGCGCCAGGATCAAGGCCGAGGCGCCATGGACGCGGCAAAGCGGCCTGCTTGCCTATCTTGACGAACAGGTCGCCAGCATGGACAGCCCCGACAGACTGCTCGGCTTGGTGGATGCGCCGTTCGAAAAGGTCGAGGCGTGGGCGAGGGCCAACGGCGTCAAGCCTGGAAACATCACGCTGGGCGAGTTCGGCATGATCCGTCAGGAATACGGCAATTCCTATGTGATGCCCGCCGGGTATCGGGCCGCCTATGTCAGGGACATGATCGCGCGTGCCGAAGCACATGGCTTCTCATGGTCGGTGTGGAGCTATGGCGGCGCCTTCGGCATCGTCGACGCCTTCAACGGCGACAAGGCCGAGCCGGATGTGATGGACGCGATCAAATCGCTTCACTGAGGCGATCTGGATTAGCCAAGGTCGATCGACAGGATTTCCGGCCGCATCCCGAAACGCACCGGCAATATGCTGAAACCGAGCCCGCCGGAGACGATCAGATTGCGATCCTTCTCGACGACGTGGCCATAGGCGTAGCGGTTGCCGAAACGCGATGGCACGACCGGCGAATAGCCGAACAGCCGAATTTGTCCGCCATGGGTGTGGCCGGACAGGGTCAGCGAGACGCGCCACGGCACTTTCGGAAAAATATCTGGCTCGTGCGCAAGCAGGATGATGGGCGAGGTGTCGCTGACCTTGGCCAGCGTGCCGTCGAGATCGTCCAGCCCGGTAAAGCCGGGGCGGTCGCTGGTCGGCAGCAGTGCCAGCTGGTCGGCAAGCCCCGCGATCCACACACCATGGCCGTCCTTCTGGACGTGCACGACATCGTTCTCCAGCACCGGGATGCCGACTTTCTCCAGGGCCTTGCGCGCTACGGTCGGGCCGGCCCCGGCGCGCTGCGCGAAGCCATCTGCCCACCAGTCATGGTTGCCGAGAATCGAGAGCACGCCGAGCGGTGCCTTGAGGTCCGAGAGGGCGGAGGCCCATTGCGACGGCGTCACCGGGCCGGTCACCAACGGCATGCCGGCGATATAATCGCCGAGCAGGACGATCACGTCCGGCTGCAGGGCATTCGCGTCTTCGACAAGTGAGGCGATCCGCTCCGGCGTCATCCATGGCCGGCAGGCATGGATATCGGCAAGCGCGACGATGCGCAGCTTCAGGCCATCAGGCCAATGCGGCGGCGTTAGCGCATAGCGTTTCACATGCGTCAGCAGCATCGGCTCTATGCCGGCCGCATAGGCGCTGAACGCGGCAACCGACAGAACCGACCCGCCGATGAAGCGCAGGAATCCGCGTCTGGTGATCATTGCGTGGCTCCGGCAAACCATCGGAGCGAGATTGCCCCGGGATGGCACCGCCACCAGAGCCGACGAATGCGCCGGCAAACCGACGAAGCCGAGGATATTTTGCGCAGGCCGCTCACAGATCCTTTGTCGGCCCGGAACCTGCGCCTGATCGCCCTGAGCGCTATTCTTCCTGGAACAGGTTGATCTGCTGTTGCGCCAGATCCTTCGGAGCGTCGAGGCCGAGATGGCGCCAGGCATTGGCCGTCAGCATCCGGCCGCGCGGCGTGCGCTGGATGAAACCCTGCTGGATCAGATAAGGCTCGATGATGTCCTCGATGGCATCGCGCGGCTCTGACAGGCCGGCGGCGATCGTCTCGATGCCGACCGGCCCGCCGCCGAAATTGCGCGCGATCATGCTGAGGTACCGGCGGTCGAGCGCGTCGAGGCCGAGCGCGTCGACTTCCAGCCGGGTCAACGCTTCGTCGGCGATCTTGCGGTCGACATGGCCATCGCCGGCCACCGAGGCGAAATCGCGCACACGGCGCAACAACCGGCCGGCGATGCGTGGCGTGCCCCGCGCGCGCCGCGCGATCTCCAGCGCGCCGTCGTTGCCGAGCGGCATTTGCAGGATACGCGCGCCACGCCGCACGATCTGCTCCAGCTCCTCGACCGTGTAGAAATTGAGCCGTACCGGAATGCCGAAACGGTCGCGCAACGGATTGGTGAGCAGGCCAAGCCGCGTGGTGGCGGCGACGAGGGTGAAGCGGGCGAGGTCGATCTTGACCGAGCGCGCCGCCGGGCCTTCGCCGATGATCAGGTCGAGCTGAAAATCCTCCATCGCCGGATAAAGGATCTCCTCCACCGCCGGGCTCAGCCGATGGATCTCGTCGATGAACAGCACGTCGCCTTCCTCGAGATTGGTCAGCAGCGCGGCAAGATCGCCGGCCTTGACGATGACCGGACCCGAGGTCGAGCGGAAATTGACGCCTAGCTCGCGCGCCATGATCTGCGCCAGCGTCGTCTTGCCGAGACCAGGCGGCCCGACGAACAGCACATGGTCGAGCGCCTCGCTGCGGCTCTTGGCGGCCTCGATGAACACTTTGAGATTGGCCCGCGCCGCCGCCTGGCCGACGAAATCGTCGAGCGTCTGCGGCCGCAAGGTCTGCTCGGCATCCTCGCCGCGTTTTTCCGGTGCAATCAAGCGGGGCGACAGGCTCATGCCGCCTTCCTTGCACACGGCAAGGGGCTGAACAAGCGGCGGCTCACCGCGCAAGTTCCTTCAGCCCGAAGCGAATCAGCTTCGGCGCATCGGCATCCTCGCCCGCCGTCTTCAGCGCCGCCGCCACCGCATTGGCGGCCGTGTCGCGCGAATAGCCGAGATTGACCAGCGCCGAGACCGCGTCGGTGATCGGCGCGGATGCCACGCCGTCGCCGAGCTCCTGTTTCAGGCCGATGGTGCCCGAAGCGGTTCCGGCATAGGCCGGCGCCTTGTTCTTCAGTTCGGTGACGATGCGCTCGGCCACCTTCTTGCCGACGCCGGGTGCGCGAGAAACCATGGCGATGTCGCGCAGCGCAATCGCATTGGCGAGATCGGCCGGCGCCAGCGTCGACAGGATGGCCAGCGCCACCTTGGCGCCGACGCCGGGAACATTGTTCATCAGCAGCCGGAACCACTCGCGTTCCAGCACTGACTGGAAGCCGTAGAGCCGCAGCATGTCCTCGCGGACATAGGTCTCGATGAACAGCACCACCGCTTCGCCGGGCGAAGGCAGCGCCGCCAGCGTGCGCGCTGAACAATAGGCGACGTAGCCGACGCCATGGATATCGACGAGGCAATGATCCTCGTCGACCTCGTCCAGCGTGCCCTTGAGCTTGCCGATCATTGGACGCAATCCCCGTTAGGGATGAGTATCGGGCGTGATGAGCTCGACATCTGGAAAGTACTTTCTGAAACCTGCGGGATCGCGAGTAAGAATGGGATAGCCTCGGATGGCAGCGTGAGCCCCAATCAAGAAGTCGGGCATCACCTTCTCTCGAGGTCCGCCCAACCGCCGATAGACCGAGAACGCTCTCGACGCAGCAAAGGCCGCCTCGAACGGGAGACTTTCGCGCCGGAACTCGTCTTCAGGCAAGGCATCATCGACATCGTCTATCGCCTCATAGCGCATCGAAAACTCGGCGTAGATAATCTGATTGATGACCAGGCTGCCTTGCTCGAGGGCAGACACCATTTTGGACCACGACCACTTTGACCAGACGGGATCGCGAACGGCGATATCGACAAGCACGTTGGTGTCGACAAGCGTCGCCAAGATTAGCGATCCCGGGTCAAAGCCATGACGGCATCGGCATTCATTGTCTGATCGCCGCTGCCCTCAAGCCGATCGAGCGCAGCAAGAAAACGATCGAGTCTTTCGCGGTCGGCCAACCGCCCCTTGTCATGCTTCGGCGTGATCGTGATCTTGCCGCCCTCGATGCCGAAGATGACTTCGCTGTTGGCGCCAATCCCAAATGTCTCCCGCAGATCCCGTGGGATTGTCACTTGGCCTTTGCTCGTCACACGCATGAAACACCCCTTTCTTACAAGTAAGGATTATTCCAACCCGACGAACAAGTCAAGAACATCGCTAACTAGCGAGCGCCATCCGGTAAGCCACGCTTTGCCGGTGATGCGCGTGGCAGATGGCGATGGCGAGCGCGTCGGCGGCATGCTCGGTATCGAAAATGGCTTTCGGCAACAGCACCTTCACCATCATGTGGATCTGCTTCTTGTCGCCATGCCCGACGCCGATCACCGCTTTCTTGACTGCGTTGGGCGCATATTCTGCAACGACAAGCCCGGCACGCGCCGGCACCAGCATGGCGATGCCGCGTGCCTGGCCGAGCTTCAGCGTTGCCACCGCGTCCTTGTTGACGAAGGTCTGTTCGACCGCCGCCTCGTGCGGCACGGCGGCATGCAGGACTTCGGCAAGCCCGTCATGCAGCTGGCACAGCCGCGTTGCCAGCGCGGCCTTATCGTCTGATTTCACAGTGCCGGAAGCAATGAAGCGCAGCGAATTGCCGAGGCTTTCGACGATGCCCCAGCCGGTGCGCCGAAGCCCGGGATCGATGCCGATGATGCGAATCGCTTCCGCCATTTGCCGAGTTTACCTCCGGCGGACAGCGATGCCAGCGAAATGTGAACAAACCGGAAACAGAAGGCGGACCGCGGTCTAACCCCGAGCGAAAGCCGTGTTGAGCAGGCTGATCTGGTCGGAAACCGGGTTGGGGCGGCGAGCCATCGGTTGCATGTCGACCATGGCGCCGGAGCCATAGATCTCGTCGTCCATGCGGCGCACCAACGCTTGCAGGCGCAGCGAGCGGGTGACGAGGTCGAGGAAATCCTCGGGCAGTTCGGCCCAACCGGCGGCTTCGTCATGGGCGGAAGCGGTGTCGAGGCGCACCTTGGACTTTTCCGACGCCACCTGGTCACGGGTCATCTCGCCGGAATTGGCGGCGCGCTGCAAAAGCAGCCAGGAGGCAACCTGCATCAGCCTGGTGGTCAGCCGCATCGATTCGGCCGCGTAGAGCGTGGCGGCCAGCCGCGACAGCTTCTTCGCCTCGGCCCGGCCCTTGCCGTCGAGATATTCGGCGGCCTGTTCGACCAGACCCATGCCTTCCTGGTAAAGCGGCTTGAAGGATTGCGAGAAAACCCGGCGTTCCGCCAGCTTGACGGTTTTCGCACTGCCCTTCGAAGGCTCGTTCATTGATACGCCCCTGCACTTGCAACCGGCCGATTCGGCTCCCTGCCGATACACCCGGAACCCTATCTGACTGAAGCTTGAAAATGCGCTTCGTCACCGGTGAAGGCAAGCACATGTTTAACAGAAGGTTAACGGCACCCCTGTCGGACGGCCCCGCTGGGGTGCGGACAAGAAAAGAGAAATCGAGACAAAAAAAGAGCCGCGGATAAGGCGGCTCTCAGGAGTTTAACAGGGAGGCGTCAAACAAAGTGGCTCCAACCACTCGGTAAGAATCCAGATCACTGGATGAACATAGTAAACACCTGTAAAGCTTAATGAAGCCTTAACGGTGCGGATGTTTTTTGACCGAACGCCGCCATACTGTGCCGTAACAGCACAGCATCTCCTGCGTCAGGCTCGGTCAAGCGGTCTTCCAGACCGCCGGCAAGGCGATGAAGGCGAACAGCAGCATGGCTGCGTAGAAGCCCATCGAGGAGGCCGCCACCAGCGGTTCGATCGCGGCATTGCCGGCAAGCAGGAAATAGAGGCCGATCAGCAGGCCGATGCCGCTGACCGCCGTCAGCCAGAAATGAACTGTGGCGAGCGTCTTCTGCCCGATTGCCGGAAACAAATGGTAGAAGAAGGCGAAGACCGCCGACATCAGCCATCCGGCCACCATCGTGTGGGCGTGGGTCGGCATCTGGCCGTGATCCTGGCTGATCGCCATGTACAGGCCGAGCGCCATGCCGCACAGCGAATAGATGATGGCCAGCGTGAAGAAATTCCGTGCTATCCCTTGCATAATGGTCCCCCGAATTGCCTTTTCCCGCTTGCGGGAATGGGTTGATCGTCAGGCGATTGTTGTCGCCACCGGGCTCCCGGCATTGGCGCACTAATATCGGCAGCGTATCCAGACGATGTCGCGCCAACCCCCTCCCGACGATTCGTACATTAGCAGAAAATCAGATAATGCGTTCACAATCTGCGACCTCGCGCGTTGGCCGTAAGCTGAAACAGAGCCGGATTTTTCGCGACATCGTTCCGAAACAGGCGCCACGCTAAACGCCCGCTCCTCTGACGGCCGGCGCAAATCAGCGCCCCGCAAAACTGACCGGACACTGCAGGAGCAACCCATGGACTGGTACTCGATCGTCAAATTCCTCCACGTCACTACCGCCATTCTGTGGGTCGGCGGTGGCTTCGTACTGTTCCTGCTGGGCATGCTTGCCGAGCGCGCGGGCAACATCGAGGAAAAGCTGCAGGCAATGCGCGCCAGCGGTCAGCTGGGCGGCAGGTTCTTTGCGCCGATGTCGATGCTGACGCTGATCTTCGGCCTCATCATGTGCTGGTTCTGGGTCGGCTTCTCCGATTTGTGGATCCTGATCGGCCTGGCGGGATACGCCACGACCTTTTCGATCGGCATGTTCATCTTCAAGCCGACCGGGGAGCGCATGGGCGCAATGATCGCCAAGGAGGGCGTCACGCCAGAGGTTCTTGCCATCGGCCAGCGCATGATGAGCGCGGCACGTTTCGACTATGCGGTGATGCTGGTGATCATTGCGGACATGGTGCTCAAACCGACCGTGCATGACATCGGCATCCTTGCCGGCATGGTGCTGGTCGTTATGGTCGGCGCGACACTGGCTTTTGGCGGCAACCGTCGTCTGGTGCCAAGCACCGCCTGACCCCTAATGACGGGGCGGCTGCGCGGCGGCCTTTCTACATCAGGCCGACAATGCCATCCCACAGCAGCTTCAGCGCCACGACCGCGACGGTTGCGTAGGTAAAGGGATAGAAGGTTTCCGGCCGCATGCGGCGCACCAGCCACGCTCCGGCGATGGTCGACAGCGGCGCCAGCGGCATCAGCACCGCCGATGCCGTCAGATTGGCGGTGTCGAACTGGCCGAGCGCGAAATAGGGCACCAGCTTCAGCGCGTTGGTGGCGGCAAAGAAGATCGCTGCGGTGCCCGACAGAACTTTCGGATCGAGACGGATCGGCAAGGCATAGACCTGGAAGGGCGGGCCGCCGACATGGGCAACGAAGCTGGTGAAGCCGGCGACCGTGCCCCACACGGCGGCGGCCACGCGGTTGGGCGCGGCCGCGTGATCGGCGCCGTGGCGGAACTGCAGATAGAGCCAGCGCAGGACGAAGATGATGGCGACGGCGCCAACGATCAGCCGCACCGCCTCTTCGGTCACCAGTGCCGCCGTCAGCCAGCCAAGGCCGATGCCGATGACGGCGCCCGGCATCATGTCGACCAGCATCTTGCGGTCGTAAACGCCCCACCACGTCCACACCGAGACGATGTCCATCAGGCACAGGATCGGCAGCAGGATGGCCGCCGCCTGCACCGGTGGCATGGTCAGCGCCATCAGCGGCACGCCGACGAAACCGACGGCACCGCCAAAGCCGCCCTTCGACAGGCCGACCAGAATGACCGCCGGAATGGCGGCCGCATAGAACCACGGATCGAGAAGCAGGCCTGACATGGGAGGGGACTGGTCCGGAGGGAAAGCGTGTCGACGCTTGAATAGCCCAGAATGTCGGGCGGAGCGACAGCAAATATGAGCGTGGCGGCCGCACATGCGGGCCGACGCAGGCCTGTGCCTACCGACGCACCGAGACCAGCAGGAACATCGGCCGCTCGAGCTCTTCCGCCAGTTCGGGTTTGGCCGCGATCTGCTCTGATGTCGGACGGAACTCCTCGACATGCGCGATGGTGAAGCCGGCCTGCAGGAGAGCGTTGAGCGTGGTGCCGATCGTGCGGTGATGTTTCACGACGCCCTTGGCCAGCCAGTCCGTGCTGCGCGGTCCTTCCACCAGATACTGGTCGACAGGCCACGTCTTTCGGCCTTCGCTATCGATCACCCAGCCGGGTTTGGTCGGCGCCATGAAGATCGGATGTTCCGTCGAAAAGACGAAATACCCGCCAGGCGCCAGGGCCCGATGCACGGTCCCGAACAGACGCGACACATCCTCGACATAGTGCAAGGCGAGCGAACTGTAGACGAGATCGAAGCTGGCTTCCGGCAGGCTGAGCCGATCGAGATCGGCCGTCTCATAGCTTATCCCTGCATCCGGGCCGGCGGCCCTTGCTCGGGCAAGCATCTTCTCCGACAGGTCCAGGCCAAGCACCTGCGCCGCCCCATGCTCGCGTGCCCAGCGGCAGAACCAGCCGAAGCCGCAGCCGAGATCGACGACCCTCAAGCCGCCGACATCGGGCAGCATCGCGCGCATTGCCGGCCACTCGGCGGCACCCTCCAGCCCTTCGACCGAACGGCCGAGTTGGCTGTAGCCTGCGAAGAAATCCTCACGGTCGTATATGTTCTGCGCCATGACAGTCTCGGTCTCATTTGGTCGGCACACTAACCAAGCGGCCACCGGCTTTCCACCCGGCTCGATCAGGAGGCATGCAAGACCTTTGCCCTATCCCGAGAAGCAGCCGCGTCGAGCGGTGGCGGCCGCCGCCGGATCGGCTGCGCCTTGATGATGGCGGTGCTTGTCTCCGCCTTGTCGGCGATACGGTCGAGAATTCCGTCGAGATCGCCGATCGAGCGTACGAACAGCCGGGCGACGAAGCAGTCATCGCCCGTCACCTTGTCGCATTCGCCGAATTCGGGGATGTCCTCGATCAGCTTCTGAACGATGTGCAGCTTGCCCGGCAGAGGCCGGATGCGCACGATCGCCTGCAGGGTATAGCCGAGCGCGAGCGGATCGATCTCGACGGTGAACGCCCGGATGACGCCGCGCTCCTCGAGTCGTCGCAGCCGCTCCGAAACGCTTGGCGACGACAGCCCGACCTGGGCGGCCAGCTCCTTCAGCGAGGTCCGCGCATCCTTGACCAGGATTTCAAGGAGATTTCGATCGAGATCGTCCAGCATCTTTTTCCTTTTCCCGACAGCTTGGAGCTTTCTCCTAATATAATTAGGTCAACAGCCAATACACCCTTTCCAATCTGATGGAAAGCTTCGCGACCGCATGAGATTATGGCGGCTCAACCGATACGGAGGTTTGTTGTGAACGAGACAGTACGCGGCACGGTCGAAATGTCCGCCGCAATGGCCATCCTGGGAACGATCGGATGGTTCGTCGTCCTGTCCGGCCAGCCGATCATGGATGTGGTGTTTTGGCGTTGCGCTTTCGGCGCGCTGACGCTGCTCATCATCTGCGCCGGGCTGGGGTTGCTGCGCAACAGGCTGTCGCTGCGCATCATCGGCATCGCCGCGCTCGGCGGCGTCGCCATCGTCGTCAACTGGCTTTTGCTGTTCAGCGCTTTCTCGCGCGCGTCGATCTCGATCGCCACCGCCGTCTACAACACGCAGCCCTTCATGCTGGTCGGCTTCGGCGCGCTCTTCTTCGCCGAGCGGCTGAGCCTGACCAAGCTGACCTGGCTGACCATCGCCTTCGCCGGCATGGTGCTGATCGTGCAGTCGGCTCCCGATGCCGGCCCCAATGCCGGCATGGCCGGCACGGATTATTTCACCGGCATCGTCATGGCATTGGGCGCGGCCTTCTTCTGGGCCGTCGCCGCCATCGTCACCAAGAAGCTCAAGGGCACGCCACCGCATCTGATTGCGCTGATCCAGGTCTGCGTCGGCGTCGTCATGCTGGCGCCGTTCGCCAATCTATCCCGGCTTCCAGCCGATGCCTGGAGCTGGACGATGCTGGCGACGCTCGGCATCGTCCACACCGGCCTGATGTACATACTGTTGTACGGCGCCATCCAGAAGCTGCCGACGCATCTGCAGGGATCGCTGTCGTTCATCTATCCCGTCGTCGCCATCCTGGTCGACGTCGTCGCCTTCGGCCATCGGCTGCATCTGAGCCAGGTCGTCGGCGCTACCGCCATCCTGATCGCCGCCGCCGGCATGAATCTCGGCTGGACGCTGTGGAAGGGCAAACCGCCCGTCGCGAGCCCGCACCCGATCAAGTGAAGCGGCCCGCCGGCTGCCCGGCGGTTCAAACATAGCGATCCCGGCTGCCTGCCTGTTCAAGGCGGGCACTTTGCTCTATGCCGCAATCCAACCATCTTCGCCCGGCATAGGCGAAACGCGGGACCCGAAGAACCATGAATGAAGCAACGCCCCCCAATCGCTGTCGCATCGTGCTGATCGCGCCGCCCGGCGTGCCGGCGGCCCGTATTGTCGCGGCATTCGATGGTGGCGATGTCGCTTCGCTAATCCTGCCCGAGAACGGCATGGATGAAGCCTCCTTCCAGGCTTTCGCCGAACGGATCGTGCCGGCAGCGCAAGCCGCCGGCGTTGCTGTCATCATCGCCGGCGACACCCGCATAGCCGGCCGCGTCCAGGCCGACGGCATCCATGTCGAAGTCTCCAAGGCCGAACTCGCCGAGACGATCGAGCATTTCCAGGCAAAGATGATGGTCGGCACCGGTGGCGCCAAGACGCGTGACGACGCGCTCGAGCTTGGCGAGACGCGGCCAGACTACATTTTCTTCGGCCGCTTCGGCTACGACAACAAGCCCGAACCGCACCCGCGCAACCTGTCGCTCGGCGCATGGTGGGCGGACATGATCCAGATCCCTTGCATCGTCATGGCCGGATCCGACATCGCCTCGGTCGAAGCCGTGGGCGCCACCGGCGCTGAATTCGTGGCGCTGTCGAGCGCCGTGTTCGCCGACGGCACCGACCCCAGGACAGCGGTCGCCACCGCCAACGCGCTGCTCGACGAGACTGCGCCGCGTTTCGAGGACTGAAATGTCATCGGCGACGCTTCCCCTCCAGGCTCTGCTTGCGGTGCTGATGGTCCAGGCGGCGGCCGCGGAGACCATCCCCTTGCCGCAGCCCAAGCCGGAAATCGGCGTCCACACCGATAAGCCGATCGACAAGCCGTTGCCGCAGCCCGCCACCACGGCCGAGCCTGCGCCGCTGCCGTCGGCCGACGCCGTCAATCCCGACCGCTTCGGCGCAAAACCCGCCGACGCGGCCTATGGCGCCTTCCAGCGCGGCCTCTACAAGACAGCTTACAATCTGGCATTGGTCCGGGCGCAAAACGGCGACCCGGCGGCGCAGACCCTGGTGGCCGAGATCCTGTCGCGAGGTCTCGGTGTACCGGTCAATTCGGCGCAGGCGGCGAAATGGTACGCCTTGGCCGCCGAACAGGGTGTGCCGGAATCGCAGTTCCAGTATGCGCTGATGCTGCTCGACGGCCGCTATGTCAAAAAGGATGGAAAAGAGGCCTACGCCCTGATGCAGGCCGCAGCCGAAGCCGGCAACCGGCTGGCGCAATTCAATTTCGCGCAGATGCTGGTCCAGCAGGACCCCGGCGACGCCGGTATGGCCAAGGCGGTCTCCTACTATGAACGCGCCGCTGCGACCGGCCTCGCGGACGCGCAATATGCAATGTCGCAGATCTACGCCAACGGTGTCGGCGGCAAGCCACGCGACGATGCCCAGGCAAGGCGCCTGCTGGCGCAGGCCGCAAGGCAGAACTACGACACCGCGCAAATCGATCTCGCCGCCTGGATGATCGAAGGCCGCGGCGGCGCGCGCGACCTGAAATCCGCCTTCGGCTGGATGAAGCAGGCGGCGGAGGGCGGCAATGTTGCCGCCCAGAACCGCCTGGCCAAGCTCTATATGCAAGGCATCGGCACCGATCCGGACCTGGTCCTTGCCGGTGCCTGGTACATCATTGCCCGCCGCGCCGGCCTCATCGATCCGCAGATGGACGACTTGCTGCAGGGGCTGGACGACGACCAAACCAAGCAGGCGCTGCAGAAGGCCAACCGACTGCCTTGACGGCGGTTCTCACGGTCATTGCAAGTGCAACCCCGGCTCCCTTGCCTGGTCGCAACCTGCCCGCTCCCTTGCCTCTTCTGGCGATTTGTGGTCTTGGGAGCCCGAAATCGCTTTCCCAGCGAATATCCCTTACCGACGGCGTGGCCGTAGGCATCATTCCGGATCATCTCATCATGGCCAAGATCAATGGCAACGAAATCCGTCCCGGCTATGTCATCGAGCATGATGGCGGCCTTTGGGTGGCGGTCAGGACCAACACCGTCAAGCCTGGCAAGGGCGGCGCCTACAATCAGGTCGAACTGAAGAACCTCATCAACGGCACCAAGCTCAACGAGCGCTTCCGCTCGGCCGAGACGGTCGAACAGATCCGGCTCGACCTGAAGGATTTTTCCTTCCTCTACGCGCAGGAAGACGCCCTGGTGTTCATGGACACCCAGAGCTACGAGCAGCTCGAATTGAACAAGGACTTCGTCGGCGATCGCGCCGCCTTCCTGCAGGACGGCATGATGGTAACGGTCCAGCTCTACGAAGAGCGACCGATCGGCATTTCGCTGCCCGACTATGTGACGCTGACCATCACCGAGGCCGACCCGGTGGTGAAGGGCCAGACGGCGGCATCGTCCTACAAGCCGGCGATCCTGGAGAACGGCATCCGCGTCCTGGTGCCGCCCTTCATCGGCGCCGGCGAACGCATCATCGTCGACACCAACGAAATCACTTACGTGCGCCGCGCCGACTGACGCATGTCGCCCAAAAGTGGCCCGGTTCCGGGTCACCGACATGCATCGAGGCAGAATTTAAAGCGCAGCACCGGGAAAAAGCACTATGGCACGCTCAGCCCTTCTCAACGTCATGGTCCAGGCCGCAATGAAGGCCGGCCGCTCGCTGTCGCGCGACTTCGGCGAAGTGCAGAACCTGCAGGTCTCGATGAAGGGCCCCGGCGACTATGTCAGCCAGGCCGACCGCAAGGCCGAGGACATCGTCTTCGCCGAACTGTCCAAGGCACGGCCCGGCTATTCCTTCCTGATGGAGGAGCGCGGCGTGGTCGAAGGCGACGACGGCCAGCATCGCTGGATAATCGACCCGCTCGACGGCACCACCAATTTCCTGCACGGCATTCCGCTCTTTGCCGTTTCGATCGCGCTGGAGCGCCAGGGCCAGATCGTTGCCGGCGTCATCTACAATCCGGCGATGGACGAACTCTACACCTGCGAACGCGGCGGCGGCGCCTTCATGAACGACCGCCGCTTGCGCGTCGCCGGCCGCATCAAGCTGGTCGACACGGTCATCGGCTGCGGCATGCCGCATCTCGGCCGCGGCCACCACGGCAATTTCCTCGTCGAGCTGCGCAACGTCATGGCCGAGGTTTCCGGCGTCCGCCGCCTCGGCTCCGCATCGCTCGATCTCGCCTATGTCGCTGCCGGCCGCATGGATGGCTTCTGGGAAACCGGCCTGTCTGCCTGGGATATCGCCGCCGGGCTGCTTTTGATCCGCGAGGCGGGCGGCTTCGTCTCCGACATGGATGGCGGCCAGGACATGCTCGACAACGGTTCGGTCGTCGCCGGCAACGAGATCATCCAGCGCGCTTTGCTCAAGGTCGTGAAGAAGCCGCTCTCCTCTCGTTGACAGGCAAGCCGCGCCGACAAACCGCCGCGCTGATGCGCCGCAGTCGCAAAACCGCAACGGAAGCTTGAAATACTGCCCGGCGAGCGCCCAGATTGGAGGGCGCGGCGCAGGAACCCGGCTTAGTGAGAGACAACGAACCCTACCCCGATATCCCGTTCATCGGACGCTGGCACTATTCGCGTGCCGAGATGATCGCTGACGGTATCGTCCACGCGGTCGGCATCGTGCTGGCGATATCGGCCGGTTCCGCGCTGCTGGCGCTGGCGGCGTTTCGTGTCGGACCCGGCGAATACATCGCCGCCGCCTTCTACGTGGTTTCGCTGCTCACCGTGCTCTCGGTGTCGATGACCTACAATCTGTGGCCGGTCTCGTCGCCGGCAAAATGGGTGTTGCGGCGTTTCGACCACGCCGCGATCTATCTGCTGATCGCCGCGACCTATACGCCTTTCCTGGCGCAGCTCGAAGACTCGCCGCTGGCGCGCTGGATGATCGTGCTGGTCTGGACCGCGGCAGCGCTGGGCATTGCCATCAAGGTGTTCTTTCCCGGCCGTTTCGACCGGCTGGCGATCGGCTTCTATCTCGCCATTGGCTGGAGCGGCATCATCCTGGTCAAGCCGCTTGTCCAGACGCTACCGACGACATCGATAGCGCTGATCGTTGCCGGCGGCATCGTCTACTCCTGCGGCGTCATCTTCTTCGCCTGGAAGGGGCTGCGCTTCCACAATGCGCTGTGGCACGGTTTCGTCGTCACCGGCGCCAGCCTGCATCTGGCCGCCATGGTCGACTGTCTGGTCATCAATCGCCTCTGACACTATCGACGCGGCAATATTGCCAAGCGCCATTCAATTTGGTCACAATTCCGTTTAGAGTCGCGGTTTACGTGATCGGCGGCGGCATCGGAAACGGGGCACGGATGGCTTTTCTCAGATCCTTCGGCATGGGCAGACGTTCTGATGTCCTGATCTACGACCCGCATAAATTATCGAGCCCGCAGGTCTTTCTGCTGACCATGGTGATCTTCCTGGTCATCGTCGCCTTCATCGCCGCCATCCTCACCCGACAGATCTCAACCGCCTTTGGCAGCAATCCCGGCCTCAATGGCCTGATCGTCGGCGTGCTGGTGGTCGGCATCCTTTTGGCCTTCGCCCAGGTCGGGCGACTGTTTCGCGAAGTGCGCTGGGTCAACTCCTTCCGTGCCGGCTCGGAGACGACCGAACCGGTGCTGCTGGCGCCGATGAAGGCGATGATCGGCCGTTCCTCGGCGATGGCCTTCTCGACCAGTTCGATGCGCACCATGCTCGATTCCATCGCCACGCGCCTCGACGAAAGCCGCGACACCTCGCGCTATCTCGTCGGCCTGCTGGTATTCCTCGGCCTGCTCGGCACCTTCTGGGGACTGTTGAACACCATCGGCTCGATCCGCGAAACCATCGAATCGCTCGATCCCGGCACCGGTGACGCCGCCGCGGTGCTCGATTCCCTGAAGCAGGGGCTTTCGGCGCCGCTGGCCGGCATGGGCACCGCCTTCTCGTCCTCGCTGTTCGGCCTCTCCGGCTCGCTGGTGCTCGGCTTCCTCGACCTGCAGGCCGGCCGCGCCCAGACGCGCTTCTACACCGAACTGGAAAACTGGCTTTCCTCGGTCACCGACCTGTCGTCGGACATCGTCGTCGCCGACCCGGCCAAAACCGAATCCTCCGACGAGATCCGGGTGCTGTCGGAACGGCTGCGCTCGATGCAGGAGAATGGCGGCGGCTCCAACCCGCGCGTCGCCACCGCCATGGCCAATCTCGCCGACGGCATTTCCGGCCTGGTCAAGAATATGCGCTCGGAACAGCAGATCATGCGCGACTGGGTCGAGGCCCAGTCCGACGAGCAGAAGGCGATGCGCAACACGCTGGAAAAGATCGCCGATGCCCTGAAGAAGCCCGGAGTGCACTGACGTGGCACTCGCCAGGGGCCGGCGCACCGATCGCCGCATCGACTACTGGCCAGGCTTCGTCGACGCGCTGTCGACGCTGCTTTTGGCCATCATGTTCCTGCTCACGGTCTTCGTGCTGGCGCAGTTCCTGCTGGGACGCGAAATCTCCGGCAAGGATACGGCGCTCTCGCGCCTCAACTCGCAGATCAACGAACTGACCCAACTGCTGGCGCTGGAGCGCTCGACGGCGCAGGACAAGGATGATTCCCTGGCCAATCTGCAGGCGTCGCTGTCGGCCGCGCAAGCGGAAAAGAGCCGGCTCGAACAGTTGCTGGCGCAAGGTGCCGGTGCCGGCGACGCCGCCAATCAGCGTGCAGCGGCGCTCGGCGGCGAACTCGACAGCCAGCGCCAGATCAGCCAGCAGGCGCTGAGCCAGGTCGAGATCCTCAACCAGCAGATCGCGGCACTGCGCAAGCAGATCGGCGCGCTCGAGGATGCGCTCAACGTCTCCGAAATCCGCGACCGCGATTCCAACACCAAGATCGCCGATCTCGGCCGCCGCCTCAACGTCGCGCTGGCGCAGCGCGTGCAGGAGTTGAACCGCTACCGCTCCGACTTCTTCGGCCGTTTGCGCGAAATCCTCGCCGACCGCGAGAACATCCGCATCGTCGGCGACCGCTTCGTCTTCCAGTCGGAAGTGCTGTTCCCAACGGGCTCCGAGGTGATCAACGATGCCGGCAAGGTCGAGATGAAGAAACTCGCCGACGCCATCATCGAGTTGCAGAAGGAAATCCCGCCCGAGATCAACTGGGTGCTGCGCGTCGACGGCCATACCGACAACAAGCCGCTCTCCGGCACCGGCCGCTACCGCGACAATTGGGAACTGTCGACGGCGCGTTCGACCTCGGTGGTGAAATTTCTGATCGAGAACGGCGTGCCGGCCAACCGCCTGGTCGCGGCAGGCTTCGGTGAGTTCCAGCCGCTCGATCCCGCCGACACCGAAGAGGCGCGCAACAAGAACCGCCGTATTGAACTGAAGCTCACCGAACGTTGATCCAAAATCACGCGAACTTGTTCGCCGGTTCAACCCTAGGGCGCAGATGGCGGCCGGCAAGGCCTGAAAAGATTATCTTTTTTTAATTACACATTGTCGCAGGGCGGTCCTAGCCTGCCGCCCGGGCCGAGAACCGCCGGCGATGAATCCCCCCTCATCGCGACGCGACGGAACCGGACGGCCCAAGGCTGGAAGGCAGGCGGACAACCGCCGCCTCCCTCTACAAGAGGAGACGCGTGATGCGCTCTTTCACTCCCAAGACCTCGCTTAGAACTGCAACACTCACGGCGCTCCTCATCGCCGTTCCGCTTGCCGGCGCCTATGCCGCGGGCCATCACAAGGGCGCTCTCGACGCGACCGATCCAACCGATATGACTGGCCCGCGTGTCGAGGCGCTTATCCAACAGGTGCAGGGCGTCCGGCAGGGCATCGTGGACGCAAGACAGGCCAACAACATCACCCCGGCTGTGGCGGAACGCCTGGAAATGCGCACGGCCCACATCAGTCAGGCGGCCGAGAAAGTCGCCGCCTCCGATCACGGCAGGATACCGGCCGCGCAATACCATGAGCTGCTGCGCCGTCTCGACAATGTCGACCAGCGGCTGATGATCGACACCGGCAGCGGCTTCATGATCGGCGACGGCGCCGACGGCGGCAATTACCCGAACGGCTGAGGCCATAGCGCCCGAAACGGTCCAAGAGGAAGGGACCGCCTGGCGCCTTCGAAAGCGATCCCGCGGGCGCCCTTTTTTACCAGCCGAGCCACACCGCGATCAGGGCGATCACCCGCCGGCACGGTCTGGATGAACAGGATCTTGCGCCCGACCGTTGCCGCGCCATAGAGGCCGGCAATGGCCACGCAAGCCAGAAAGAAGACCTTGACCTGGAAACCGGCCGCACCAAGGTATAGCCCCCAGATCAGCCCGGCGGCGAGGAACCCGTTATAGAGTCCCTGATTGGCCGCGAGCACTTTCGAGGCACTGGCGAATTCCGGGGTCAGGTTGAAAGCCTTGTGCCCGCGCGGCGTGTCCCACAGCACCATCTCCAGATAGACGATGTAGGCATGGATCAAGGCCACCAGCCCGACCAGGATGTTGCCGATCATTTTTTCCCCCTTGATGTGTTGCCGGCAGCATTTCATGCATGGCCTCGCCTGCGCAAGGTGCATTTGCCGGACGGCATCCGAGGGTTGCCAACGCTTTTGCGTTGGTGTCTTTTCGCGCGTCCCAATCACGGAAGTCGCCATGTCCTTTCAAAAACTCGACGACCTCGGTCACAAGCTCGAAGCGCTCGAGCATGCGCTGGCCATCCTCGGTGCCGATGAGGCCACGCACATGGCCGTCGGCGGCGGCGAGAAGCGTGCCGAGGCGATGTCGGCACTGGCCGGCATGTATCACACCAGGGCAACGGCGCCCGAGATAGCAGACTGGATCGCCGCGGCCGAACAGGAAGCGCTGGGCGAGGAGCAGCGCGCCGCCGTCTCGGAACTGCGGCGGCAATACACCAACCTGACCTGCCTGCCGGTCGAATTCGTCGAACGCCAGACGACCGCGCGCATGCGTTGCGAGCAGCTGTGGCGCGGCCTGCGCGCCAAGAACGACTGGGCAGGCTTCCAGCCGGCGCTGGAGGGCGTCATGGCGCTGGTGCGCGAGGAGGCGACGCTGCGTGCCGATGTGCTCGGCCTAGCCCCCTATGACGCGCTGATGGAGCAGTACGACCCCGGCAACCGCACCGCCGACATCACGCCTGTGTTCAGCGACCTGAAGGCTTTTCTGAAAAGTTTCGTGCCGGAGGCGCTGGCGATCCAGGACGCACGGCAGCGCAAGCGCCCGCTGAAGCCGCTTTCGGGCACCTATGCGATCGATCGGCAGCGCGAGCTCGGCCTTGCCATGATGACGGCAGTCGGCTTCGACCTGACGCATGGGTCGCTGTCGGTGTCGCACCACCCTTTCTGCGGCGGCGTGCCGAGCGACGTGCGTATCACCACCCGCTACAAGACGTCCGACTTCCTGTCGGCGCTGATGGGCGTGCTGCACGAGACCGGCCATGCGCTCTACGAACAGAACCTGCCCAAGACATGGTCGCACTGGCCGCTCGGCAAAGCGCGCGGCATGGCCGTGCATGAAAGCCAGAGCCTGTTCGTCGAGAAGCAGCTAGGCCGCAACCCGGCCTTCTGGCGCTGGGCGCTGCCAGTGGTTGAAAAGCATCTCGGCGAAGCCTGGTCGCTCGACGACATCCTGCCGCACGTGCATCGCGTCGGACGCGGCCTGATCCGGGTCGATGCCGACGAGGTGACCTATCCCCTGCATGTCATCCTGCGCTACGAACTGGAACAGGAACTCGTCTCGGGCCGGCTGGAGGTGGCCGATCTGCCCGAAGCCTGGGACGCCAAGATGCGCGACTACCTCGGCCTTTCCACCATCGACAACCCAGCCGACGGGCCAATGCAGGACGTGCATTGGCCCGGGGCAGCTTTCGGCTACTTCCCCTCCTACACGCTTGGCGCGATGATGGCGGCCCAGCAATGGGCGGCGCTGACGCGGGAGCATCCTGCCGCCGACGAGGATCTCGCCAAAGGCAATTTCGAGGCGATCAACGACTGGCGCCGCCAAAAAATCTGGTCACAGGGGTCACGCTGGTCGACGCCGGACCTGCTCGAACGCGCCACCGGCGAAAAGCTCAATGCTACCTATTTCGTGAACCATCTGAAGCAGCGCTATGGAGCCGCATAGCGGCTGTCGCCACAGCGCCAGATCTGCCTACTCCGCCGCGCCCCTGAAAGCACTGGCGCCGGTTTCGAACTGCAGCTTGGCCAGCCGTGCATAGATGCCGCCCTTGGCGACAAGGCTTTGATGCGTGCCTTCCTCGACGATCGAGCCCCCATCCATGACCAGGATCCTGTCGGCCTTCAGCACCGTTGCCAGGCGGTGGGCGATGACGATCGTGGTGCGGCCCTGCATCAGCCGTTCCAATGCCGTCTGCACCAGCGTTTCGCTTTCGGCGTCGAGTGCCGAGGTGGCCTCGTCGAGCAACAGGATCGGCGCGTCGCGCAAGATGGCACGGGCGATCGCAACCCGCTGGCGCTGACCGCCTGACAGCGTCACGCCGCGCTCGCCGACTTGGCTGTCATAGCCTTTTTCCAGCTTGAGGATGAATTCATCGGCAAGTGCATCCTTCGCCGCCGTCTCGATTTCGGCCTTGCTGGCTCCCGGCCGGCCGAAACCGATATTGTCACGCGCGCTTGCCGCGAAAATGGTGACGTCCTGCGGCACGATGGCGATGCGCTGGCGGACCGAAACGGGATCGGCCTCGCGCACATCGACGCCGTCGATCAGGATCTTGCCTGTTTCGGGATCGTAAAAACGCAGGATCAGCGAAAACACCGTGCTCTTGCCGGCCCCTGACGGCCCGACGATCGCCACCGTCTCGCCCGGCATGACCTGAAAGCTTAAGCCGTGCACGGCGGCGCGGTCGGGCCTTGCCGGGTAGGAGAAGGAGATATTGTCGAAGACGATCGCGCCCTTGGCGACGGCCGGCAGCGGCTTCGGATCGGCGGGAGCCTGGATCGCCGGCTTCTCGGCCAGGATCTCGGTCAGCCGTTCGGCAGCACCCGCCGCTTGCGCAAGTTCGCCCCACACTTCCGACAGCGCGCCCAGCGCGCCGGCGGCGAACACCGAATAGAGCAGGAACTGGCCGAGCGTGCCTGGCGATATCGAGCCTTCGAGCACGTCGCGCGAGCCGAACCACAGCACCGCCACGACGGACGAGAAGATGGTGAAAATGGCGAAGAAGGTAAGGAAGGAGCGCGCGAAGATCGAGGAGCGTGCCGCCTCGAAAGCAGCTTCCACCGCAGCCGAGAAATGCCCGGTGACCAGCTTCTCATTGGTGAAGGCCTGCAGCGTGCGCACCGCGCCGATCTGCTCGCTGGCATAGGCGGTGGCATCGGCCAGCGTATCCTGCGCCTGGCGTGATTTGCGCCGCACCGAACGGCCGAAGGCGACCAGCGGCAGCACGATCACGGGTATTGCCGCGATGACCAGGCCGGACAGTTTCGGGCTGGTGATGACCATCATCCCCACCGCGCCAAGGCCGAGGATGACATTGCGCAGCGCCACCGAGGCCGTCGCTCCGACCGCCGACTTGACCTGCGTCGTGTCGGCGGCAAGCCGCGACACGATCTCGCCCGACTGGGCGGTGTCGAAGAAGGCAGGCGACAGCGTCGTCACATGGGCAAACACATCGCGCCTGATATCGGCGACGACGCGCTCGCCCAGCGTGATGACGAAATAGTAGCGGCCGGCCGATGCCGCCGCCAGCAGGGCGGCCATAGCCACCAGCGCTGCGAAATATTCGGCAATGAAGGTCGTGCTGGACGACGAGAAGCCATGATCGATCATGCGTCGCACCGCCAGCGGCAGCGCCAGCGTGGTTGCCGCCGCGATGACCAGCGAGATAATGGCGCCGACGACCAGCGTGCGGTAGTGCGTGATGTAGGGGAACAGGCGCTTGAGCGGCTTGAGCGAACGCCGGCGCTCGTCTGCGCTGGTGATTTGCGCCATCCCGATGTTTCCTCCAGCCGTCCTTGGGGTCTGCGCCTCAATATGCGCTTGCCGCGGCCTTGTGATTCAATTCCGGCTGATGTATAGGCTCGCCGACCGTTTTAGAAGCCGTGGCTCCTCAATAGCTGCGGCTTCGAGTTTTAAAAAGGGGCGCATCGACGCAGGCTTATGCCCGTCGCCAGCGCCGGCAAGCCAGGAACCGAACCATGAAGACCGACATCCATCCCGATTACCACACCATCAAGGTCGTCATGACCGACGGCACCGAATACACGACCCGTTCGACCTGGGGCAAGGAAGGCGATACGATGAACCTCGATATCGACCCGACCACCCACCCGGCTTGGACCGGCGGCCAGCAGACCCTGCTCGACCGCGGCGGCCGCCTGTCGAAGTTCAAGAAGCGTTTCGAAGGTTTCGGCATCTAATTGTATGTCGCCCAAAAGTGCGAAGCGGTTTTGGGATAACGACTTGCATCAAGTAAGAACTTAAGCCAAACGAGCTTTCACAGATCGAAAACCCGCCCTTGTGGCGGGTTTTTTGTTGCGGCGCGGTCCTACTCGGCCAGCAATTCCCTTAACGCCATGCGCTTGTAGGCGGCGACCAGCCTGTCGCCCTCCTGCCGCTCAACCGAGATCGCCAGCCGCATGGCGGCCTCGCCCATCTGCCAGACCAGAAACGCCGTGGTTTCCAGTGTCGCCGGATCGGCTGCCGGCCGCAGCCGTTTCAGCACCGCGCTGAGGAATTCGGCGTTGGCGCGGCTGTCGGCGAGTTCGAGCTGGCGCAGCGCCTTGTCGGCCTGCGTGCCCGACCAGATGTCGCGGATCACCGGCTCGGCCAGGAACAGCCGGTAATAGATGTCGACCAACTCTGAAAACGCGGACTGCAGGCCTTCGGCGTCGCTGATGCCAGCCAGTGCTGCCGAAATGCAGGACTGGCTTTCGGCGGTGTAGCGCTCGGCCAGCGCCCAGATGATCGCCCGCTTGTCCGGAAAGAACTGATAGAGCGACCCGATCGACACCCCAGCGCGCTCCGCCACCTCACCCATGCGCATGGCATCGCTGCCTTGCTCGGCGATCAGCGCCGAGGCAGCCGCCAGCATGCGCTCGACCCGCTCGCGGCTGCGCTGCTGGCTCGGCGCCCGACGCGGTGAAGCAGCCTGCTGCTGTGCGGAAACGGGGGTTGCCGCGTCTTCCATACCTGACTCCAAATGCCGCCAAAATCACTTGACTCGAAAAATACGAGGGTTTATCACGTTTTGCAAATGTGAGGATTAATCACGTTTATGCGGAGGAAAGCACAATGGGCATCTGGAGCAACTGACATGATCGCGAAACTTCTTCCCACTCTCATCTTCATTGCCGCACTTGGCTCAGGCGTCGTCGGCGGCGTCTTCTTTGCTTTCTCCAGCTTCGTCATGCCGGGCCTCGCCCGCATGCCAGCCGCAAGCGGCATTGCCGCGATGAATTCCATCAACGTCACAGCGGTGACGCCGCTGTTCATGACAGCACTGTTCGGCACGGCTCTCGTCTGCATCGTTGTCGCCATCGGTGCGGTGATCGGCTGGAACCAGCCAGGCTCGCTCTGGCTGGTTGCCGGCAGCCTGCTCTATCTCATCGGCATCGTGGTGGTGACGATGATCTTCAACGTCCCGCTCAACGATGCGCTCGCCGCCCTCGATCCGGCCAGCAGCAATGGCGCAAGCCTGTGGTCGCGCTACCTCAACGAGTGGGTGATGTGGAACCATGTCCGCACCATCAGCGGCATAGCCGCGCTGGCATCCTTCTGGTTCGCCGCGCGTTGAAAAGGATGGGTGGAGCCACCGATGAAGGATCAATATTCGAATATGGCCTTCGGCATGGCAATCGGAGTTGGTGTCGGTGCCGCGGTCGGCACCGCTCTGGATGACCTTCCGATGGGCGTCGCCGTGGGCATTGCGATTGGCGCCGCCTTCGGAGCGTGGCGACGCAAGTGACGGCAGCGCCGGCGGCCTCTACGCCTTTGTCTTCCGATCGGAATGACCGAGGTCGCGGTCCGGATCAATGACATCGCGGACCAGTTGCTTCAGCTTGGCCGCGTCCGGAAAACCGCCGTCGCGCTTGCGATCCCAGACAAGCACGTCATTGCAGGAAATGGTGAAGATGCCGCCGGTGCCCGGCACCAGCGTCACCTCGCCAAGGTCCGTGCCGAAGGTCGACAGCAGCTCCTGCGCCATCCAGCCGGCGCGCAGCAGCCACTGGCACTGCGTGCAATAGGTGATGCGGATGGCGGGGAGGATCTGCTCGCTCATGCCGGGCTGAGCTCCGCTCATGCCGCGCTGAGCTTGGCCATGGTCTCGTCGTCGACTTCGAAGTTGGCGTAGACGCTCTGCACGTCGTCGTCGTCCTCGAGCGTGGCGACCAGTTTCATCAGCGACTGTGCCCGCTCCTCGTCGACCGGAACGTTGTTCTGAGGCCGCCAGATCAGCTTCACCGATTCTGCCTCGCCGAGCGAGGTTTCCAGAGCCTTCGACACCTCACCGAGATTCTCGAAGGCGCAATAGATGGTGTGGCCTTCCTCGTCGGTTTCCACGTCGTCGGCGCCGGCTTCGATTGCCGCTTCCATGACCTTGTCGGCGCTGCCGGCCGATGCCGGATAATAGATCTCGCCGACGCGGTCCCACATGAAGGAAACCGAGCCCGTTTCGCCCATCGCGCCGCCGGCCTTGGTGAAGGCAGCACGCACATTGGACGCCGAGCGGTTGCGGTTGTCGGTCAGCGCCTCGACAATGACAGCGACGCCGCCCGGGCCATAGCCCTCATAGCGCACGGCTTCGTAATTCTCGGCATCGCCCATCGAGGCCTTGTTGACGGCGCGCTGGATGTTGTCCTTCGGCATCGACACCGCCTTGGCGTTCTGGATCGCCAGGCGCAAGCGCGGGTTCATCGATGGATCGGGCGTCCCGCTTTTAGCGGCGACGGTGATTTCGCGCGCCAGCTTGGAAAACATTTTAGACCGCACCGCATCCTGGCGGCCCTTGCGGTGCATGATGTTCTTGAACTGTGAATGGCCAGCCATGGCACCCCTGTCGTCTTCTCGGCTAGAGCATCGCGAAGCGAAGTGATCTGACCTCGTCTTCCGCAATGCCCGAATTCAAAATTTCAGAGCGTCCCAGGTGCACCTCTTGGAAGCACGGCGTTCTCTGTCGGAATGGCCGGCTTATAGATAAATCGGCTCAATTCGTCCAGCCGCACCGCGCATGCGGCGCAAGACGTGACCTGCTGCGGCCGCTCACGCCTCGAGGTCCGACTTCAGTCGGTCGATGATGCTGAGCGCATGGCCGGCATACTGGCTGATCCAGCGGTCGTGGATCTGCTTGATCGGCAGCGCGTTGAGATGGTTCCAGCGCTCGCGGCCGTCGCGCCGCGCAACGATCAGGTCGGCCTCCTCCAGCACCTTCAGATGCAGCATGACCGTGCAGCGATCGATATCGGGAAAGGCCTCGCACAGCATGCCGGTCGTCTTCGGCGCGTCCTTCAGCTGATCCAGCATTTCGCGCCGGCGCGGATGCGCCAGCGCCTTGAAAACATTGTCGTCTTGCGATCTGCTTGACATGTTATGTTTATATAACATATCTTTGGACCGATCAAGGGAAGGAGCTGTGGATATGTCACTTGGATTCAGTGTTTCCGGACGCATCGGCAAGCCGGTCGCCGACGTCTTCGACGCAGTCGTCAATCCGAAGAAACTGAGCGGCTATTTCACCACGATCGGCGGCGCCAGCGCCCCGCTGGAAGCCGGCGCCGGCGTCGTCTGGTGGGGCAAGGTGCCGGTTGAGGTCGACGAAGTGGTCAAGGACCGCCGCATCGTGCTGCGCTGGGATGCCACCGATGAGGACGGCAAGCCGGCCTACAAAACCCGCATCGAGATGAACTTCGAACCGCTGGACGATGGCGGCACCTTCGTCACCATCGCCGAGAGCGGCTGGCAGGAAGGCGCGGTCGGCCTGAAGAAGTCCTACCTCAATTGCGAGGGCTGGTCGCAGATGCTGGCCTGCATGAAGGCCTATGTCGAGTACGGCATCAATTTGCGCGACGGTTACTACCGCAGCGAGATGAAAGGCGAACCCGCCAACGAGACCAATATCTGACCATTAGGAGCATTCCATGGACATCCACGAAAAACCGACCGCCGAAGCCGGCATGCTGATCCGGCGGCCTGTCGCCGAAGTGTTCGAGGCCTTCGTCGACCCGGCCATCACCACAAAATTCTGGTTTACCCATAGCAGCGGCCGGCTGGACAGCGGCGAGCAGATCCACTGGGAATGGCGCATGTACGGCGTCTCGACGACGGTCGACGTCAGCGAGATCGTTCCGAACGAAAAGATCGTCATGCAGTGGAGCGATCCACCGACCACCGTGGTCTGGACTTTCACCGAAATGCCTGGCGAGACAACTTTTCTCGAGGTTCGCAATTTTGGCTTCGCCGGCGATGGCGACGGGCAGGTGAAAGAGGCCGTCGGCTCAACCGGCGGCTTCACGCTGGTGCTGGCCGGTGCCAAGGCGTGGCTGGAACAAGGCCTGACGCTCGGCCTGATCGGCGACCGTCACCCGAAGGGCGTGCCGGCTAACTGAACCGGCGGGCTTGGGATCGCCGCTTTTCCTGCTCACGACGAGCTTGAGCCCAATTCTCGGCCGGAGCTTCCGGAATGTCCAAGATATCGATCTCGCTGTCAGGCAATTCAGCCAGCTTGGCCAACTGATCGCGCTGATCCTGGCTAAGGTCCCTGCTGCTCATGCCTCAATGCCCGCCGCCCGGCTTCTTGCGCCGCCGCGCCAGCATGTTGAGCCCCTCGACCAATGCCGAAAAGCCCATCGCCGCATAGATGTAGCCCTTGGGCACATGGTAGCCCATGCCGTCGGCGATCAGTGTCATGCCGATCATCAAAAGGAAGCCCAGCGCCAGCATGACAATGCTCGGGTTCTTGGCGATGAAGTTGGCCAGCGGCCCGGCCGCCAGCATCATCACGCTGACCGCCACGATCACGGCGATGTACATGATGGCGATCTCGTCGGTCATGCCGACGGCGGTGATGATCGAATCGATCGAGAAGACCAGGTCGAGCAGCAGGATCTGGAAGATCGCGCCGGCGAGGCTGATCTGCAGCGTCTCGCCCATCATCGTATCCTTGTGGTCGTCGGGATCGACCGTGTGATGGATCTCCTTGGTCGCCTTCCAGACCAGGAACAGGCCGCCGGCGATCAGGATCAGGTCGCGCCAGGAAAAACCATGGCCGAAGGCCGTGAACACCGGCGTGGTCAGCTGGACGATGATCGAAATGGTGGCCAGCAGCACCAGCCGCATGATCAGCGCCGCCGAGATGCCGAGCCGGCGGGCACGGGCCCGTTGTGCTTCCGGCAGCTTGTTGGTCAGGATCGAGATGAAGATCAGATTGTCGATGCCGAGCACGACCTCGAGCACAATCAGCGTCAGCAGCGCGACCCAGGCGGTTGGATCGGACACAAATTGAAAATGCGGCGCCAGGAATTCGATGAGCTGCATGGAGGTCGTCCCCTCTTTTAACGATCTAGAGCAGTGTCGCCGGCAGTTAGGTACTAAGCGTGCCTATATCAATGTCATGACCAGAAGGACGGTGCGGTTTCCTCCAGCCGCGGGCCGCGACGAAACGGCGCGATCCGCTCGGTCAGCCCGGTGCGGTCGGAAATATCGACGCCGACGCCGCACAATGTCGCCGGTCCGGTCGCCGCTTCGAAGCGGCCTTTCGGCACTTTCGACAGGAACCGATTGAGCGGCTCCTCCTTGTCCATGCCGAGCGAGGAATCATAGTCGCCGCACATGCCGGCGTCGGACATATAACCGGTACCGCCATTGAGGATCTGGTGATCGCCGGTCGGCTGGTGGGTGTGGGTGCCGACGACGAGGCTGGCGCGGCCGTCGACGAAATGCGCGAAGCACATCTTTTCCGAGGTCGCCTCGGCGTGGAAGTCGATGATCACGGCATCCGCCTGCTCGCCGAGCGGACAGGCGGCAAGCTCGCGTTCGCCGGCCTGGAAGGGATCGTCGAGTTCGGGATGCATGAACACCCGGCCCATGATGTTGGCGACCAGCACGCGCGCGCCGCTCCTGGCGATGTAGACGCCGGAGCCGCGCCCGGGCGTGCCCTTGGGAAAGTTCGAGGGGCGCAGGAAGCGCTCTTCGCGCGGCGCGAAGGCGAGTGCGTCGCGCTGGTCCCAGACATGGTTGCCGGTTGTGACGACATCCGCACCGGCCGCGATCGTCTCGCGAAAGATATCTTCGGTGATACCGAAGCCGCCGGCGGCGTTCTCACCGTTGACGATGACGAAATCGAGTTTGAAGTCGGAGATCAAGCCGGGCAGCTGTTCCCACACCGCCGTCCGTCCTGTCTTTCCAACCATGTCACCGAGGAAGAGAAGTCTCATATGATCCCGCACCGAAGGTCAGCGAAGCAAAAGCTGCATGACGTCTGTGAAAGATCATGCGTCCTTTTATCTACAATTTTGACGCGAAGCGGCGCAACCCGCTCTCGGTCAGTATTTCCGGAATGACGACGTCATGTTCCTCATCCGGCACCATTGCCACCTCCTGGCAGTCGAAGGCGATGCCGACCAGCCGCGGCGGCTGTCCCTTGTCGATCAGCTTGGCGATGGCGCGGTCGTAATAGCCGGCACCATAGCCGATGCGATGGCCGCGCGCATCGAAGGCGGCGAGCGGCACCAGCATCACCGAGGGGTCGAGCACTTCTGCTTCTTCATGCGGGCCGACCGTGCCGAAACCCATCTCGACCATCGGCGCGCCGCGCACCAGTTCGCGAAAGACGATCGTGGTTTTGTCGAGAATGGCCGGCAGGCAAAGCCGCGCGCCCCTTTCGCGCAAGGCAAACATCAGCGGCCTGACGTCGACTTCCGAGCGCATCGGCCAGAAGCCGGAAACGATCTGGCCCGGCTCAATGTGGAGGTGATCGCGTGCCGTCTCTGCCATTTCAAGCGCGACCTCCACCCGCCAGAATTCGTCGAGCGCATCGCGGCGTCCGAGGGCCTCGCGGCGAAGCTGCTTTTTGAGGTCTTTGAGAGAGGTCATGCAGTCAGGGTAGAAAAGGTCAGATCTGGATGGAGTGTTGGGAGCGACGTTTTCCACCGCAATCATCCACCGAAATGCGGGACGCGTGGCAATAAGTGACGATCCACACAACCGGTGGAGAGAGCGATCCCGGGAACCTACAAAGTAGGTGGGCGCCGTGTGAGAAAACCCACGGGTCTTCCCAGGGACAGCTCCCTAAGGATCGTTAAGGCCCCGGGGAAAATGTTCTCCTGCCGGGAAGCACAGACCGTCCCGCCCAATATAGGCTGCCGGCCGGCTAAGCGCCAGTGAGACGGGCACTCTTTCCGTGTTGGGTTCAGGCCCTCGCGCCGCCAACACCTCACCCTTGCACAGGCACGGCCTCGTCCTTACGGTCGCGATGACCAACCGAGGAGCAAGAATGCGTTTCGAAGGCACGGCGGCTTATGTCGCCGACAAGGATCTGATGGTGGCCGTCAATGCGGCGATCGCGCTGGAGCGGCCCTTGCTGGTCAAGGGCGAGCCCGGCACCGGCAAGACGGAACTGGCCCGCCAGGTGGCGGCTGCACTCGGCCTCGACCTCATCGAATGGCACGTCAAGTCGACGACGCGGGCGCAGCAGGGCCTGTACGAATATGATGCCGTCTCGCGGCTGCGCGACAGCCAGTTGGGCGACGAGCGCTTTAACGACATCAGGAACTACATCAAGCGCGGCAAACTCTGGGAGGCTTTCGCCGCCGGCAGGAAGGTCGTGCTCTTGATCGACGAGATCGACAAGGCCGACATCGAATTCCCAAACGATCTCCTGCAGGAACTCGATCGGATGGAGTTCTTCGTCTACGAGACCGGCGAAACCATCCGCGCCGCCGTCAGGCCGATCGTCATCATCACCTCCAACAACGAGAAGGAGTTGCCGGACGCGTTCCTGCGCCGCTGCTTCTTCCATTACATCCGCTTTCCCGACGTCGACACGCTGCACAGAATCGTCGACGTCCACTATCCCGGCATCAAGCAGAACCTGGTTCGGGCAGCCCTCACCCAGTTCTACGAGATCCGCGATGTGCCGGGGCTGAAGAAAAAACCGTCGACCTCCGAGGCGCTCGACTGGATAAGGCTGCTGGTCGCCGACGACATCGCGCCCGAGGATCTGCGCGCCGACCCGAAGAACGCGTTGCCCAAGCTGCATGGCGCATTGCTGAAGAACGAACAGGATGTCCATCTGTTCGAGCGGCTTGCCTTCATGGCGCGCAGGCAAGGGTGAGGCGCCGGGCACTGGCTACGATCGAGCTTCGCTTGCGCCCTGAGCACGATGACGGTCCCTTGCCTCTTGCGGCGCGACGTTTCTGGGGCCGAAGACGACGAAGCTGATGACGGCAAGGGCAAGAACGCCGATCCCGCTATAGAGCATGACCCAGCCAAAACCGTTGACCAAGGCAGCATGCGCAAGCGCGCCGGACGGGTCGAGGGTCGCCAGCCTGGGCGAATATTGCGAGAGGCCATCGAGATTTCCGGTGGCGATCTTTTCCGCCAACGCGCGCAATTCGTCCGGGTCAAGGGCCGTGCCCAATGCGGTTTTGAGATAGGAAGCAATTCCCTGCGTCAACAGCAGGCCCAGCACCGCGATGTTGATGGCGAGCGTGATCAGCCGCGCGCTGATATCGATGCCCGAAGCCATGCCGGCGCGATCCGGCGACACCGAACCCGTCGTGGTGTTGGTGGTCGGTGAGTTGGTGAGGCCGATACCGATACCGGCGATCAGCGTACCGGGCAGCATGGTCAGCCAGCTGGTTCCCTCAAGGCTCGAACCTATCCTCATGGCGATAAAGCCGACCCCCAATGTCAGCAACCCGAGCGGGATCGCCACCCGCGCCTGATAGCGGGCGCGCAGGCGCTCGGCGGTCGAGGACATCAGCATCAAGGGAAGCGTGTAGACGAGCAGCAGCAGGCCGGTCGTGGTGCTGTCGTAGCCGAGCACACCCGAAAAATAGATCGGCAGATAGATGATGAACGGCCAATAGCTGAAATTCATGCCGATGCCGCCCATGATCGCTCCCGAAAATTGACGGATCCGAAACACCGAGAAATCGAACATCGGGTAGGGGCTGATCTTCTCGGCAACGAGGAACGCGGCGAAGGCCAGCACGGCAGCACTTGCTACGCCGATGCGGGCGCCAGAGCCGAGATCGGCCCCTTGCGTGATCAGATAGGAGAAGCCGAACACCGCGAACGAGAGCGTCAGGATACCGGCACGGTCAAGCTTCTGGGCATTGTGGTCGCGTGATTCGGTGACACCGGCACCGATGAAGACCAGCGCAAGGATGGCAAGCGGCACATGGATGAGGAACACCCACTGCCAGCTCGAGAACGCGACGATCAATCCACCGATGGCGGGACCAAAGCCAAGCCCGATCCCCGAGACGACGCTCCAGGCCACAAAAGCCTTGCCGCGTTCGCTGCCGTCCTGAAACTGGTGGGACAAGACGGCCACGCTGCAAGTGAACATCGCCCCTCCCGCCAGGCCTTGCAGGAAGCGTGCAATGATGAGGAGCGAAGCGCTCGGCGCGAGGCCGCACAGCAGTGAGGCCAGGCCGAAGGCGATGGTGGCGATCACCATCACCCGTTTGCGGCCGAAGCGGTCGGCCAGCGTTCCTGTCGCCATCAGCACCGTGGTGCAGGCAATGGTGTAGGCGTTCATGATCCATTGCAGATCCTTGAAGTCGGCGGCGAGCACGCTTTCCAGTCTCGGAAGGATCACCGGGACGCTGGAGATTTCGAGGCCGAACAGCAGCGAGGCAAGGCAGGCCCCGGCAAGCGCAACGGTGTTTCGGTCGATTTGAAACGTCATGTCGATCACTTTCTGTCGAAGCATTCTGGAACCGGGCTGGCTCTTCAAACTGCGGTCGAGATGACATAGACGACGCTTGACCATGAAAAAAGACTATGCATTTCTATTTCAGAGATAACAAAATGGAATGCCGGAGATGGCCAGTCTCGATGTCGATGCCGTGCGCACTTTCGTCATGGTGGCCGACCTGCAGAGCTTCACCCGGGCGGCTGCAGCACTTGGCAGCACCCAGGCGACGATCAGCGTCAAGTTGCGGCGGCTCGAGGAAAAGCTCGGCGCACGTTTGATCGAACGAACCCCGCGCCGCGTGGCACTGTCGGAAAGGGGGGCTGTCTTCCTGCCCGTGGCCCGCGAATTCCTTGCCGCCCATGAACGCGCCGTCGCGGAATTTTCCGCGGCGCCATGTCGGCTTGCGCTCGGCTTCGTCGATCATGTCGCGGGGCCTGAGCTTTCCACGCTGATCGCCCAGCTTCATGCCCACGATCCGTCGCTCGCGCTCAACATACGGATCGATACCAGCTCCATGCTGGAAGAAGCTTTCGATCGCGGCGAACTCGATGCGGTGATTGTGCACCAGGAAGATGACAGTCGACGCGGTGAAGCTTTGTCGCGCACCCACTATGGCTGGTTCGCGGCACCTGGCTTCGAATGGCGACCAGGCACGCCCCTGCGCCTGGCTCTTTTAAGCACCAGATGCAATTGCCCGGACCGTATGAGAGCGGTCGAGGCGCTGGACCGGGCAGGCATCGCCTGGAATGAGGCTTTCGTCGGCGGCGGCGGCGCTGCCGTCAACATCGCGGTATCGGCGGGCTTTGCCCTTTCCGCCCTCGCTTACCGGGTTGTGCCCCCGGGCTTGATCGAGGTGGGCCGCAAACTCGGCCTGCCACCAATTCCCCCGTCCGAGATCGTTTTGCAGTCGCACGCTCTGCCGCCGCGGGCGCGGGAGGCGCTGCACATGCTCGCGACCGCTTTTCGCGAATATAGTTCGCCTGCCGAATAGGCAAGGGTGTTCCTGATCCCGATTCTATTGGTATGGATCGGGTTCCAGACTTCAGAGGGAACGAAATGTCCGAGATAATCGTCCGCCCGCTCGCGCAGTCCGACCACGCCGATTGGCGGCGCCTGTGGACCGACTATCTCACCTTCTATGAGACGAAGCTGCCGGAAGAGGTCTACGCCGTCACCTGGAAGCGGCTGTTCACTCCGGGCGAATTCGAGCCAAAAGGCTTCATCGCCACACTGGACGGCAAGGCGGTCGGTCTCACGCACTACCTGTACCACCGCTCCGGCTGGTCGGAGAAAAACAACTGCTATCTGCAGGATTTGTTCGCCGACCCGGATGTGCGCGGCAAGGGGATCGGCGCCGCCCTTATCAACGCAGTGAAGGAAGAGGCGGCAAAGATCGGCGTCAAGAATGTCTACTGGATGACGCACGAGACCAACGCCACCGCGCGCAAGCTTTACGACCACGTCGCCCGCCGCACGGGCTTCATCGAGTATGATTTGCTGTAACCGGCCATGTTCATCCCCTTCTTCCTTGAACTGAAGGCTGCACGCGTTCCCGTCTCGCTCAGGGAATATCTGTCGCTGCTGGAAGGGCTGGAAGCCGGGCTGGTCGACTACGACGTCGAAGGTTTTTATTACCTCGCCCGCGCCGCCCTGGTGAAGGACGAGCGCCACATCGACCGCTTCGACCAGGTGTTCGCGCATGTCTTCAAGGGCATTGAAGCGCTGGGCGGACCGGACGCGCTGGACGTCGCCAATATCCCCGAGGAATGGTTGCGCCGCCTCGCCGAAAAGCACCTGACCGACGAGGAGAAAAAACTGGTCGAGGCGCTCGGCGGGTTCGAAAAGCTGATGGAGACTTTGAAACAGCGACTCGAGGAGCAAAAAGGTCGCCACCAGGGCGGCTCGAAATGGATCGGCACCGGCGGAACCTCGCCATTCGGCGCCTATGGCTACAATCCCGAAGGCGTGCGCATCGGCCAGCATGAAAGCCGCAACCGCCGCGCGGTGAAGGTCTGGGACAAGCGCGAGTTCAAAAATTTCGACGATGCCGTGGAGCTCGGCACGCGCAACATCAAGATCGCACTGAAGCGCCTGCGCCGCTGGGTGCGCGAGGGTGCCGAGGAGGAGTTCGACCTGCCCGGCACCATTCACGCCACGGCCGAACACGGCTATCTCGACGTGCAGACGCGGCCAGAGCGGCGCAACGCGGTGAAGCTGTTGATGTTCTTCGATGTCGGCGGCTCGATGGACGACCACATCAAAAGCGTCGAGGAGCTGTTCTCGGCCGCCCGCGCCGAATTCCGCCAGCTCGAATATTTCTATTTCCACAACTGCCTCTATGAGGGCGTGTGGAAGGACAATCGCCGCAGGCATGCCGAGGTGATTCCGACCTTCGACCTGCTTCACAAATATGGGCCGGACTACAAGGTGATCGTCGTCGGCGACGCCTCGATGAGCCCTTACGAGATCGCTCACCCCGGCGGTTCGGTCGAGCACTGGAATCCGGAGGCGGGCAGCGTCTGGCTCGGCCGTCTGCTGCAGCAATGGCCGAACGCGGTATGGCTGAACCCCGAAGACCCCAAGAACTGGGGCTACACCCACTCGATTGCGATGATCCGCGACATCTTCGGCGGCCGCATGTTCCCGCTGACGCTGGCCGGGCTTGAGGGCGCGACCAAGCAGCTTTCAAGAAAGCACTGAAAGACCGACAGGAGATCCGATGACCTGCTTCCTCTGCCTGCAATGCGGCGTCCAGTTCGCGGCGACAGAGACGCCGCCAAAACATTGCCCGATCTGCGAGGACGAGCGCCAATATGTGCGCTGGGAGGGCCAAGCGTGGATCACGCCGGAGGAACTTGCCGAAGGACACCGGCTTGTTATGAAGGACGATGCCGGCGTTCTCGCCTTCGGCATCGAGCCGCGCTTCGCCATCGGCCAACGGGCGCTGCTGGCGCAGACGCCACACGGCAACGTGCTGTGGGACTGCGTTTCGATGGTCAGCGACGAGGCGGTGGCCGAGATCAACCGCCGCGGTGGCCTGGCGGCGATCGCCATCTCGCACTGCCACTATTATTCGGTGATGGCCAGTTGGAGCGAGGCGTTTGGCGGCGTGCCGATTTATCTCCATGCCGATGACCGCCAATGGATCATGCGACCGCACAAGGCGATCGTCAGTTGGGAAGGCGAGACGCTGGCCATAAACCCTTCGCTGACGCTCATCCGCTGCGGCGGCCACTTTGCCGGCGGTCAGGTACTGCACTGGAAACGCGATGTCGGCGACGTCTTGCTGGCCGGCGATATCTTGCAGGTGACGCCGACGCGCCGCCATGTCAGCTTCATGTACAGCTATCCGAACTACATTCCGCTCAATGCAGCGGCCGTGCGCCGCATCGCGGCGGCACTGGAGCCATTCGCGTTCGACCATATCTATGGTGCATGGTGGAACCAGAATGTCATCGGGGGCGCAAAAGCGGCGTTGGCTGCTTCGGTCGATCGCTATCTCAGGGCGATCGCATAAAGATCACGATCGAAAATGCGGGCAAATCGCGTAACAAATGCCTATCTTGGTGCGAATATGAGGTTGCAATCCGCGCATGATCCCGAACCTCCGGTTCGGAAAGGATTATGCGCAAAACCAAAGTACTACAGCGTCCTTTGCGCGTCCGATGGGCGCGCGGCGCTGTAGTGGCGAGTCGGCAAGGCTGAGGAGATCACATGGACACCCACACCTACCCTGTAACCCGCACCGACGCCGAATGGCGCGCCCGGCTGACGCCGGAGCAGTATGCCGTCATGCGCGGCCACGGCACCGAGCGGCCGGGAAGCTGCGCCTTGCTGTATGAGAAGCGCGCCGGCACATTTTCCTGCGTCGGCTGCGACCAGCCTTTGTTTGAATCCAAGCTGAAGTTCGAGAGCGGCACCGGCTGGCCGAGCTTCAACGACCCGGTGCCGGGTTCGGTCGAAAACACCGTCGACCGCAGCTACGGCATGGTTCGCACCGAATGCCATTGCGCCCGCTGCGGCAGCCATCTCGGCCATGTCTTCGAGGACGGCCCGCCGCCGACTGGCCTGCGCTATTGCATCAACGGCGTGGCGCTGAAATTCGAGCCGGCGGCCTGAACCGAAATTCGATTGAATGAATGAAAAGGGCGGCTGCGGCCGCCCTTTTCATTGCCCCCCGGCCGAACCCGGCGAACGCGGTGGGCGCCCGTGTCCGCTCTCAGACCACGACCGTCAGGATCAGCCATAATGTGGCGCCGAGCGTCATCAGTGAGGCCTTGGCGCCACCGGCCTTTTCCGTGGTTCGCCATACGGAAAAGGTCAGAAAGAGGTTGTAGGGCACCGGTGCGAAATGCACCGCCAGAACCAGCGCGAGCGGCAGCTTCAGTCCGAGCAGGACGATCGCGGCCACCAGAGATGCTACGTTGAGCGCCGTGCCGACAAGAACAAGGTCGCGCCAGAACAGCCGGTCGAGCGGCACCTGGCCTTGCCAGCGTGAGCGGAAAAAGGAGCCGATACCCTCTGGCAACACCGGATGTCTATCCCTGCCTCAGGACTTCGGTTACCGCGCGCTCGAAACGCGAACATTCGGTCACCAGCCAGTCGGCCATGGCTGGCCAGTTGTCCTCGGCATAGCAGTTCACCCGCCACATCGAATTGATGCCGAGATCCTCGCAACTCTGTTCCGGCCTGAGCTTCAGCCGGGCTTCGATATCAGGCTGGAACGGTTTCAACCGCGACCACGCTTGCGTGGCGCCGAACTTCTCGTTGCGGCCGAAGAAGACGCCGACCTGGCTCTGCGCCGGCGCGACATACATGGAAAGGACCAAGGCGAAATCGGGCAGCCCGCGCTGCCAGAACCAGGGTCCGCGCCTCGCCATCAGAGCCCTTTCTTCCGGATGCCGCTCGGCGAACAGCGTCCAGAAGCCGCGCTGGCGGAATTCAGAGGCGCGGCGGGCGCCGAAGTCGAATTCGCTCATGGCTCGATGCTCGCTCCGGCATCATGCTCGGCCGGAGACTGTTTCGAAATTCGCTCCGGCGAGTCATATGGTGGTGGTTTCGAGAACCGGAGCGGAGCGTACTTAAAGTACGTGAGCTCAGTTCTACTGCATTGCAGTAGAACCAGGGAAGCGCAGAAAACGCCACCAGATGGCCGCCGGAGTAGAATTTCCAGACGGTCTCTACACCATGCCGAGTGCGGCCTTATACAGATCGAGGATGGTTTCCTCTTCCTGACGCTCGGCCTGGTCCTTCTTGCGCAGCCGGATGATCGTGCGCATCGCCTTGGTGTCGAAGCCTGTGCCCTTGGCCTCGGCGAACACTTCCTTGATGTCGTCGGAAATGGTCTTCTTCTCTTCCTCGAGCCGCTCTATGCGCTCGATGAAGGCACGCAGCTGGCCGGCGGCAACAGTCTGGCTGGTATCGGTGATATCGTCGGCCATATTTTTCTCCACGTCGTTTCTGCGCCGCGACTCGGGATGCATGCAGCGGCGAATTGAGCGGGCTCGATGCCCGACCGGCGGCGGCGGGTCAAGCTGTTATCGATGATCGAACTGACGCTGCCGCCACGATGCGGACAGCGATCCCCAGGAAGGTATCAATTAGCTGAAAGCGATCAGCAGATCCTTGGCATCGATCTGGTCGCCTGCCTTGACCAGCACCTCGGCGACCGTGCCGTCGCGCTCGGCATGCAGCGCCGTCTCCATCTTCATCGCTTCGATGGAAAGCAGCACGTCACCGGCCTTCACAGCCTGGCCGGCAGCCACCGAAAGCGCAGAAACGACGCCCGGCATCGGTGCGCCGACATGCGCCTCGTTGCCGGGTTCGGCCTTGCGGCGGGCCTTGGCGGCGGACGCGCCATGCGCCCGGTCGGGCACCTTGACACGGCGCGGCTGGCCGTTGAGCTCGAAGAACACGGTGACCATGCCCTTCTCGTCGACATCGCCGATGGCAAGGCACCGCACCACCAGCGTCTTGCCCTTCTCGATGTCGACGAAAATCTCGTCTTCCGGCTTCATGCCGTAGAAATAGGTCGGCGTCGGCAGCACGCTGACCGGCCCATAGGTTTCCTGTGCGCCGGCGAAATCCGTGAACACCTTCGGATACATCAGCCACGAGGCGAATTCGAATTCCGACAGCTTGCGCTCGAGCTTCTCCTCGATTTCCTTGCGGTTGGCCTTGAGGTCGGCTGGCTTGAGCAGCGAGCCGGGCCGCACCGTGATCGGCTTGTCGCCCTTGAGCGCCTTCCTCTGCAGCGCCGCCGGCCACCCGCCTGGCGACTGGCCGAGATCGCCGCGCAGCATCGAGACGACCGAGTCCGGGAAGGCGATATCCCTGTCGGGATTTTCGACATCGGCAACGGTCAGGTCCTGGCTGACCATCATCAATGCCATGTCGCCGACGACCTTGGACGACGGCGTCACCTTGACGATGTCGCCGAACATCAGATTGACGTCGTGATAGGTCTGCGCCACCTCGTGCCAGCGCGTCTCCAATCCGAGCGAGCGAGCCTGTTCCTTCAGATTGGTGAACTGCCCGCCCGGCATCTCGTGCAGATAGACTTCCGAGGCCGGCCCCTTGAGGTCGCTTTCGAAGGCGGCGTACTGGTTGCGCACCGCTTCCCAATAGAACGAGATCTTCCTGATCCATTGCGGGTCGAGACCGGGGTCGCGTTCGGTGCCCTTCAGCGCCTCGACGAGTGAGCCAAGGCAAGGCTGCGAGGTGTTGCCGGAGAAGGCATCCATCGCCGCGTCTATGGCGTCGACGCCGCTTTCCACCGCCGCCAGCACCGTCGCCGCCGACAGGCCCGACGTGTCGTGGGTGTGGAAATGGATCGGCAGGTCGGTCGCCTCGCGCAGCGCCTTGAACAGCACGCGTGCTGCGGAAGGCTTCAGCAGGCCGGCCATGTCCTTGACGGCGATGATGTGGGCGCCGGCCGCCTGCAATTCCCTGGCTAGGCCGACATAGTATTTGAGGTCGTATTTCGCCCGCGCCGGATCGAGGATATCGCCGGTGTAGCAGATCGCCGCTTCGATCAGCTTGCCCTCGGCTCCGACCGCATCCATGGCGACGCGCATGTTGTCGACCCAGTTCAGGCAATCGAAGACCCGGAACAGGTCGATGCCACCGCTTGCTGCCTGCTTGACGAAATGCTGCACGACATTGTCGGGATAGTTGGTGTAGCCGACGCCATTGGCACCGCGCAGCAGCATCTGCAACAGCAGATTGGGCGCCGCCTCGCGCACCAGCGACAGCCGCTCCCACGGATCCTCGGTGAGGAAGCGCATGGCGACGTCGAAGGTGGCGCCACCCCAGCATTCCAGCGATAGAAGCTGCGGCAAGGCACGCGCATAGGTACCGGCGATGCCGGCAATGTCATGCGTGCGCATGCGCGTCGCCAGCAGCGATTGATGGCCATCACGCATCGTTGTGTCGGTGACCAGAACCTCCTTCTGATCGCGCATCCAGGCGGCGAACTTCTGCGGGCCCAGCACATCCAGCTTCTGCTTGCTGCCGCCGGGCACATTGCCGTTGAGGTAAGGCACCACGGGTGCCGCGGCGTCGGCCTTCGGCTGCGGCCGGCCGCGCGTCTCGGGATGGCCGTTGACGCTGACGTCGGCGAGATAGTTGATGAGCTTGGTGGCGCGGTCCTGGCGCTTGACCTGCTGGAACAGTTCCGGCGTCGTGTCGATGAACTTGGTCGTGTAGGAATTGTCGGCGAAGCTCGGATGGTTGATGATCGCTTCGAGGAAGGTCAAATTGGTGGCGACGCCGCGGATGCGGAACTCGCGCAGCGCCCGATTCATGCGGGCGATCGTCTCGGCCGGCGTCGGCGCCCACGCCGTCACCTTCTCCAGCAGCGGATCGTAGAAGCGGGTGATGACCGCGCCCGAATAAGCGGTGCCGCCGTCGAGGCGGATGCCGAAGCCCGTCGCGCCGCGATAGGCGGTGATGCGGCCGTAATCCGGGATGAAATTGTGCTCGGGATCTTCCGTGGTGATACGGCACTGCAGCGCGTGGCCGTTCAGCCTTATGTCCTTCTGCGCCGGCACGCCTGATTCCGGTGTGCCGATGGCAAAGCCGTCGAGGATATGGATCTGCGCCTTGACGATATCGATGCCGGTCACCTGCTCGGTGACGGTGTGCTCGACCTGGATGCGCGGGTTGACCTCGATGAAATAGAATTTGCCGGTGTCGGCATCCTGCAGGAACTCGACCGTGCCGGCGCCGATATAGCTGGTCTCGCGGGCGATCTTGAGCGCATGGCCGCAAAGCTCCTCGCGCTGCGACATTTCGAGATAGGGCGCCGGCGCCCGCTCGACGACCTTCTGGTTGCGGCGCTGGATCGAACAGTCGCGCTCGAACAGGTGCACGGCATTGCCATGGGTATCGCCCAGCACCTGCACCTCGACATGGCGGGCGCGTTCGATCAGCTTTTCGAGATAGACCTCGTCCTTGCCGAAGGCGGCTTTCGCCTCGCGCTTGCCTTCGGTGACTTCACGGGCAAGGTCGGCTTCGGCGCGGATGGCCCGCATGCCGCGGCCGCCGCCGCCCCATGATGCCTTCAGCATCACCGGATAGCCGATTTCCTTGGCTAGTGTCTTGACCGTCTCCATGTCATCCGGCAACGGATCGGTGGCGGGGATCACCGGCACGCCGACCTCGATGGCGAGATTGCGCGCCGCGACCTTGTTGCCGAGCCGCCGCATTGTGTCCGGCCTCGGCCCGATGAAGGTAATGCCGGCTTCGGCACAGGCGTCGGCGAATTCGGGACTTTCCGACAACAATCCGTAGCCGGGATGGATAGCATCGGCACCCGACAGCCTGGCGACGCGGATCACCTCCTCGATCGACAGATAGCTTTCGATCGGCCCCATGTCCCTGGTCAGATGCGGCCCGCGTCCGACCTGGTAGCTCTCGTCGGCCTTGAAGCGATGCAGGGAGTATTTGTCTTCCTCCGCCCAGATCGCCACGGTTTTGAGCCCGAGTTCGTTGGCCGCGCGGAAGACGCGAATGGCGATTTCGGACCGGTTGGCGACGAGGATCTTCGTGATGGCCAAGGACTGGGCTCCAGCGACGGAAGGAAGAGAAATCGGCGCAATGATTAGCGTGAAAATGCTGCAGTGCAAACGAAATTGACGCGCATTTAAACCGATTGAAATGGAATCATTGCGCCAAGGACCCTCCCCATTCCTCCGAACAGCCAAAAAAGAGCCGGCTTTCCGGTTAATGCACGATCATTGCCCGGCTAAGCATCGGCTCCACCGGCCGCCCCTGAACATGACGATGGCAAAAGAAAATGCCCGGCGCGAGGCGCCGGGCATCCGTAAATGGTCTGGAGACTGACGAGCTTACATCTTCTGGACGTAGGTGTACTTGCCGTCGTCGCCCTTCTTCCATTCGTACATGACGTAGCCGGGCAGCGTCGGGTCGCCCTTGGCGTCATAGGACAGGTCGCCGAGAACGGTCTTGAAGGGGCCGTTTTCATGCAGCGCCTTGGCAACTGCCTGCGGGTCGTTCGACTTGGCAGCGGTCGCTGCTTCCGCGATCGCCTGCACGGCGGCGTAGGAGTAGAGCGTGTAGGCTTCCGGCTCGAAACCCTGCGCGCGGAACTTCTCGACGAGTTCCTTGTTGGCGGGGATCAGGCGCGGATCCGGGCCGAACGTGTTGAGCGTGCCCGCAACTGCGTCGCCAGCGATCGAAGCCAGTTCGTTCGACACGATGCCATCGCCGGAAACCAGCGTCGCCTTGAGGCCCTGGTCGGCCGCCTGACGGATGATCAGGCCGGCTTCGGTGTGCAGGCCGCCCCAATAGATGATGGAAACGCCGGCTTCCTTCATCTTGGCGATCAGCGCCGAGAAGTCCTTGTCGCCGACATTGATGCCTTCATACATGACTTCCGTCACGCCCTTGGCGTTCATCGCCTTCTTGGTTTCGTCGGCAAGGCCCTGACCGTAGGTGGTCTTGTCGTGAACGACAGCGATCTTGGCGTCCTTGAAGTTGGCGGCGAGATACGCGCCGGCAATGCTGCCCTGCTGGTCGTCGCGTCCGCAGGTGCGGAACACGTTCCACAGACCGCGCTCGGTGAATTGCGGGTTGGTCGCGGCCGGCGTCACTTCGACGATGCCGTTTTCCGCATAGACTTCAGATGCCGGGATAGAGACGCCGGAGTTGAAGTGGCCGACCACGAACTTGACGCCGTCGCCGACGAACTTGTTGGCGACCGAGATACCCTGCTTCGGATCGGAGACGTCGTCGCCGACTTCGAGCTTGATCTGCTCGCCGTTGATGCCGCCCTTGGCATTGATGTCGGCGACAGCAGCTTCCGCCCCCTTCTGCAGCTGCGCGCCGAAGGCGGCGTTCGGACCGGTGATCGGGCCCGCGACGCCCATCATTACGTCAGCCCACGCGCTGCCGCCGAACGCGACAAGCGCGGTCAGGGCGACGGCGGACAAAAGTGACTTTTTCATTTAAACGCTCCCATTAACGGAGTGGGCGTGGATGAAGCTTTCATGCGATGCCCACCCTTATCGCAGAAAGCATAGTTTGCCGATTTTCAGGCACTTGTCACGCCGATTCAATTTCGAGGCGGCGTTAATGATGAACGTCAACCTTTCGGTTTCCAGCTCAAGAGTGAAGCTCTTTCGTAGAGCCAATTATACTGTGTCACCATCTGGTTGGTGCGCGTGTATTGATAGCCGACGAAGCCGAGGATCATCAGCACGATGGTGTCGACGACATAATAATGCAGCGAGAACATGGTGCCGCCGAACAGCGCGTGATGGATGAAGCGGATCGCGATGCCGAGGCCCAGCACATAGGCGAACAGCTGGATGAAGCTGCGCCACGTCTGGGCACTGGCCTTGCCCGTCATCCACGCCGCCCAGCCGCCGAGCAGACAGGTGACGAAGAAGAACTGCCAGATCGAGGGTTCCTCGTAAAGAATGCCCTGCATGGTGAAGTCTCCTTAGCATGATCCCGAAAGTTGCGGACTTTCCGGACAAAGATCATGCGACAAACAAACAATCTGGAGCGGAATAGCGGTGCACGCATTCCGCTTCGAACTCAGTGGTGTCCGCCCTCGAGATAGGCGGCGCGCACTTCCGGATTGGCGAGCAGTTCCTTGCCGGTGCCGCTCATCGTCACATTGCCGTTGACCATGACATAGCCGCGCGTGGCGAGCTTGAGCGCGCCGAAGGCGTTCTGCTCGACCAGGAACACGGTCAGCCCCTGGGTGCGGTTCAGTTCGCGGATGGCGTCGAAGATCTGTTTGACGATCAGCGGCGCGAGACCCAGCGACGGCTCGTCGAGCAAAAGCAGCTTCGGCCGTGCCATCAGCGCGCGTCCGATCGACAGCATCTGCTGCTCACCGCCCGACAGCGTGCCACCGCGCTGGGTGATGCGCTCCTTCAAACGCGGGAACAGCGTGAACACCTTCTCGACGTCCTCGTCATAGTGCTTGAGGTTGTCGAGGCTGGCGCCCATCTGCAGGTTTTCCATCACCGTCATGCGCGGAAAGATCCGCCGGCCCTCGGGCGATTGGGCAATGCGCATGCGCGCGATCTCGTGCGTCGGCATCTGGGTTATGTCGGTGCCGGCAAAGGTGATAGTCCCGGCGCGAGCCCGCGGCGCACCGAAAATAGTCATCATCAGCGTCGACTTGCCGGCGCCATTGGCACCGATCAGCGCCACGATCTCACCCTGCTTGACGGTGACATCGACGCCGTTCAGCGCCCGGATGTTGCCGTAATAGGTCTGCACGCCCTTGATATCGAGCAGCGTTGTCGCGGCCATCACTTGCCCCCTCCACGCTTGCCCGCCACGGGCTTGGCAGCGGTCTTGCTCGCGGTCTTTCCGGAGGCTGCCTTTGCAGTCTTTGCGGAAGCATGGCTCGTCGCCACCTTGCCCGCATCCACGCGGCGCGAAAATTCCGTGTCCCTGCCCTGGCCGAGCAGCCTGGCCTGTTTAACCCATTCCTCGCGCGCGATCCGTCCGTCAAAAGCAAGATAGGCTTCGGCGGCCTCGACGTCGGCCTTTTTCCAGGCGCCGATCTGGTCGAAGTGGAAGATGCCGTGGTCGTTGAGCTTCTTCTCGTTGACCGTACCGATGCCCTTTATGCGGGTCAAATTGTCGGCCTTGCCGCCGCGAGGCGCAGCCAGCCGGTTGGAGATCTCTCCAGTCTTCGCCGCAGGCTTGGCGGATGCGGTCGACTTCGCCGCCGTGCCGGTTGCCGCCTTCGACGTCGCTTTCGGAGCAGGCTTTGCCTTCGCCGGCGGCACGGCTGCCAGCGAGGCTGCCTTGTTTGCCGCGGCGAGCGACCTGGCGTCGACCTGACCGGCCTTTGACGCTCCCTTGGCCACCGTAACCCGCTCGCCCGAACTATGGCCGACCGTGTCGGTCACCGGCCCGGCAAGATAGGACGACGATGTTCCCGGACCGTGCGCGGCATCCGGCCCCGTATCGAGCTGTTCGATGACATCTTCGTCGCCGACTTCGGTAAGGACCGCTTCGACTTCCTCGTCGTCGACGCCGAGATAGGCGGCGATGACGCGCGGATCGGTGCGCACCGACTGCGGACTGCCGTCGGAGATCTTGCGGCCATACTCCAGCACCACGACATGGTCGGAGATCTGCATGACCACCGACATGTCGTGCTCGATCAACAGGATCGAGGCGCCGGATGTGTTCTTGATGTCGATCAGCAGCTCGTTGAGCGCCGCCGATTCCTTCGGATTGAGGCCGGCCGCCGGCTCGTCGAGGCACAGAAGCTCGGGTCCCGTGCACATGGCGCGAGCGATCTCGAGACGGCGCTGCGCGCCATAGGGCAGGTCGCCGGCCGGGTCGTCGGCACGGTCGACAAGATCGGCCTTTTCCAGCCAATGCTTGGCGAGCTCCACCGATTCGGCCGAGGCCTTGCGATAGCCACTGAAGCCGAACAGGCCAAGCACCGTGTAGCCCGATGCCTTCATCAGTTTGTTGTGCTGGGCGACCAGCAGGTTCTCCAGCAGGGTCATGCCGGAGAACAGGCGGATGTTCTGGAAGGTGCGCGCCACCTTGGCGCGCGCCGGGATTTCATGGTTGGGCAGCCGCTCGAGCAGGAAGGTCGAACCATCGTTCCGGTTGAGCGTGATCATGCCTTCCGAGGGCTTGTAGAAGCCGGTGATGCAATTGAACACCGTGGTCTTGCCGGCGCCGTTGGGGCCGATCAGCGCGGTGATCTCGCCGCGCTTGGCGGCGAAAGACAGATCCCCGATGGCCACCAGGCCACCGAACTTCATCGACAGATGATCGACCTGAAGGATAGCGTCGTTCATGCCCGAAGCGGCTTTCTGAACAGGGTTCGCATTCATCAGCCGTGTCCTTCCTTGGTGAAGGAGCTTGAGACGGCCTTTCGCTCCTTCAGGAAGGCGGTTGGTTCACGACTGCCGACGAAGCCGCGCGGCTTCCACAGCATGACGATGACCATGGCCATGCCGAACAGAAGCATGCGGTAGAGTTCCGGTGTGAAGTCCGGTCCGAAGACCTGCTTGAGGAAGTCGAGTTCGCGCAACGCCTCGGTGCCGCCGATCATCACCATTGCGGCGACCGCTATGCCGACCAGCGAGCCCATGCCACCGAGAACCACGATGGCCAGGATAATGGCCGATTCCAGGAAGACGAAGGATTCCGGGCTGACGAAGCCCTGCCGTGCGGCGAAGAATGCGCCGGCGAAGCCGCCGAACATCGCACCCGTGGCAAAGGCCGTAAGCTTCGTGGTGGTGGTGTTGATGCCGAGCGAGCGGCAGGCGATCTCGTCCTCGCGCAACGCTTCCCAGGCACGGCCGACCGGCATGCGCCGCAGCCGGATGGTGACGAAGGCTGTCAGCAGCGCCAGCGCCAGGATCAGGTAATAGAGGAAGATCTTGTAGTAGGCGCTCGATGTCGCCAGATGCAGCACCTTGGCGACGTAATTGGGGTCCGACACGTTGAAGGTCATCAGGCCGAAGAAGGTGACCTTCGGGATGCCGGAAATACCGGCTGAACCGTTGGTGACCTCCCGCCAGTTGATCAGCACCAGGCGGATGATCTCACCGAAAGCCAAGGTGACGATCGCCAGGTAATCGCCGCGCAGGCGCAGCACCGGGAAACCGAGCAGCACGCCCCAGAAGGCGGCCATGGCCCCGGCGGCCGGCAAAAGGATCCAGAACGACAGGCCGTACTGCGTGCCGAGCAGCGCATAGGCATAGGCGCCGACCGCGTAGAAGGCCACATAACCGAGGTCGAGCAGGCCGGCGAGGCCAACGACAATGTTCAGGCCCCAGGCCAGCATCACATAGATCAGGATCTGGATGCCGAAATTGTCGACCCATTTCAGCGAGCCTTGCAGTCCGCCGACGAACGACCAGGACATCAGCGACAGGATCGCCACCACCAGGATCGGATAGAGGATCAGCGCGGCAATGCCGAGTTTGGTGAAGTTGGCATGAATGAAGCCGCGGAAATAATAGATCACGCAGGCCAGCACATAGATGACCGACAAGGCGCGCAGGAACTGCAGATAGCCCGCCGGCTCCGCTCCCACCCATCCGACGAGAGAGCTGTTGACCGCAAACAACACCACCGCCGCGACCAAGGCCACGATGAAGGCCGGCAACTGGAAGAAGCGTGACGCCACGCTGGCCGGCAGCAGGCCGGTGGCGACGTCGGTGATCTTCTGGTTGGCCAGGAAGGGCTGTCCATAGGCGACATAGAGGAAGCGCCCGACAGCCGTGGCGATAACCACGGCGGCAAGCAGGCCCCAGCGTGTCGTCAGGACCAGTTCATTGGAAATGTTCTGGCCGGTCTTCAGGCCGATGAACAGCACGAACAGGCCAAACGATATGGCAGCGGCATAGAGCGCCTCACGCAATGCGCGCTGCATGGGGGTGGCGACGGTGTCGCGCTCCGGAGATACGGTGACGGCCATAGTCTCAGACCTTTTCGACTTCTGGCCGGCCCAATATGCCGGAAGGCAGGAAGATCAGCACGATGGCCAGGATCGAGAACGCCGCGACATCCTTGTAGTCGATCGAGAAATAGGCCGACCACATGCTCTCGATAAAGCCGATCATCAGCCCGCCGACCACCGCGCCCGGCAGCGAACCGATGCCGCCCAGCACCGCCGCCGTGAAGGCTTTCACGCCCGGCGTGAAACCATCCGAGAAGGCAATGACGCCGTAATACATCAGGAACAAAGTGCCGGCGACCGCGGCAAGGGCCGCACCCATGATGAAGGTGATCGAGATGGTACGGTCGACATCGATGCCGAGCAGCGCCGCCATCTTGCGGTCCTGCTCACAGGCCCGTTGCGCTCGTCCAAGCGAGGTCTTGTTGACCAGATACCAGAACAGCGCCAGCAGCAGCGCCGTGACGACGACGATGATGATCTGCTTCAGCGACACGCTGATGCCGTTGATGTTGTAAACCTGGCTGACCATCGGCGGGATCGGCTTGTTGCGGGGACCCTGCGTCACCTGGACGAAGTTCGACAGCGCGATCGACATGCCGATGGCAGTGATCAGCGGGGCCAGTCGGAACGAACCGCGCAGCGGCCGGTAGGCCACCTTTTCGATCGTCCAGTTGTAGAGGCTGGTGAGCAGCATCGCCACGATCATCATGATCAGCAGCGCCAGCACAACCGGCACGGAATAGAACAGCGCGCCAAGGGCGAGGAAGACGATCAGTGCCGTGAAGGCACCCACCATGAAGATGTCGCCATGGGCGAAATTGATCATACCGATGATGCCGTAGACCATCGTGTAGCCGATCGCGATCAGCCCATAGATCGATCCCAGCGTCAGCCCGTTGATAAGCTGCTGGACAAAGTACTGCATGTGTACATGGCTCCCCTGGAATGTCGCCCATGCAGACGCATTCCTTTTCGTATTTCCCCTAGTCGTAAAGTTTCGAGCCCGGATTGCAACGTCATTTTTCAATCGTCATGCGTGTTTTCGAAGCACGCCGCCCGATTGCCCGTTTTCCATCATCCGACCCCTGGACTATCGCGGACCCTACCATTGGCATAACGCAATGTCTTTGACGATTCGACCGCATCATGCGCTCCGTTTCGAAGAAATCGCCGTCAAAATTAGGTGATGAAAGGAATCCTTGCGTTTTTGGCACGATCCATTTTTCAGGTCGTTGCTTTCCGCAAGGTCAGGATTCCCATCACTTGACAACAAACCCGTGCGCGAACGGGTCGCGGTCGTCGATGAAGATGGTGTTCAGTCCGGTCATGCGCGCCCAGCCGCCGATCGAGGGAATGATGGCCGGCTTGCCGGCCACGCTGACATCCTTTTCGACCTTGCCCTTGAACAGCGAACCGATGATCGATTCATGCACGAAGCTGTCTCCGGCCTTGAGTTTGCCCTTGGCATGAAGCTGCGCCATGCGCGCCGAGGTGCCGGTGCCGCAGGGCGAGCGGTCGATCGCCTTGTCGCCGTAGAACACGGCATTGCGGGCATCCGCCCCATCCACCGTCGGCGCACCGGTCCACAGCATGTGCGACAGCCGGTTGATGCCAGGATTTTCCGGATGCACGAAGGAATATTTCTCGTTGAGCCGCTGCCGCACCACCGGGCTCCAGGCGATGAAGTCGCCCGCCGAATGATCGGCCATGTCGCGATAGTTCTCCTGCGGTTCGACGATGGCGTAGAAGTTGCCGCCATAGGCGACGTCGACGGTGATTTCACCGAGCCCAGGGCATTCGACCGTCAGCCCCTCGGCATGGAGGAAGGATGGCACATTGGTGATGCGCACCTCCTCGACATAGTCGCCGACCTGCTTGTATTCGGCGACGACCAGCCCGGCCGGCGTGTCGAGCCTGAGCACGCCCGGCGTCTTTGGTTTGATGAGTCCGTGCTCGATGGCCATCGTCACCGTACCGATCGTGCCATGGCCGCACATCGGCAGGCAGCCGGAGGTTTCGATGAACAGGATGGCGATGTCGCAATCCTCGCGCGTCGGCGGATAGAGAATCGAACCGGACATCACGTCGTGGCCGCGCGGCTCGAACATCAACCCGGTGCGGATCCAGTCATATTCGGCCAGAAAATGCGCACGCCGCTCCATCATCGTCGCGCCCTGCAACAGCGGGCCGCCGCCGGCGACCAGCCGCACAGGATTGCCGCAGGTGTGGCCGTCTATGCAGAAGAAGGATTTCTTGGCCATGACGCTCCTCGAAAATCAAAAACCCGAAAAAATCAAAATCGTTGCGGACCGAAGGGCGCCAGATCGATCGGCAGAGTCTGCCCCAGGACAAGATCCCTGATCAACCGTCCGGTGGCCGCCGCCTGGGTCAGGCCGAGATGGCCATGGCCGAAGGCATAGACCACCGACCGCTTTCCCGGCGCGCCGCCGATGACGGGCACTGAATCCGGCAGCGAGGGGCGGAACCCCATCCATTCGCGCCCGCCCGAGGGATCGAGCCCCGGCAGGAATTTCTGTGCCTTCTGCAGCAGCGCCTTCGACCTGGCATAATTGGGCGGCCGCTCGATGCCGCCGAGTTCGACGGCGCCGCCGACGCGCAGGCCTGTTTCGAGCGGCGTGACGACGAAACCATGGCCGGAGAAGATCAGCATCCGCTTCACGTCGAAGGCACTCGTGGGCAAGGTGGTGTTGTAGCCGCGCTCGGTCTCCAGCGGAATGCGATCGCCGAGTTGCTTGGCCAGCAGATGCGACCAGGCGCCGGCGGCGACGACGAGGTGCCGGGCCTGTCTGGTCGTGCCGTCTGCCAACATCAGCGTCGCTCCATCCTGATCCGCCGCGACTTGGCTGATCCGGACCAGCTCAAAGCGAGCGCCCTTGGCCTGCGCATAGGTCCACACCGCTTTGCCCAGCAGTTTCGGGTCGGCGACCGTCTTCCATCCCGGCACGAATGTGCCTTTGATGAAGCGCGGCGACAGGCCCGGCTGCAAGGCGGCCAGTTCCTCGCCCTCGACGTGGCGGAAACCGATGCCGAAACGCTTACGCGCCGCCCAGCCGGGCAGCCCGGCCTGAAATTCGGCTTCGCTTTCGTAAAGCTCGAGCGAGCCATCCTCGCGCAGCATCGACCGCGTGCCGGAGCGATCGAGCAAGCCCATCCACTCCGCCTCGGCAAGCTTCATCATGCCTGCTTGAGCGGCAAGGCTCGCCTCGTATTTCCCCGCAGCACCGGCGCGCCAGAAGCGGATCAGCCAGGGCAGAAGCGTCGGCAGGTAGGCGGGCGGGATGCTGAGCGGGCCGAGCGGATCGGCCAGCCATTTCGGCAGCTGCCGCATCATGCCCTTGTGCGCCAGCGGCAGCACGTCGGAGAAGGCGAAGGCGGCGGCATTGCCGGAGCTCGTCTCCTCGCAAATGCCTGTGCGATCGAAGACGGTGACCCTGCGTCCCGCCTCAGCGAGAGAAGCAGCGGCACAGATACCGATGATGCCGCCACCGACGATGGCTATGTCCAACCCTTCTCCCCGTTCACGGGGAGAAGGCGCCCGAAGAGCGGATGAGGGGCTGCGCCCCGCTTCTGTCGACTTGGAATTTCCTTGCACGTGGGCGCTGCCCCTTATCTGGCTGCCACCATCTTCTCCCTGCGAACAGGAAGAAGAAGCCTCAGAACTGCGGAAGTGTCGGCCGCACCGCGAGCGCATCCTTGACGATCTTTTCGACGGACTTGCGGCGATCGCCAGACAGCGGCTGTCGCGGCATGCGAACGCGGTCATTTGTGTTGATCGCGAACACTTCGGCAAGCTTGATGTTTTGGACCAGATAGGTCGAGACGTCGAGGTCGAGCAGCGGCCGGAACCAGCGGTAGATGCCGAGCGCCTCTTCGCGGCGACCCTGCTTCATCAGCTGGTAGATGGCGACCGTCTCGCGCGGGAACGCGGTGACCAGTCCGGCCACCCAACCGATGGCGCCGACCGACAGCGCCTCGAAGGCCAGATTGTCGACGCCGGTGAACAGGTCGTAGCGAGTGCCCAGGCGATTGATGATCTCGGTCGAACGACGGATGTCGTCGGAGGATTCCTTGATCGCGACAAAGCGCTCGTCCGACGCCAGCTCCTCCATCTGGTCGACGCTGACGTCGACGCGGTAGGCAAGCCGGTTGGAGTAGATCATGACCGGCAGGTCGCCAGCCTGCGCGACCGCGCGCAGCGCCGCGACCGTCTCTTCCGCATTGGTGTGGTAGATCGGGCTCGGCACGACCATCAGGCCGTTGGCGCCTTCCCGGCTCGCGCGCTTGGCGATGCTGGCCGCCTCGCGTGTGCCGGCCTCGTTGACCGTCAGCAGCACCGGCTTCTTGCCGGCGACCTTTTGTGCGGTCTTCAGCACCTCGATCTTCTCATCGGGCGACAGCATCGGCCCCTCGCCGAGCGATCCGCAAACGATGATGCCGTCGCAGCCAGCTTCCATCTGCAGGTTGAAGCAGCGCTCCATCTCGGCATGATCGAGGCGATCATCCGCGGTGAATTTGGTCGTGACGGCAGGAAAAACTCCGGTCCACATGATCATCTCTCCATCTGATATATCACTGGTATATCTATTAACAAACCCGCTGTCAATGCGGAATCCGTTATGATATATTCAAGATATATCAGGAGAGCGCATTTGATATCCACGGCAGCAAGCACCTCGGCGGAGCCGGCCGCGACCAGGGCCTACCATGTGCTCGAGCACATGATCGTCACGCTCGAACTGGCCCCGGCAAGCTTCGTCACCGAGGGCGCCCTGATCGACAGGCTCGGGCTTGGCAGGACACCGGTGCGCGAGGCGATCCAGCGGCTGGCCTGGGAAGGGCTGCTCGACATCAGGCCGCGCGCAGGCATCGCCATCGCCCCGCTGCATCCCGGCGACTGGCTGCGCGTGCTCGACGCGCGTCGCGGCGTCGAGGTGGTGCTGGCCCGCTCGGCCGCCCGCTTCGTCACCCGCGAGGCCGCCGACCTGTTTCACGAAGCAGCGCTTGCCATGCAGAAAGCGGTGATCTCGGGCAACGTGCTTGCCTTCATTCAGGCCGACAAGGCACTTGACGAAGCGTTGGCACTGGCTGCCGACAATCCCTTCGCCGCCCGTTTGGCCGCCCCGTTGCAGACCCACAGCCGCCGCTTCTGGTTCCGCTACAAGGCCGAGACCGGTCTTGCCGAATCCGCCGAGCACCATGTCGCGCTGATCCGCTCGATCCTTGCCGGCGACGAGGAGGCCGCGGCCAAGGATGCCAAACGCCTGATGGCGCTGCTGCGCGGCCACGCCGAAACGGCGGCGACGCGCTGAACGTCTTTTAATCCGATGCGCTTTCGCCGCCGGTGCTTCCTCGAAGCTCGGATCAGGTCCCTGGCAAGGCAGCCGCCGCCATCAACGAACCGTCCCAGCCTTCGCCCGCCGTGATGACGCAGCTCTGACCATGCGTGTCGGTGGCAAGGATCGTCCAGGTGCCCTGGTCGGAGACGAATATCTCAAGAATGACGCTCGGGTTGACCAGGCCGCGCGCAGCCTCGCTTTCGTGGAATTTTTCCCCGAGCGCTTTGATCATATCCGCACGGGCTGCGCATTGCTCCGCCATCGCCGGGACGGCGGCAAACGCGGAAACCGCCGCGAAAAATAGCGTTGCCACAAGACGGGTCATCTGACACCTCCTTGCGCCAGACGATGTCCCCGAAGCTGTCGCCAGCGCCGTTGCTTGATCTGCCGTACCTCCTTGCGGCAGGACTGCAAACCAAGACGGCAGATGCCCACTTGGTTCCATCACATTAGCGTTCACGCAGATAGGGTCGTCGCCGGACTGCAAAAAAGCCCGAGCGCGAGCGCCCGGGCCTCAAATTCAAAATCAATCTGTTGTCCGGTCAGTTCATCGTCGGGATGACGAATTCGGCACCGTCCTTGATGCCTGCCCGCGCGACCGCAGCCGAAGGCGAGGACGCGCAACCAGGAAATCGTCCGGTCAGTTCATCGTCGGGATGACGAATTCGGCACCGTCCTTGATCCCGGACGGCCAGCGCGAGGTCACCGTCTTGGTCTTGGTGTAGAAGCGGAACGCGTCCGGGCCGTGCTGGTTGAGGTCGCCGAAGGAAGACGCCTTCCAACCGCCGAAGGTGTAGTAGGCGATCGGCACCGGGATCGGCACATTGATGCCGACCATGCCGACCTGGACACGGCTTGCGAAGTCGCGCGCGGCATCGCCGTCACGGGTGAAGATGGCGACGCCATTGCCCATCTCATGGTCGTTGGCGAGCTTGATCGCGCTCTCATAGGTCGGCGCGCGCACAACCGACAGCACCGGCCCAAAGATCTCTTCCTTGTAGATGCGCATGTCCGCGGTGACGTTGTCGAACAGGCAGCCGCCCATATAGTAGCCGTCTTCATAGCCCTGCATGGAGAAGCCGCGGCCGTCGACGACCAGCTTGGCGCCTTCCTTGACGCCGGTGTCGACATAGCCCTTGACCCGCTCCAGGGCTTGGCGCGTCACCAGCGGGCCGAAATCGGCGGAAGAGTCGGTCGAAGGACCGACCTTCAGGCTTTCGACGCGCGGGATCAGCTTTTCCATCAGCCGGTTGGCGGTGTCGTTGCCGACCGGGACGGCAACCGAGATCGCCATGCAGCGTTCGCCGGCCGAGCCGTAGCCGGCGCCGATCAGCGCGTCGACCGTCTGGTCCATGTCGGCATCGGGCATGATGATCATGTGGTTCTTGGCGCCGCCGAAGCACTGCACGCGCTTGCCGGCGGCCGTGCCGCGCGAATAGATGTAGTGGGCGATCGGCGTCGAGCCGACAAAGCCGATGGCCTTGATGTCGGGATCGTCGAGGATGGCGTCGACCACGTCCTTGTCGCCATTGACGACATTGAGGATGCCCGCCGGCAGGCCAGCTTCGAGGAACAGTTCGGCGATGCGCATCGGCACGCCCGGATCGCGCTCCGAAGGCTTCAGGATGAAGGCGTTGCCGCAGGCGATGGCCGGCGCGATCTTCCACAGCGGGATCATTGCCGGGAAGTTGAACGGTGTGATGCCGGCGACGACGCCGAGCGGCTGGCGCATCGAATAGACGTCGATGCCGGGGCCGGCGCCGTCGGTGAATTCACCCTTCATCATGTGCGGCGCGCCGATGCAGACTTCGACCACTTCGAGGCCGCGCTGGATGTCGCCCTTGGCGTCGGCGATCGTCTTGCCGTGCTCGCGCGCCAGGATGTCGGCCAGTTCGTCATAGTCGCGGGCGACCAGTTCGAGAAACTTCATCAGCACGCGCACGCGACGCTGCGGGTTGGTTGCGGCCCATTTCGGCTGCGCAGCCTTGGCGTTCTCCACCGCAGCGCGCAGTTCCGCCTGTGATGCCAGCGCCACCGTGCCGCGCACGGAGCCGTCCATCGGCTGCATGACATCCTGCTTGCGGCCGCTGGTCCCGGCGACATGCTTGCCGCCGATGAAATGACCATAGTCGATCATGATTTCTCTCCCTTGTTTGTGATGCTGCATTGTCCGCCTTTGGCCGGCGGATGGCAACGCGACGGAGAACGCAACCGTTGTGCGGAAAGTAGATAGCGGTTGACGGACGAGCATCAATTCTCGCAAATGCGAGACCCCGTCTGATAGCAGCAGGGATTGAGAGATTGAGTTCCCACCACAGGACGCGGCGTCAGCGATTGTCATCTGGACCATCCCCATGAACTGGGATGACGTCCGCATCTTCCTTGCCGTGGCGCGTGCCGGCCAGATCCTTGGCGCCGCCAAACGGCTGGAGCTCAACCACGCCACCGTCTCACGCCGCATCGCCGCACTCGAGGATGCGCTTCGGACAAAGCTGTTTCGCCGGCTGACCACCGGCAGCGAGCTGACTCCCGCCGGCGAGCGCTTCCTCGACATTGCCGAGCGCGTGGAGGGCGACATGATCGCCGCGCGCTCGACCATATCAGGCGAAGGCGACGATGTTTCCGGCACGGTGCGCATCGGCGCCCCGGACGGTTTTGGCGTTGCCTTCCTGGCCAAGCGCCTTGGCGCGCTGACCGCCCTGCACCGCGAGCTGACGATCCAGCTGGTGCCGGTGCCGCGCTCCTTCTCCCTGTCGCGCCGCGAGGCGGACATCGCCATCACTGTCGAGCGGCCGACCGAAGGCCGGCTGGTGGCGGGAAAGCTGGTCGACTATTCGCTCGGCCTGTTTGCCTCGCGCGCTTATGTCGATGCCAATGGTCTGCCCAAAACAGCGGCCGAACTCGGCCAGCACACCCTTATCGGCTATGTGCCGGATCTCATTGTCAGCCCTTCGCTCGACTACGCGGCCGAATTCAGCGCGGACTGGCGCACCAGTTTCGCCATCTCCTCGGCGCTCGGCCAGGCCGAAGCAGTGCGCTCGGGCGCCGGCATCGGCATCCTGCACACCTTCGTCGCCCGCTCGATGCCGGAACTCGTCCCGGTCGATGTCGTGGCACCCATCCGCCGCGCCTACTGGCTGGTCTATCACGAATCGGTCAGGCCGCTGCGCCGCGTCCAGATCGTCGCCAGCTTCATCACCAAGATGGTGGAGCGGGAGCGGAACCTGTTCGTCTGAGGCATGTCGCCCAAAACTGATCTCGGTTTTGGGCGAACGACATGCATAAACTAAGACGCTAAAGCGCATCGCATGAATCCGATCAAACGCGATACGCTTTGGCCGTGCCGCCTTTTCCTTGCCACAAAACCGGCCAGTGTGGCATCAGGCGTGCGGTCGCCGGCCACGGGCAGGTCGCCGGGTGGGAAACCTTTCAGAAAGCTGGCGCGGATAGACATGCGAGCCGTTCTTGCCATCCTGCCGCTGCTTTTCGTTTCCGCTTGCGCCAATCCGTGGACGAAGGTTCCGGAGGCCGAACTGCCCAAACCGATCCGCTACGCCATGGCGCGGCCTTCGCCTTTCGTCTTCGGCAATTATTGCGGCCCCGGCACCCGCACCGGCGATCTGTCGGCCCGACCGGCCGACCGCCTCGACGCGGCCTGCCAGACGCATGATGCCTGCTACATCGCCCGCCACAACCATTGCGACTGCGACGGCGCCCTGGTCGCCTCGGCGAAAGCGATCCGTGACGACAACGCAACGCCGCGCAAGATGCGCGGCGAGGCCGAACTGCTGATCGCCACCTTCGCCATTCCCGTCTGCAAGGTCTTCCCCCAGGGCTTCATGCCGCCGCGCGATCCGGCGCAATTGAGCGCTCTGAAGACCGGAGCGGCCGGGTGAAGGGTCGCGCATTCATCGCCGTCGTTCTGTTCGGGCTGGCTGTCCTTGCCGGCTGTGCCGGCGCTGGCCGCAATGCCTGCGATCTCCTGCAAGGCCAGAGCGCTTGCGCGCGACCCGCGCTCTCCGCCGAGACAGCTGGGCCGCGGATCGCCGCCGCGCAGTTTTTCGGCGACGCCGGCACCAGCGACTACGAAAAACGCTTCCTGGCGCTGCTCGCCCGCCATCAGCTTGGCGCCATGGACCGAGCCAACGGCACCGGCCTTTTCGGCCACGACCGCTATGAAATCCGCAACAGCAATTTCCAGGCGACCTACCGGACGCTGCAAAAACTGGCCGGGCCGGTCGCCGAAACGCATCTGCCGCCGGCCGACGCCAACAGCGGCGAGGGTCATTTTGACGGACGCTGGCGGGTGTCGCGACAGACGCTCTACATCGATGCAGCGGCGCGGCCTTCGGCGCCCAAGACCTTCGATTTCTCCGGCCTGCAAGCGCGCGGCGTCGAGATCGTGCTGCGCCAGGCCGGCAAGCAACCGGCCGCCATCGAGGGCACATGCGACGGCACGCTGGCGATCCGTGCCGGCGGCGCTTCACGCACCATCGCCACCGGCACGGCATTTCGCTTTCGCCTGTCCGGCGAGGACGATACGGTCAGCCTGTTTCCAAGTGACGGCCTGAACCGCTGCGCGACAAGAATCCGCTCCAGCCTTGCTCCGGCCGGCGCGCCGCTCACCATCCGACGCGAAGAGACCGCCGATCCGGCGCTTGCCGCTTTCGACAGTCGCTACGAGCGTTGCCCGACGCCAGACCCAACCGGCCTCGATCCTCTCAGCCGCGCCTTCTATGCCAGCCGTTGGCTGTCGCAGACCTGTGCCTTGCCGATCGGAAAGCCGCGCCTGCTGCGCAAATCGCGCGATGGCTTCAACGCCAAGGTCGAGGCGCTGATGGGAGCGCCGCTGTCCGACAGCGCCATCGACAAGGGCGACCCGGAGCTGCCGCTCGACTTCTCCAGGGCCCCAAAACTGAAGCTGATCTATCTGTCATCCCTGGAGTTCAAGGCCGACTTCTCCGGCCGCATCATCGAACGGCTGATCCGTCATCATGCAGCCCTCGGCACCAAGGTGCGCATCCTGGTCACCGACGTGCTGGAGCGCGACAAGGACGACGCCATGCTGCATCGGCTGGCGGCCGAATTCCCCAATGTCGGGCTGCAGGAATATCGCTGGCGGGCGGACCGGGGCGCGCCGATCGACGAGCAGATTTCACAATTGCACAAGGTCCATCACGTCAAGATGCTGGCGACGCTTGCCGACGATCCACGGCGGTCGCGCGCCATCATCGGCGGCCGCAACATCCATGACGGCTTCCTGTTCCACCAGCCGATCGATCTGTCGCGCTATCCAGACCTTGAGCAATACGGCAAGACCGACGGGTTCTCGCTGAACTACTATTCGAACTGGAGCGACTTCGACATCGAGTTCGCCGATCCGGCCACGGTCGAGACCCTTGCCGCGCATCTTTCGACAGTGTGGCTGCGCGACGCCGACACCAATCTGGCGCGCCCCTTCTCCATTCCGGTCCGGTCCGACGGCGCCCGTCCTTCAGGCACGGCACGACACTTCATTTCGGTGCCTTACGAGGATGGCCATGCGCTGGAGGACTATTTCGTCGAGTTGGTCGACGCCGCCCAGCACCATATCCAGATCGTCAACCCCTACCTCAACCTGACGCCCAAGCTTGCCCAGGCTGTTGACCGGGCGCTCGCGCGCGGCGTCAGGATCGACATTGTCGGCCGCATCGATCTCAAGGGCGATATCGGCGGCAAGTTCCTCACCGCGCTCAACAAGCTGTTCGTCGAGAAATATGGCGACCGCATCAACATCCGCGAGTTCAAGGCGCCTGACGTGGTGCTGCATTCCAAGATCATGATGATCGACGAAAGGCTGGTCGCCATCTCGTCGGTCAACCTCAACAACCGCAGCTTCTTCCACGACAGTGAGAACGGCATGATGGTGCTCGATCCGGCCTTCTACACCAGGATGAAGCCGATCTATGACGACTATGTCGCCCACTCCAAACCGGTCGCCACCAATGTGACGATCCCGTGGGCGTATCGGCTGCTTTTCGACGAGGACTGGGTCCGGCAGGCGTTCTGACTCTCTAGCGCAGATAGCGCTCCTGCGCGAGGTCGCGGACGTCGATGTCAGGCACCCGGTTGGAGATGATGTCGGCCAGCACCTTGCCCGAGCCGCAAGCCATGGTCCAGCCGAGCGTGCCGTGGCCGGTGTTGAGATAGAGATTGGAGAGCTCGGTGCGGCCGATCAGCGGCGGACCATCCGGCGTCATCGGCCGCAGCCCGCACCAGAACGTCGCGTCCCGCATCGCGCCGGCGCCGGGAAAGAGATCGCCGACCGAGTGTTCCAGCGTGCGCCGCCGCGATTCGTGCAGCCTGAGGTCGAAGCCGGAAATCTCGGCCGTACCGCCAACCCGGATGCGGTCGCCAAGCCGGGTGATCGCCACCTTGTAGGTCTCGTCCATCACCGTCGAGACCGGCGCCGCCGCCGCGTCCTTGATCGGCACGGTGATCGAATAGCCCTTGACCGGATAGACCGGGATCGGCCGCTTCACTCGGCGCATGAAACCCGCCGAATAACTGCCCAGCGCCATCACATAGGCGTCGGCGGTCTTCCAGCCCTTGCTGGTGCTGAGATTGGCAATGCGGTTGCGGCTGCGGATGACGCGCCAGATCGTCACGTCGTACTCGAACTTGACGCCACGGGCCACACAGAGTTCGGCCAGCCTGTCGGTGAACATCTTGCAGTCGCCGGTCTCGTCGTGCGGCAGCCTGAGGCCGCCGACGAACTTTTCGCGCACCCCGGCAAGGCCAGGCTCAGCCGCGATGCAACCGTCCTGGTCGAGGATCTCGTAAGGCACGCCATACTTCTTCAGCACCTCGACATCGCCGCCGGTGCCGTCAAGCTGCTTTTGCGTCCGGAACAGCTGCAGCGTGCCCTGGGTCCGCTCGTCATAGGCGATGCCGGTCGCTTCGCGCAGCGCCTTGAGCGTATCGCGGCTGTATTCGGCCAGCGGCACCATGCGCGCCTTGTTGATCGCATAGCGCTCGGCCGTGCAGTTGCGCAGCATCTTGATGAGCCATGTCCACATATGCGGATCGAAGGCCGGCCGCACCACCAGCGGGCCATGCTTCATCAGCAGCCATTTGATCGCCTTCAGCGGAATGCCGGGACCGGCCCAGGGCGAGGCGTAGCCGGGCGAAATTTCGCCGGCATTGGCGAAGCTGGTTTCCAGCGCCGGGCCTTTCTGGCGGTCGAGAACCGTCACCTCGTGGCCGGCCTCGGCGAGAAAGTACGCCGTGGTCACTCCGATGACACCGCCGCCCAGCACCATGATCTTCATCGTTCACTCCTTGCCGCGTCGCACGCCCTTGAGGACGCCTGGACGCGGCGCATTCCGATTTGCGCATGATCCTCGGCGAAAATCGATGCCGATTTTCGAGATCATGCAGTGTTGCCTGTTCACGCCGCCGCAGGACCGGGGTCGTCGTCCCCTGTCTGCCGCATTCCGGCCCTTTCGCCAAGGGGCCGCCAATCGGCTGCGGCGCTGTAGACGAGGGTGAGCCCATGCGGCCGTCGCGCCTCGGCCTGGGATTTCTCCCTAACGGCACGCCGCGCGGCCTCCGGCTGGTAGAGCACGGTCGCGATCAGGACCGACTCCCGCCTGCCGTCGGCCTGTTCGATCCATGCAGTCTGGCCCTCGGCCATGCCGAGCATGCAAAGCCCCCGCCTCGTCATGATCGACAGGCTGGAGCCGACCGGGCCGCGCACCTCGTTCTGCACCAGGGTCCGGGTCTGGGCGGGGCCGGCATCGACACGGAATACCAGCCTGCTGTTCAGCGTCACGATATCGGATCCGACCGAATCGATCGCGACGACCTCGGCCTTGGAAAGCTTGTCTTCAAGCATTGGAACAATCGGATCCGCGAAAGCCCGCCGACGCTCCAACATGATTTCGAGGACGGCGAAGTCCTTTGTCGTCAGCTGGAAATTCGCGCCTGTCATCACCGTCTCCATGATCAGGCCCCCTCCCGCCCGCAGGCCGGCGTATCGACCACTTCGATGGTCGCCGACAGTTCCCGGCCGCCACGGCTGCTCCAGCACACCGTCTGCCCAGCGGTCGCGCCGATGAGCGCCGTCCCCATCGGCGTCAGCACCGAGATCCTGTTTTCACTGATGTCTGCTTCGCCGGGATAGACCAGCGTGACGCGCTGGATGTTGCCGCCATCGTTGCGGATTGTCACCGCCGAGCCCATCCGCACGACATTGGCCGGCATGGAAGCCGCTGCCGTGACAACGGCACGGTCCATCTCCGAAAGCAATTCTTCGGCCGTCTCGGGCACGCGGTCGAGCGACGCCCGCGCCAGGCCCGTCAGCCTGAGATGGTCGGCATCGGTGACCAGAAGCCGACTCGGTGGACGCAATCCTGTTGCATGTTGCATGGCAAACCTCATGACTTGGCGCATCGAACAGACGCGCGCCTGCCGCCGCGCAAACGGTGGCTTGATGAAAAACCGGCAGCCGCGAAGCTGTCTGGCTCGGGAATGATAATGTCAGGTAGAAATGCCCCGGTTCGGACGGACGCCAAAGGCGACCGCGCCGGGGCTACGATCCCGCGATCGGGCAGACCCTGAACAAGGTTCTGATATAAGCTGGGTTGCTCATGCATGGAGCCTTGCCGACAGGCGTCCGCTTGTCAAGCGCGGCCAAACCGCTCAACCGCCGACATAGCGCCGGTGGAAGCGCGGGCCGAGGCTGGTCAGGATCTCGTAGCCGATGGTGCCGGCATGGCCGGCGGCGTCATCGACGCTTTGCGAGGGACCGAGCAGTTCGACCAGATCACCCTCGCGCAGCCTGCCGCCCGGCAGGGCGGAAATGTCGAGAATGATCGAATCCATCGACACCCGCCCGACGAAAGGTAGCCGCACGCCCTCGAACCAGGCGGCGGACGCGGCGCGGCGTTGCCAGCCATCAGCGTAGCCGAACGAAATCGTCGCCAGCCTGAGCGGGCCTTGCGCATGATAGCTGTGGCCATAGCCGACGCCGGCGCCCTTTTCGACGCTGCGCGTCTGTGCCACCTTTGCCTGCAGCCGCACCACCGGCAGCATCGGATTGGACTTTGGCGGCGTCGGATTGATGCCGTAGAGGGCGGCACCGGGGCGGGCGAGATCGTAGTGAAAGGACGGCCCAAGAAAGATGCCGGAGGAATTGGCCAGCGACGCCGGCGCCTTCGGCAACATTGCGCGCAGCCGCTCGAACACCGACCGCTGCTTCTCATTGGCCGGATGCTCCGGCTCGTCGGCGCAGGCCAGATGGCTCATCACGTAACGGATGTCGATGCCGTCGAAAGCCTGCGGATCGGCGGCGATGCGATCCACATCCCGAGGCGCCATGCCGAGCCGCGACATGCCGCTGTCGACCTGGACCGCGGCCGGCATTTTTCGGCCGGCGCGGCGGGCCGCAGCACGCCAGGCTGCCAGTTGCTCGTGGCTGTTGATAACAGCGCAAAGGTTTGCTGCCACGGCGTCCGGCTCGGCACCGGGCGGAATGCCGTTCAACACGAAAATGGCAGGGCCGGCCCCAAGCGAGCGGCGCAGGGCGACGCCTTCGCCCAGAAGCGCAACGAAGAAGATATCGCAGCCTTCGCGCAGCAGTGCCGCCCCGACCTGGCCGGCGCCAAGGCCGTAGCCGTCCGCCTTGAGCACACCAGCGCAGGCAACATCGCCCAACCGCGCCTTCAGCCGCCGGTAGTTTTCACGGATTGCACCGAGATCGATGGTGAGGATGGCCCCAGCCGCCACTTCGCTCGTGGCGGTGACCTCTTCTGGCGGCGATTTTTGGAGGGCGTCGTTCATGGCGACCGTTCTTGTGGTGGATGGGTTAGTCAGTAGTCAGTAGTCAGTAGTCAGTAGTCAGTAGAATTTGGCGCGGACCGCAACAGAACATTCAACCCTACTCCCCTACTCCCCTACTATCGCACCAGATGCCGGAACGCCGCCACCACATCCTCATAGACATGGCGCTTGAACGGCACGATCAGGTCAGGAAGATCCTGCATCGGCCGCCATGCCCATTTGTCGAACTCGGCGGTGTGGCCACCCGGCGGCGGATTGATCTGGATCTCGCTGACATCGCCGTGGAAGCGAAAGGCGAACCATTTCTGCGTCTGGCCGCGATACCGGCCCTTGAAGGCGATGCCGACGAGATGCTCCGGCAAATCATAGTTGATCCAGTCCGGCGCCTCGGCCAGTAGCGAGACGCCGCGCATGCCGGTCTCCTCATAGAGCTCGCGCTCGGCCGCCTGCAGGGGCTCCTCGCCCTCGTCGATGCCGCCTTGTGGCATCTGCCAGAGCTGCGTCGTGCCGGCAAATTCGCTGTCCGGTTCGGCAATGCGGTGCCCGACCCAGACCAGGCCCTCGGCATTGAGGATCATCAGCCCGACGCAGGGTCGGTAAGGCAGCGTTTCGCGGTCGATTTTGTTCGTCTTTGGCATCAGTCACTCTTTCCAGCCGTCTTCCGAGGGCTAGCCTTTTTGCGGATCGATAGCCACCGCTGAAATCGGCACGATCTCGATGCCGCGCTTCTTGGCCTCGACCACCCAGGATGACACGGTATCGACCGTCAGGTCGAAGGCCGAACCGATGCCGACGGCAGTGCCTTTGGCCCGCGCGGTCGCCTCCAGGCTGTCGAGCTTCTTCAGGATTTCGCCGCGATCCTGCACGGCATCGATCGCCATGTCGCCGGCGACGAAGGGCACGCCGTCCTTCAGCGCCAGATCCGGCGCCAGACTGCGCGCCGACGAGCCGTCATCGATATAGGCGAGGCCGCGTTTGCCGAGCTCGGCGATGAACGGCTCCATCGCCGCCGCGTCAGCGGAAAAGCGGGCGCCCATATAGTTCATGACGCCGGTATAGTTGGTCGTCCGCGACAGCGCCCAGTGCAGGCTCTTCAGGTTCTCGTCCGCGCTCGCCGCCACCGTCAGCGTGTTGCGTCCCGGATTGACCTTGGGATAATCGAACGGTTCGAGCGGCACCTGCATGACGATCTCGTGGCCGCTCTGCCTGGCTGCCTGCATCCAGCGGCCGATGCTGTTGCCTTGCGGCGCGAAGGCCAGCGTCACTTCCGCCGGCAGCTTGGCGATGGCCGCCTGGGTGCCGGTCTGCGAAACCGAAAGCCCACCGATGACGATCGCCACCCGTGCGCCGCGCCCGCCCGACCAGGGCCGCGCATAGACGTCGAACGGCCGCCTGCCATCGGCGGCGCGCACCGGCAACGGCCCGGTCTCGCTGGCCTCGATCAGCGCCTTGTCTGGAATATGCGCGACCTTCAGGTTCTGGCCGACGGTCGACGGGTCGCGAATGACGATCGCTGCCTTGGGCGGCCCATCGCCCTCCTCCGTCTGCACATGGATGATCTGCGGCCCACCTGATTTGACCGGCGCCTCCGGCTTCGGTGCCGCCGGGGCCAATGCAGGCGGCGCGGCGGCAGGTTCGGCCGCCGCGGTCACTTTCGGCGTTGAAACGGCAACCTGTTGCGGCTTACGAAACGGCTTTTCCCTGAGCGCGATCGCGCCGGAGATGCCTGCCACCACCAGCACGGCCACTGTCGCCATGATCGCACCGCCGCTGAGCTTGCCGGCGGCGCGCGGCGGCCGGACTGCCTGTCCGAGCGGGCGTTCGATGTCCTTGCCGATATCAGTCAAGCGTAATCCCCGGGCGCATGGCTCCGAAGGCGAAGCCACTTCGAAACGGCATGCGCGAATTCATCAATCCCGGCGCACTCCCGCGCCATGCCTTGGGAGCTTTGCCTCGCCCCCGAATCAAACTGCCGGAACCTTTCGGTCCCGGCAGCATCGCATTGCTTCCATCATGCTCAAACAGAAAGATGGAGCGGCGCGTGCGCCGCTCCAGATGCTTACTGGTTGAGAACCGCCTTTTGCGGATTGGGCGGGAAGGACGGATCGGTCTTCTGACCGCGCAGCAGCTGCTCGGCATAGATGAGCTGCAGATCGTCCTTCGGATCCGGTGGCACATAGGCCGCAGAGCCCGAACCCGTCGTGCTCTCGTCGGCGCCCTTGATATGGCCCTTGAGATCGGATTCGCCACGCGTCAGATCCCTGCCCTGCAGTTCCGGCGGCAGTGGCTGTTCGACCTTGATGTCGGGCGTGATGCCCTTGCCCTGGATCGACTTGCCGGACGGCGTGTAATAGAGCGCCGTCGTCAGCCTGAGCGCACCATTCTCGCCGAGCGGAATGATGGTCTGCACCGAACCCTTGCCGAAGGACTGCGTGCCGACCACCGTGACGCGGCGCAGGTCCTGCAGCGCGCCGGCGACGATTTCCGAGGCACTGGCCGAACCGCCATTGACCAGGACGATCATCGGCTTGCCGTTGATGTCGTCGACCTGCTTGGGCTTGGCGTCGAAGCGGGTGACGTCCTTGGGGTCGCGGCCGCGCGTCGAGACGATCTCGCCGCGGTTGAGGAAGGCATCGGACACGCTCACCGCCTGGTCGAGCAGGCCACCCGGATTGAGGCGGAGATCCAGAACGTAGCCCTTCAGCTTGTCGTCGGGAATCTGCTTCTTGATGGTGTCGATGGCGTTCTCGAGGTCGTCGTAGGTCTTTTCGGTGAAGGAGGTGATCTTCATGTAGCCGATGTCGTTCTCGACCCGGAACTTGACCGCCTTGACCTTGATGATGTCGCGCACGACCGTCAGTTCGATCGGCTTGTCGGCGCCCTGGCGCAGGATGGTCAGCTTGATCGGCGTGTTGACCAGGCCGCGCATCTTGTCGACCGCATCGTTGAGGGTCAGGCCGCGAACCTCTTCGCCGTCGATCTTGGCGATGTAGTCGCCGGCCAGCACGCCTGCCTTGGCGGCCGGCGTGTCGTCGATCGGCGTGATCACCTTGACCAGATCGTTCTCCATGGTGACTTCGATGCCGAGGCCGCCGAACTCGCCCTTGGTCTGGACGCGCATATCCTGCGCCTGCTCGGCATTCATGTAGGAGGAGTGCGGGTCAAGCGAAGCCAGCATGCCGTTGATGGCATTCTCGACCAGCGACTTGTCGTCGGGCGGCGTCACATACTGTGCCCGCACGCGCTCGAAGATATCGCCGAAGATCGCCAGTTGCTTGTAGGTCTCCGACCCTGCAGCGTTCGCCGCCGAGCCGGGTGCGCCATAGACCAGGCTCATGGCGGACGCGCCCATCAGCGCACCGGCAAACAGAAGCGACAGTTTCCGCATTATTCACGTCCTTCCAGAAAAACGGTCCGCCCACCATGGGGCCGGATCGACGGGTTTTCCATCCTTGCGGAACTCGACATAGAGTTCCGGCGTGGCATTTCCATTCTTCGAAACCGAGGTGCTCGCCACCCGGGCCTCTCCCATCGCACCGATCGGCTCTCCTGCAAGCACTGATTGACCGGTCGCGACGCTGATTCTGCTCATCCCCGCCAAAACGACATGATAGCCGTCGCCTGCGTTCAGGATCAAGAGTTGACCATAAGAGCGAAACGGCCCCGCATAAAGCACATTTCCATCCGCCGGCGCGGTAACGATGGCTCCCGATTGTGTCGCAACCATGTCGCCTAGCATCACCGCGCCGTTACCGTCGTCGGCGCCGAATCGCCGCTTGATGCGGCCGGTCACCGGCAGTGCGATCTGTCCTTGCAGCGCCGAAAAGGGCACCGCGGCGGCAAGTTGGTTGCTTTCCGGAACGGGCAGCGACGCCAGTTCCGCCGGCGCGGATGTCTTGTCGCCATCCGCCGTCTTCTGCTTGGCGGCATCGGCGGCCTTGCGGCTCTTGTCGGCCTGCGCTTCGAGCGAGGCGATCAACTCTTTCAGGCTGCCGGCCTTGGCCGCCAGCGCTTCGGATCGCTGCTTTTCCGCGGCCATTTGCGTTTGCGTGTCGGCTTCGAGCTTCTGCTTGGCCTCCAGCAGCATGCCGAGCCGCTTCTTTTCCGCCGTCTGGTCGCCGACCGCCGCCGTCAGCCGCGCCCGTTCGGCCTCGATCGACGCCGTAATCCTGGTCTGTTCCTTGAGATCGGCAAGCAGGCTATCGGTCTGCTGGCGCAGTTCCGGCACAACCGCGCCGAGCAGGATGGCGCTGCGCACCGACGACAGCGCGTCCTCGGGCTTGACCAGGATCGCCGGCGGCGGGTTGAGGCCCATGCGCTGCAGCGCGCCCAGCACTTCGGCCAGAACGTCGCGCCGCGCCATCAGCGAGGCGCGGATCTTCTGTTCCTGGCCCTTCAACCCTTCCAGCCTGGCGCCGATGTCCTCGATGTCCTGGCCGAGCTTCTGCTCGGTCATCGCCGACTGGATCAATGCGGCGGTGATCGAGGCGTGATCCTTCTTGATCGTCGCGATGTCGGCGGAGAGCTTGGCCAATCGTTCCGACGACAGCGAGATCTCCTTCGAGACCCGTTCATATTCGGCCCGGCTCTGGTCCGGATCGGGAGCCATGTCGAGCGTGTTTTCCGCCCGCCCCACATGCAGCGACAGCACAAGCACCGCCGCCGCGATGCCGCAGCGCGCGCGCCATGAGCCCGTTCTTGATTTTCTGTCTTCAGACATTGAAGCCCGACTCTATGCGTGGCTTCGTTAACGAACAATCAACCATGTTCGAAACCGCCCACTCGATGCAATGTTACGTTGGCATTGGGGCGGAAATCCGGGTGTGTCGCACCAATTCACCGGCTTACGAGCGATGGTAGGGATGTCCCGAAAGGATGGTGGCCACACGATAAAGCTGCTCTCCCAGCATCACGCGCACCAGTTGATGCGGCCATGTCAGCAATCCGAACGACATCACCAGTTCGGCATGGTCGCGCAGCGACTGATCGTGGCCGTCGGCGCCGCCGATGGCGATGATCAGCGCCTTGCGGCCACCGTCACGCAACAGGCCGAGGCGCCCGGCGAAATCTTCCGAGGAAAAGCTTTTGCCGCGTTCGTCGAGCAGGATCAGCGCGGTGCCGGGCTGCAACTGCGTCTGCAGTTTCTGGCCTTCCTCACGCCGGCGCTCGTTGGCAGTCTGGCCGCGCCCCTCGGCTATTTCGGCAATGCCGCCAAATTCAAGCCCCACCGCCGGGCCGCTCTTGGCGAAGCGCTCGAAATAGCGGTCGGCCAGCAGCTTCTCGGGGCCGGCTTTCATCCGGCCCACGGCATGAACTGATATCTTCATCCTTGCCTTGTAAGCCGCGCGAACGACTTAGTGGAGCGTTTCTTCCTCGAGGTCCGGCGCCTGCCACATCTTTTCGAGATTGTAGAATTCGCGGACTTCGGGGCGGAAGACATGGACGATGATGTCGCCAGAATCGATCAGGACCCAGTCGGCGCCGGACAGCCCCTCGACGCGCGCGGTGCCGAGACCGGCATCCTTGATCGCTTTGAGAAGATGATCGGCGACAGCCGCGACATGACGGTGCGATCGGCCCGAAGCGACGACCATATAGTCGCCGAGGCTCGATTTCCCCTGGATGTCGATGGAGACAATATTTTCGGCCTTGGAGTCTTCCAGACTGGCAAGGACTGTCTTGATGGCGCGGGACACGGCGTCGTCTACGCTGATCCTGGCCGGCGAAGGCATGATATCGGCCTTCTTCCGCAGTGCTGTTCTCAGTGTATTTCCTTTCGCAGCAAGAACAACCAAATCACCCCTTGAAGCAGGTGACACCACTTAGATAGGCAGAGTTCCCTGACAGTTTCAAGACGGGACCCTGCCTCGCACGAACGTATTGTCGCTCCTGTGGTTCCGCCGCACACCGGAAAAGATCGGAACCCTCGCCGTCGGCATGGGTTATCGGCTCACCGACCAACCGGATTTCCCCCATGCCGATCGACCCGCAAAACGCCTTCCTCAGCGTCCAGGCTGGCCTCGCCCAACTGAGCACGCTGATTGTTTCCTACTCCTTCTCGGCCATCGGTGCCGTTATCCTCTTGATCGTCGGTTATATCGTCGCCGGCCTTGCCGAACGTTCGATCTTCGCCGGTCTCGGCCATATCCATGGTTTCGACGCGACGTTGCGGCATTTCTTCTCCAAGATCGTCCGCTATGCCATCCTGATCCTCGTCACCATCATGGTGCTCGGCCAGTTCGGCGTGCAGACGGCCTCGATCATTGCCGCGATCGGTGCCATTGGCCTCGCCATCGGCCTGGCGTTGCAAGGCACGCTGCAGAACATCGCGGCTGGCATCATGCTTCTGGCACTGCGGCCGTTTCGCATCGGCGAGTCCGTCGAGGTCGGTTCGATTGCCGGTACGATCGAGGAGATCGGCCTGTTCGCAACCAAGCTCAGGACGGCCGACGGGGTCTACATATTGGCGCCCAACTCGACGCTATGGAACCAGCCGGTGCGCAACTTTTCGCGCAATGGCGTGCGCCGCAGCGACATCACGCTGAGCATCGGTTCCTGGAACGACATCGACCGCGCTCAAAAGACCTTGCTTGCCATTGCCGCCGCCGAACGGCGGGTCAAGCGTGAGCCGGCACCGATCGCTTTCGTCGCGACATTGGGCGACAGCACTGTTTCGATTGCCTTGCGCTACTGGACATCGTCGGCCGACTTCTTCGCCACCCAGACCGATCTCACCAAGCGCGCCAAACAGGAATTCGATAGCGAAGGCATATCGATCCCGCTGCCGCCACCGAAAGCCCCGTCACCGGAAGCCCGTCGACAATAGTCGGGTGGCTCAGTGCCGGCCCTCATCGGCCGGTGCGAAGGCGAGTTCGACCGGCAACGGCGCCTGCGCCGTCATCGGTGCGAAACTGCCGGTTTCGCCGACCGGGACCGCACGCGTCGTGAACACACGCAAAAGCACGAACAGGCAGAAGGCTGCGGCGATGAGAACAGCCACATAGATGAAAGCCTGCGTTCCGAAGACGGCCGACAGCGCCGTCACGATGCCGGGCACGACGAAGCCCGACAGCGACCAGGCAAACAAAAGCGAACTGGACAGCGCCACCATGTCGTCCTTGCCGGCGCGGTCGGCGGCGTGCGCACTGGCCAGCGAATAGATCGATTCCGAAGCGCCGTCCCACACGATGTAGATCACAACCAACGCGGCCAGCGCGCCGCCATCGAACCCGAGTGCAAACAGGCCGGCGACCATGGCGAGCGCGGATGCGGCGATCAGCACATAGCGGCGGTCGGTTCGGTCGGAAATCCAGCCAAGCGGGATCTGCAGGATCAGCGTGCCGAGAGGCATCGCCGAAAGCAGCAGCGCCACGTCGGCCTGGCTGTAGCCCTTGGCCGTGGCGTGGATCGGCGCGAAGCCAGCAATCGACATGGACAGGCCGCCGACGGCAAGCATGCCGGCGACGCCGACCGGTGAAACCCGCCAGGCACGGCGCAGCGCCACCGAGGCCGCCTGCGGCGCCGGCGGCTGGGCAAGTTTGGTCATCCCGACAGGGAGGATCGACAGCGCGGTGAAGACGATGCCGATCAGCGGCGCATCCGCTGTCCTGATATCGACCAGCGCTAGCGTCGCGTAGCCGACGCCGAGCCCGGCGACATAGGCAACGTAGAAGAAAGCCATCACCCGGCCGCGGATGGCGTTGGCAACCGCATCGTTCAGCCAGCTCTGCGCGACGATGAACAGGCCGCATATGGCAAAGCCGTAGAGCGCGCGCGCGGCTATCCACAGCAGCGGAAGGACCCCGGCGCCGACAGCGGCGTTGGCCAGCGCGATCAGCGCCGACAACACCATGAAGGCACGGGCATGGCCGACCCTTCGCACCAGCGGTCCGGTCAGGATACAGCCGGCGAGCCCGCCGGCCGAAAGCCCGGTGATGATCAGCCCGGCCCAGGTCGGATCGAAACCCTCGGCGCCAAGCCGGACCGGGATGTAGGCAAACATCAGCCCGTTGCCGACGGCAATCAGCGCCATCGACACGATGACACTGGCAATCGCGATCAGCGGCGTGGGCTCGGCGCCCTGCTCGGCTTCGCTGCGGTTTTTCCTGGGAATCGACATGCCTGCTCAGGATTGCCCATGAAACGGGCAAAGGAAGCGATAAAAGCGACATGGCCGGGCGGCCGGGCTCACCCCTTCGCCAGCTTGCGGATCGCGCTCGATGACAGCGACGAGCGCGGGCCGTGAATGAAGGTCCAGGCCGGCGCCTTCATGCGGGCAAGCCGCGGCGCATCGCCCTCGTCGATGCGGGCATAGTCGAAGGTCTTGGCGACGACCGAGGACAGGAACGACAGCGTCGCGCCCGGGCGGTCGATGACGGCGATCGGGAAGGTCATGACGATCTCGCGCCAGCGCTGCCAGCGATGGAAATCGCGCAGACTGTCGGCACCCATGATCCAGACGAAATCGACACCGGGGTTGCGCGCCTTGACCAGCGCCAGCGTATCGGCGGTGTAGCGGACGTGATGGGCGGCTTCGAAAGCGGTGACCTTGATCTTCGGGTTCTTGGCGATCTGTTCCGACAGCTGCAGCCGTTCGCCCAGCGGCGCCAACTCCCTGGTGTTCTTCAGCGGATTGCCCGGCGTCACCATCCACCACAACTGGTCGAGCGCCAGGCGTCTGAGCGCGATCTCGGCGACCAGCGCATGGCCGGCATGCGGCGGATTGAACGAACCGCCGAACAGGCCGACGGCAAGGCCTTTCTCGGCGTGCGGCATTTTGAGATAGTGGGAGGAGATAGCCTCCTTACCCTCGTCCTTGTGGGGAGGGTCGATCCGCGAAGCGGAGCGGGGTAGGGGTATCGCGGAATTCAGCGTCGTCCCCCCACCCGGCTCGCTATGCTCGCCACCCTCCCCACAAGGGGAAGGGTAAGACCAGCGCTCAAGGTCTCACCTGTCCCGACCCGCGCACACGGTATTTGAACGACGTCAGCTGTTCGACGCCCACCGGTCCGCGCGCATGCATCTTGCCGGTGGCGATGCCGATCTCGGCGCCCATGCCGAATTCGCCGCCGTCGGCGAACTGCGTCGATGCGTTGTGCAGCAGGATCGCCGAATCGATCTCGTTGAAAAACCGCTCGACGGCTTGCGCATCCTCGGCGACGATCGCCTCGGTGTGATGCGAGGAAAACGTCTCGATATGCTCGATCGCACCACCGATACCGTCGACCAGTTTTACCGCGATGATGGCATCGAGATATTCTGTCACCCAATCGGCATCGGTCGCCGGCTTGGCGTCGAAAAACACTTTCAGCACCTCGGCATCGGCATGGATTTCGCAGCCGGCCGCGCGCAGCGCGTCGAGGATCGGCACCAGATGCGTGGAGGCAACCGCCCGGTCGACCAGCAGCGTCTCGGCGGCACCGCAGACGCCGGTGCGCCGCATCTTGGCGTTGACGGCGATCCGCACCCCCATATCGAGATCGGCGGAACGGTCGATGTAGAGATGGCAGATGCCTTCGAGATGGGCGAAGACCGGGACCCGCGCCTCGGCCTGCACCCGTCCGACCAGGCTTTTGCCGCCGCGCGGGATAATGACGTCGAGGTTGCCGCCCAACCCCTTCAGCATCTCGCCGACGGCGGCGCGGTCGGTGGTCGGCACCAGCTGGATGGCATCCTCCGGCAGGCCCGCTTGCTTCAGCCCTTCGACCAGGCAGGCGTGGATGGCGGCCGAGGAATTGAGCGAATCCGAACCGCCGCGCAGGATCACCGGATTGCCGGCCTTGAGGCACAGCGCGCCAGCATCGGCGGTGACGTTCGGGCGGCTCTCATAGATGACGCCGACGACGCCGAGCGGCGTGCGCACGCGCTCGATATGCAGACCGTTCGGCCGGTCCCACTGCGCGATCACGTCGCCAACCGGATCCCGCAGCGCGGCGATTTCGCGGATGCCGTCGGCCATGGCGCGGATGCGCGCCGGATCGAGCTTCAGCCGGTCCATGAAGGAGGTGGAAAGCCCGGATTCATGACCATTCGAAACATCGATGGCGTTGGCGTCGAGAATGTCCTGCTCACGGGCCACGATCGCCTCGGCCATGGCCAGCAGTGCGGCGTTCTTGGCGGCGGTCGTGGCAATGGCCAGCGGCCGGGCGGCAGCCCGGGCGCGCCGGCCGATATCGGCCATCAGCGCGACAGTGTCATCCCCGGATTTTTCATGCAGTTTCAGCATGGCTCATCCTCCGCTTACATCGCCACCGACCGTGACTTGGTCACCGGCCCCTGTTTGGTCGCCGGCCCGTACTTGGTCACCCGAATGGCTCACCACAAGGTCGTCGCGGTGGATCATCGCCGAACGCGCCTCGTAGCCGAGCACGGTTTCGATCTCGGCCGTCTTCAGGCCCGCGATCCTTACGGCATCGGCGGCATCATAGGCAACCAGCCCGCGCGCGATCTCGCGGCCCTCGGGCGACAGGATCGCCACCGTGTCGCCGCGCGAGAAATTGCCGCTGACCAGCTTGACGCCGGCCGGCAGCAACGATTTGCCCGACAGCAGCGCGCCGATGGCGCCGGCATCGACCGTAAGCCGGCCGGCCGGCTCGAGCTGGCCGGCGATCCAGGTTTTGTAGCCCTTGACCGGGTTGCTGCTCGGCCGAAAGAAAGTAGCGCGCTCGCCGCGTTCGATCGCCATCAGCGGCGACAGCCGAGTGCCCGACGTGATGATCATCGCGGTGCCGGCGGCGGTCGCGATCTTGCCGGCATCGAGCTTCGTGCGCATGCCGCCGCGCGACAGCTCGGAAGCGGCCGCACCCGCCATCGCCTCGATATCAGGCGTGATGCGGTCGACCACCGGAATGAATTTGGCGTTGGGGTCGCGCGCCGGCGGCGCGGTGTAGAGCCCGTCGATGTCGGAAAGCAGCACCAAAAGATCGGCGCCCATCATGGTGGCGACGCGGGCCGCCAGCCGGTCATTGTCGCCGTAGCGGATTTCGGAAGTCGCCACCGTGTCGTTCTCGTTGATGACCGGCACTGCCTTCATCTTCAAGAGTGTCGAGATCGTCGCCCGCGCGTTGAGATAGCGGCGGCGCTCCTCGGTGTCGCCGAGCGTCAGCAGGATCTGGCCCGATTTCAGGCTGCCCTTGCCGAGCGCGTCCGACCAGGCGCCGGCCAGCGCGATCTGTCCCACGGCTGCCGCCGCCTGGCTCTCCTCCAGTTTCAGGGCTCGCTTGCCGAGGCCAAGGATGGTGCGGCCAAGCGCGATAGCGCCGGACGAGACGACGAGGATTTCAGCGCCGCCCTGGGCCAGCCCGGCAATGTCGTCGGCGAGCGAAGCCAGCCAGTCGCGCTTCAGGCCCGTCGCGCGGTCGACGAGCAGCGCCGAGCCGATCTTGACGGTGATGCGCCGATATTTTCTCAGCGACTGCATGACCCTATTTGTCCCAGCGCGTCTCGACCGGCGCCGCGATCTGCGCGCGCGCCTCAGCAATCACCGCCATCAGCGCCCGCTGCACCGCCTCGACGCCCTCGCCGGTGACCGCCGACAACAGCATCGGCGCGCGGCCGGCAGCGCGTTTCAGCGAGGCGACCTTCTTCTTGCGCGCATCGGCGTCGAGCGTGTCGACCTGGGAAAGCGCCAGGATCTCGACCTTGTCGGTGAGGCCATGGCCATAGGCGTCGAGCTCGGCTCGCACGGTCTTGTAGGCCTTGCCCGGATTTTCCTCCTGCGCCGAAACCAGATGCAGCAGCACACGCGTGCGCTCGACGTGGCCAAGGAAGCGATCGCCGATGCCGACGCCCTCATGCGCGCCTTCGATGAGGCCCGGAATGTCGGCGATGACGAATTCGCGCGCGTCGATGCGGGCAACGCCGAGGCCGGGATGCAGCGTCGTGAACGGATAGTCGGCGATCTTCGGCTTGGCTGCGGTGACCGCCGCCAGGAATGTCGACTTGCCGGCATTGGGCAGCCCGACCAGCCCGGCATCGGCGATCAGCTTCAGCCGCAGCCAGATGTTGAGCTCTTGCCCCGGCAGGCCGGGATTCGCGCGGCGCGGCGCCTGGTTCGTCGAGGTCTTGAAATGCTGGTTGCCGAAACCGCCATTGCCGCCCTTGGCCAGCAGAAAGCGCTGTCCGACCACGGTCAGGTCGCAGATCAGCGTCTCGTTGTCTTCTTCGAACACCTGCGTTCCGGCCGGCACTTTCAGCGTGACGTCGGCGCCCTTGGCTCCGGTCATGTTGCGGCCCATGCCGTGGACGCCGGTCTTGGCCTTGAAATGCTGCTGATACCGGTAGTCGATCAGCGTGTTCAGCCCGTCGACCGCCTCCAGCCAGACATCGCCGCCGCGGCCGCCGTCGCCGCCATCCGGCCCGCCGAACTCGATGAATTTTTCGCGCCGGAACGACACCGAACCGGCGCCGCCGTCACCGGAGCGGATGTATACCTTGGCTTGATCGAGAAATTTCATGAGATTGTACAGTTTCTACTAGTGGCTTTGCGGCATTGCTCTAAACCTTGGCCCTTGCTCTAAACCAAGGCGCGGCGAAGGGCGAGGCCGTTTTGTGACAATGGCCATGTGGGGTTGGCCGGAGAGACGTCGGAATGAAGCTTGTAACCTACAACATCCAGTACGGCATCGGCCTCGACGGGCAGTACGATGTCGGGCGCATCGCCGATGCCGTGCGCGGCGCCGACGTGATCGCTTTGCAGGAGGTGACCCGCAACAATCCTCGGAATGGCGGCCGCGACATGGTCGCCGAGATCGGCGAGGCGCTGCCCGACTATTTCGCCGTCTATGGCAGCAATTTCGAGGCCAATATCGGTTCGCACATCGACAACGGCCGTGCCGTGACGAAAACCTTCCAGCTCGGCAACATGGTGCTGTCTAGGACGCCCATTCATCTGTCGCGCAACCTGCTTTTGCCGCGCAGCCGCAGCTTCGAGATGATGAACTTCCAGCGCGGCGCGCTGGAAGCGCTGATCGAGACGCCGCTTGGTTTCATCCGCTTCTATTCCATCCATCTCGATCACCGCAGCCCCCTCGAACGCGCCAGCCAGATCCAGTTCCTGCGCCAACGCATGCTGAACTATGCGCTCGAAGGCGGAGCACTGTCCGGCGTCGCCGAGATCGGCCTGCCGGAACTGCCGCATCCCGAAGCCTTTGTCGGCATGGGCGATTTCAACATGCTGGCCGGCTCACCCGAATATGTCGAACTCGCCGGCCGGCCGGACCATGAATTCGGCATGCCGCTGACCGCCGACTTCGCCGTCGATGCCGCCTTGCGGCTGAACGCCACCGGCGACGATCTCATCAGTTGGGTCGATCCCAAGCAACCCACCGATCCCAGCCGGCACAAGCGCATCGATTATATCTTTACCAGCGCTTCGCTTGCCAGATCCCTGCAGCGTCTGTGGGTCGACCGAAAGGCAGTCGGCTCGGACCATCTGCCGGTGTGGGTCGAACTGGGCTGATGGCCATTCATCTGGCGGCGTTTTCGCGTTCGACGATCGCCATCATGATCGTATCGCGGTATTCCCCGTCGACATGGACGGCATCGCGCTGCACGCCCTCCCTGACAAACCCGACCTTGTCGTAGAGAGAGATGGCGCGAGCATTGTCGGAATGCACGGAGAGTTCGATGCGGACGAAACCGGCCCTGCGCGCTTGCGCCAAGGTTGCATTGATGAGCCGCAGTCCAAGCCCTCGCCCCCGATAGGGAGGAACAATCCCCATCCCGAGGGAGCCGCGATGGGCATGGATGAGCCGATCATGGCGTGAGATGTCGCACCAGCCGACGACCTCGCCACGAACAACGGCCACGAACCCCGGATCGCCTCTCCCGATACGATCCATTGCGAAACTTCTGACTTGATCCAGCGGTGGCGCCTCAAGGAAGGACAAGTACTTTCGCTCACGCGCTACGACATCGAGCGCGCGATGAAAGCTTTCGATATCCCCAGGCGTCATCGGCGCGATCGCGGCCGTTTCAATATCGCTGCTGTCGACCATTGGCTTGACCGCCGTCATCCATCAGAAATGCACCCAGTTCCGCAGGCTGGTCCAGGTCTTGCGATCGAGCCGGTAGCGCTCGACGGGAACCTGGCCGGCGACGATCGAGTTCAGCATGCCCTGGCCGGCATATTGGAACCCGCATTTGTGGATGACGCGGCGCGAGGCCGGATTGATGACCCGCGTCGAGGCATGCAGGACCTGGATCGACGTCCTCTGGAAGGCGAGATCGACCAGCGCGTGCGCTGCTTCCGTCGCATAGCCCTTCTTCCAGTGCGGCTCGCCGATCCAGTAACCGAGCTCCAGCCCGCGATCGGTGGTGTTGAGGCCGGCGCAGCCGACGAAGGTGTCGGTGCCAGCCAGCGTCAGGGCATAAGCAATGCCGGCCCGGCGCGATTTGGTCATGGCCAGGAAAGCGCGCGCCTCGGCCTCGCCATAGGGGTGCGGCATGCGTGCCAGCATTTCGGCGACATGGCGGTTGTCGGCAAGCTCGACCAGTTGCGCGATATCGCCCTCGTGTGGCGCCCGCATCACCAGCCGCTCGGTGACCAGCACCGGGCAATCTATCGCGTAACTTTCGTCTTCTGAGTCTTCCGCTTCGGCAACCATTTGAAAGTCCTCCAGGCACAAGAAAAAGGGGAGATGGAAACCCATCTCCCCTGATCCTTTTCCTGGCTTTGCCAGACACCGGTTCCCGAGATGGGCGCCGGTGTTCTAGTGCGGAACCGGCTACTCCGCGGCTTTGGCAATCGGGTTGACCGATACGTAGGTTCGGCCGTTGGCTTTTTTGTTGAACGTCACGGCGCCGGTCTCGAGCGCAAAAAGCGTATGGTCCGTGCCCATGCCGACATTGACGCCGGGATGCCACGTGGTGCCGCGTTGACGAATGATGATGTTGCCCGGGATGACGGCTTCGCCGCCGAACTTCTTCACGCCCAGACGCTTGGAATGCGAGTCGCGACCGTTGCGCGACGAGCCGCCAGCTTTCTTGTGTGCCATCTAACTAACTCCGTTGCGCCGCAAGGCGCCTAAAAGGCCTTATGAACGCGTTCGCGTTCCGTTTCAAGTCCGATCCGGCGACCTGGTCGCCAGAAAATTACTTCGCCGCCAATTCCTTGGCCTGCTCGCGCCAGTCCTTGATCTGGTCGGCGCTGAAGGGCATGTGCTCGTCGATCTTGGCGACATCCTTGTCGGTCAGCTTGGCGAGCTGCGCGAAGGTGATGATGCCCTGCTCGTTGAGATCCTTGGCCGCGACCGGGCCGATGCCCTTGATCACGGTCAGATCGTCCGGCTCACCCTTGGGCGCCTTGAACAGCGGCGCTGCCGCGGTCTCGGCTGCCTTTGTCTCGGCTGCCTTGGCCTTGGGCTCCTTCTTCGGCGCGGCTTCCGCCTGCACCTCGGTGGCGGCCTCGGCCTTCACCTTCTTCGGCGCCTTGACCGCTGCCGTCTTCGTCGGCTTGGCGCCACCCAGCAGGATCTCGGAGATCCGCACGGTGGTCAAAAGCTGGCGATGGCCGATCTTGCGGCGCGAATTCTGCCGGCGGCGCTTCTTGAAGGCGATGACGGTGCGGTTCTTGCCCTGCTCGACGACTTCGGCGGTGACCACCGCGCCGTCGACGAACGGCGCGCCGAACGTGACATTCTCGCCTTCGCCATGTGCGAGGACGTGGCCGATCTCGACCATATCGCCGACAGCGGCTTCGAGTTTTTCGATCTTCAGGAGATCGTTGGCGGCAACGCGATACTGCTTGCCACCCGTTTTAATGACTGCGAACATTTTTTGCCTTTCGCTGTTCGGTCGGCCTTGATGAGCCGCCTCTGGCGGTTCAGCCGTCTTTTTGTCAGTCTGCGGGTTCAAAAAACAAGCGGCGCGGAAGAACCCTCCACGCCGATTGCGCGCTGTCCCTAACCGAAGGTTGAGTGCGAGTCAAGGCAAACAGCTGTTGTCGGGACTGTTGTTGGCGGCCGAAGGATCGAGCGTGTCAGCACGACTGCACGACGTGACCGTCATCGAGGCAAGCACGCGTGACTGGTTACCAACCTACCCAGGCCTCGCCGCCGCTGAACCGTCGCGAATCCGCTGCTTGCCCGGCAAGCCAAATAACTGACGGATTGGCCTTGTAACCTGCCCGTTCAGCCGTTATCTAGTGCGCCGCGCCGGCAACGGCCGACCATGACCGCGGAGAGGTGGCAGAGTGGTCGAATGCACCGCACTCGAAATGCGGCATGGGTGCAAGCCCATCGGGGGTTCGAATCCCTCCCTCTCCGCCATTCAATCCCGAGAAAACCGGACATTTCCTGGGCCGCCTGCCGCATATCGCGCAGCCAATAGGACAAAGCCGCTCGAGCCGGGACACTCTGGCCTTCGCGGAGGCCGTAAAGCTTCGGCGATGGGCAGGCCCATTCGGCATCTCCGCACATCGCTTCTGTCCGCAAGCGCAGCCATGCCGCTGTGAATTTACCAGCCGGTTTAGCCCAAATGGGGAAGAGGCCCGGCCCACGATCTCGTAACGGTTGGTTCGCCGAACCCAGTTAGGAGACCACGATGCGCAAAGCCTCTCTCGCCATCGCAGCTTTCTTCAGCCTTGCCACTGTTGCATCGGCATGCGTGTCGATGGACGGCAACGTCGTCGTAAACAACTGCAATTATCGCGTCATGGGAAATTACAAAGGCTCGGATGGCAGTTGGGGTGGCTTCGGACCCATCCGCGCGGGCGGTCGTGAGGCAACTTCCAAAAGACGCGATGCCGGCTGGGACATCAGCTTTTGCAACTATGAAGCATGGGAGGGCCGGCACATGTCGGCCGAAGGATCCCAGGCAGATGTAAGCTTTCAAGCACGTCACTTCGCGCGCTTGGCTCGTTGCCGACGATGTGGCCGGCATCGTACGCCTGCCACTCTGTCGGCGCACGATAAATCCGTTACTGCTCCTTCTTGAACAGGTCCTGGAAGATCAGCTGGCCCCAAGTGCGGCCGCGTGCGTGCACCAGCGTGCCGCCCTCGTTGAGCTTCCCCAGCTTGACCGGTGCGAACCCGAGTTGTTTGGCCAATGCCGCCACGGGAGCGATCGCGTCCTCGTCGTCGCTCGACAGAAAGACGACCCGGTGCCCGCCCTCGACGATCGGATCGGCAGCCAGGGTGGCCGCAATCAGGTGATTGAAGCCTTTGACGAGCTTGGCGCCGGTGAACGCCTTCGCGACGAAGGCGGAGGACGGCAGACCGTCCAGCTCTTCGGGGACTGGAAACACGTTCGTCGCGTCGATGATCGTCTTGCCTTCCCAGCTTGGCAGCGCCTTCGCGACATCCGGGTGCGATTCAAAGCGGACAGCCAAAAAGATGATGTCCGCCTTGACGGCGTCCGCCAGTGTTTTCGGGATGATCGTGGGTCCGATCGCGGCCGCGTCGGATGCAAAGCTTTCCGGGTCGCGCGTGGTTGCCACGGACACTTCGAGGCCCTTGCGGGCAAATGCCTTGGCAAGAGCCTGGCCGATCTTGCCAAAGCCGATAATTGCGTAGCTCATGTATACTCTCCTTCAGTTTACCAGGCCCTGCGGGCTCGGGATATCGAATGGAATGAACGGCGGGGCGTAGCGGGTCAGATTTGCGCCAAGCCCCCGTCGACGGCGACCTCGCTGGCAGTCATGAAGCTGCTGTCGGGCGACGCGAGAAACGCAGCCGCCGCCCCGATCTCCGCTGGATCGGCCATACGCTGAAGCGGATTCATCGAGGCGAAGACCTTCAAGCCCTCCTCGCCTATCGCTGCCTTCGCGAGTTCGGTCGCCGTCGGCCCGGGCGACAGCACGTTTACCCGGATGCCGGTGCCTTTCAAGTCTTCCGCCCAGGTCCGCGCGAGGTTGCGCACGGCCGCCTTGCTCGCGCTATAGACGCTGAATGCGGGCGCGCCCGTGGTGCCGGCGCTCGATCCGGTCAGGATAATCGAACCGCCCTCGCCCATCAGCGGCAGCGCCTTCTGGACCGTGAAGATCGTACCCTTCACATTGGTGTTGAAGGTTTCGTCAATGTGCTCGGCGGTGAGCTTGCCGAGCGGAAGCAGGCTTCCCACCCCGGCGTTGGCGAAGATAATGTCGAGGCTTCCGCGCTCGGCCTTCACCGCCGCGTAGAGCCGATCAAGGTCGGCCTCATCCGAGACCGAGCCCTTCACCGCGCGGGCATTGGGCCCGAGCTCGGCCACAGCGGCGTCTAGCGCTTCCTGCCGGCGGCCGAAGATGAAGACGAAGGCGCCCTCCTCGATGAAGCGCTTTGCAGCGGCGAGGCCGATGCCGGTGGCACCACCCGTTATAACCGCAACCTTACCGTCCAGTTTTCCCATGACTTAATCCTTCCAGGCTCTGTCTTTGGTCGTTCGGGGACGCCCCGAGAACCTCTAGATGGGCCCGCCGGGGTCGCGCGGTGAGTGCGGAAGCGCGCACATCGGTGGTGCAGAATCGATCCGCTTTCAGGATTGACGCCAGCCCGCGACGATCCGTGTCCGCCGTTCGGAATAGCGTCGCCCTTGTCGACACAAGCCACGATATCCCGCCCCTACTGCTGTAGGATGTGTTAGATACGGGCTTTGGAAGGCGCACCGCGCGGTGCCGGATTGCACCATGATCGACTGGGATGACGTTCGCTACTTTCTAGCCGTCGCACGCGGAGGCTCGGTGCGGGCTGCCGGCGCGCAGCTCGGGGTGAATCACTCGACCGTGCTGCGACGCATCGCACAGCTTGAGGAACGCCTCGGGGCGCAAATGTTCGAAAAGCTGCCTTCGGGCTACCGCCTGACCGCTGCGGGCGAGGAGGTCCTCGAGCTCGCGAACCAGATGGAAGCGTCGTCGCACCAGCTGGAGACGCGCGTCTTCGGGCGCGACCAGAGCGTACGCGGACTTCTGCGGGTGACGCTGGCACCGCCCCTCGCGACGCACCTGCTCATGCCGGACTTCGCCGATTTCGCGCACCTGCATCCAGACATCGAGATGGAAATCCTGTCGTCCGGCGAACTGGCAAATCTGACCAACCGAGAGGCCGACGTGGCGATCCGCGTCGTCTACGACCGCAAAACCCTGCCGCTCAATCTTCACGGCCTGAAGGGAGCGGAGGTGTTTGGCGGCGTCTACATGTCCCGCGACCGCCTGGCCGCGTGGCGTGCGGGCGCACCTGATCCCATCCGGTGGATCGTCATAAGCGTTCATGGAATTCCAGAGTGGGCCAGCGCGGGTGAGGTTGGCACCACGGGAGTTCCATTCAGGATCACGGACGCCGAGGCGCAGATCGTTGCCGTACGGCAAGGTCTCGGGATCACGACACTGCCGTGCTTCGTCGGAGATGCCGACCCCCTGCTGGTGAGGGTGCCGGGCACCGACCTGCACCTGTACGGAACGCTCTGGCTTCTCACACATGGGGAGACACGCAAGACGAAGCGCGTGCGGCTCTTCACTGAGTTCGTATCCCGCAGGCTCGCCGCCTACGCTCCGCTTCTCGCGGGACTGTCCACATCGCGCGACTGACGCCCGGCGGGTCGCCCGCGACGCTTGCAGTGGATAGGTGCCTGCAAGCGGACAGCGGCATCTATTGCGGTTGCAAATGCTCGGCCATGAAGTCGATGCACGCCTCAGTCTGGGCCTGATCTGTCGACCGGCCGGCCAGAAAACGTTGAACTAATCGGTCCCTGGGGGGCATGGGCGGTGGAGGAATGGGCGGCGGCGGCACAGGAGGTTTCGGAACGGATGCCTTCTCCGAAGATCCCTCTGCTTCACGGCGCGTGACCAGTCGCTGATCTGACCTCAGGCCGCCTCACCCGACCGGTGCTCGGCAATCGCACTCAGAAAAACCTGGCCGAATTCCTTGAGCTTTGCCGCCCCAACCCCATTCACTTCGGCGAAGGCGTCGAGATCGTGCGGGCGGCGCTCGGCCATGTCGATCAGCGTACGATCCGAGAACACCACATAGGCCGGCACCTGGCGCTCCTTGGCGAGCCGCAGGCGCAAGGATTTAAGCGCGGCCAGTAGCCCGGTGTCCACAGCCGACTGCCCGAGATCCTGCCCGGAGCGCATCTTGCCGCGCAAGGCGCGGCTGCGCACCTCGACGCGATAATGGAACGGCATCTCGCCACGGCCAAGCGCATGGCCTTTTTCGGCGATGGCGAGGCCGCCATGGCCGGCCGGATCCGGCATCAGGAACCCGCCGGCGACGAGTTGCCGGATCAGCGATAGCCAGAAATCCTTCTTGTGCGCCAGACCGCTGCCGAAACTCGTGAGCCTCTGGTGGTTCCTGGCAAGCACCTTCTCGGTTTCATGGCCGAGCAGGATGTCGATGACATGGCCGGCACCGAAACGCTCACCGCTCTGGGCGATCGCCGTCAGGATGATCCGACCCTCGGCTCCGCCATCGGCGCGCGGTGCCTGGTCGAGGCAGGTGTCGCAATTGCCGCAAGGCTGCGCTTCCTCGCCGAAATAGCCGAGCAGCACCTGGCGGCGGCACTGCGCCGTCTCGCAATAGCCTATCAGCGTGTCGAGCCGGCCATGCGAGCGCCTCTTGTGCTCGGGCGGCGCATCCTCGTCGTCGATGAACATCCTGCGCATGCGGATATCGCCCAGGCCGAACAGCATATGCGCCTCGGCGTCCCGCCCATCGCGGCCGGCGCGGCCTATCTCCTGGTAGTAGGCCTCCAGGCTGCCCGGCATGTCGGTGTGGAAGACATAGGCGACGTCAGGCTTGTCGATGCCCATGCCGAAGGCGATGGTCGCCACCATGACGACGCCGGACAAGGTCATGAAGCTGTTCTGGTTGGCGTCACGCGCCTCCTTGCTCATGCCGGCGTGATAAGCGAGCGCGGTGACGCCGTTCTTCTCGAGGAAGGCCGCCATCTCCTCCGTCTTCTTGCGCGACAGGCAATAGACGATGCCGCTGCGGCCGGGATGGCGCTCGACGAAGCGCAGCAATTGGCGCTTGCTGTCCTGCTTGGCCTCGATGGCAAGCTTGATGTTCGGCCGGTCGAAGCCCAGCACCAGGGTCTCGACGCGCTCGGCAAACAGCCGGGATTCGATGTCGGTGCGCGTGCCTTCGTCCGCCGTTGCCGTCAGCGCGATGATCGGCACGCTGGGAAAGATGCCGCGCAGACGCGACAGGTCCTCGTATTCGCGCCGGAACGCCGGCCCCCATTGCGAGATACAATGCGCCTCGTCGACGGCGATCAGGCTGATATCGAGCCTGGCCAGCGCCTCGAGCATCCGTTCGGTCATCAACCGCTCCGGCGCGAGATAGAGCAGGCGCGTCTGGCCCGAGGCGACGCGACGCCATGCGGCAATATTGGCATCGCGGTCGATCGAGGAATTGATCGTATCGGCGGCCACGCCGGCAAGCCGCAAGGCGGCGACCTGATCCTGCATCAGCGCCACCAGCGGCGAAACGACAATGGTGAGCCCGCCCAGGACAAGCGCCGGCACCTGGTAGCAGAGCGATTTGCCGGCACCAGTCGGCATGACAGCCAGCACATGACGCCCGGCCAGCAACGCGTCCATGACATCGGCCTGCCCGGGGCGAAAATCATCGAAGCCGAACACGTCCTTCAGCACGCGCCGCTTGGGATCCAGCTCTTCTGTCGCGAGGGCCGCCGGTGCCTGCATCACCGCGCGTCCACGGTCGGCGTGCTTATTGGCATGTCATAGCCGAACTCGGCGCAGAAACGCTGGACGCGGGCGAGAAATGCCGGGGGCAGGCCGCCGAGATAGGTCCTGAATTCTTCATTCCGTTCCCATTTTCTCAACGAAGCCACCCGGATCGGATTGTCCGGGTCCTCGCTGAAACGAATGCGCGGTGTCAGTCCGAATGACTGCGCGATTCTGTCCTGCTGCGCATCGGGCGCGCCGATCATGTCTTCGTAGCGGACGAAAAGGATCTGCCGGTGCGGTTGTGCCTTCTTCAGCCGGATCAGCGCGTCGTATTCGGTCAGCCAGCGTTGCGGCGTGACGTGGAACCGACGCTGGTTACGTGTTTGCGGATGCGAACTTGTCAGCGTGTCGAATGGATGGCGCACGCAATAGATCAAGCCGATGGAGGTCGGTAGCTTCGCCAGATGCGCAAAACCGCGCGCATCGCGCTTGACGACGAGGTTCGATTCCGGCCGGTCCAGCATGTCCAGCATTGCGTATCGCGCTTCGGGCGGATGGACGAAAATGTCCTCGAAACACCTCATCAGCCGCTGTGTCAGCGTCGTCCCGCTGCGTGCGCAGCCCGAAATGAAAATTCTGTTGGCGGGCGTCGCGCGTGCATATGTGCGTCTTTGCATGCGCTGTCTCAGAGACAGCGGCACGAACCGCAGAAACTCCCGCACCACCCTTCGTGCAGCCGCTCCAAACGCAGCCTCAAGCCTGTGAGCGCCCTTCATCCGCAATTCCGCTGGGCCGCGCGGCGCGGAACGCGCCGCTTGGGGTCCATGGCCAAGATGCTTGTCACCGATATCAGCATCAGGCGGACACCGGGCTGGAATTTCGTAGACTGGAGAGGATGTGGAAACCGGTCAAGACGACTCTCTGGCGTGACGCTTTGGAGTAGCGCAGCCGTCATCCAACCACAACGCCCCCTTTGCAGGAACCTGCCGTTGATGCGGCCATCGGCGCTTGCCAGCCGGATGCCGTGCGCATCCGAAAGCGGCTTCCCCTAGGACACCTGCACCCCCGCTGGATTCCGCCACGCACCACGATGTAAGCTCCGTCCGGCAAGCCAGGGAGGGCGCGATGCTGCAGACCAGACAGAATGTTCTCGGCGAGCGGTTCCACCTGCAGCGCGCCGCCTTCGAGGCGCAGTCTTTCCCCAACTTTGACGTTCGCAAGGATCGCCTCAAACGCCTGCTCGCGCTGACCGAGCGGCATGAAGCCGACATCTGCACCGCCATCGACACCGACTTTGGCGGCCGTTCCGCGCATGAGACGCGTCTTGCGGAACTGTTCGTCGTACGTGCCGGCATCCGCCACGCGCTGTCGCACCTCAGGGGCTGGATGCGCGAACGCCGCGTTGCCACCACCATGCCGTTCCTGCCCGGCAGAAATCGCCTCATCCCGCAGCCGCTCGGTGTCATCGGCATCGTGTCGCCCTGGAATTATCCTTTCCAGCTCGCCGTCGCACCGGTGACCGCCGCCCTTGCCGCCGGCAACCGCGTGCTCATCAAACCTTCCGAGCTGACGCCGGCATTTTCCGCGCTGCTGGCCAAACTCGTTGCCGAGCATTTCGCAGCCGATGAGCTCAGCGTCATCAGCGGCGATGCGGAGATGGGAAAGGCCTTCGTGTCGATGCCTTTCGATCATTTGCTGTTCACCGGCTCGACCGCGGTCGGACGCCAGGTCGCGATCGCCGCGGCCGCCAACCTGACCCCGGTCACGCTCGAACTCGGCGGCAAGTCGCCGGCAATCTTCGATCCGTCCTGCGACCTCGACGCGGCAGTATCGAGCATTGCCTACGGTAAGCTGTTGAATGCCGGGCAGACCTGTATCGCGCCGGATTACCTTCTGGTGCCGAAGGGGCAAGCAGGCACGGTCGCTGCCAAGCTCGCAACGGCGATCGCTAAGCTCTACCCGACCCTGCGCGACAACCCCGACTATACCGCCATCATCAGCGATCGGCACCACCAGCGCCTGCGCGACATGGTCACTGAAGCGCGTGACGCCGGCGCCGATGTCACCGAAATCAACCCGGCCGGCGAGGAACTTGACGCCAATAGCGGGAAGTTGCTGCCGACCCTGGTCCGCAATGCCGGCGCAAACCTGCGGCTGATGCGCGAAGAGATCTTTGGGCCGGTGCTGCCCATCGTAGAATACACCGGGATCGACGAGGCGATCGCCCATGTGAACGGGGCCGACCGCCCGCTGGCACTCTACTGGTTCGGCCGCGACAGCGGCAACCGTCAACGCATCCTGCACGAGACAATTGCCGGCGGCGTCACCGTCAACGACTGCATGCTGCATCTGGTACAGGAAAACCAGCCCTTCGGCGGCGTCGGCGCCAGCGGCATGGGCGCCTATCACGGCGAATGGGGATTTCGCACCTTCAGCAAGGAGAAACCGGTTTTCATGCAGTCGCGGCTGAGCGCGGGAAGCCTGCTGCGCCCGCCCTACGGCAAGACGTTCGAACGGCTTTTCAGCCTCCTGCGTCACATCACCTGACCGACCGAGCTACGCAGCCCCGGTGCATTAAGACTATCTTCACCACGGTGCGGCAGGGTCCTCATCCTGCGGTGATGTCTTGAGTACCGCGGCGCCACAAGCGCCCAGGCAACAGACCCGCGCCTCTTTCTGGGGTGCGGGTCATTCCCGCTCGATCTCTTACCCCTCGTTAGAGCAATTCCAGGAAAAGTGTGAAGCGGTTTTCCATCTAGAATTGCGTCAAAACAAAGAGTTAGAGCAGCTCGCCGTTTCCGTGAAACGGTGAAATGCTCTAGCCGAGGAAATCGGCCCGGTGCGGCGTAAAGCTGTCGACCAGCCGCCCCGCTTCCAGCGCCTTGACGCCGTGCACCAGGCCCGACGGCACGATGAAACTCCCGCCCGTCCCAACGATCTCGGTCCGACCGTCGATGGTCACCTCGAAGCGGCCCTCGGCGACGTAACTTGCCTGGACGTGCGGGTGCGAATGCAGGGCGCCGATGCCACCCTTGTCGAAGCCGAATTCGACCAGCATCAACTCGTCAGTGTGCAGGAGAATGCGGCGCCTGTTGCCGTCCGGTGTCGCCGTCCAGGCGCCCTCGCCGGCATGCGCGAAGATCTTTGCGGTCATCGTCGTCTCCTCAGAGCAATTCCAGGAAAAGTGTGAAACGGTTTCCGTTCGGAATTGCGTCAAAACCTAGCGTGCCAGCCAGCCACCATCCACCGGCACCACCGCGCCATGCATGTAGTTCGACGCCGGCGCCAGCAGGAAGACGGCGGCATCGCCAATGTCGCCCGCCTCGCCCCAGCGACCGGCCGGGATGCGCGCCAGGATAGCGGCGCTGCGGTCGGGATCGGCGCGCAGCGCCTGCGTGTTGTTGGTTTCGATATAGCCTGGCGCGATAGCGTTGACGTTGATGCCTTTTTGCGCCCATTCGCAGGCAAGCAGCCGGGTGATGCCGAGCACGCCATGCTTCGAGGCGGTGTAGGACGCCACGCGAATGCCGCCCTGGAAGCTCAGCACGGAGGCAATGTTGACGATCTTGCCTTTCCGCTCAGCGGCCAAGGCACGCCTGGCAAAGCTTTGGCAGAGCAAAAAAACCGCCTTCAGATTGACATCCATGACGTCGTCCCAATCGGCCTCGCTGAGATCGACGGCATCGGCGCGCCGGATGATGCCGGCATTGTTGACCAGCCCGTCGAACGGGCCGCTTTCGTCCCAGACGCGGTCGAGCAAGGGGCCGGCGGCTGACGTGTCGGCAAGATCGGCGCTCACCGCCTCGAATTGCCCGCCCACCGTTGCGATCTTTCTGGCCGTATCGTCCATCGACGAGCGGCCGACGCCGATCACCGTGCCGCCGGCGCGTGCGATCGATACGGCGATGCCCTGGCCGATGCCGGTGTTGGCGCCGGTGACCAGGATACGTTTTCCGGCAAGGCTGAAGGGGTCGCTCACCGCAGATCGCCTAACGCCACCGGGTCGACATCGGTGTAGTCGACATTGTCGCCGGCCATCGCCCAGATGAACGCATAGTTGGAAGTGCCGGCGCCGGAGTGGATCGACCAGCCCGGCGACAGCACGGCCTCTTCGTTGGCCATGACGATATGGCGCGTTTCGTCCGGCTCGCCCATGAAGTGGAAGACGCGCGCCGTCTCGGCCAGGTCGAAATAGAGATAGGCCTCCATGCGCCGGTCATGCACATGGCAAGGCATGGTGTTCCAGATAGAGCCCGGCGCCAGCTGGGTCATGCCGACCACCAGCTGGCAGGTCTTTGCGCCATCGGCATGGATGAACTGGAAGATCGAACGCTCGTTGCAGGCATCCTTGCTGCCAAGATCGAGGCGCTTTGCATCGCCGATGCGGATCAGCCGGCTGGGATGAGCCAGATGCGCCGGCGCGCTGAGCAGATAGAACTTCGCCGGCGCCCCCTCATCCGCCGAGGCGAAGGACACATCCTGTGTGCCCATGCCGAGATAGAGCATGTCGCGCGCCTGCAATTCGAAGGACTGGCCGCCGGTCGTGATGACGCCCACGCCACCGATGTTGACGGCGATCAACTCGCGCCGGTCGAGGAAACCTTTGGTGCCGGTCGGCTTGATCGCTTCCAGTTGGAGTGGCGAGCCTATCGGCACGGCGCCGCCGACGATCATGCGGTCGTAGTGGGTGTAGGTCAGGCTGATGCGGCCGGACTGGAACAGACCGTCAATGTGGAAATTGTGACGGAGTTCATCGGTTCCCATCGCCGCGGCGGCAACCGGGTCTATGGCAAAGCGGGATGTGTAATCGGTATGGCTCTGGCTCATTTTCGTCCTGACTTGAAATGGGTCATTCGCCGGCGGCGGCCCTGACCGAACTGGCATAGAAAGCCTGCCGCGCATGCAGGCGTTCGCGGTAGCGCTGCTGGCTGGCTGTGAGGTGCGCGCGCATTGCCTCGCGCGCCGCTTCGGCATCGCCCGATGTGATCGCATTGAGGATCACCAGGTGTTCGCGCTGCAGCCCGCGCTGGTAGCTGTCGGATTGCGCCAGTTCGGTCGACCAGGGCGAGGTCACGTCGCACGGAATGGCGCGCCGGCCGAGCACGTCGAGCATCTCGACATAGAACGGGTTGTTGGTCGCGCTGGCGATGGCGCGGTGGAAGGCGAGGTCGGCCGGGCCGGTCGGCTCGCTGGCAAGCAGCAGCCGCTCGAATTCGAAGAAGGCTTCCTGGATCGCCGCCTCCTGCGCGGCGTTGCGGCGAATAGCGGCGATCCCGGCCGACTCGATCTCGATTGCCAGGCGTACCTCGAGCACGTTGAGCGCGATCGAATCCTTGGCTCCCATGTCGGCGGCAAGCGCTCCGAACATCGTCGAGATATGCTCGGTGACGAAGACGCCGGCGCCTTGACGCGACTCGACCAGGCCGTCGGCGGCAAGCTTGGCCAGCGCCTCGCGGATGACGGTGCGGCTGACGCCGAAGGTCTCGGTCAGCTGGCCCTCGGTCGGCAATTTGTGGCCAGGCAGGATTTCGCCCGCCTGCAGCTGCTTGCGGATCGCCGCGACGACGGTCTCCGACAGCTTGGGTTTTCTCTCGACCCTGAGGTCGGCGGATGCAGCGGACACGTGATGGTCTCCTAAAGCAATTCCAGGAAAAATGTGAAACGGTTTCCGTCCGGAATTGCGTCAAAACAAAGGGTTAGAGCAGTTCGCCGTTCCCGTGAACTGCTCTAGTGGAACAGGTGCGGCAACCACAACGAAATTTCCGGCACGTAGGTGACAAGCATCAACACAGCGAAAGCCGCCCCATAGAATGGCCAGATCGAACGCATCGCCGTCCAGATCGGGATCCGGCCGATCGCGCAGCTGACGAACAGCACGGCCCCCACCGGCGGTGTGCACAAGCCGATGCCGAGATTGAGAATGAGGATCACGCCGAAATGCACCGGATCGACGCCGTAGGCCATGACCACCGGCAGGAAGATCGGCGTGGTGATGATGATCAGCGGCGACATGTCCATGAACGTGCCGAGGATGAGAAGCACGACGTTGATCAACAGCAGGATGACCAGCTTGTTGTCGGATACCGACTGCAGGAAGGCGACCAGAGCGGCCGGCACCCGGAGATAGGCCAGCAGCCAGCCAAAGGCGGCGGCGCAGCCGATGATCATCAGCACCATTGCGGTTGTGCGCACGGCAGCGGTGGTCGCGGTGACGAAGTCGTTCCAGCTCATGGAGCGATAGATCAGCAGGGTCACCAGGAAAGCATAGACGATGGCGATGCAGGAGCTTTCGGTGGCGGTGAAGACGCCGGAGCGAACGCCGCCGAAGATGATGCCGATCAGGATCAGCCCGGGAATTGCGGCAACGAGCAATTGCAGCGCCCTGCCGAAGCCGGCGAACGGCTCGGTCGGATAGGCGCGGCGGCTGGCGACCCAATAGGCCGTGACCATCAGAGATAGCGCCAGCAGCAGGCCCGGTATGATGCCGGCGGTGAACAGATCGGCGATCGAGATCCGGCCGCCGGCCGAAATCGAATAAATGATCATGTTGTGCGAAGGCGGTATCAGCAGCGCAATGATGGCGCCGACCGAAGTGATGTTGACAGCATAATCGACGCCGTAGCCGCGCGCCTTCATCTGCGGGATCATCAGCCCGCCGACCGCCGAGGCATCGGCCACCGCCGAGCCGGAAATGCCGCCGAACATGGTCGAGGCGGCGATGTTGACCTGGCCGAGCCCGCCTCTCAGGTGGCCGACCAACGCCCCGGCGAGCGCAACAAGGCGAGCGGCAATGCCGCCGCGCACCATCAGGTCACCGGCGAAGATGAAGAACGGGATGGCCATCAGCGAAAACACGCCGACACCGGAGTTGAGGCGCTGGAACACCACCAGCGGCGGCAGCCCCAGCACCAGAACCGTGGCGAAGCTGGCGACACCGAGGCAGAAGGCGATCGGTGTGCCGATGATCAGAAGAAAGACGAAGGTGCCGAACAGAACCGTCAATGCCATCTAGAGACCCTCCTCGCCCGTGGCGTATTGATCGGCATCGACCGGCAGTCCGGCAAACCGCCCGGCAAGCCGCTCGAGCGAAAACAGGCAGACAAGCGCGCCGCCCAGGATGACCGGCAGGAAACTGACGCCGCCCGGGAAAGCGAGAGACGGCATCACCGTGTTCCATGTCAGCCGGGTGAGCTGGGCGCCGTAGACGATCATGCCGAGACCGAAGGCGAGCACGACGACATCCGAAATGCTGCGCAGTACCGCCTTTGCGGCGGGCGGCAGGAAATAGAGCAGCACATCGAAGCCCAGATGCGTGCGTTCGCGGACACCGACGGCCGCGCCCAAAAAGATGAACCACCCCATCAAAATCACCGAGAAGGGTTCCGTCCAGCTTGGCGAACTGTTGAGCACATAGCGTGAGAACACCTGCCAGAAGATGATCACGGTCATCAGCGTCAGTCCGATGCCGCTGACCCACAGCGCAAGCCTCGCCAGCCGTGACAGCAGCCGTTCTATTGCCAGCCAGAATGGTTTCATATGCGCACTTCCCCCTGGACGGTGGCGCGCAAGCTCGCGCCACCATTGCCGCGAACGGATTATTTGGTCGCCTGGATGCGCGCGGCGAGATCTTTCAACTCGGGGGTCGAGAGATATTTCTCGTAGACCGGCTTCATCGCATCGATCAGCGGCTGCTTGTCGATCTCACTGACCTTGACGCCGGCTTTCTCGACGATGTCGCGCGACTTCTTCTCCTGCGCGTCCCACAATTCACGCATCTTGACGACGCTGTCCTTGGCCGCCTGCCGCACGATCGCCTGGTCTTCCGGGGCGAGCTTGTCCCAGCTCGCCTTCGACATCACCAGAACCTCTGGCACGATCTGGTGCTGGTCGAGCGTGTAATGCTTGGCGACCTCGAAATGCTTGGCGGATTCGAAGCTCGGCCAGTTGTTCTCGGCGCCGTCGATGACGCCTGTCTGCAAAGCCGAATAGACCTCGCCATAGGCCATCGGCGTGGCGTTGGCGCCCAACGCATTGACCATGTCGACGAACACGTCGGACTGGATGACGCGGAACTTCATGCCCTTCATGTCGGCCATCGAGGTGATGTCCTTCTTGGTGTTGTAGAAGGAGCGTGCCCCGGAATCGTAGAAGGCGAGACCGACAAGGTCGTGAGTCTCAAAGGCTTTCAGGATCTCGTCCCCGATCGGCCCGTCCATGACATGGCGCATATGCTCGACGGAGCGGAACATGTAGGGCAGCGACGGCACCGCGGTTTGCGGAACGATGCCGTTGAACGGCCCCATCGAGACGCGGTTGAGATCGATGACGCCGGTTTGCGTCTGCTCGATCGTGTCCTTCTCCTCGCCGAGCTGCGCCGAATGATAGACCTCGACCGAATAGCGGCCATTGGTGCGCTGCTTGATCAGCTCGCCCATATATTTGACCGCTTCGACGGTTGGATAGCCGTCGGGATGGGTATCGGACGACCGCAGCACGGTTTCGGCGTTGGCAATGCCGACCAGCAACGAGCCGAAAACGAATGTGACTGCCGTCAATTTCGAAAGATGCAACATGACTTCCTCCCTATGAAACCAAAACGCCCGGCTCAGAGCCGGTAGGCCTTTTTCGCAAGTGTATAGGCAAGCTCCCGCGCCAGCTCATGCGCCTCGTCCTCGCGCAGCCGATGCTCGGCGACGAGACGCGCCAGGAACGCGCAGTCGACCCGCCGCGCCACATCGTGGCGCGCCGGGATCGAGGGAAAGGCACGGGTGTCATCGTTGAAGCCGACGGTGTTGTAGAAGCCGGCGGTCTCGGTGGTCATCTCGCGGAAGCGCCGCATGCCTTCCGGGCTGTCGTGGAACCACCAGGCCGGCCCGAGCTTCAGCGCCGGGTAGACACCGGCGAGTGGCGCCAGTTCGCGCGCATAGCTTGTTTCGTCGAGCGTGAAGAGAACGATTGTGAGGTCGCGCTCAAGTCCGACGCAGTCGAGCAGTGGCTTCAGCGCCGTGACATAGTCGGTCCGGGTCGGGATATCGAAACCCTTGTCGCGGCCGAATTTTTGGAAAACAGCCGACGAATGATTGCGCCAGGAGCCGGGATGGATCTGCAGCACCAGCCCGTCGTCGAGGCTCATCTTGGCCATCTCGGTCAGCATCTGGGCGCGGAACAGTTTCCGTTCGCGCTCGTCGTCGGAGCCACGGCGAACGCGATTGAACAGCTCCTGCGCTGCAGCATCCGAAAGATTGGCGGTCTCGGCCGTCGGATGGCCATGGTCGGACGAGGTCGCGCCGAAGCTTTTGAAGAAGGCGCGCCGCTGGCGATGCGCATCGAGATAGCCTGCCCAGCTGCCGGTGTCGCAGCCGGTGATCTCGCCGAGCCGGTCGAGATTGGTTGAAAACCCCTCGAAGTCGGGATCGACGACGGCGTCGGGGCGATAAGCGGTGACCACACGGCCCTGCCAGCCGCTGTCGCGGATCATCTGGTGCCATTTGAGATCGTCGAGCGCGCCTTCCGTGGTCGCGATGACCTCGATGTTGAAGCGCTCGAACAAGGCGCGCGGGCGGAAATTCTCCCACTGCAGCAGCGTCGCGATGGCGTCGTAGTGGCGGTCGGCGGTCGCTGCGGTCAGCGGCTCGTCGATGCCGAACAGATCGGCAAGCACATGATCGAACCACAGCCGGGTCGGTGTGCCCCGAAACAGATAATAGTGCTCGGCAAAACGACGCCAGATCGTCCGGCCGTCTGTCTCGACAGGCGCGCCGTCCAGCGTCGCCACGCCGAGATCCTCAAGGCGGATGCCTTGGCTGAACAGCATGCGGAAAATGTAGTGATCCGGAACGATGAGCAGTTGCGCCGGATCCGTAAAAGGCTCGTTCAGCGCATACCAACGCGGATCCGTGTGGCCATGCGGGCTGACCAGGGGCAGGTCCTTGATCCCGGCATAGAGATCGCGGGCAACCGAGCGCGAATGCGCATCGGCGGGAAACAGCAGATCCGCATCGGTCAGTGGCACGGCAATCCTCCCAGGGCCGCTATCGGTAGGGGCGGCAAGAAATAATGTCAACATACAAAAATTAGATTGTTGTATGATGACTTTTCGGCCCATTGTGTGGCGGGAAATCGAATGTTACGCCGCTTTGCCGATCCCTGCCGAGGCCACTCATGTCATCCGACCAGACCAGTCGCACCACGACGACCGAACGCCTTTCCACGAAGACGGTGCGCGCACTGCCGGCTTCGATCGCGACGCCTTCGTATGACCGCAGCCGCATCGTCCCGGGCATCGTGCATCTAGGCGTCGGCGCCTTCCATCGCGCCCACCAGGCCGCCTATGTCGACGATTGCCTGGCGGCCGGCGAGACGGATTGGGGCATAACAGGCGTTTCATTGCGCAGCGCCGACACGCGCGACGCACTCACGCCGCAGGATGGGCTCTACACGCTGGCGATCAGAAGCAGTGGAACCGAAAAACTTCAGGTCATCGGCTCGATTACCGCGATGCTGGTGGCGCCGGAGGATCCGGGCGCGGTGCTGGCCGCGCTGACCGATCCGCGCACCCGCATCGTCACGCTTACGATCACCGAAAAGGCCTATCTGAGGGCGGCTGGCGGCGGATTGGACGCTGCTCATCCCGATATCGCCCATGATCTGGCCAATCCGCAGATGCCGAAGACAGCGCATGGTTTCCTGACCGAGGCGCTTGCCCGGCGACGCGCCGCCGGCACGCCGCCCTTTACCGTGCTCTGTTGCGACAATCTGCCGGCCAACGGCGCCACGCTGCATCGGCTGTTGGTTGAATTCGCCCAGTTGCGAGATGCCGGGCTCGCCCAATCGAGTGATGTCGGAGTTGCCGATCACATCGCCCATCAGGTCGCCTTTCCTTCAAGCATGGTCGACCGCATCGTGCCGGCAACCACCGATGCCGATCGGGCGCGGATCGCTGAAGAACTCGGTGCCGAGGACGCTTGGCCTGTCATGACCGAGCCGTTCTGCCAATGGGTGGTCGAAGACAATTTCCCAGCGGGCCGCCCGGACTGGGAACAGTTCGGCGTCACCATGGTTCGCGACGTCGGCCCGTTCGAGGACATGAAGCTCAGGCTGCTCAACGGCTCGCATTCGGCCATCGCCTATCTTGGCCTGCTCAGCGGTCATGCCACCGTCGACCGCGCCTTCGCCGACCCGGCGATCCGGCAATTCGTCGATGCATTGTGGGCGGAAGCCATCCCGACCCTGCCCGAGGATGCCGGGCTCGACCCGAGCGCTTACACCGCGGAGCTCGCTGAGCGTTTTTCCAACACTGCACTTGCCCACCGTACGGCTCAGATCGCCAATGACGGCAGCCAGAAATTGCCGCAGCGCATCGTCGCTTCCGCCATCGAATGTCTAGAAGCCGGTACCGAGCTGGTCCATCTCACGTTGGTGGTGGCTGCCTGGATCGCTGCTTGCGCCGCACGAGGAAAAACCTTGCCGGAGGGCCATTTCACCGACCCGCTCGACGCGGCGTTGACGGCACTTTTGGGCGAGCAACTGCCGGCGAACGAAACCGTGACCGCAGTGTTCGACCTCGCCGGCTTCGCCAGGGACCATGCCGAGCGCCAGACCTTGATCGAGCTCGTGGCCGTGCATCTCGTCCACCTGCGACGAGACGGCCCGACATTGGCTTTCGCAGCCTTGGGCATTTAAACAAAAAAGCGAGGCAAGGCCCCGCTTTTTACTCTTTCATCGAACCGAATTTCAAGCCGGCAGGATGGCGCCTTCCAGCGTGGTGAGCTGGCTAAGGAACTGTTCCGCCTTGCTGCGAGCCTCGTCGTCCTTGGCATCAGTGGCGTCTTCTTTGGCTTCCTGGATGCGGCGCGCGAGATCGGCGCGGTCGACATCCTTCACCGCGACAGCCGATTCCGCCAGCAGCGTGCAGCCGGCCGGAACGATGTCGGCGAAGCCGCCGAACACCACATAGCGTTCTTCGCCGCCCGCTGCGGTCTTCACGGTGACGACGCCCGGCTTGATCGTGGTCATCACCGGCGCGTGATGCGCCATGACGGTCATCTCGCCTTCGGCGCCCGGAATGACGACGGATTCAACCTGCTCGGAAACAAGCAGGCGCTCCGGCGAGACCAGTTCGAACTTGAAAGCTTCAGCCATGATCAATTTAGCGAATAGCGAATAGCGAGCAGCGAGTAGTCAGAAGAAGAATTCGCCGGCCCATATTCCCTATTCGCTACTCCCTATTCGCTATTCGCTTGATTACGCCGCTTCAGCCGCGAGGCGCTGTGCTTTCTCGACCGCTTCCTCGATGCCGCCGACCATGTAGAAGGCAGCTTCCGGAAGGTGATCATAGTCGCCGTTGCAGAGGCCCTTGAAGCCCTTGATGGTGTCGGCGAGGTCGACCAGCTTGCCCGGCGCGCCGGTGAACACTTCGGCGACGAAGAAGGGCTGCGACAGGAAGCGCTCGATCTTGCGGGCGCGGGCCACGGTCTGCTTGTCCTCTTCCGACAACTCGTCCATGCCCAGGATGGCGATGATGTCCTGCAGCGACTTGTAGCGCTGGAGGATCGACTGCACCTGGCGCGCGACGCCGTAATGCTCGTCGCCGACGACCAGCGGATCAAGCATGCGCGAGGTCGAATCCAGCGGATCGACGGCCGGGTAGATGCCCTTTTCGGCGATGGCGCGGTTGAGCGTCGTCGTCGCGTCAAGGTGGGCGAACGAGGTCGCCGGCGCCGGATCGGTCAAGTCGTCGGCGGGCACGTAGATCGCCTGCACGGACGTGATCGAGCCCTTGGTGGTGGTGGTGATGCGTTCCTGCAGCGCGCCCATGTCGGTGGCGAGCGTCGGCTGATAGCCCACGGCTGAAGGAATACGGCCGAGCAGAGCCGACACTTCCGAACCAGCCTGCGTGAAGCGGAAGATGTTGTCGACGAAGAACAACACGTCCTGGCCCTGGTCGCGGAAATACTCCGCAACCGTCAGGCCGGTCAGGCCGACGCGGGCGCGCGCGCCCGGCGGCTCGTTCATCTGGCCGTAGACGAGCGCGGCCTTGGAGCCTTCGCCGCCGCCCTTCTTGTTGACGCCGGATTCGATGAACTCGTGATAGAGATCGTTGCCTTCGCGGGTGCGCTCGCCGACGCCGGCGAACACCGAATAGCCGCCATGCGCCTTGGCGATGTTGTTGATCAGTTCCTGGATCAGCACGGTCTTGCCGACGCCGGCGCCGCCGAACAGGCCGATCTTGCCGCCCTTGGCGTAGGGAGCCAAGAGGTCGAGCACCTTGATGCCGGTGATCAGGATCTGTGCTTCCGTCGACTGCTCGACATACGTCGGAGCCGGCTGGTGGATGGAGCGCATTTCGATCGCGTCGACCGGGCCTTCTTCGTCGACCGGCTCGCCGATGACGTTGATGATGCGGCCGAGCATGCCCGGGCCGACCGGCACGGTGATCGGCGCGCCGGTGTCACGCACTTCCTGGCCGCGAACCAGACCTTCGGTCGAGTCCATGGCGATGCAGCGCACGGTGTTTTCACCCAGGTGCTGGGCGACTTCGAGCACCAGACGGTTGCCGACATTGGTCGTCTCGAGCGCGTTCAGGATCGCCGGCAGGTGATCGCCGAACTGCACGTCGACGACGGCGCCGATGACCTGGCGGACCTTGCCGACAACGCCGGTTGCCTTGCTGGCCACTGCCGATGTCCTGGCAGCTGCGGCCTTCGCCGGTGCTGCTGCCTTGGCCGGGGCCGCCTTCACGGCTGCTGCTGGAGCCTTTGCCGCCTTCGCGGGGGCTGCTGCCTTCGCGGCTGCGGCCTTGTGGGCTGCCTTCTGGGGGGTCGCTGCTTTCGCCATCGTCTTTACCCTTTTTCGTCCTTTGTTTCTCACGCGGTCCGGTCGCGGGCAAAAAACCCGCGGACCGCGCCTAGAGCGCCTCGGCGCCCGAAATGATTTCGATCAGTTCCTTGGTGATCTGCGCCTGCCGCTGGCGGTTATAGGTGATCGACAGTTTGTTGATCATCTCGCCAGCGTTGCGCGTCGCATTGTCCATGGCGCTCATCTTGGCGCCCATCTCGCCGGCCGCGTTTTCGAGCAGTGCCCGGAAAACCTGCACGGAAATGTTGCGCGGAATGAGATCGGAGAGGATTTCGCCCGGCTCCGGTTCGTATTCATAGACAGCGTTGCCGCCATCCGTCACTTCCGCCTGAGCCGAAGCAACGCCCGCCGGAATGATCTGCTGCGCGGTCGGGATCTGGCTGATCACCGACTTGAACTGCGAATAGAACAGCGTGCAGATGTCGAAGCCACCCTCGTTGAAGAGATGGATGACCTTCTTGGCTATGGCATCGGCATTGACGAAACCGAGTGTCTTGACCTCGCGCAGATCGACGCGATCGATGATCAGCGACGCGTAGTCGCGGCGCAGGATGTCGAAACCCTTCTTGCCGACGCAGATGATCTTGACCTGCTTGCCGTCGGCCAAAAGCTTGCGGATGTGGTCGCGGGCAAGACGGGCGATCTGCGAATTGAAGCCGCCGCACAGGCCGCGCTCGGCGGTGCAGACGACGAGCAGATGCACATCATCCTTGCCGGTGCCGGTCATCAGCGCCGGGGCATCGCCACCGCCGCCGATCGCCTGGGTGATGTTGGCCAGCACGGAACCCATGCGCTCCGAATAGGGGCGCGCCGCTTCCGCAGCCTCTTGCGCACGGCGCAGCTTCGCCGCGGCGACCATCTGCATCGCCTTGGTGATCTTCTGCGTCGCCTTGACCGAGGCGATACGGTTACGAAGGTCTTTTAATGAAGGCATGCTTCAAACCTGATCCCGTCTTGTCGCTTCGCTCAGGCGAAGGTCTTGGCGAAAGCGTCGATCTCGGCCTTCAGCTTGGCGCGCAGGTCGTCCGACAGTGCCTTTTCCTTGCGGATGGCGTCGAGAACGTCCTTGCCGGCCGCACGCATGTGGCTGAGCAGGCCATGCTCGAACTTGCCGACCTGGTTGACCGGCAGCTTGTCGAGATAACCGTTGACGCCGGCGAAGATCACCGCGACCTGCTCTTCCGTCTTCAGCGGCGAGAACTGCGGCTGCTTCAGGAGTTCGGTCAGGCGCGATCCGCGGTTGAGCAGGCGCTGCGTGGCAGCGTCGAGATCCGAGCCGAACTGCGCGAAGGCCGCCATTTCGCGGTACTGCGCGAGCTCGCCCTTGATCGAGCCGGCAACCTGCTTCATCGCCTTGATCTGCGCTGCCGAGCCGACGCGCGACACCGACAGACCGACGTTCACCGCAGGACGGATGCCCTGGAAGAACAGGTTGGTTTCGAGGAAGATCTGGCCGTCGGTGATCGAGATCACGTTGGTCGGGATGTAGGCCGACACGTCGTTGGCCTGCGTCTCGATGATCGGCAGAGCGGTCAGCGACCCGCCGCCCAGATCGTCGTTGAGCTTGGCGGCGCGCTCGAGCAGGCGCGAGTGCAGGTAGAACACGTCGCCCGGATAGGCTTCGCGGCCCGGCGGGCGGCGCAGCAGCAGCGACATCTGGCGATAGGCGACGGCCTGCTTCGACAGATCGTCATAGCTGATCAGCGCGTGCATGCCGTTGTCGCGGAAATATTCACCCATGGTGCAGCCGGCGAACGGCGCCAGGAACTGCATCGGCGCCGGGTCGGAAGCGGTGGCGGCGATGATGATCGAGTATTCGAGCGCGCCGCGCTCTTCCAGCACCTTGACGAACTGCGCGACGGTCGAGCGCTTCTGGCCGACGGCGACGTAGACGCAGTAGAGCTTTTCCTTCTCGGGGCCGTTGTCGTGCACCGACTTCTGGTTGAGCATCGTGTCGAGGATGATGGCGGTCTTGCCGGTCTGGCGATCGCCGATGACCAGCTCGCGCTGGCCGCGGCCGACCGGGATCAGCGCATCGATGGCCTTGAGGCCGGTCGACATCGGCTCGTTCACCGACTTGCGCGGAATGATGCCGGGCGCCTTGACGTCGACGCGCTTGCGCTCGACTGCCTTGATCGGACCCTTGCCATCTATCGGATTGCCGAGCGCATCGACGACGCGGCCGAGCAGGCCTGGGCCGACGGGAACGTCGACGATGGCGCCGGTGCGCTTGACGATGTCGCCTTCCTTGATGTCGCGGTCGGCGCCGAAGATGACGACGCCGACATTGTCGGCTTCGAGGTTGAGCGCCATGCCGCGGATGCCGCCGGGGAATTCGACCATCTCGCCGGCCTGGACATTGTCGAGGCCGTAGACACGAGCGATACCGTCACCGACGGACAGCACCTGTCCAACTTCGGAGACCTCGGCCTCCTTGCCGAAATTCTTGATCTGGTCTTTCAGAATTGCGGAAATTTCCGCGGCGCGGATGTCCATCAGCCGACCTCTTTCAGTGCAAGCTTGAGCGAATTGAGTTTGGTTTTGAGCGACGTATCGATCTGGCGCGAGCCCATCTTGACCACCAGCCCGCCGAGCAGCGACGGATCGACGGTGACGGAGATAGCCACATCCTTGCCGGCAACGCTCTTCAGCGCCGCCTTGAGTTCGGTCTGCTGGACAGCCGTCAGCGCGTGAGCCGACGTCACTTCAGCAGCGGTCTCGCCACGGTGTTCGGCTGATATCTGGCGGAACGCCCTGATCATGCCGGGAATGGCGAACAGCCGGCGGTTGCGGGCGACGACGCGCAGGAAATTCCCGGTGAGGCCGGTGATCCCGGCCTTGTCGGCGATCGCCGCGATGGCCTTCGCCTGGTCCTCGCTGGAGAACACCGGGCTGTTGATCAGCCGGGTGAGATCAGCGCTGCCCGCGAGCATGATTTCGAAACTGTTGAGGTCGGCTTCGACCTTGGCCACGGAATTTGCCTGCAGGGCGAGTTCGAACAGCGAACCCGCATAGCGTTCTGCGACACCTGAGATTGGCGATGACGATTGAGCCACGGACCGTCTTTTCTCTTGTCTGACAGGCCGTAGATTGTTGGCGCGAGCAAAAACTCTGGCTAAATCTTTGACCTTACTGCATTTTTTCGAGCACGGAGGCGCGGCTTCCGCTATCCCCGGCCGAAAGTCGATTGCCGTCTAGCACAGGCATTTTAAGACCGCAATGCGTCGTTCCGCATGGTTTTCAGGCACTATTGTCGCATCCAGCGAAAGTCGCCCGTCTTCCATCGCGGAATACCCAATGATTCAAGGCAGAAAGCCGAAGGCGAAGGCGAGCGGCAACGCCGCCAGGACCAATTCCAGCACAATGGAAACCCAATTGAAAGGCGTGTTGGCGCCATCAGACATCATCGACAGCAGCCGGCCGAAGGCAGTGAACAGCCAGGAGAAGCCAAGCGCCATGTAGATCAGCGGCTGCGCCAGCAGGATACAGCACAGGCCGACACCGAGATAAAAGCCCGACATCCTGCCGCGCCCCTCGGCGATCGCCGCAGCCTTCTCTGGCTTGACCTGCAGGCGCAGGGCACGAAAGGCGAGACCCGGCGCCAGGAAGAACAAAAGCCCGAGCAGCACCGTGAAGACGGCGCTCGACCAAGCCAGCCATTCGCCCTGGCTCGTCGGCCATGGAAGCGCAAAATCCATCTTGTCCCCTCGAAATGCCTGTTTTGAAATTCCGGGCATTCTAACGGAGGAAAGCCCCCGCGCCAGATGGGTCCAGGTACTTTAGGCAGCGCGCATCAACCGAGCGCGAATTCCACAGCCGCCTCGGCATGGATGCGCGTCGTGTCGAAGACCGGGATGTCGAAATCCTGCTGGCCGATGAGCATGGTGATCTCAGTGCAGCCCATGATGACGCTGTCGGCCGCCTCTTCGCGGCGCAGGCGTTCGGTCTCGGCGATATAGGCCGCCTTCGAGACCTCCGTGACGATGCCCTGGCACAGTTCTTCGTAGATGACACGGTGCACCATGTCGCGCCCGGCCGCATCAGGCACCACGGGGTCCAAGCCAAATCTGTCAGCGAGCCGGCCCTTGTAGAAATCCTGCTCCATGGTGAAGCGCGTCGCCAGCAGCGCCGGACGCTGCATTCCGGCACGCTTGACCGCCACTGCGGTGGCATCGGCGATGTGGATCAGCGGGATCGACACCGACGCCTGCACCTGATCGGCCAGTTTGTGCATGGTGTTGGTGCACAAAAGCAGACCTTCCGCGCCGCCGGCCTCGAGCTTGCGCGCCGCTTCTACGAGGAGCACGCCGGCACCGTCCCAATCGCCGTGATGCTGCCGCTCGGCGATTTCGGCAAAGTCGAACGACCACAGAAGCAGTTTCGCGGAATGCAGCCCACCCAGCCGTTCGCGCACGATCTCGTTGAGCAGGCGATAGTAGATGGCGGTCGATTCCCAGCTCATGCCGCCGAGCAGGCCAAGGGTCTTCATATGAGTTTCCACATCTCGCTGGCTTGCGGGCAACCTATCGCTGAAAGCGCAACCTTACAAAAAACTCTGCGGGTCGACGTCGACCTGCACCCGGACCGAGCCGCGTTGCTTCGGCCCGTTGGCCAGCATGGCCCTGATAAAACCTTGCATGTCGGCGCGCCGTTCGCCCTGGATCAGCAGCCGGAAGCGGTGGCGGCCGCCGAGCAGTGACAGTGGCGCCTCGGCTGGCCCCAGCACGAACAGATCTGACGCCTCGGGTGCGGCGCGGCGCAGGCCACGTGCGTGGCCCTCGGCTTCCGCTCGTGTCACCGCACTGACGATGACACCCGCGAGCCGGCCGAAGGGCGGCAGGGCAGCCCGTTCGCGCTCGGCGATCTCACGTTCGTAAAATGCCTCGGCGTCGCCCGAGACGATCGCCCGCATCACCGGGTGGTCGGGCTGAAAAGTCTGCAAAAGGCCAAGGCTCTTCTTGCCGGTGCGGCCGGCGCGGCCGGTGACCTGGCTGAGCAGCTGGAACGTGCGCTCGGCGGCGCGCGGATCGCCATTGGCAAGGCCAAGATCGGCGTCGACAACGCCGACCAAAGTCATGTTGGGAAAGTTGTGGCCCTTGGCGACGAGCTGCGTGCCGATGACGATGTCGGCCTCGCCATCGGCGATCGCTTCCAGCTCCAGCCGCAGCCGCCGCACGCCGCCCATCAGGTCGGACGACAAGACGATGGTGCGCGCGTCGGGGAAATGCGTCACGACCTCCTCGGCGATGCGCTCGACACCCGGCCCGCAGGCGACCAGATGATCCAGCGTGCCGCATTCCGGGCAGGCTTCGGGGCGGCGCTCATTGTGGCCGCAATGATGGCAGACGAGTTGCCCGCGAAACCGGTGCTCGACCAGCCAGGCCGAGCAGACCGGGCAGCCGAAGCGATGGCCGCAGACCCGGCACAGCGTCAGTGGCGCATAGCCGCGCCGGTTGAGGAACAGCAGCGATTGCTCCTGCCTCTCCAGCGTCTGGCGCATCTGGTCGAGCAGAACCGGCGACAGGAAACCGCCACGCGCCGGCGGCGCACGCCGCATGTCGACCGCCTTCAGATGCGGAAGTGCTGCCTCGGCGAAGCGAGCGGAAAGCACCGCCCTGTCGTAGCGGCCCTGGCTGGCATTGACCCGGCTCTCGACCGATGGCGTCGCCGACGCCAGCACGATCGGAAAGCTGCCGATATGGCCGCGCACCACGGCCATATCGCGCGCATTGTAGAAGACGCGGTCCTCTTGCTTGTAGGCGGGGTCGTGCTCCTCGTCGACGACGATCAGGCCGAGCTCCTTGAACGGCAGGAACAGCGCCGAGCGCGCGCCGGCGACGACGCGCACGCCGCCTTCCGCCACTTGCCGCCAAACCCGCTCGCGCATCCGCGGCGGCAGGTCGGAATGCCATTCGCCCGGCTTGGCGCCGAAGCGCTGCTGGAAGCGCTCGAGAAAGGCATGCGTCAGCGCGATTTCCGGCAGCAGGATCAGAACCTGCCTCCCCTGGTCGAGCGCAGCCGCCACCGCCTCGAAATAGACCTCGGTCTTACCCGAACCGGTGACGCCGTCGAGCAACGCGACGTTGAACACGCCGGCTGCGACATTGGCGCGCAGCATCTGCGCCGCGGCGCCCTGGTCCGGCATCAGTTCCGGAATAGCGTAGCCGGGATCGGGCGCGGCCACCACCGGGCGCGGCGGGATCATCACCGTCTCGAACACGCCTTGCGCCCTCAGGCCGTCGATCACCGTCGAGGACACGCCGGCGGCGTGAGCGAGGCCGGATCGCGTCCAGGCAAGGCCGCCTTCGGCCGTCTCCAGCACGCGCTGCCTGGCGCCCGTCATCCGGTCAGGTGCGAGAAGCGTGCGCTGCAACCCCTCGATCCACGGTTCGGGGTCGAAAGCCTCCGGCGCCCGAAGCAGCATGCGCGCCACCATGCCCGGCGGCGACAGCGTGTACTGCGCCACCCAGTCGACGAAACGGCGCATCGCGCGGTCGATCGGCGGGCAGTCGAAGACCTGTTCGATGGGGCGCAGCTTTTTCGCGTCGACCTTCTCGACCGCGCCATCCCAGACGATGCCGGCGACCTGGCGCGGCCCGAGCGGCACACGCACGATCGAGCCCGGCACCACGCGCATGCCGGCCGGCACGGCGTAGGTGTAGGGGCGTTCGGCGGGCATCGGCACCAGCACCGGTGCGGCTGCGACAAAGGGCGAATCTTCGATCATGAGGCGTGACCTTGCCCTGACTTTGGTCTAGATCAAAGGCCGACCCCAAATGTGCATGGCATGCACATGAAAATCTTCAGGAGACCCGCCATGAAATTTTTTGTCGACACCGCCGACGTCAAGGATATCCGTGAGCTGAACGATCTGGGGCTGCTCGACGGCGTCACCACCAATCCGTCGCTGATCCTCAAATCCGGCGGCAAGATCGCCGAGGTAACCAAACAGATTTGCGACATCGTCAAGGGTCCGGTCTCGGCTGAAGTCACCGCCACCGAATATTCCGAGATGATGCAGCAGGCCAAGGCTCTGGCCAAGATAGCCGACAATGTCTGCATCAAAGTGCCGCTGACGTTGGACGGCCTCAAGGCCTGCAAGACCATCCGCACCGAGATGAACCGCCTGGTCAACGTCACCCTGTGCTTTTCGGCCAACCAGGCGCTGCTTGCGGCCAAGGCCGGCGCCTCGTTCATCTCGCCCTTCGTCGGCCGCATCGACGACATCGGCATCGACGGCATGGAGCTGATCCAGGAAATCCGGCAGATCTATGATAATTACGATTTCCAGACCGAGATCCTCGTCGCCTCGGTGCGCACCGTGAACCACGTCAAGCAGGCGGCACTGATCGGCGCCGACGTCGTGACCGCGCCGCCGGCGACCCTGAAGGCCCTGGTCAACCATCCGCTGACCGACAAGGGCCTCGCCGCCTTCCTCGCCGACTGGGCCAAGACCGGCCAATCGATTGGCTGAGATGGCGATCGGCTGAAGCCAATGCGCTTGCAGTGAAAAAAGACCGGGCAACCGGTCTTTTTTATGTGCTGCGGGTGGGGTGACTTTCCATGTCTTTGTTTTTGCGTGCCTTGCACTAGCTCTTTTGGCTTTACTGCATCGCAGCATTGCATCCAGCTGAAATCGAGAGCGACAAGTTCAAAACAGGATATTTGATCGAGTTCACCAGATCGACACGCTGCTGAAGCATACCCTGGATATCACGCTAGAGAGATGCCCTTCGACGAACTTAAAAAACGATGACTTGGTCGAACCCTTTGTAAAGGTGCTGGCTGTAGCTTCGATGTTTTAGCTACTGGGTCGAACATGAGCCTTCTAATCTCAATCGCCTTTTCTGTTCTTGCATCAATAGGACTCGCTTTCGCAAAGGCATTTTCAATCTACGGCCTCATTCGGGACAAACGTTATTCGTGGGTGAGTTTCATAGTGATTTCGGTCGTGTGGCTTGGCGCAACGGTGCTGAGTGCCAACCGGACGTGTGGTCAATGGGGGTGTAGCTGGGGCCTTCACTTCGGTTGGATTCTTGCCCTGTTGCCTCAAGGCTTCGTGACGAATGTTGCGTTAGGTGAGAAGCTATTTGTGATTGCGTTGCTTACATATTTGGGACTGTGCATCTATTTCTTCGGGCATGTCATTGGCTGGTTATCCTATGTGGTCGTCAGCATTGGAAAGGCCGTCACTAAGCGCTAGTGTAGATGCTTAAGGTTTAGGCTGGGATAGGTGATGGAATTCACGAGCTTGACCCGCAGCTGAAGCATCCCCTGAAGCATGATCCCATAACGGCCGGGGTCGCTCAGTCCGCGCCGTCATCCTCAGGCACGGTCGCCGGCTGGCGCCGGCCCACGATGATTTCGCGTTTGCCGACATGGTTGGGTGTGCCGACCAAGCCTTCCTTTTCCATACGCTCGACCAGCGACGCGGCGCGGTTGTAGCCTATGCCGAGACGGCGCTGTATGTAGGACGTCGAACACTTCTTGTCGCGCACCACCACCTTGACCGCCTCGTCGTAGATGGCATCGCTGTCTTCGGCTGCAACCGATCCCTTGTCGAAGACCGCGCCCTGGTCGTCTTCGATTTCTTCCTCATCCTCGTCGGCGGTCACGGTTTCCAGATATTCAGGCCGGCCCTGCGCCTTGAGATGCGCGACCACATGCTCGACCTCCGCGTCGGAGACAAACGGCCCATGCACGCGCGAAATGCGCCCGCCACCCATCATGTGCAGCATGTCGCCCTGGCCGAGCAGCTGCTCGGCGCCCTGCTCGCCCAGGATGGTGCGGCTGTCGATCTTCGACGTCACCTGGAAGGAAATCCGGGTCGGGAAATTGGCCTTGATCGTGCCCGTGATGACGTCGACCGAGGGACGCTGCGTTGCCATGATCAGGTGGATGCCGGCAGCACGCGCCATCTGCGCCAAACGCTGGATGGCGCCTTCGATCTCCTTGCCGGCGACCATCATCAGGTCGGCCATCTCGTCGACGATGACGACGATGTAGGGCATCGGCGCCAGGTCTACTTCCTGCCGTTCGAAAAGCGGTTCGCCGGTGCCCTTTTCGAAGCCGGTCTGCACCGTCATGACGACGGTTTCGCCCTTGTCGCGGGCTTGGGCGGCGCGCTCGTTGTAGCCGTCGATGTTGCGCACACCGAGCCGCGCCATCTTGCGATACCGGTCCTCCATTTCGCGCACCGCCCATTTGAGCGCCGTGACGGCTTTTTTTGGATCGGTGACGACGGGCGTCAGAAGATGCGGGATGCCGTCATAGACAGAGAGTTCGAGCATTTTGGGATCGACCATGATCAGCCGGCATTCTTCCGGCTTCAGCCGATAGAGCAACGACAGGATCATGGTGTTGATGGCAACCGACTTGCCGGAGCCGGTGGTTCCGGCCACGAGCAGATGCGGCATCTTCGCCAGCTCGGCAATGACAGGCTCGCCGCCGATCGTCTTGCCGAGACACAGCGCCAGCTTGCAGCTCGTCTTGCGGAAGCCCTCCGATTCGATCAGCTCCCGGAAATAGACGGTTTCGCGCATCTCGTTCGGGAGCTCGATGCCGATGACGTTGCGGCCGGGCACGACGGCGACGCGCGCCGAAATCGCCGACATGGAGCGGGCGATATCGTCGGCAAGCCCGATGACGCGAGAAGATTTGACGCCCGGCGCCGGTTCGAACTCATAGAGCGTGACGACCGGGCCGGGACGAACATGAATGATCTCGCCACGCACGCCGAAGTCTTCGAGCACGCTTTCCAGGAGATCCGCGTTCTGCTCGAGCCGCTCCTGCGACATGTAGAAGCCTTGTCCCTCCGGTGGCTGCTGCAACAGCTCTTCCGAGGGAAGCTCATAGGGATCGCCCGCGGTTGACAGCACGACCTTTCCAGCCCCAGGCAAGCGTGCAGAGCGGGCGCCAACGGCCTTGGCAGGGAGGTTCACACTTGGCGCGGACGGCTTGGAAACGGCGACGCTTTTGGCGGCTGGAATTGCGACAGGCTGGACCGGCGACGGCGCATTGCTCGCCGGCACGTCAGGTTGGGCGACGGCCTGGTTCGAATTGGCCGGCCAAACATCCGGCAACGGCTTCAAGGCCTGGCCCGGCAGGCAGTCGATGACGCGAAACAATGCGGTGGCATCGGTCCCTGTCGTCGGACGGATATCGATCGGCATAGTGGTGACTGGCGCTGCGGCGAGCGGCGCAGGCGACGTTGAACCGATTTGCCGGGCCGGCGGCGAAACGTCGACCAGATAGGGTGCCATAGCCTCAAAGAAGGCATGATCCGAAAGATAGGGCCAGCGCTGCCTTTCGGTTTTGGTCGGGGCGCCCGGAGCAACGGACGCACGCACGGATGCCCGTCCCGTTGCGACCGTCCTCGGCGGCACCGGCGCAACGGCTGGCGCCCTCTCCCTGGCGCGCACCGACGGGACAAAGGCAGCAGCCGGCGGTAATGGCTCTTGCGTGGCGCGCCCGGTCTGCGGCTGGGAGGCAGGGCTTTTCACCGACGCCGGCAATGCCAGGAGCGAGGGCGCGGAGGACGCCCTGCCGACCATGGGTTGCGCAACGGCTTGCTGTGCCGGGCGCGTCGCGCCGTGTTCGACGACACGCTCGTGCTGCGGATGATGCTTCCTGGCCTCATAATCCGGCGTGCGTGTAAAACGCACGTTGGGTGCAAGGAAGAAATATTCCTGCCAGGCAGGGCTCTCGATATCGCCGATTTTCGAAGGCGTGTCGTCGGAGCCACTCCGCGGCTCCATATAGGGCCGCTTGTTGCCGCCGAGATCGACCATAGGCGCGGAATAGCCGGCCTGGCGTGTGGCGGGCTGCCGACCGTCCGGCTCCTTGCGAGCCATACGATCAAGGGCGCCTGCGGCGGAAGAACTTCGCTGATCACCCCTGTCGCCAATGCTCTCGAAGCGCTTCCCCTCGGGATCATCAGGCGGTGCGGCCGTCGACAAATTGACCCGGGAAAAACGCTTGGCTTCCATTCTCAAGACTCACTCTGAAATGTCTGCCGAGCAATAGGGAGCGAGTGGTTAACAGTTGCTTCCCGGATGGGTCGCCTACGATCCTGAGCGCCAAAATCTTCGCGAGCGACGCGGCACGATCGTCGCCTCGCCGCACCCACCGCGGTGGCGCGATCTACTCGCTGTGCCATGGCAGGCCGATGGGTCTCTTCGGCCAATCTCTGTTCAGAATCTGGCTCTGTTCGGGAATCTGGTCATGATCCCACGATCATCCCGTCATGCCTGGGGCGCCAGACCGTTTTCGTGAAGCAGATGAGGTGCGCTAGCCGGTCTTGCCGTGCCGGACAAGGTCCTGGGCAATGGACAGCTGCAGCGCTTCCGCCAACTCTCGCGCAGCGCGATTCTCGGCGTCGATCTGCGCCCGGTATGCGGCGAATTCCTGACGCGGCCTGTCGAAGGACGAGGTGATCGAACGCTTGCCGGATGCGATCACCACGCCGGTCTTCGCATCGGCCAGCGTATAGCTGCCGGTCAGCGTCACGGAACCGGCGGTCGGCTCGTCTTCGTCGGTTCCGACCTGCACAAGTGCCGCGGACTCGACCGCTTCGGTCACGCCGAGATTGAGCGAATAGGCCGGCGAGGCCGGCTCGCCGGCGCCTCGTCCAAACCCGAAAATGAGATTGTTGCGCACCTGTTGGCCGTAACGCGTATTGACCGGCTTGATGCCGATCAACGCCAGTTCGGCACTGGCACTGGCCTGCGAACCCGACAGTGGCGCGCTCGAATAGAGCGGCCGCACCGTGCAGGCCGAGACAAGCGCGAGCGAACCTATCAGGCCGGCAAGCGCCATGCGGCGCAGCAAATGGCTCAACTCTGTCTTTTCCCGATCAGGCAACGACATTGACGATCCTCTGCGGCACGATGATCACCTTGCGCGGAGCCTTCCCTTCGAGTGCTTTCTGCACGAAGTCGAGAGCCAATACCGCTTTTTCGACCGCACCTTGGTCCGCGTCGCGGGCAATTGTCAAATCCCCCCGCTTCTTGCCGTTGACCTGTACCGGATAGGTGACTTCGTTGTCGACGACCAGCGCCGGATCGAAGACCGGCCACGGCCGTTCGGCAACGAGATCGGTGCCGCCGAGCGTTGCCCAGCACTCCTCGGCCAGATGCGGCATGACCGGCGCGATCAGATGCACGAGAATCTCCACCGCCTGCCGGCAGGCGCCTTTCAGCGCTGCATCGGCCTTGCCTTCGGCCACCTCGTTAAGCGGCGTGGTCAGCGCGTTGGCCAGTTCGTAGATGCGGGCGATGGCGCGGTTGAAAGCGAGCTTCTCGATATCCTCTCCGACCGCCTTGAGGATCTTGTGCGCGGCCTTGGAAACCACCGCGGCCTCGCCGCTGCTGGCCGCCACGGGCTTGATGCCGGCCAGTGTTTCCGCCGCCGTCGACACCAGGCGCCAGATGCGCTGGATGAAGCGATGCGCGCCGGCGGCGCCATCGTCGGTCCACTCGACATCGCGCTCGGGAGGCGAATCCGACAGCATGAACCAGCGCGCCGTATCGGCGCCGTAGCCATCGGTGATGTCTTCCGGGCTCACCGTGTTCTTCTTCGACTTCGACATCTTTTCCAGCGGGCCGATGGAGACGGTCTCGCCGGTGGCGATCTCGATGGCGCTGCGCTTGCCGTCGACGTCCTCCAGCCGAACTTCGGTGGGCGCCAGCCAGCGGCCGTTCGATGCCGAGCCAACGCGATAGGTTTCGTGCACCACCATGCCTTGCGTGAACAGGCCCTTGAACGGCTCGGCCAGATCGACATGGCCGGCCTCGCGCATGGCGCGGGTGAAGAAGCGCGAATAGAGCAGATGCAGGATCGCGTGCTCGATCCCGCCAATATACTGGTCGACCGGCAGCCATTCGTTGGCCGCCTTGGGATCGGTCGGTTCATGTGCCCACGGCGCGGTGAAGCGGGCAAAATACCACGACGAATCGACGAACGTGTCCATCGTGTCGGTTTCGCGCCGCGCATCCCTGCCGCATTGCGGACATTTCACATGCCGCCATGTCGGATGACGGTCGAGCGGATTGCCCGGGCGGTCGAAATCGACATCGTCGGGCAGCTTCACCGGCAGGTCCGCCTTCGGCACCGGCACCACGCCGCAAGCCTCGCAATGGATCATCGGGATAGGGCAGCCCCAGTAGCGCTGGCGCGAAATGCCCCAATCGCGCAGACGGAAATTCACCTTGCGCTCGGCCATCGGCCGGTTGCCGATCGTCTTCTGCTCCAGCAGTTTGGCGACTTCGTCGAAAGCCTGATCCGGCTTCAAGCCGTTGAGAAAGCGCGAATTGATCATCACGCCGTCATCGACATAGGCTTCATCGATGATCTGGAACGTCGCCGGATTCTCGCCTTCCGGCATCACCACCGGAATCACCGGCAGGCCATATTTGTTGGCGAAGTCGAGGTCGCGCTGGTCGCCGGACGGGCAGCCGAAAATGGCGCCGGTGCCGTATTCCATCAAAACGAAATTGGCGACATAGACAGGCAGCGTCCAGTTGTCGTCAAACGGATGGACGACGCGGAGGCCGGTGTCAAAACCCTTCTTCTCAGCTGTCTCCAGCGCCGCCACCGAGGTGCCCATATGGCCGATATCCTCGATGAACTTCGCCAGTGCCGGATTGTGCGCAGCGGCCTTCTTGGCCAACGGATGATCGGCGGCGACAGCCATGAAGGAAGCGCCGAAGATGGTGTCGGGCCTTGTCGTATAGACTTCCAGCTCATGCTCGCCATCGGAGGCGTCGGCCAGAGGCCAACGGATCAGCAGGCCTTCCGAGCGGCCGATCCAGTTCTGCTGCATCAGCTTCACTTTTTCCGGCCATTCGTCGAGGCCTTCGAGCGAATCCAGCAGATCCTGGGCGAAGTCGGTGATCTTGAAGAACCACTGCGTCAGTTCGCGCTGTTCGACCAGCGCGCCCGAGCGCCAGCCGCGCCCGTCGATGACCTGCTCGTTGGCAAGCACCGTCATGTCCTCCGGATCCCAGTTGACCTTGGAGGATTTGCGCGTCACCAGCCCCTTCTCGACAAAGTCGAGGAACAGCATCTGCTGGCGGTGGTAGTAATCGACGTCGCAGGTGGCGAATTCGCGCGCCCAGTCCAGCGACAGCCCCATGACCTTGAGCTGCTCGCGCATGGTGGCGATGTTCTGGTAGGTCCACTCCTTGGGGTGGACCTTATTCTGCATCGCCGCGTTTTCGGCCGGCATGCCGAAGGCGTCCCAGCCCATCGGGTGCAGCACGTTGAAGCCCTTGGCCCGCTTGTAGCGCGCCACCACGTCGCCCATCGTGTAATTGCGGGTATGACCGATATGGATGCGCCCCGACGGATAGGGGAACATCTCCAGCACGTAGTATTTCGGGCGCGGATCGTCATTGTGCGCTTCGAACAGCTTCTTGGCGTCCCAGGCCTTCTGCCATTTGGGCTCTGACGCGCGCGGATTGTATCGTTCGGTTGCCATGGGACGTTTTTCACTTAAAAGCATGCGCGAACTGCGGGCGATGGCTCGGCAGTTCAGGGAATGTGGTCCGGGTGTTCACCATGGTTTGGCAAACCCGTCAACCATATGGGTACCGCGTCTGACAAAAACGCCGGTCAAAACAGCAGGATTTGCATATGGGTGACGCCGTTCAGCAATTTTTCGCGGTCAAGGCGAAGATCGCCGCCGCCGAACGCGAGGCCGGCCGCGAAGCCGGCGCCGTGATCCTGGTCGCGGTCTCAAAGACCTTTGATGCCGCCGACATCGGCCCGGTCATCGAAGCCGGCCAGCGCGTCTTCGGCGAGAACCGGGTGCAGGAGGCGCAAGCCAAATGGCCTGATCTGAAGGACGCATTTCCCGACATCGAACTGCATCTGATCGGCCCGCTGCAATCCAACAAGGCTAGGGAAGCGGTAGCACTGTTCGACGTCATCGAGACGGTCGATCGCGAGAAGATCGCCGCCGAACTCGCCAAGGAGATCGCCAAACAGGGCCGCGCGCCAAAACTCTATGTCCAGGTCAACACCGGCTCCGAGCCGCAGAAGGCCGGCATCGAGCCCCGCGACGCCGTGGCCTTCGTCGCCCGCTGCCGCGACGTGCACGGCCTCGCCATCGAAGGCCTGATGTGCATCCCGCCGGCCGACGAGAATCCCGGTCCGCATTTTGCGCTGTTGGAGAAGCTTAGCAAGGAAGCCGACGTCGCCAAACTCTCAATGGGCATGTCCGGCGACTACGAAACAGCAATCGCCTTCGGCGCCACCAGCGTCCGCGTCGGTTCGGCGATCTTCGGCACTCGCTGAGACGCAACGGCGTTTGGGCCAATCCGACAGGCTCGTTGCTCCAGGACTGGAAACGAAACGTACCGTTCCTATTTGCTTTGGGTCGTCACAAACTCTCTGGAGCCGCCACCATGCGCTACAACCAGCTTGGAAATACGGGGATGTTCGTCTCCGAACTGTGCCTCGGCACCATGACCTTCGGCGCCGCCGGCCAGAATGCCCAATGGGGCCTGATCGCCAGCCTCGACCAGAAGGGCGTCAACGAGATCGTTGCCCATTCGCTTGCCGCCGGCGTCAATTTCTTCGATACGGCCGACGTCTACTCCTTTGGCGAATCCGAACGGTTGCTCGGCCAGTCGCTCAGGGATCTCAAGATCAACAGGCAGAATGTGGTCATCGCCACCAAGGCGCATGGCGCCATGGGTGAAGGCCCCAACCAGCGCGGCTCGTCACGCGGCCACATCATGGATTCGATCGATGCCAGCTTGGAGCGGCTGCAGCTCGACCATATCGATCTCTATCAGTTGCACGGCACCGACACGGTGACGCCGATCGACGAGACGCTGCGAGCGCTCGACGATCTCGTTGCCAGCGGCAAGGTCCGCTATGTCGGCGTCTCCAACTGGGCGGCATGGCGCATCGCCAAGGCGCTCGGCATCGCCGAGCGCAAGGGTTTCGCCCGTTTCGAGACCGTGCAGTCCTATTATTCGATCGCCGGCCGCGATCTCGAGCGCGAAATCGTGCCGCTGCTCAACGAGGAAAAACTCGGCCTGATGGTGTGGTCGCCGATGGCCGGCGGCCTGCTCTCCGGCAAATATGGCCCCGGCGCACCCGGCAATGGCGAAGGCCGCCGCGCGTCCTTCAACTTCCCGCCGGTCAATGAGGACCGCGCCTGGGCGGCCGTTGCCGTCATGCGCGACATAGCCAAAAAACATGATGTGAGCGTCGCCACGGTGGCGCTCGGCTATGTCCTGGCCAAGCCCTTCGTGATGAGCGTCATCATCGGCGCCAGCCGCATGGACCAGCTTGAACAGAACCTCGCAGCGACTGAAGTGAAGCTCGACACCGACGATCTCGCCCGCCTCGACGAGGTCAGCGCGCTGCCGTCCGAATATCCAGGCTGGATGCTGGAGCGCCAGGCAGCGGGCCGCCGTCCGGCGGCGTTCACGCCGAAAGCATAAATACAGCCCACGCTGACATCTCGGGAGCCGTGGCTCCGGAGATGTCAGGTCAGCCGGACGCTCTCGACCAGAAAGTCGAGAAAGGCGCGCACCCGCGCCGGCAGATGCCGGCCCTGGCCGACATAGACGGCGTGGGTCGGCTCCTCGTCACCCGGATTGAATGCCTCCAACAGCGGCACCAGTCTGCCGGCCGCTATGTCTTCCGCCACATGCCAGCGCGCCAGCCGGGCGATGCCCGCGCCCGCCAGTGCCATGAGCCGCATCGCCTCACCATCGCTGACCAGCGTGTTGCCGGTGATCGGAATCATGATGGCGCGGCCTTCCGCGTCGAGGAACGGCCAGCCATCGAGGTGCCTGACGAAGCCGAAGCCCATGCGGTTGTGCCTGTCGAGATCGGCTGGCGTCAGCGGTATGCCGTGCGTATCGAGGTAAGAAGGTGCTGCAACAACGACCACCGGGCTTTGCCCGAGCTTGCGCGCCACCAGCCGTGACCCACTCAATGGCCCGGCACGGATGGCAACATCGGCGCGCTCCGCCATCAGGTCGACGACGCTGTCGGTCAGCACCAGATCGACCGAAATCTCGGGGTAGCGTTCCAGGAACCGAGGCAGAAGCGGGACCAGCCGATGCACCCCGAAGGGCACGTAGCTGTTAATGCGCACACGTCCGCGCGGTGAAGCACCCGCCGCTGCCTCCTGCTCGGCTGCCGCCATGTCGGCGAGGATGCGCAGGCCGCTCTCGTAGAATGCTGTGCCTTCCGGCGTCAGTTGCAGCTTTCGCGTCGAGCGGCTGACCAGCCGCGCGCCAAGCCGGGCCTCCAGCCGCGCGATCAGCTTGCTCACCGCCGACGGCGTCATGCGCAACGCGCGTGCCGCGGAGGAGAAACTGCCTTCCTCGACGACGCGCACGAACACTTCGATCTCGCCGGAGCGATTGATGTCGGGCCTGGCCATTCATGAATCTATTTCACAGAAAATATGCCCAAGGCAAGTCTGGTTCACAATGCAGGGAAGCACGATCTCAGGGGTCGGGGCGCGGGACGGCGCTCTTCGCATCGAAGTGGAAAACCGCCATGCCTCTTGCTCTCTACGCCCTCGCCGCCGGTGCCTTCGGCATCGGCGTCACCGAATTCGTCATTATGGGTTTGCTGCTCGATGTCAGCAAGGATCTCGGCGTTTCGATTTCGGCTGCCGGCCAGCTCATTTCGGGCTATGCGCTTGGCGTCGTCATCGGCGCGCCCTTGCTGACCATCGCCACCGGCAACTGGCCGCGCAAGACCGTGCTTCTGGCGCTGATGGCGATCTTCACGCTCGGCAATCTCGCCTGCGCGTTGGCGCCCGACTACTGGACGCTGATGGGCGCCCGCATCATCACCGCCTTTGCCCACGGCACATTCTTCGGCGTCGGCTCGGTGGTCGCCACAGGGCTGGTCGCACCCAACAGACAAGCCTCGGCGATCGCGCTGATGTTCACCGGCCTGACCATCGCCAACATCCTCGGCGTGCCCTTCGGCACCTGGCTCGGCCAGGCCTTTGGCTGGCGGGCGACCTTCTGGGCCGTGACAGTGGTCGGTGTGGCCGCCTTCGCCGTCATCCTGGCTCTGGTGCCACGCAGCCGGACGGCGCCCGAAAAGAGCGACCTGCGCGCCGATCTCGCGGTTTTACGCCGCACCCCCGTCCTGCTCGGCCTCGCCACCACCGTGCTCGGCTATGCCGGCGTCTTCGCCGTCTTCACTTATATCGCTCCGTTGCTGACCGAGATCAGCGGCTTCAAGGAAGCAGCCGTGTCGCCGATCCTGCTCGTCTTCGGCGGCGGTCTCATCGCCGGCAATTTGCTTGGCGGCAAGGTCGCCGACCGCTGGCTTGTGCCGGCCGTGCTGGGCAGTCTGGTGGTGCTGGCCCTGGTGCTCGCAACGATGACCTTCGCCATCCACAGCCAGGTGATGGCCGTCATCTATGTCGGCCTGCTCGGTGCCGCCGCCTTTGCCACCGTGGCGCCGCTGCAGATGTGGGTGCTGGACAAGGCGCAAGGTGCCGGCCAGAGCCTCGCCTCGTCCTTCAACATCGCCGCTTTCAATCTCGGCAACGCCGCAGGCGCCTGGCTTGGCGGCGCGGTGATTGCCCAAGGGCTTGGCCTGGGTGCCCTGACCTGGGTCGCCGCCTTGCTGCCGCTCACGGCGCTCGGCGCGGCCGGACTGGCGCTGCGTCTCGATCGTACCCCGGCGCTCGGCGCACCTGCCTCCATCCGCTCGTGACTACCCTCGGCAAACCCTTCCGACACCCTTCATACCACCAGGAGTAAAAAGATGGATTATCGACGTCTCGGTGCATCGGGCTTGAAAGTGCCCGCACTCTCATTCGGCGCGGGAACCTTTGGCGGTTCCGGCCCGCTGTTCGGCGCCTGGGGCAACAGCGACGCCAGGGAAGCGCGGCGGCTGATCGACATCTGCCTGGAGGCTGGTGTCAATTTGTTCGACACGGCCGACGTCTATTCGAACGGCGCTTCTGAACAGGTGCTTGGCGACGCGATAAAAGGCCGCCGCGATGCCGTGCTGATCTCGACCAAGACCGCGCTGCCGATGGGCGATGGGCCGGGCGATTACGGCTCGTCACGTTCGCGGCTGATCAGATCCGTGGATGATGCGCTGAGGCGCCTCGGCACCGACTACATCGACCTTTTGCAGCTACACGCCTTCGATGCCGGCACGCCGATCGAGGAGGTGCTGTCGACGCTGGACAACCTGATCCGTGCCGGCAAGCTGCGCTATGTCGGCGTCTCCAACTTCTCCGGATGGCAAGTGATGAAGTCGTTGGCGCAAGCCGACAGCCAAGGCTATCCGCGCTATGTCGCCCATCAGGTCTACTATTCGCTGGTCGGCCGCGACTATGAGTGGGAGCTGATGCCGCTCGGCCTCGACCAGGGCGTCGGTGCATTGGTGTGGAGCCCGCTTGGCTGGGGCCGCCTGACCGGCAAGATCCGCCGTGGCCAGCTCCTACCGGAACAGAGCCGGCTGCACGACACGGCAAGCTTCGGTCCGCCGGTCGAGGACGAGCATCTCTATCGAGTGATGGATGCCCTCGATGTCGTGGCCGAAGAAACCGGCAAGACCGTGCCGCAGATCGCCATCAACTGGCTGCTGCAGCGCCCGACCGTATCGTCGGTCATCATCGGCGCCCGCAACGAGGAGCAGTTGCGCCAGAACCTCGGTGCCGTCGGCTGGACCTTGACGCCGGAGCAGATAAGGCAGCTCGACGCGGCAAGCGAGGTCACCGCGCCCTACCCGTACTTCCCGTATCGGCGGCAGGAAGGCTTTGCCCGGTTGAACCCGCCGGTGGTTTGAGCGCATCGGGCCGTCATGGCGCAAGGTTCGCGGGCCAGCGCCCCCCTCTGGCCTGCCGGCCATCTCCCCCTCAAGGGGGGAGATCGGATGTCGCGGCGACTTTCGCCAATCGCAGGCGTAACAAGGGGCGGCGTTGTCGGTGGAGCTGCCAATCTGCCCACTTGAGGGGAGATGTCCGGCAGGACAGAGGGGGGCGTCGTAGAACGCCGACCTCAAGAAGCCGTTGCTGCGAAACTTGCCCCTAGTGCAGCACAAACTCCCCATCCACCTTGCGCCATTCGTTCGGCGCGATCAGCTTCTGATGCGTATAGCTGATCGAATGCAGCGGCCCGTCCAGCTTGGCCTTCCAGAATTCGATGAACTTGATCAGCACCGGAAACTTCGGCGCGAGATCGTAGTCCTGCCAGATGAAGCTCTGCAGCAGATGCGGGTGATCGGGAAAGTGATAAAGAATCTTGGCAGTGGTCAAGCCATAGCCTTTGAGCATCAGGTCCATTTCGGCATGGTCGCGCATGACGGTCCCCAGGTTGATTCGCCTGTCCTCCCACGGCTGATTGTGCGCGCCGCTGATTAACCGTCTATTGATTTTTTCTTCATCTGAACCGGCTTTAGCATGCGAAAACATGCAGTTAGCAGCGCACCTCTTCGAGTGCTGACAGCCTTGGAGAAGCCCCCTGCGGCATCCCGCCGCGCGAATCCAACGTCTAATGTTGCCGTAACGGCGGAACTGGTAATAATGCCGCCGAATTCGCGGCCGTGTCGCCGCGATCCCGCCGGCATTTCAAGCCGGCGATTGGTTCGGGAGGAAAGTCAGGAATGTCCGAGGTTCATGTCCATCGCGTCCAGCCGGCGTGGAAGAAAAACGCGCTGATCGACAATGACTCCTACCTGAAATGGTATGCCGACAGCGTCAAGAACCCGGACAAATTCTGGGGCAAGCACGGCAAGCGCATCGACTGGTTCAAGCCGTTCAGCAAGGTCAAGAACACCTCCTTCGACGGCAAGGTCTCGATTAAATGGTTCGAGGACGGACTGACCAACGTTTCCTACAACTGCATCGACCGGCATCTGAAGAAGCGCGGCAACCAGACCGCCATCATCTGGGAAGGCGACAATCCCTACGACGACAAGAAGGTCACCTATAACGAGCTCTACGAGCATGTCTGCCGGCTCGCCAATGTGATGAAGAAACACGGCGTCAAGAAAGGCGATCGAGTCACCATCTACATGCCGATGATCCCGGAAGCCGCCTATGCGATGCTGGCCTGCACGCGCATCGGCGCCGTCCATTCGATCGTCTTCGGCGGTTTCTCGCCGGATGCGCTGGCCGGCCGCATCGACGACTGCAAGTCGACCTTCGTTATCACGGCTGACGAAGGCCTGCGCGGCGGCAAGCCGATCCCTTTGAAGGAAAACACCGACAGGGCGATCGAGATCGCCGCGAAAGCCGGAACGAAAGTCGAAAAGGTGGTGGTCGTGCGCCGCACCGGCGGCAAGACCGGCTGGGTTTCAGGCCGCGACGTCTGGTATCACGACGAGATCGCGACGATGAAAGCCGAATGCAAGCCCGAGAAGATGAAGGCCGAGGACCCGCTGTTCATTCTCTACACGTCGGGTTCGACCGGCAAGCCGAAGGGCGTGCTGCACACCACCGCCGGCTATCTCGTCTACGTCTCGATGACCCACCAATATGTCTTCGACTACCATGACGGCGACATCTACTGGTGCACCGCCGATGTCGGCTGGGTAACCGGCCACAGCTACATCGTCTACGGCCCGCTCGCCAACGGCGCCACCACGCTGATGTTCGAAGGCGTGCCGAACTATCCGTCGCAGTCGCGCTTCTGGGAAGTCATCGACAAGCACAAGGTCAATATCTTCTACACCGCGCCGACGGCGTTGCGCGCGCTGATGGGCGCCGGCGATGCGCACGTGAAGAAGACGTCGCGCAAATCGCTGCGCGTGCTGGGTTCGGTCGGCGAGCCGATCAACCCGGAAGCCTGGGAGTGGTATTTCAACGTCGTCGGCAACGGCAAGGTGCCGATCGTCGACACCTGGTGGCAGACCGAGACCGGCGGCATCCTGATCACGCCGCTGCCAGGTGCGACCGACCTCAAGGCGGGTTCGGCGACGCGGCCTTTCTTCGGCATCAAGCCGCAGCTGGTCGACGGCGAGGGCAAGGTGCTGGAAGGTGCGGCCGACGGCAATCTGTGCATCACAGATTCCTGGCCGGGCCAGATGCGCACCGTCTATGGCGATCACGACCGCTTCGTGCAGACCTATTTTTCGACCTACAAGGGCAAGTACTTCACCGGTGACGGCTGCCGCCGCGACGCCGACGGCTATTACTGGATCACCGGCCGCGTCGACGACGTCATCAACGTCTCCGGCCACCGCATGGGCACGGCCGAAGTCGAATCGGCGCTGGTCAGCCATGATAAGGTTTCCGAGGCCGCGGTCGTGGGCTATCCGCACGACATCAAGGGCCAGGGCATCTACAGCTACGTCACCTTGATGAAGGGTGCCGAACCGACCGAAGAGCTGCGCAAGGAGCTTGTTGCCCATGTCCGCAAGGAGATCGGCGCCATCGCTTCGCCCGACAAGATCCAGTTCGCGCCGGGCCTGCCGAAGACGCGTTCCGGCAAGATCATGCGTCGCATCCTGCGCAAGATCGCCGAGGACGATTTTTCTGCCCTGGGTGACACCTCGACGCTGGCCGACCCGGCCGTCGTCGATGATCTGGTCGCCAACCGGCAGAACAAGAAGAGCTGATGCAGGCCGCGCTGGGCACTGTCAGCGAACTCTGGCGCTATCCGGCGAGTTCGCTTGCCGGCGAGCGCCTGAAAACAATCTCGGTCGACGTCGAGAGCATCGACGGCGACCGCCTGTTCGGCCTTGTCGACGTGTCCGACAACGAGATCGCACGACCGGACCGCGACGCGAAATGGCACAAGGTGCCGCGCATCCGCACCCGGCTGTCGCCGACCCTGGAACTCGAGATTGCCGTTCCCGAGGGCGACTGGCTGGCCGCGCCAAGCATCGAGAGCGACCGCGCGGTGTCGGCCTATCTCGGCTTCGAGGCCTCGCTCCGTCCGTTTCGCCGCGAGAATGCCGGGCCCGACTATTCCGGCCCGCTGACCGCGGAGCGCTACCGCAAGGCGCCGATTCATCTGTTGACCACGGCTTCGCTGGCACGCCTGAAAGCATTGCACCCGGAAGGGGTCGCCGACCCGCGCCGCTTCCGCCCCAACATCGTTGTCGACATGGCGGCCATCGAAGGCTCGTTTCCCGAAACGGAATGGATCGGCCGCAAGCTTGCCGTCGGCGATCTCCTGCTGACCATCTCGGAACCCTGCCGCCGCTGCGGTTTCACCATCGTCGCCCAGGATGGCTTCGACCATGATCCGGCGATCCTGCGCAACCTGGTCCGCCACAACGCCCACAATCTCGGCGTCTATTGCACGGTCGACCGGCCGGCGCGCGTCGAAGTCGGCGACGCGATGCGCTTCCTGTAAGCTATCGATACAGATCCGCCCGTGTCGGCGGCAGGCCGCTTGGACCGCGCGCGCGCTTGGTCACGACGGTCTGGAAAATCTGTGCCGATGCGCGCTCGAAGGTGATCGAACAGCCCGTCAGGTAAAGCAGCCATAGCCGCGCCCTGGCCTCGCCCACCTCGGCGATTGCCTCATCGAAGCGGGCCTGCAGCCGCTCGGCCCACAGCCTGCAGGTGCGGGCATAGTGCTCGCGCAGGTTCTCGACATCGTAGACGAGAAAACCATGCGCCTCGAGATTGCCTGTTGTCATGCCGATGGTGTCGAGTTCGCCGCCGGGAAAAATGTATTTGAGCAGCGCCTTGAACTCCGGCCCCTTGCGCAAGGTCTTCTTGATGTCGCCCTTGCTGCGCCGGGTGATGGCGTGGTGCAGATAGATGCCGCCCGGCTTCAGCAGGCGATGAATGGTCTTGAAATAAGTCGCATGGTTGGCGAGCCCGAGATGTTCGAACATGCCGATCGACGAGATCTTGTCGAAGCTGCCGGTGAGTTCCGCATAGGATTTGATCTCGATGGTGATGCGGTCCTCCAGCCCCTCGGCGCGAATGCGTTCGCGGGCCAGCTCGGTCTGCGCCTGCGACAGCGACACACCGTGGCCGACGACGCCGTAGTTCTTCGCCGCATGGATCAGCATGGCGCCCCAGCCGCAACCGATGTCGAGCAGTCGTTCGCCCGGTTTCAGCCGGAGCTTGCGGCAGATGTGGTCGAGCTTGTCGACCTGGGCCTCGTCGATGCCATTGGCGAAATCCTTGAAGTAGCCGCAGCTATAGACCATGCGCTCGTCGAGAAAGAGCCGGTAGAAGGCGTTCGAGATGTCATAGTGATGCTGGATCGCCTCCTGGCTCGAACCGCTGACATAGGGATTGCGCCCCGACAGATCGGTCCGCGCGCTCATCTGCTTGCGTGCCAAAAGCACGGAAGGCAGGTCGCGCAGGATCGCCATTTTCGGCAGCGACTTGAGCTTGGTTCTGAGCTTGCCTTGCGACGGCAGGGCATAAAAATCGAAGATCGTCCCGTCTTCGATGTCGATGGTCTTGGAAATCCACATCTCGATCAGCGTCGACAGGGACGGTCGCTTCACGATCTGCCAGACGATGTCCTGGTCGTTGATGGTGAGCACCGGACCAGTGGCGGGGCCTATCCGCTCCCCGGTCCACAGCCTGACCGCAAAACCCGGCTTCAATGTTTCGATCACCGTTCGAACGATGCGAGCGGCCTTTTCGGCTGCCTCCATGCGATTCCTCCGAATGCTGGCTCAGGGGCAGAAGTTTGCCCGGTCGGCCTGGCAATCGCAAGCCGGCCCGCACCAGGCCCGCCCCTTGGTTAATTTCAGACCTGCACCTTGTCTTTTGCTGCAATGCACCCCATCATGAGTATGTGTTCAACAAATCGAAAGGAGGTGATCCGATGTCGAGTGATTTCGTTTTCCAGAACGTGGCCTCAGCGGATTGCACTTTCGGGAAGCAGTCTTCCCGTTAAGGCGCGAAATGCGCGGCGGCTGACCTGATAGGTCATCGCCATGGGCCGCGCCACGGACGGAAACACGGAAGGCCGCCAGCTTCGAAAGAAGCGGCGGCCTTTTCCGTTTGCGGACTAGACTACTGGGTCAATGCGACCTTTTCAGTGTTGCGAATGATTTCCTGAAAGGCGTCGTCCAATTCGGCTCCGGTGGACACGTCGAAGAAATGCCTCTTGGCGGCGGAGGTATCTTTCGACGAACAATCCTTCAGCACCGCCTTTGCCTGATCCCGCTCGGTTGTCGACATATCCTTGTCGTCCAGATCGAAGCCGATGGTGAAAATCTCGATGCCGTCGTTTTTCATGTTGTCGCACAGCGTTTCGGCGTTGCCGCGCGCAAGGGTGCCCTGCCTGTTGTAGCTGTCCCCAGCACCGGCGAAGGCGGTATTGAACTGGCCATCGGTCATCAGGATCGCGACCTTGGCGATCTTCTTCGGATCGGCATCCGAGGCACCCTTGCCAAGACCGGCATTCCTGATCGCAGTGCGCCATTGCGGCGACAGCATATAATAGGTCCACTGAATGGCGATCGCGCCGGCCGTAAACCCATTGGCCCGGAAGTCCTCGATCGATTCAAGCAAGGCATCGGAATCGGCGGTCAGCGGGATCACTTTGGCATCAGGGCACCTGTTCATGTCCCCGTTACCGAGATGATCGTCCCGGTTGACCAGAGCATAGTATTTCTTGCCGTTCCCGTCGGTGCGAACAGTATCCGGGCCGTCGGCGCTCATATCCGCGTTGCCGTTCTTGTCCTTGCGCTCGGTGGCGCAATTGTCGGGGCGTGGCATCGCCGCGCCGACAATGGAGATGTAGTCGCTGAAGGACGGCAGCAGATTTTTGCCCGTCTTGGCGACGACAAGCGGACTGCCGGCGATGGGTGGGAGTTCAGAGCTGCTTTGCTTCTCGGCATAGATGTTTTCCGCCAGCTTGCCGGCGTTGACGCCAGATGCATAAGGCACAATCGCGACGCGGATGCGGGGGTTCTGCGGATCCTGTTTCTGCAGCATCGTCTGGACGGCGTTTTTTGCAGCTGTTTTCAGATCGCCGATTTTGTCGACCTTGCCGCGCTTGGCCATCGACCCCGTTATGTCGAGCATCATCGCCACTTCTACGGTCTTGTCCGAATAGAGCGCCGTCGTGGAGGCGGCGACGCGTTTCATGTCGCCCGTGCCAAAAATCGGGAAATACAGCCCGACATCGACATGGGCGTCGGCCTGGACCGTCTTGGCAGTCCTGTTGACGATCAGCTTGTCGAGTACGATCTGGTCGGCCTGCAGAATGCCTGCCTGGCTGTTGGCGTCGAGAAAGGCCTGCACCGATTTGTTGGCATCGGCTTCCTTGATGGCGCCGGTCGTTAGGTCGCGTGCCGTCGATGTGACCGCGGCGTCGACGACGCCTTGGAGGCTCGATCTGGCATTGTAGAGCTGCGATACGTTGACCGAGAAGCCAACAGCCAGCGCCAAGACCGAGGCGCTGAGGCCGAACAGGATTGCGAAATTTCCACCGCGATCCCTGGCGAACCCGCCGACCGCGTGAACAAGACCCCCGTAATTCCGCATCCTACAGCCTCCATTCGCCTCGGCCTCGTCGCCGCGGACAGGGCAATGCAGGATTCCCGCCGGATGACGCCGCTGGCTGGTAGAAGGCCGGCCGCTTGCCGCCAAATCATTGTTTTTGTTCGGCTTCAAGCTCCGCAAAGGTGAATGACTGGTAAACAGAAAGGCGCGGCCGCGGCTGCGTTTACGAGCCGGTTACCATGCTCAAGACGAAGCAATCACGGAATCCCGATGACGTCCTGTTGCGGGACAGGGTCCGTGTGCCGAAGCGGGCCAGTTGTCCCGAGACTGCAGGGCGCGAAATGATCGGATCCAACGCCTCCGGCCGTCGAAAGACCAAAGCGCCATCACGTTTGAAAACCAGGGCCGCTTTTGGCCGCGCCTCAAGGGGGTGTTGAGATTCAGGTAAGGCCAAGTCGAAAATGATGGCTTTCGAGAACCGGAGCGGAGCGGACATTTGGTCCGTGAGCACCGGAAGCTCAGAAAGCCGTCATTTGCAGACCGGCCTCACCTGAATCGACATACCTTTAGGCCAGCATCTGTGCGCCGACGGTCCTGTCGATACCGTGGTAGGGCGGGTTGAACAGATTGCCTTCCTGTTCATAGGTCCATACCTTGAACAGGCTGAGCCGGTGGGCGCCGAAACTATGCAGCAGCGGCACGTCGGTGGCGTCGCGGCCGCGGGCGATGACGATGCGGCCGATTCTTGGCGTGTTGTGGCGAGGATCGAACGTGTACCATTTGCCGTCGAGGAACACTTCCAGCCACGCCGAAAAGTCCATCGGTGCCGGATCGGCTGGCACGCCGATATCACCGAGATAGCCGTTCACATAGCGTGCCGGAATATTCATGCAGCGGCAAAGCGTGATCGCCAGATGAGCGAAGTCGCGGCAGACCCCGACGCGTTCCTCATGCGCCTGAGCCGCCGTGCGGGTCGAGCGCGCATAGCCATAGCCGAACGACAGCCGGTTGTGGACATAGTCGACGATCGCCTGCACGCGCGCCCAGCCGGACGGAATGTCGCCGAAGAGCTGCCAGGCCAGGCTGCTCAGATGATCCGTCTCGCAATAGCGGCTGCCCAGGAGATAACCGAGAACTTCGTCCGGCAGGTCCGCCACCGGCACTTCCCTGGCCAGCGTGTTTACCTCGTCCGTCTCGCCGCTGTCCTCGACGACCGCGTCGTACAGGATGCGAAAACCACCGGCGGGCGCTGTGAAGCGCCGGCAGGCATTGCCATGCAGATCGTGGTACAGCCTTGTCGGCACCGCGGGCGAGGTCAGCACCCGCGTCTGCCGCTTGATATCAGCCTGCCTGTCCCGATGGATCTCGAGCACTGAAATCACCGGCGTGGCGGCTACGCATTCGATGGCGATTTCATAGCCGAGCCGGATCAGCATCGTTGGTCCCCCCTTCGATCTTGTGAGAAGCAGTCCTTCCCAAACGCCCGGAGGATACCGTGGTTCCCTGGGCCGATCGAAAAGCCCACCCCGTGTCTTCCCCTGCCGCGGTCGAGACGTTAGGTTCGGCAACCCCACCAGCGCTCCCCGGACTCAAGGAAAATCATGTATTCAAGCAGAAAATTCGCGGCCTTCCTCTTCGACATGGACGGCACGCTCATCAATTCCATCGCCTCGGCGGAACGGGTGTGGAGCGATTGGGCACGCCGCCAGGGCCTCGACGTCGCTGCCTTCCTGCCGACGATCCATGGCGTACGCGCGATCGAGACCATCACCGGCCTGGCGCTGCCGGGCGTCGACCCGGCACACGAGGCTGATCTGCTGCTGAAGGCCGAGGCGGCCGATCTCGAAGGCATTATCCAGATCGCCGGCGCCGTGGCATTTCTCGATTCGCTGCCGCCCGAACGCTGGGCGATCGTAACCTCCGCCCCACGTGAGCTGGCGCTGTTGCGCATGAAGGCCGCGGGCATCCCCGTCCCGGCCGTCATCGTCGCAGCGGAAGATGTCTCCCGCGGCAAGCCGGCGCCCGATTGCTTCCGGCTTGGCGCGGAACGGCTCGGCTTCGACGCGCGCGACTGCCTCGTGTTCGAGGATGCCCCGGCCGGCATAGCGGCAGCCGAAGCGGCGGGCGCGGCGGTCATGGTCATCAGCGCCACGCACAAGCACCCCTTGCCAACGCAACACGCCGCGATCGCGGGCTACGACATGGTGGGCATCACCGTCGACGAGCGTGGCTGGATCGCGCTCGAGCCGCAGCGCAACGCCGCCTAGGCCGCGTCTAGAAATCGCTGGTCAGGCCCTTTACCTCCCAGTCGCCGTAGCGGCCGGGCTCCTTGCCGCCGCGGCCGCCGATTTCCTTCGGCGCCGAGGCTTCCTTTTCCAGGTACTTTACACGCCTTGCTTCGGCTTCCGCGAGCGCACGTCTGGCTTCCGGCGTCAGCGCCTTTGGCTCGACATCATGGGCAAGCTCGGCATCGGTTTTACTGGCTTCGTCGTTCATGCGATATTTCCAGCGGATTGAAACGGGAACTGGTGTTTCCCATCATATAGCGATGAGACGAAGCGGATCGACCCCTTTTCGCTATCACCTGGACAGGAGCAGACGATGAACACACTTCGCACCGCCATGCTTCTTGCCGCGATGACTGCGCTGTTCATGGGCGTCGGCTTTTTGATCGGCGGAACCGGCGGCATGATGATCGCGCTGCTGATCGCCGCCGGCACCAATCTGTTCAGCTACTGGAATGCCGACAAGATGGTGCTGTCGATGAACCGTGCCGTCGAGGTCGACGAGAAGAACGCGCCCGAATATTACGCCATCGTCCAGTCGCTCGCCAAACAGGCCGGCCTGCCCATGCCGAAGACCTACCTGATCGACAATCCGCAGCCGAACGCCTTTGCCACCGGCCGCAACCCGCAGAACGCGGCGGTCGCTGCCTCCACCGGCCTGTTGCAGGCGCTGACGCCTGAAGAGGTCGCAGCCGTCATGGCGCACGAACTCGCCCATGTGCAGCACCGCGACACGCTGACCATGACGATCGTCGCCACCTTTGCCGGTGCCATTTCGATGCTCGGCAATTTCGCCTTTTTTTTCAGTGGCAATCGCGACAACAATCCGTTCGGCTTTGTCGGCGTGCTGGCGGCGATGATCGTAGCGCCCTTTGCCGCGATGGTCGTGCAGATGGCGGTCAGCCGCACCCGCGAATACGAGGCCGACCGACGTGGCGCCGAAATCTGTGGACACCCGCTCTGGCTGGCATCGGCGCTTGACAAGATCGCCCGCGGCGCCGAACGCATCCGCAACCCCGATGCCGAGCGCAATCCCGCGACCGCGCATCTCTTCATCATCAATCCCCTTCACGGCGAGCGCATGGACAGCCTGTTCTCCACCCACCCCGCCACTGAGAACCGCATTGCAGCCTTGCAGGCGATGGCGCGCGACATGGCCGGCAGCGAAACCCGGGCTGCACCGCGCCAGGCCCCAACGCCACGCCAGGCGGACGAACTGCGGCCATCCGGCCCGTGGGATCAGACAGCACGGCCCGAGCAGCCGGCGGAGCCCGCCAAGCCCAAATCCAACCCATGGGGTCGCAATCCGACCGGCCCCAGGGGCCGGTGGTCGTGAGCGTGGCGGACAGAGGACCTCGACGCACGGTTTCAGGTGATCAGGAACACAGGGACGGCGGCGACTTCGTCGCCGGTCTCGCCGCGCGCAAGGCAGCGGCCCGCCTGCTTGCCGCCGTCATCGATGCCAGGACACCGCTTGACGGGCTGACCGATCACGAGAACGGCCACCCGCAATACAAGGCGCTCGATTTGCGCGATCGCGGCCTTGTCCGCGCCATTCTGGTCACCGCGCTGCGCTATCGCATGACCATATCGGGGCTCTTGGCGCGGCGCCTGGAAAAGCCGCTGCCGCCCAATGCCACGGCGCTGTCGCACATATTGCATGTGGCGGCCGCACAGATCCTGTTCCTCGATATTCCCGACAGCGCCGCCGTCGACATTGCGGTGACCCATGCCAAGTCCGATCCGCGCACGGTGCGGTTCTCCGGCCTCGTCAATGGCGTGCTGCGCACACTGGCACGGGCCAAGGAAACGGAATTGCCTGCCGCCCTTGCCGCCACCGACGAGGCGCCCAAATGGTTTTCCGACAGGCTGAAGACTACCTACGGCAACGAAAAGGCCAGACAGATCCTCGAAGCGCACCGCGTTGAGGCGCCGGTCGACTTCTCGGTCAAGGCCGATCCCGGACTCTGGGCCGAAAAACTCGGCGGCATCGTCCTGCCGACCGGCACGGTGCGGGTCGAGAATCTTGTCGGTCCTGTCACCGAATTGCCTGGCTTTGCCGAGGGCGCCTGGTGGGTCCAGGACGCCGCGGCCAGCCTGCCCGCCCGACTGTTCGGCGATGTCACGGGATTGCGGGTTGCCGATCTCTGCGCCGCGCCCGGCGGCAAGACCGCGCAGCTGATCGTTGCCGGCGCGAAGGTCACCGCCATCGACACGTCAAAAAACCGGCTTGCGCGGCTGACGCAGAATCTCGACCGCCTCGGCCTGTCCGCCGAGATCGTCCAGGCCGACCTGCTCAAATACGAGCCGAAGGAATTGTTCGACGCCGTTCTCCTCGACGCACCCTGCTCGTCGACCGGCACGGTGCGGCGGCATCCCGACGTGCCATGGACCAAGACTTCGGCCGATGTGGAAAAACTGGCCGACCTGCAGCGCAGGCTGCTCGCCCGCACTGTGACGCTGGTGAAGCCCGGCGGCAGGATCGTCTTTTCCAACTGTTCGCTCGATCCGCTCGAAGGCGAGGATCTCTGTCGCGCCTTTCTCGCCGGCACGCCTGAAATCACCAATGATCCGCTGCTGCAAGGCGAGATCGCCGGCATCGATCCATTCCTGACGCCGCAAGGCACGCTGCGCACCACGCCCGCCGACCTGGACCTCGGCGCACCGGAACGCTCGGGCCTCGACGGCTTCTTCGCCGCTCGCATGCGGCGAGCCGGCTAGGGCTTGAACTGCCGGATTTGCTGCCTTTTTTAGGCAGGACCGGCGGCAGAAGCAGGTGAACCGGCCCGGGCTCGTGGAATTCGCCTTCGCACGAATCGTGCAATCATGTAGACTCGGCGCCGGGGTAGAGGACGATCAGGAGGGGTTTTGGCACTGGCTGCCAGCAGCACGACGCGTCTGTGGACGCTTGTCGCGAAGGAGTTCTGGCGCAAAACGCGCCGGCGCCTGCGCGCCGGGCCTGTCTATCGCTGGCGCTATTCCGGCCGCACGCCGGAACGTGTGCTGATCGCACCGCCGGACCTGCGCCTCGCCGACCCGCAGATCGCACTCGAGATCTATTACGGCCGCTATCCCCTGTCGGGGCATCTGGTCGAGACCGGCGGCAAGTCGCCTTTCCAGATCAACGTGCCCAATCACGGCTGGCAGAAGACGCTGCACGGCTTTCGCTGGCTGCGCCATATGCGCGCTGCCGGCACGGAGCTTGCCGCTGCCAATGCCCGCGCCCTGGTCTCCGATTGGATCACCATGCATGGCAGCCATATTTCCGGCATCGCCTGGGAGCCCGGCACGACGGCCAAGCGCATCATCGCCTGGTTGCAGCACTCCTCGGTCGTATTGCAGGGCGCCGAGTTCCCTTTCTACCGCGCCTTCCTGAAGTCGGTTGCCATGCAGATCCGCTATCTCAGGTCGATGGCGCGCGAAATGCCCGACGGCAAGGACAGGCTGCGGGCCCGCATCGCGCTCGCCTTCGCTGCCTTGTCCCTGCCGGCGCCGGCATCGGCGCTGCGTGGCGCGACCCGCAACCTTGCCGAGGAACTCGACCGCCAGATCCTCGCCGATGGCGGGCACATTTCGCGCAATCCGATGGTCGTCCTGGAAATCCTCGCCGACCTTCTGCCGCTGCGCCAGACCTATGCCAACCAGGCGGAAACGCCGCCGCAGGCGCTGATCGGCGCCATCGACCGCATGCTGCCGGCGCTGCGCTTCTTCCGCCATCAGGATGGCAGCCTCGCCCGCTTCAACGGCATGGGCGCCACCATCCACGACCGCATCGCCACCATCCTGCGCCACGACGACACCGCTGGCGCGCCGCTGCTGCATGCGCCGCATTCCGGCTATGAGCGCCTGTCTATGGGCGGCACCACGGTCATCGCCGACACCGGCCCGCCGCCGCCGGTCGACGTGTCCAATGCCGCACATGCCAGCTGCCTTGCCTTCGAACTGTCGTCCGGGCGCCAGCACTACATCGTCAATGCCGGCATCGACACCTACGGCGCGGCTGAATTCCGGCCGCTGGCGCGCGCCACCGCCGCGCACTCGACCGCCACCATCAACGACACCTCGTCGGCGCGCTTCAGCCACTCGTTGCGCGTCAACGACCTGCTCGGTTCGCCGTTGATCGGCGGCCCGCAGCATGTGCAGTGCAAGCGCACCGATCAGAAAGGCGTTCAGGGTTTCATCGCCCGCCATGACGGCTATGTCGCGCGCTTTGGTTTCCTGCATGAGCGCGAGCTGAAGCTGTCGTCGAACGGCAATGTGCTGGCCGGCCGGGACCGCTTCCAGCGCCCCGGCAGTGCCGCGATCCGCAACAATGGCCGCGACTTCGTCACCGTCCGCTTCCACGTTCATCCCGATGTCAACCTTTTGCAGGACGAGCATGACCGCCTGGTGCTGGCCGCCGATCAGGCCGACACCTGGGTGTTCACATCGGCCGAAGTGGTGCCGGAGGTCGAGGAATCGATCTATTTCGCCGGTCTTGGCGGCCCGCGCCGCAGCCGCCAGGTCGTGCTTGCCTTCAAGGCCTCGGAAATCGCCGAAGTCCACTGGCAGCTGACCCGCACCAGCATCGCCGGTTATCCGGAAAACAACTGACCTACCTGACCGCCGGTTTGATTTCCGGGCGGCATGTGCTACGGGCGCGGGCATCCACCACACCAGTCGTGAAAGGCCGCCAGCCCATGGCCGTCGCCGCCAAGAACATTCCCGCACCAGACCTGGTTCCCGTGCGCCGCGCCCTGCTCTCCGTTTTCGACAAAACCGGCCTCATCGATTTCGCCAAGGCGCTGGCAGCCGCAGGCGTCGAGCTGGTCTCGACCGGCGGCACGGCAAAGGCGATCTCTGACGCGGGCCTTCCGGTGCGCGACGTCTCCGATCTCACCGGCTTTCCCGAGATCATGGATGGCCGCGTCAAGACCTTGCATCCCGGCGTGCATGGCGCGCTGCTTGGCGTGCGCGACGATCCGGAGCATTCAGCGGCAATGCGCAAATACGGCATCGAGCCGATCGATCTCGTCGTCTCCAATCTCTATCCGTTCGAGGAGGTCCGCCGCTCCGGCGCCGACTACGCATCGATCGTCGAGAACATCGACATTGGCGGCCCGGCCATGATCCGCGCCTCGGCCAAGAACCACGCCTATGTCGCCATCGTCACCGATCCCGGCGACTATGCCTCGGTGCTGAACGCGCTGGAGATGAACATCGGCTCGCTGTCGCTGGATTTCCGCAAGAAGCTGGCCGCCAAGGCCTTCGCCCGCACCGCCACCTATGACGCGGCGATCTCGGGCTGGTTCGCCGAAGCGCTCGAGATCGAACACCCGACGTGGCGCGCCTTTGGCGGCAGGCTGGTCGAGGTGATGCGCTATGGCGAGAACCCGCATCAGAGCGCCGGCTTCTATATCGATGGCGACAAGCGGCCGGGCGTCGCCACGGCGCGTCAGTTGCAGGGCAAGCAGCTATCCTACAACAACATCAACGACACCGACGCCGCCTTCGAACTGGTCGGCGAGTTCGATCCGGCGCGTTCCGCCGCCGTCGCCATCATCAAGCACGCCAACCCGTGCGGCGTTGCCGAAGGCGCCTCGCTGAAAGCCGCCTACGCCAAGGCGCTCGCCTGCGACCCGGTTTCGGCCTTCGGTGGCATCGTCGCGGTCAACCGCACCCTCGACGCCGAGGCGGCGGAAGAGATCGTAAAAACCTTCACCGAAGTCATCATAGCGCCCGGCGCCACCGACGAGGCAGCGGCCATCGTCGCGGCGAAGAAGAATTTGCGCCTGCTGGTCACCGGTGGGCTGCCGGATCCGCGCACGCCGGGCACGACGGTCAAATCCGTCGCCGGCGGTCTGCTCATCCAGGGCCGGGACAACGCTGTCGTCGACGACCTCGAACTGAAAGTGGTGACCAAGAGGGCGCCGACGCCGGTCGAAATGGCCGACCTGAAATTCGCCTTCCGCATCGCCAAGCACGTCAAGTCCAACGCCATCGTCTACGTCAGGGACGGCGCCACCGTCGGCATCGGCGCCGGCCAGATGAGCCGGGTCGACTCCTCACGCATCGCTGCCCGCAAGGCACTCGACGCCGCCGAGGCCGCCGGCCTTGCCGAACCGCTGACCAAGGGCTCGGTCGTCGCCTCCGACGCCTTCTTCCCCTTCGCCGACGGATTGCTGTCGGCGATCGCCGCCGGCGCCACTGCCGTTATCCAGCCGGGTGGCTCGATGAATGACAAGGACGTCATCGCCGCTGCCGACGAGCACGGCATCGCCATGGTGTTTACGGGCGTCCGGCATTTCAGGCATTGACGCACTTCTTCTTTCTCCCCTTGCGGGGTGAGAAGCGGTTCGCGCAGCGAACGAAAAGCCAATTGCTTGGCTTTTCGAGCTTCGAACGCCCTGAGCTGCGAAGGGCCGGGCGGTGGCCGATCCGCCCTGCCGGGTCCCCGCTGCTCCGCAGCGTCCCGGCGTTCGCCGGCCTTTCATCGTGCCACTGGCACGATGAATTCGCTTCGCGAACCGGCCGCTCACCCCACAGGGGGAGAAGGAAGAAAGAACTCACTCCGCCGGCCGGTCCGCCGGATAGGGCGTCTTGACCAGGATCGCCATGCCGATCCCGAGGAACAGCACGATCACCGCCATGCCGAGCCGTGCCGAGCCGCTGGCCAGGGTGACGGACGCGACCATGAACGGCGCCAGGAAACTGGTCGCCCGCCCGGCCAGCGCATAAATGCCGAAATAGCGGCCGGATTCGGCCGCCGTGACGCTGCGCGCCATGTAGGATCGCGACGACGCCTGCACCGGCCCGAAAGCCACACCGATCAACAGGCCGAAGAAGATGTAGGCCTTTTCCGCTGCGGTGCCGAACAGGCCGCCACTGTCCGGTCCAGGCATCATCCAGAGGCCGAACAAAGTATAGCCCGGTCCGGTCGAGACGATGCCGATCGTGGCGATGCTGAGCAGGACCAGCGAGATCATGACGATGGTTTTTGAGCCAAGCGCCGTGTCGAGACGGGCCGCAACCAGGCAGCCGAAGATGGCGACGACGTTGAGAATGATGCCGAAAATACCGATTTCGGTGATCGACCAGTGGAACATCGCTGCTGCGAAAGTGCCCCCCAGCGCCAGCACCGCATTGACACCGTCCTGATAGATCATGCGGGCGACCAGGAAGCGGAAGATGCCGCTGCGCTTGCGCACCTCGCCCAGCGTCACTTTCAGCTCCGCCAACCCCTCTCGCACCGCAGGGCCGATCGGCAGGCCCTTGATGGCATCGGGGGTGAAAAAGAACATCGGCAGGATGAACAGGAAGTACCAGCCGGCTGACAAAGGCCCGGTTGCGCGCGCGTCCTCGCCGAGCTTCGGGTCGAGCCCAAAGAGCGGGTCGGTGCCGATGATCGTCTTGCCGGTCTCCGGCGAACCGGCCAAGCAAGCGACGACGAAGATCAGCGCGATCATGCCGCCGAGATAACCAAGGCCCCAGGCCATGTTGGAGATTCGGCCGATCTCGCTCTTCGGCACCAGGCGCGGCATCATCGAATCGTTGAACACGGTCGAAAACTCGGCCGCGACCGACGCCAGCGAAAAGAACAGCACGACCAGGAAAAGGTTCGAACCGGGGGCCGCGAACCAAAGCATGCAAAGGCAGGTGACCTTGACCGCGGCAAAGAATGCGATCCAGGGCTTGCGCGGGCCGGTCTGGTCGGCAATCGAGCCGAGGATGGGCGACAGCACGGCGATGACAAGACCGGCCGCGGCAATGCCGTAGCCCCAGGCCGCCTGGCCAGTCTCCGGATCGCTCGCCATGCGCGAGACGAAGTAAGGTCCGAAGATGAAGGTCGTCACGACCGTGAAGAACGGCTGCGCCGCCCAGTCGAACAGCATCCATCCCCAGATGCCGCGCCCGGACGCACGCTGCACTGTCTCTACCGTCATCATGATCCCTCGGCACCGGTTCCGTGTCGGGCGCCATGTCTGCATGTTTCATGCGCTCATGCAATGAACCAAGCTCGGTGCCGTACCCTTGACGCTGCCGGGCGTTCACTGTTCGAAAGCCATGCAACTGGCTTTCGTCCGCTTCGCGAACCAAGCCCGTATTTTTCTCGTGGGGGAAGTCGGACCGTAGGTCCGGCGCCGTCCTCCACCCCCCTGCTTCGCAACGATTGTCGCCGGGGTGGATTTCTTGATTATTAAGTTGACTCTTTTTGTCCGCTTTGACTAATTGCGCTCGCGCAGGGCCGGAACGGTGACCGGCCGAACTGCTCGAAATTGGTCTGACAGGGAATAAGAGATGACGATTGGTCGACAGGCATTGTTGCGCATTCAGGCAAGGCGAGTGATTGCGAGCAGTGCCTTGATAGCGGCATCTTTTGGAATGGTGGGGACCGGCCGGGCCCAGGACGTTTCGCCGGACGATGCAACTCAACTGGAAACGATCGTCGTCACCGGCAAGTCGGACCGCGTTGGCGGGCCCGATCAAACGATCGTCGCCAAGGATACGGCGACCGCCACCAAGACCGATACGCCGAGCGTCGACGTTCCCGCCTCGGTTTCAGTTGTAACCCAAAAGGAACTGGAGGCGCGCCATGTCGAAAGCCTCCAGCAGGCCGTGGCCTACACATCCAGCGTCCTCACCGACGAGTTCGGCAACGATGACCGATACGACTATATTCGCATCCGCGGTTTCGACCAGACATCGCTCGGTACCTATCGCGACGGCTTGACGGCGCGCATCCCAGCCTGGTTCACGGCCAGCCGTCTCGAACCTTACGGACTTCAGCGCGTGGAGGTCCTGAAGGGATCGACATCGACGCTTTTTGGTCTCAACGGCCCTGGCGGATTGGTGAACGCCATTACCAAGCGGCCGCTGGACCAGAAGCAGGGGGAGATTTACACGTCCTATGGCGACGGCACCAAGGAGATTGGCGTTGATTTTGGCGGGCCGATCGACGCCGATGGCGTGTGGACCTATCGGCTTACCGGGCTGGCCAAGGATGGCGATCAAGGGTGGGATTATTCCAACGACGACCGGCTTTACATCGCACCCGCGTTGACCATCAAGCCCGAGGAAGGAACCTCGCTCACCATCCTGACTGACTATTACAAGCGAGATGGCACAGGCGCACGCGGCACCCCGGCCGGCGCCAATATCGACATCGGCACCTTCCTGGGCGAGCCGGATTTCAACCGCTTCAACACCGAGCAGGTCGATATCGGCTACCAGTTCGAACATGAATTCAACGAGAATCTCACCTTCCGCTCCAATGCCCGCTACACGCATTTGAGCCTCGACTACGCCGAGGTCTACGGCGCGTCGCTTGACCCCACGGCGGACCGCACGGCATTTTCCGTCGGCGGCCTGTCCAACCGCTATGCCTTCGACAATCAGTTGCAATACGATACGGGATGGGACGGGATCGACAGCAAGACGCTTGTCGGCGTCGACTACGCCAACGACAACACCCGCGAAAACATCCTCTTCGGCACCGCGGGTCCCATCGACATCGACAACCCGACCTATTGCGGTCTGTCCTGCATCAACCTCGGCCCCTACGTGAACTGGCGGGTCAAGCAACAGGCGGTCGGTGTCTATGCCCAGGAGCAATTGACGTTTGACGACCGCTGGATCGTCACCCTGGGCGGGCGCTGGGACCGCGTGCAGACGACTGCTGATTATCTCGACCTGGGAACGCAGGACGACGACACCGCATCGGCCTTCACCAAGCGCGCCGGCCTGACCTACAAATTCACGCCGAACCTCGCGGTCTACGCCAACTATTCGGAAAGCTTCCAGCCGCTCGTGTCGCCAAGCGCCAACGGGTATGCGGTCTCGGGCTCGTTGAAGCCTCAGGAGGGCAAACAGTATGAGGCAGGCATCAAGTACAAGCCCGACGGCTTCGACGGCCTGTTCACAGCCGCGGTCTTCGACCTTACCCAAACCAATGTTCCGACCTATGTCACGCCTGTTGTCCAGCAGCAGATCGGCAAGGTTGGCGTCCGCGGCATCGAACTCGAGGGCAAGGCCGCCATCGCGGAAAACCTGAACCTGACGCTTGCCTATTCCTACTGGGATGCCGAGATCCTGGAAGACGGCATTGGCGGGAATGCCGGCAATCGGCCGCAGCGCGTTCCTCGCCACCTGGCGTCAGCCTGGGTTGACTATACGCTTCCCGAGGAAGGACCGCGTGGCGACCTGACCATCGGCGGTGGCGTGCGCTATATCGGACAAACCTACGGGGATGACGCGAACACCATTTCGATTGGCGGCTACGCACTGGTGGATGCGGCGATTAGCTACAAGATGACCAAGGACGTGACGTTGGCCTTGAACGCAACGAACCTGTTCGACCGGAAGTATCTGACAACCAGCTATTACGGGACCGAATTCTACGGCGACCGGCTGAAAATCGTCGGCACTCTCAAACATTCCTGGTGAGCTTGCTGAACGCCGAGCGCCGATAACATTGGAAAAGGCGCCACACGCACCCGACAACGCGTGTGGCAATCATCGACGGTTCACATCCCCGTCAGATCGCTCATCAGCCCCGACGCCACCGACAGCCGCGACACGGTGATGTCGCCGCCCTCGGTCAACGCCTGCAGCCGCTCGCGGATGCGCGCCACCCGCTCGCCGCCGGCGTCCAGCCAGGCAGCCACCGGATCGGCCGTCTTGGCGTGGCCGGTGAGCGCCGCCACCGCGATGCCGCGCCGTGCCGCATCGATCGTGTCGGTGGCGCGCGAAAGCGCCAGCTGATCGTAGTAGTCCGATGGCGTGATCGAGCGTGCGGCATCCTCGACACGCGGAATGCGGAAGGCATCGCTGACGGCGAAGAACGCCTTGGCCGCGGCGACGATATCGGCGCCGGCGGTGCGCGCCGTTAGCGCGATGTCGGGGATGAGTTCCGCCACTTCGCTCAGTGCCAGCTGCCCGGCCAAGCTTTCCGGCGCGCCGGCCGTGAACAGCCCATGCCGCTTCTCCTCGATGCGCTCGCGTGAAAAGGCCGGCAGCAGCGAAACGAGCTTGGGCTCCAGCGCCTTGCGGGCTTCCTGCAACTCGGCAATGCGCTGGCTGAGGGGTGCCGTGCCGGCATCGTTCTTCAGATACCAGCCGCTGGTCACATAGATCAGCCGGCTGACCATCTGATAGAGATCGAGCTGCACCTGGCCGTCGATCTGGTTGTCGAGCGCGTCGATCTCGCGATAGAGCGCCGGCAAGGCAAAACCGTCACGCACCACCGCGAAGGTCCGCACCACGTCGGCGGCGGTGCGCCCGGTGGCCTCCTGCAGCCGGTTGACGAAGGACGGGCCGCCGCGATTGACCAGATCGTTGGCGACGACCCGTGTGATGATCTCGCGGCGCAGCCTGTGGCCATGGATCTCGGCGGCGTATTTCTTCGCCATCTGGTCGGGAAAATAGCCCATCAGGTCGCGGTCGAAATGCGCGTCATCAGGCACGTCGCTGGCGACGATGTCGGAAAACAGCACGATCTTGGCATAGGCGAGCAGCACGCCGAGTTCGGCTCTGGTCAGCGGTTCGCCACGCGCTTCGCGCTCGGCCAGCGCTGCCGGCGACGGCAGCGTCTCGACGGCACGGTCGAGCAGGCCGCGCGCCTCCAGCGCTGTCATGAAACGGCTCTGATGCGCGATGTCGGCGAGGCCACGCTTGCGGGCGATCGAAAGCGCCAGCGTCTGCTGGTAGTTGTTGGACAGCACCAGCGAGCCGACCTCCTCGGTCATCTCGGCCAGCAGCTTGTTGCGTGCCGGGCGTGTCAACGACCCCTTGCGCATGGCGGAAGCCAGCGCGATCTTGATGTTGACCTCGACGTCGGAGCAGTTGACGCCGCCCGAATTGTCGATGGCGTCGGAGTTGCAGCGGCCGCCATTCATGCCGAACTCGATGCGCGCCCGCTGCGTGACGCCGAGATTGGCGCCCTCGCCGATCACTTTCGCCCGGACGTCGAGCGCGGTGATGCGAATGGCATCGTTGGCGCGGTCGCCGACCTCGGCATTGGTCTCGGTCGATGCCCTGAGATACGTGCCGATGCCGCCGAACCAGAGGAGATCGACCGGCGCCTTGAGGATGGCGGTCATGATCTCGACCGGCGTGGCGGTGGTCTTGGCCAGGCCGATCGCCGCCGCCGCCGCCGCCGGCAAGGTGATCGATTTCTGGTTGCGCGAGACGATGATGCCGCCTTCCGACAGTTTCGTCTTGTCGTAGTCCTGCCAGCTCGAACGCGGCAGCGCGAACATGCGCTCGCGCTCGGCCATCGAGGCTGCCATGTCGGGATCGGGATCGATGAAGATGTCGCGATGGTCGAAGGCCGCGATCAGCCGGGTTTTCGGGGACAAAAGCATGCCGTTGCCGAACACGTCGCCTGACATGTCGCCGACCCCAACGACGGTGAAGGACGAGGTCTGGATGTCGCGGTTGATCTCGCGGAAATGCCGCTTGACCGCTTCCCAGGCGCCCTTGGCGGTGATGCCCATCTTCTTGTGGTCATAGCCGGCCGAGCCGCCGCTGGCGAAGGCGTCGTCGAGCCAGAAGCCGTGCTTCTCCGAGATCGCGTTAGCGGTATCGGAGAAGGTCGCCGTGCCCTTGTCGGCGGCAACGACGAAATACGGATCGTCCGGGTCGCGTCTGATAACGCCGGCCGGCGGGATGACGCCGTCGAGGCCGATATTGTCGGTGATCGACAGCAGGCTGGAGACGAAGTTCTTGTAGGCCGAAGTACCGGCCTCGAAGATCGCGTCGCGGCCGGCGCTCATCGGCAGCTTCTTCGGATAGAAGCCGCCCTTGGCGCCCACCGGCACGATGACGGCATTCTTGACCTGCTGTGCCTTGACCAGGCCGAGCACCTCGGTGCGGTAGTCCTGGGCGCGGTCGGACCAGCGCAGGCCACCGCGCGCCACCGGACCGAAGCGCAGATGCAGACCTTCGACCTCGGAGCCGTAGACGAAGATCTCCCGCCACGGCCGCGGCGCCGGCAAGCCCTCGACCGCGTGCGAGTCCAGCTTGATCGCCAGCGACTGGCCCTTTTCTTTCGTATCGGCAACGAAATGATTGGTGCGCAGCGTGGCTTCGATCAGATTGAGGTAGCGCCGGATGATGGTGTCGTCGTCGATGTTCGGCACATCCTCCAGCGCATCCTTGATCTTGGCCTTGAGGTGCTTTGCGGCCACCACGCCTTCGGTCTCCGCTGTCGGGCCAAGCCGGGCGATGAACAGCGCATGCAGGCCACGCGCTATGTCGGGATAGCGGTTGAGCGCGGCGGCGATGAAATCCTGGCTTTGCGGAATGCCGACCTGCTGCAGATAACGGCCATAGGCGCGCAGGATGGTGATCTCGCCAGACCACAGACCGGCGGTCTGGGCGAGGCCGTTATAGCCGTCATTGTCGACGTCGCCGCGCCAGACGGAGAGGAACGCATCTTCGAACAGCGCGCCGCCATCGGTCAGGTCGATCGGCTGGCCGTAGCTGTTCTCAAGCTCCATGTCATGAATAAAGACTAAGCCGGGCCGATCACTATTGATCGTGCCGACCTGGTCGTCGCCGACCTCGAAAGTGCGCTCGCTGATGACGCGGAAGCCGATGTTTTCCAGCACCGGCACCCGGCGCGACAGCGCCACCGGGCTGCCATGGTGATAGATTTTCAGTGATGCCTGGTGCGGTTTCTGCTCGGCATGGCGATAATAATCGATGGCGATCGGATTGCCGGCGCTGATCTTGGCAATGCGCCTGGCATCGGCCAGCGCCACCGCCGCGCTGAACGAATCGCGGTAGCTTTCCGGCAGCCGCGCGGCAATCGCCTTCAAAGCCTGGTCGCCGCCACTGGCCTCGGCCGCATCGGAAAGGGCGTCCTCCCAGGTACGCACGATGTCGCGGATCGCCGCCTCTATCGTCGCTTGCTCGACCTTCGGCGTCTTGCCGCCGGAGCGGCCGATGATGAAGTGCACGCGCGCCAGCCCGCCCTCGGGAAAGGCCGGGTAGTAGGCCGACAGCCGGCCTTCGAATACGGTTTTCAGATAGGAGCCAATCTTCTCGCGCACGACGCTGTCGTAACGGTCGCGCGGCACGAAGACGAGGATTGAGACGAAACGGTCGAACTGGTCGGCGCGCACCAGCGCCCGCACGCGTGGCCGCTCGACCAGGCCCAGAATGGCGGCGGCATGTTTGCGCAGGATCGGCACCGGCACCTGGAACAGTTCGTCGCGCGGATAGCTCTCTAAAACGTTGATCAGCGCCTTGCCGGAGTGATCGTGCCTGTCGAAGCCGGACTTGGCGATGATGGTTTCGGCTTTTGACCTCAGATACGGGATCTTCATCACCGAGCGCGTGTAGGCGGTCGAGGTGAACAGGCCGACGATGCGCAATTCGCCCGCGAGCGTACCCTTGGCGGTGTAGGTCTTGATGCCGATGTAATCGAGATAGATGCGGCGGTGCACGGACGACTTGGCATTGGCCTTGGTGACGATCAGCGGCTCCGGCCCATGCAGGAAGGCGCGGATCTCCGGCGTCGTCGTTACCGCTTCGGTGCCGCGCCTGAGCACCAGCACGTCGGGATCGGACAGGATGCCGAGGCCAGGCTTTTCAGCGCGCTCCAGCGTGCCGCTTTCCTCGCCGCCGGTGTATTTGAACTCGCGCATGCCAAGGAAGGTGAAATTGTCGTCGCGCAGCCACTCCAGGAAGGCGAGAGCCTCGGCAACGCTCTTCTTGTCGAGCGGCACGGCCGTATAGCGGAATTCCGAGATCGCCTGATCGAGGCGGGCCAGCATTGGCCTCCAGTCGTGAACGGCGGCATGAACCTGGCCAAGGATCTTGCGCAGCCGCTCGCTCAATCCGCTCGCCTGCTCGGATGTCAGCCGCGGGATGTGGACATGGATGACGCTCAGCCGGTCGTGGCTGCCATCGTCCTTGGCGAAATTGCCGTCGCCGAGGATTTCTTCCACGCCGCCCTTGCCGTGGCGCACGACGATAACCGGATGGGTGACCAGGGTCGGTTCGCCCGATGTCTCGGTGATCTCGCCGAGGATGGAATCGAACAGGAACGGCATGTTGTCGTTGACGACCGTGACAACCGTCATCGGGCGGCCGTCTCGCACAACGCCCGAATCGGCATCGACGGCGACGACGCACTCGCCTTTCCTGTGAGTGGCGACTGCCTGGCCGGCGAGATCGGCAGCCCGCTCCAGGTCGGCCACATCGTAGGGAGCAATGTCTTCAGCTGGCGCGCGGGCGAGCAGATAGTCTGCAAGCCTGGCTGGCCTTTCCTCCGCTTTAAGCGCTGCCGTGGCTTTTTTCTTCGGCTTGCTCGCGGATTTCACGCTGGCCATGACGCACGTCCCTCCCGTCGAATGCTTTTACGACTATGGTAGCAGATGACCGCTGTTTGGCGACAAAGGTTTGACGGCTTGCCAAGAATTATCGGAATTTGGCGACAAGATGCCGCGCAACGAGGAGAAATGACCCATGACCGGTAAAATCAGCGCGCTTGATCTTGGCCAGGGAGAGCTGAGCGAGGCGACAAAAACCTATTTCGCCAAATGCGAGGAGAAGCTCGGCCTCGTCCCCAACGTGCTCAGGGCCTATGCCTTCGACGACAAGAAGCTGCGCGCCTTCACCGACATGTACAACGATTTGATGCTGGGTGAGTCCGGCCTGTCGAAGCTGGAGCGCGAAATGATCGCGGTCGCCGTCTCCTCGATCAATCATTGCTATTATTGCCTGACCGCGCACGGCGCGGCGGTGCGCCAGCTCTCCGGCGACCCGCCGCTCGGTGAAATGATGGTGATGAATTTCCGCGCCGCCGATCTTTCGCCCAGGCAGACGGCAATGCTCGAATTCGCCGTCAAGCTGACGCAAGAGCCGGCCAAGATCGCCGAGGCCGACCGGGCCGCGCTGCGTCAGGCCGGCTTCACCGATCGCGACATCTGGGACATCGCCTCGACCGCTGCCTTCTTCAACATGTCGAACCGCGTGGCTGCGGCAATCGATATGCGGCCGAACGACGAATACCACGCCATGGCAAGGTGACGGATTGCGGCAGGGGCCAGACCGGGGCGTTATATTAGCAGTGTCGCATTCTCGTTGCTTGTTTGCCGGTTTGGTCCGATGATCGGCAGGCGGCATGACCGCATGCCGGTTCGATGCCGCTCACCAAGGGAGGAGAACATGGCGAAGTATCTCTACGTCTATCATGGCTCGGGCAAGATGCCGACCGACGAGGCCGAGCGGAAGGCCGCAATGGACGCCTGGAACGGCTGGTACGGCAAGCTCGGCTCGACCGTGGTCGACGGCGGCAATCCGGTCGGCATGTCGAAGATGGTGCTGCCCGGCGGCAAGGTCGAGAACAATGGCGGCAGCAATCCGGCCGCCGGCTACACGATCGTCGAAGCGAAAGACATCGACGATGCCGTCGCCAAGGCCAAGGACTGCCCGATCCTGATGAACCCGGCCTTCAGCGTCGAGATCGCGCCGATCATTGAAGTGATGTGACGCGCCGGCTCAGGACCGCGTCGCTATGGCGGCCGCCGCACCGGCCATCGTCGTGGCGCTGATGCGATTGGCGATCTTCATGGCGCGCTTGCTCTTCAAAAGCTTGCGCGCCTGTGATGCGGCGAGCACCCAGGCGAGGTCGATGGCGACCAGCACCACGGCCATGGTCGCCGTCAGCTCGACCCAGCCGACGATGCTGACCGAAGCGAGGTCGATGATGGTCGGCAGCAGCGCCAGGTAGAACATCATGATCTTGGGATTGCCGAGCGTCACCGCCATGCCGGCGAAGAACAGTTTTATCGCCGAATCCTCGCGCGGCATCTCGCCCTCTTTTGCATCGACAGGCGCGGTCCACATCTTCCAGGCGAGGTAAGCGAGATAGGCAACGCCGACCCATTTCACCACGACGAAGGCGAAATGGAAGGTCTGCGCCACGACAGCCAGCCCGAACACCGCCAGCGATAGCCAGATGCCCTCGCCGATCCACATGGCGAGCAGGAACGGGAACACGTCGCGAAACCCTTTCGAGATGACGCGGGCGACAAGCGCCGCGATCGATGGCCCAGGCGAGCCCGCGGCAACGAACAGAGCGGCGGCGAAAATCAGGAGCGAGGTGGGGTGCATAACCGGGTCTCTGGTTGAAAACCTTCGATTTCGGATATTAACGCAAGTGGCTCGGCTGCGGTAGCACCGACAAAAGACCCTTGTCGGTCCGGCATGTCGCGGCTAGAAAGGCCATCGCGAAACAATTTTGAGCTTCACTTTGCCTACGTAACCGCCGGTCTCGCCAACTCCCCCGACACACTGCATGACACCGCATTTGCGGTATCTGTTTTCATTTTCATGTGTTCTTCTGGGCGGCGGTTCGAGACCGGTTTGGCACTGCTGAACCGTTGTTGCGCGCTGCCGCCCGTGACATCCGATTTCCAATCATAGCAAGCGACCGCCACGCCGCGCCCGCATGGGCATCTCGACATCGCCGGCCTGATGAACTTCCCGACGGGAAGGGCTTATCGGCATGTCTGGACTTCTGCGTATCCACTGGGCAATCGCGCCCAAGACCGCACCTCGACCGCTCATCAATTGCAACCGCTGCGGCACCGTGAGGGCCTATTGCAGCAGCGGAAAGTTCCGCGTCAACGCCAATGGCAAACGCATCGACGTGTGGCTGATCTATCGCTGCATCGACTGCGACAATTCCTGGAATTTCGGCATTTTCGAACGCTGCAACCGCCGCGACATCGACCCGGCGCTGCTGGCGGCGCTCGAAAGCAACGATCCTGCACTCGCTCACCGTCATGCCTTCGATGCGGTGGCGTTGCGCAACCGGATCGGGCGCGTCGAGGAGTTCTCCGATGTCAGCGTTCACAAGCGCAGGCTCGGCGACACCAGGGAAGCCGCGACCGTGTTGGAACTCCAGCTCGGGCTCGAAATGCCGACATCGCTGCGGCTCGACCGGCTGCTCGCAAGCGAACTCTGCATCTCGCGATCACGGCTTCAGGCGCTGGAGGAGAAGCGGCTGCTCATCGTTGACCCGGATGGAGCAAAGGCCCTGCGCAAGCCGGCCCGTGCGGGAAACACGATCCGCATCGATCTGGCCGGCGAGGCCGATCGGCAGGCCATCATCGCGGCTGCCGGTGGATGAACGAAAAAGGGGGGGAACACTGGTTGCTCCGCCCCTCTCGATTATCGGAAAACAGAGAGCTTACGCCGCGCCGACCACCTTGGACGACTTCTCGAACCGCTTGCGCTCGTTCGGATCGAGATAGAGCTTGCGCAGTCGAATGGTCTTCGGCGTCACTTCGACCAGCTCATCGTCCTGGATCCAGGCCAGCGCGCGTTCCAGCGTCATGCGGATCGGCGGGGTCAGCTTGACCGCCTCGTCCTTGCCGGCGGCACGGATGTTGGTCAGCTTCTTGCCCTTGAGCACGTTCACTTCGAGATCGTTGTCTCTGGAATGGATGCCGATGATCATGCCCTGATACACCTTGACGCCCGGATCGATGACCATCGGGCCGCGATCTTCCAGGTTCCACATGGCGTAGGCGACCGATTCGCCCTGTTCGTTGGAAATCAGCACGCCATTGGTGCGGCCTGGCAGCTCGCCCTTGTAGGGCTCATAGGCATGGAAAAGCCGGTTCATCACGGCGGTGCCGCGCGTGTCGGTCAAAAGCTCCGACTGGTAGCCGATCAGGCCACGGGTCGGCGCATGGAAGACAATGCGCTGACGATTGCCGCCGGATGGGCGCAGTTCGACCATCTCGGCCTTGCGCTCGGACATCTTCTGCACGACGACGCCGGCATGCTCCTCGTCGACGTCGATGACGACTTCTTCGACCGGCTCCAGCAATTCGCCATTCTCGCCCTTCTGCATGACGACGCGCGGACGCGACACGGCGATTTCAAAGCCTTCGCGCCGCATCGTCTCGATCAGCACGGCCAGCTGCAATTCGCCGCGGCCGGAGACGAAGAACGAATCCTTGTCAGGCGATTCCTCGATCTTCAGCGCGACATTGCCTTCGGCTTCGCGCAGCAGGCGGTCGCGGATGACGCGGCTGGTCACCTTGTCGCCTTCGGTGCCGGCCAGCGGACTGTCGTTGACCAGGAACGACATGGTCACGGTCGGCGGATCGATCGGCTGCGCATGCAGCGGTTCGCTCACGCTCGGGTCGCAGAACGTGTCGGCGACGGTGCCCTTCGACAAGCCGGCAATGGCGACGATGTCGCCCGCCTGCGCTTCTTCGATCGGCTGGCGCTCAAGGCCGCGGAAGGCCAGGATCTTGGAAATACGGCCGGTTTCGATCTGGGTACCGTCATGGTGCAGCACCTTGACCGGCTGGTTGGCCTTCAGCGTGCCGCTCTCGATGCGGCCGGTGATGATGCGGCCGAGAAACGGATTGGCTTCCAGGATGGTGCCGATCATGCGGAACGGACCGGGATGAACGGTCGGCTCCGGCACATGCTTGATGACGAGGTCGAACAGCGGCGCCAACTGCTGGTCCTTCGGTCCTTCCGGATTTTCCGAAACCCAGCCATCGCGGCCTGAGCCGTACAGAATCGGGAAGTCGAGCTGCTCGTCGGTGGCGTCGAGCGCTGCGAAAAGGTCGAACACCTCGTTGACCACCTCGACATGACGGGCGTCCGGGCGATCGATCTTGTTGATGACGACGATCGGCTTCAGGCCGACCTTGAGCGCCTTGCCGACGACGAATTTGGTCTGCGGCATCGGCCCTTCGGCGGCATCGACCAGCACGATGGCTGAGTCGACCATCGACAGGATGCGTTCGACCTCGCCACCGAAATCGGCGTGGCCGGGGGTGTCGACGATGTTGATGCGGGTATCCTTCCAGTCGACCGAGGTCGCTTTGGCCAGGATGGTGATGCCGCGCTCCTTTTCGAGGTCGTTGGAATCCATGGCGCGCTCGGCCACGCGCTGATTGTCTCGGAAGGAGCCGGACTGCTTCAAAAGCTGGTCGACCAGGGTGGTCTTTCCATGGTCGACGTGCGCGATGATCGCGATATTACGGATTTTCATGTTCTGGTCTCGGAAGCGTTGCAGGCAGCAGGCCAAAAGGCGCTGCCTCTTTCGGTTGCGCGGCTCATACAGGGTTTTTCGCAGTTGCGAAAGAGGAGGCGCGTCACCAAATACTCATCAAATCTTAAGCATCTGCGTGTGAGATGATTTTGTTAACCAAGGCGGGAACCCTTCGGGGCCCGGGCAGTTCGAACGTCATGACCGATAAACTCAACCGATTCTGGCCGCTCATCGCCTCTGTTGCCTTCGCCGTCCTGCTGGCGGCCAACGCCGCGCAGTCGGCCGCGACGACGAAGGAATCACGGCCTGCCTTGCCGTCAGAGGCACAGTCGGCCGAGCAGATTTTCGCCGACGCGCCCGACGGCGTCGACCCGGTGGTGACCGGCCCGGTCAGCGCCGCCTTCAAGCAGCGGCAGGACGCCGCCAACTGCGACAGCGCCGTCTGGCCGAATATCCCCATGGTCTGCTACCCGGACTAAGGCATCGCGCGCCCTGGACGCGCGCGACACCTTTCCATCAGCGCGCGCTTATGCCGACCGCACCGGGTCGAGCGTCACCTTGTAGAGTTCGTTGTCGTCGCGATCCATCAGCCGCACCGTCATCTGCTCGCTGGCGCCTGAAATATCGACCAGCCCGAAGAATTGCAGACCTGCCGACGGCGGCAGGTTCTGTCCCTGTTCGGCGGTCGGCGCCTTGATGAACTTCAGCTCCGGACCGAACGTCATGTAGAAATCGTTCGGCCCGAATGTTCCGGCATGGATCGGACCCGAAACGAATTCCCAGAACGGATTGAAATCCTGGAACTGCGCCTTGTCCGGGTTGTAATAATGCGCGGCCGTGTAATGCACGTCGGCGGTGAGCCAGACGGTGTTGCTGATGCCGGCATTCTTGATGAAGCGCAGCAGGTCGGCGATCTCGAGCTCACGCCCTTTTGGCAAGCCATTGTCGCCATTGCTGACTGCTTCGGCACCAACCTTCTTGGTGCCGTCGTCCCAGACGACGAGGCCGAGCGGCATGTCGGCGGCGATGATTTTCCAGGTCGCCTTCGAATTCGCCAGTTCGCGCTTCAGCCATTTCGTCTGCTGCTCGCCGAGCATGCGCGATTGCGGCGTCATCTCATCCTGCATGTCGGGACCATTGGGGCCGCGGTAGGCACGCATGTCGAGGAAGAACACGTCGAGCAGCGGCCCGTAGGCGATCTTGCGATAGACGCGGCCGGGCTCGGAAGGTTCGTAGCGGATCGTCGTCATCTCGTGGAAAGCCCGCGCCGCACGGGCCGCCAGCACGTGGATGGATTTTTCCGTATAGCGGCTGTCGGCGCTGAGATCCTTCGAATCCGACCAGTTGTTCAGGACTTCATGGTCGTCCCACTGGTAGAAAGTCGGGCAGATGGCGCTGAGACCGAGCACGTTCCTGTCCATCATGTTGTATTTCCACTGGTCCCGGTATTCGTCCAGCGTCTCGGCAACCTTACGCTTGCCGTCGATCAGCACGACGTTCTTCCACTTGCCGCCGCCGGGCAGGTCGACCTCGTCCTTCATGGCGCCGTCGGCATAGATGGTGTCGCCCGAATGCAGGAAGAAGTCGGGCGTGTGCTTGCCGATCGTGGCGTAGGTCTTCATGCCGGTCTCATCGATGCCCCAGCCCTGGCCGGCGGTGTCGCCCGACCAGGCAAAGCGGATGTCGCGCTTCGAGGCCGGCGCCGTCCTGAAGCGCCCGGTGATCGGCTCGGAAACGGCGTTGATGTCGGCGAGATCGGCTGCCGTCATGCGATAGAAGATATCCTGGTCCGAAGCGAGGTCGGTGAGCAGCCGCTTGACGGTGTAGTCGCTGGCCGGCGACGTATCGAGCGACGCCAGGCGTGTCGCATTGACGAAATTCTCCGTCGACGACACTTCGAACATGACGCGCGACGGGCGATCGGTGCGCGTCCACACCATGCCGCTGGTTGCGTCGACATCGCCGGACTGGACGCCATGGGTGAAGGCCGGCCGCTGACTGGCGCGCGAATAGTAGGGCAGCGCCAGGCTCGAGACGCCAGCCAGGCCAACGGCGCTGGCGGAGGTGACGAAAGCGCGGCGAGTCATCGAAAGCTTGTTCACGGCTGTCTCCTGGATGGCTTGAACGGTGCCATCAAAATCCAGCGTCAATGTTTCAGGGACATCTCGGGATCATGAAGTTTTTCTGACGATCAACAGGCGGGTGGGCGTTTGCGCGGACGGCGAAGCTGCCGATCTTCCTCCGTGTGGGGGAGATGGCAGCTTGGCCGGTAGCGTCTCTCCCTACGCCGCCTGCGGCTCCGGCTCGAATGCCGGCTTGCTGGTGTTGATCAGCAGCGAGATACAGGCAGCGGCTATTGCCGTCATGCCGGCGATCAGGAAGGCCAGTTCGTAATTGCCCTGCAACTCGCGCATGGTGCCACCGAAGGCGGCGGCGGTCGCCGCACCGATCTGGTGGCCGGCGACGATCCAGCCGAACACGATCGGCCCACTGCGATCGCCGAACGCCTCATTGGCGAGCCTCAGAGTCGGCGGCACGGTGGCGATCCAGTCGAGACCGTAGAGCACGGCGAAGATGATCAGGCTGGTCGCTGAGAAGCCGGAATAGGGCAGGTAGATCAGCGACAGGCCGCGGATGCCGTAATAGACGCCGAGCAGCTTGCGGGGGTCGAAACGGTCGGTGAGCCAGCCCGACAATGTCGTGCCGATCAGATCGAAAATGCCCATCATCGACAGCAGGCCGGCGGCCTGCACCTCGCCAATGCCCATGTCGCCGCAAAACGCGATCAGATGCGTGCCGACCAGCCCGTTGGTGGTGAAGCCGCAGACGAAGAAGGTGGCGAACAGATACCAGAACACCCGCGTGCCGGCAGCACGGCGCAGCGTCGAGAACGTATGCGCCAGAAAGTTGCCCTGTGATGCAGGCGGGGTCGGCGGCACATCGTCAGCCTCGGCGCCATAGCGCACCATGCCGATCGATGCCGGCCGCTCCGGCACCAGCAGCCAGACCAGCGGTATCAGGGCAGCGGTCGCGATCGCGACCGCAATGACAACCGGCTGCCAGCCGCCCGACTGTGCCAGAGCGGCGATCAGCGGCAGGAACACCAGCATGCCCGAGGCACTGGAGGCCGACATCAATCCCATGACAAGGCCGCGATTGGTCTTGAACCAGCGATTGACGATGGTCGCGCCGAGCACGCTGGCGACGGCACCGGAACCAATGCCCGAGAACACGCCCCAGGTGATGAACAGATGCCACGGCTTGGTCATCAGCAGGCTGAGCATGGTCGAGCCCGACATCATCACCAGCGAGGCGAGCAGCGTGCGGCGCAGCCCGATGCGCTCCATCAGGGCTGCGGCAAATGGCCCCGTCAAACCGTAAAGCAGAATGCCGACACCGGCGGCCAGGGAGATGATGTCGCGGCGCCAGCCGAAACTGTTCTCGAGTGGCAGCATCATGACCGAGGGTGCGGAGCGCAGGCCAGCCGCGACCAGCAGGCTGAGGAAGATGACGCCGACCACGACGAAAGCGTAGCGCTGGCCAAAGGGGCGAGATTGAGTTATCATGTTACTGACCGGTACGTTGCAGGGTGGGAACATGTATACGTACCGATCGGTAACATTGTCAATCGAGTCACACGATGCCAACCGACAAAAATATTGAACTGACCATCAGCGACGGTCATGCATCCGCTCCGCCGAAAGCCGCCAAGAAGATCCTCGATGTGGCCTATGACCTGTTCTACCGGCGCGGCATCAGGGCGATCGGCGTCGACGAGATCGTCAAGCGTGCCGGCGTCACCAAGCCCAGCCTCTACCGCAGCTTTCCGTCCAAGGACGAACTGGCCGCTTCCTATCTCAGGCAATATGACCGTGAATACTGGGAGCGCTTCGACGAGGCGGTCGCCGCTCATCCCGGCGACCCGCGCGCTCAGATCAAGGCTTTCCTGACCCGCATCGGCAAGCGCACGCAGGTGGCGGACTATCGCGGCTGCGGCATGACCAATGCGGCGGTCGAATATCCCGACCACAGCCATCCGGCCCGCGTGGTCAGCGAGGCCAACAAGCAGGAACTGCGCCGCCGCCTGCGCGCCATGGCGGCTGCGATGGGCGCGCAAGACCCAGACACGCTCGGCGACGGCCTGCTGCTGCTGATCGAGGGCGCCTATATCAGCGGCCAGTTGTTCGGCCTCGGCGGTCCGGCGCAAGCGGTTGCCCGCAATGCCGACCTGCTGATCGAAGCCAGCTTGAAGAAATAGCGTTTGGCGCTACGCTGCGGCGGCTTGCAACGGAGATTGACCGCCATGCGTGCCATTCTGATCCCGCTTGTCCTGGTCGGTCTCGGTCAGGCGGCGCAAGCCGACGGCATTTCCAGCGCCTACACCGATCTGGATTCGAAAACGGACTGCGTGACCTACGCGCAGGCAGAAGAAGGCGACGGCGACTGGGCCGAACTCGCCTGTTCAGGCTATCGCGGCTATCCCGTACTGATCGCCTATGACGACGCCCGTGAATCGCTGTTCTACGGTTTTCCGCCCGGCGGCGACATGACGACGGTCTGGGAAAGCTTTTCCGGCTTCAATTCGTCCGGAGCCAAAGTCGAATGGCGCATCGAAACCAAGGGCGACACGGCAGTGCCCTATGCCGCCATCCATCGCCGCTCGATCAGCAATCCCGAGGACGAGAAAAAGCCGACCGAGGTGCTGCTCGTCGCCAAGGTCGGCCAGATGGACGCCCGCGACGGCTGCACCGTCGGCCTGGTGCTGGCCACCGGCAATCCCGCCGCCAACGACCAGGCGCGCAAGCTTGCCGACGACAAGGCACGCACCTTCGCCTGCGGCAAGGACAGACACACCGTCATCGGCAAAGTGCCGGCCTTCGGCCGGGTCGACAACTGACCGGTCGGGCTACTTGCTCGCCTTGGCCCGCTCGATCGCGTCGACGATCATCTTCTTGGCGTATTTGGAATCGTGCCAGCCTTCGATCTTGACCCATTTGCCGGGCTCGAGATCCTTGTAGTGCTCGAAGAAGTGCTGCACCTGCTGGCGCGTAATGTCGGGCAGCTGAGTGTATTCGGTGACGTTCTCATAACGCAGCGTCAGTTTTGGCGACGGCACGGCGATGATCTTCTCATCCTGGCCGGCATTGTCTTCCATGATCAGCACCCCGATCGGCCGCACGTTGATGACGCAGCCCGGCACCAGCGCGCGCGTGTTGCAGACCAGCACGTCGATCGGATCGCCGTCGCCCGACAGCGTGTGCGGCACGAAGCCGTAATTGCCGGGGTAGCGCATCGAGGTGTGCAGGAAGCGGTCGACGAACAGCGTGCCGGCCTCCTTGTCCATCTCGTACTTGATCGGCTCGCCGCCGATCGGCACCTCGATGATGACGTTGACGTCCTCAGGCGGATTCTTTCCGCTGGCTATGGCTTCAATGCGCATGGCTTAAATCCCTCTCTCGATGGACGATCGATAGCGGGCGGCGCGTCATGGTGCAATGCGGCGAATGGTGCTGGATGCGAATGGAACGCCCAATTGCCGAAAGGCCGGGTTGTCATTCCCAGACGAAAGCGACCTTCTTCAGCGCCTTCTGCTCGAAGATCTCGACGCCCTCGGCGACATCGCGGCCACCGGCGCCGGCATAGAAGGCAAGCGCGTTCTGGTTGTCCTCCAGCGCCCACACGACCATGCCTTTCAGCCCGTGATCGGCCAGCCGCGCCTTGGCCGCCGAAAACAGGCGGCTGCCGAGCCCGATGCCCTGATATTCCGGGCGCAGGTACAATTCGTAGATTTCGCCCTGCTGGCGCAGTTCACGGGCGCGGTTCTTGCCGATCGTCGCATAGCCGGCGATCTTGCCGCCGATTTCGACGACCAGAACGGTGGCGGCGCGGCGAATCGCATTCGCCCACCAGTCGGCGCCTCGACGGTTGATCATCGATGTCAGGGTCCGGTGCGGAATGATGCCGGAATAGGCGCCGCGCCAGGCTTCCAGATGCACCTCGGCGATGGCACTGGCATCGCGCGGGTCGGCTTTCCGGATGTCGATCGTCAGCGTATTCATGATTTGTTAACCATAAACCCGCATCGCCCGATTGCAAGGGTCCGGGCGGCCAGCCGGCTGCTTTCTCACAGGCGATCACCGCGCTGGTGAGGGGCCTTCAAGACTTCTGTGGAAAGGCTCAAATCTCGACAAGATGGTCGTCGAGCTCGTTGCTGTCGCCCGCAGTGACCGGGAAATGCTCGGCCAGCACCGCACCCACCAACTCGATCGCCTTGACGAAGCCGTCGGCAAGCCGGTCGTCGCCGGCATGCGCGGTAAGGTCGCGCACGACGCCGTCCCAGACATGCTGGCCGACCTTGGCGTCGATACCCGAATCGGCAACCACCTCGGCATAGCGCTCGGCGATCGAGACGAAGACCAGCACGCCGGTGCGCGCCGTGGTGCGGTGGACGTTGCGGGCGAGGAACTGCTTGATCGCGTTGGCGTGCGCCGCCTGGTAGCGCAGCCGCCTCGGCACCAGGTGGATGCGCATACCAGGCAGCGCCCACAACAAGGCCAGCACGCAGGCAAGCGCCAGGAGCTGGGCGAGGACGAAATGCGGCAGCCGGATCGACAGCCACCAGGCCTCCAGACCGTAGCCGACCGCCAGGCTGACGAACAGCATGCACACGGTCGCCATGAAGGCGGCCGGGAAGAAATAGCCGTCGCTGGCATGCGCCACGACACAGTAGATTTCGCCGTCGGTTTTCTCCTCGGCGGCGCGGATCGCGGTTGCGATGCGCTCATGATCCTGCGGGCTGATTGGTCGCGTTGCCATGATCTGTCTCACCAGCCTCCTGAAGAACCGCCACCACCGGACGAGCCGCCGCCACCGGAAAATCCGCCACCGCCGCTTGACCCCGAGGACCAGCCACTGCCCGAACCCGAAGACCAGCCGCCGCCCGACGACGAACCGGTTGTCCAGCCAGTGCCCGAGTACCCGCTCGGCCCGCGGCCATAACGAAACGTCATGCCCAGCCATTTGTACACGCCCGGCGACAGTTTCGTGCCGAACATCGGCGGCAGGAACGCCATCGCCATCCCGCCGAAGAACATCGTCGCCCACAGGATCAGGAACACGGCAAAGATCGGATCGATGGACGTGCCGTCATCGGCGGGATTGCGCTTGCCCCGCGCTTCCAGTTCTTCGGGATTGCCCTCCAGCACCATGACCATGTCATCGACGGCTTTGCTGATGCCGCCGGAGAAGTCCCCGGCGCGGAAGGCCGGCACCATGTCATTCTCGATGATGAGCTTGGTGTGCAGGTCGGTCAGCGTGCCTTCCAGCCCATAACCGATCTCGATGCGCATCTTGCGGTCGTTCGGGGCAACCAGCAGCAGCACGCCATTGTTCTCGCCCGCCTGGCCAAGTTTCCAGAAGCGGAACAGCCGGTTGGCGTAGGGCTCGATCTCCTCGCCATCGAGGCTGGGGACCGTCGCCACGACGATCTGGTCGGAACCTTTCGTCTCGAAGTCGGCGAGCTTCCGCGTCAGCGCCGTCTTGGTCGCGGCATCGATGATGCCGGCATTGTCGACGACACGGCCGGTCAGCGCCGGCAGGTCGGCCGCGTAGGCCATGACGCAGGAGAACAGCACGACCGCAGCAATCAGGACAGCCGAGGCGAGGCGGTCGCGTTTCGACAGGCTGATGCTGGATACCATCATGCCATCACCAGCTTCCCGACGAGCCGCCGCCGCCGGACGAACCGCCGCCGCCGGAAAAGCCTCCACCGCTGCTTGACCCCGAAGACCAGCCGCCGCCGGAACTCCCCGACGACCAGCCGCCACTGGAGGATCGCCGGCTTGGCTCGAAGGTCATGCCAAGCCAGCGGTAGCGGCCGGGGCCAAGCTTCTGGCCGAAGATCGGCGGCAGCACGGAAGCCGCAATGCTGCCGAAGAAGATGATCGCCCAGATGCTGATGAAGACGGCGAAGAACAGGTCGTCGGAATCGAAAGGCGCTTGCTGGTTGCGCTCGCCGCGCGCCTCCAGCTCCTCCGGATTGCCTTCCAGCACCATGACCATGTCGTCGACGGCCTTGCTGATACCACCGGAGAAGTCCCCGGCGCGAAAGGCCGGCACCATGTCATTTTCGATGATCAGCTTGGTGTGCAGGTCGGTCAGCGTGCCTTCCAGCCCATAGCCGACCTCGATGCGCATCTTGCGGTCGTTCGGGGCCACCAGCAGCAGGACGCCATTGTTTTCCTTCGCCTGGCCGAGCTTCCAGAAGCGGAACAGCCGGTTGGCGTAAGGCTCGATCTCCTCGCCATCGAGGCTGGGAATCGTCGCGACGACGATCTGGTCGGAGCCTTTTGTCTCGAAATCGGCGAGTTTTTGGGTCAGCGCCGCCCTGGTCGCGGCGTCGATGATGCCGGCATTGTCGACGACACGGCCGGTCAGCGCCGGGAGATCGGCCGCGAGGGCCGAAAACGGCAGCACAAGGACGAGCAGGACGACTGCGACAAGACGAATGACGCGCCGCCTCTCACCGGCCAGCAAGATCACGACGTTTGGCCCCGCCGTTCACCCGCCCTGCTTCGTGCCGAAATCGACCTTCGGCGGCTGCATCTTGTCTTCGGCGACGGTGAAATTGGCGAAGGGCTCGTTGCCGCGGAACCAGAAGGTCGCCCACAGCACCGAGGGGAACGTCCTCAGCGTCAGATTGTAGTCCCTGACCGCCTGGATGTAATCGCGCCGCGACACCGCGATGCGGTTCTCGGTGCCTTCGAGCTGCGCCTGCAGCGCCAGGAAGTTCTGATTGGCCTTGAGGTCCGGATAGGCCTCCGAGACCGCGATCAGCCGCGACAGCGCGCTGGTCAGCCCCGCCTGGGCATCCTGGAACTTCTTGAGGGCTTCGGGATCCTTCAGCGTTTCCGGTGTTACCGTGATCTGCGTTGCCTTGGCGCGTGCCTCGACCACCGCGTCGAGCGTATCCTTTTCATGCGAGGCATAGCCCTTGACCGTCTCGACCAGGTTGGGGATGAGGTCGGCGCGGCGCTGATACTGGTTCAGCACCTCGCTCCATGCCGCCCTGGCATTTTCTTCCGCCGTCGGGATGGTGTTATAGCCGCAGCCTGCAAGCAGCGGCAGCACGATCGCCATCATCAGGAAGGCGGGCAGCGTGCGGAACGTGGACGGCAAGGCAAGGCGCTGGGCAAACATGATGGGGTCCCTCGGTAGAAGTTGCACGCGAAGCATTACCACAATCAGCGCGCAAGAAAACCGCCCGCGCCGGCAGCCCCTCGCCTGGCACGCCCGGTGCCGCTGCAAGGCTCTGTGATTGGCCGTGCGAACGCGATAAGGTCCGGCAAAACGGGACATCATCATGGCGGAACGCCAGGACAGCGACAAGGAATCGCGCCGTATCCTCGAGCGCATTGCGCGCGAGACGGATCCGGCCGGCAACTCGTTTGTAGCGCGGGCAGCGAAAGGCATGCACGATCACGTCACCGCGGCCGATGCCGATCGTGCCGATCCGATCGAAGTCTGGGGCACCCGCTTTGGCCGCACGCTGGGCCTGCTGCTGGCGCTGGGCCTGATGGTCTGGCTCGTGCTTTACGTCATCCGGGACAGTTAGGAATCAAACGACAATGAGCGCCGAACAAACCGACGCGCCGCGTGCGGTCATCGTCATTTCCAGCCATGTCGCGCGTGGCTCGGTCGGCAACCGTGCCGCCGTCTTTGCGCTGGAGACCCTGGGTTTCCCGGTCTGGGCGGTGCCGACCGTCATCTTGCCCTGGCATCCCGGCCATGGGCGCGCGACGCGCATCGTGCCGCCGCTCGACGAGTTCAAGGCTCTGATGGCCGATCTCGAGCGGGCGCCATGGCTGGGTGAGGTCGGCGCCGTGCTGTCCGGCTATCTCGGCGAGGCGGGCCAGGCCGAGGCCGTCGCCTCGCTGGTCGCAGCGGTCAAGGCAAGGACGCCCGGCGCCGTCTATATCTGCGATCCGGTGATGGGTGATTCGGGCGGCCTCTATGTGCCCGAACCGACCGCCATCGCCATGCGCGACCGGCTGATGCCGATCGCCGACATAGCCACCCCTAACCGCTACGAACTGGAATGGATGGCCGGCGCCGCGTTGCCAGACATGAAATCGGTGATCGCGGCGGCGCTGCACGCCGGACCATCGACCATGCTGGTCACCTCGGCGCCGTCGATGATGACGGGCGGCACCGGCAACCTCCTGCTCGATAACAGCCAGGCGCTGCTCGCCGAACATCGCCTGATCGACAAGCCGCCGAATGGCCTGGGCGATCTGACGGCGGCCGTTTACCTGGCACGCATCCTGTCCGGCCAGCCGCCGATCAAGGCGCTGCAATCGACGACGGCGGCGGTCTACGAGATCCTGGCACGCACCGCCAAGCGCGGCGGCGACGAACTGCAGCTCGAAACCGATGCGCAGAGCCTGTCGCATCCGATGGCGATGGTCCAGCTTCGCCACCTCACACATCCAGGGCGGGGCCGCCGGGCGTGACATCGACTGAGGCCGTACTTGTCGGCGTCGATGGCTGCAAGGCCGGCTGGATCGCCGTCCGACGAACTTTTGGCATGGCACCGTCGGTCGGTGTCTTTGCAACCTTCACTGCCCTGCTCGCATCCCTTCCCGAAGACGCTGTCATCGCCGTCGACATGCCGATCGGCCTGCCCGGCTTTTCGGGCAAGGGCGGGCGCGGCCCCGAAGCCCTGGTGCGGCCGCTGCTCGGGGCACGCCAGTCCAGTGTCTTCTCGATCCCGTCCCGTGCCGCGCTCTATGCCGACACCAACGGCTTCACCACCATCGAAGCCTGGTATGCCGCGCACATCAGGGCAAGCGCGGTGGCCCTGACCACATCCGATCCGCCGCGCGGCGTCTCGATCCAGGCGTTCGGCATTTTTGCCAAGATCCGCGAGATCGACGCCCTGCTGATCGCGCGGCCCGATTTGCGCGGCCGCGTGTTCGAATCCCATCCGGAAGTCGCTTTCTGCCGCTTGAACGGCGATCAAGCCATGCAACTGCCGAAGAAGATCAAGGGCAGCATCAATCCGGCCGGCATGGCGGAACGCAAGGCGCTGCTCTGCCGGCTCGGCTATGATAAGGGCTTTCTCGACCAGCCGCCGCCCCGCGGTGCCGCCGCTGATGACTTCCTCGACGCAGCCGCGATGACGCTGATTGCCGGTCGCATCGTCGGCGGTGAGGCGCGGCCGTTTCCCGACCCGCCGGGCCGCGACAGCTTTGGCATTCCCGTCGCCATCTGGGCGTGACGCTGTTGGCCACGGTTGCGCTCGATGCATGGCATTTCTAGCCAGCCCTCATAATTCTGCATTGCTCGCGACCGGCTTTTGCCGCTAGAGCCTCTCTAGACCGCAACGAGCTGCCGCATCCAACCCGGAAAGGCTCCAGACGCCGCCCATGTCCCATCTCCCTGAACATCTTCTCGCCGGCTATCGCAATTTCATGAATGGCCGCTATCTCACCGAGAGCGGGCGCTATCGCGATCTCGCTCGCGAAGGCCAGGCGCCGGAGACGATGATCGTCGCCTGCTGCGATTCGCGTTCGGCGCCCGAGGCGATCTTCGACGCTGGGCCGGGCGAACTCTTCGTTCTGCGCAATGTCGGCAATCTGGTGCCGCCCTATGCACCCGACGGCGAATTCCATTCGACCTCGGCGGCGCTTGAATTCGCCGTGCAGAGCCTCAAGGTCAAGAACATCGTCGTCATGGGCCATGGCCGCTGCGGCGGCATCCGGGCGGCGCTCGACACCAATTCCGCGCCGCTGTCGCCGGGCGACTTCATCGGCAAGTGGATGAGCCTGATCGCGCCGGCGGCCGAAACCGTCTCCTCCAGCACCTTCATGACCGCTTCGGAGCGCCAGACCGCGCTGGAGCGCATCTCGATCCGCTATTCCATCGCCAACCTCAGAACCTTTCCCTGCGTCTCGATTCTCGAAGGCAAGGGACGGCTGTCGCTGCATGGGGCCTGGTTCGATATCTCGACCGGCGAACTCTGGACGATGAACAAGGAGACTGGCGATTTCGAACGGCCGGAGCTGGGATGAACGCGGCGGCGCGCAAGCTGGTGAACATCAGGTCGGTCGCTTTTGTGGCGGCCGCACTGCTGCTGGCGATTATTGCCGCCCGCGCCGATGATCGTGCCCTCATCAGCCGCTGGTATTCGGCGCTGCTGGTCGCCGACCGCACGGAACTGTCCGACCTGCTCGCCGACGATGTCCGCATCAAGCTGGACGACCTCGGCATCGTGCAAAGCAAGCAGGAATTCATCGCTTCGATCGACGAATGGAAAGGTGCCGTTGCCGGTGCTGCGATCCGGCACCGGATCGAGAAAAGCGAAGGCGGCGTCACCACGGTGGTCGCCTGCTACGATTTCCCCAACAACGACATGCTGATGCAGGAAACTTTCGCGGTCACCGACAACCGCATCACCGCCAGTTCACAAGCGGCGATCGCCGAAAACTGCGACGGCTTTTGAGGGCGATATCGGCCAAATCCGCATATTGCGGGTCCGCCGGCGGCGCCCTACATCGGGTACGACCCGCCTGCCTGCCCCACCAACGAAAGACTGTCCATGCCTTCCACGAAAGCCGTCGACCTCGCCGCCCATCCGCTGACCGCGTGGCAGGGGCCGCTCGGCCTGCCCGATTTCACGCGCATTGGCGACGGCGACTTCTCCCCGGTCTTCGACGCGGCGCTGAAGGCGCACGAGGCCGAGATCGAGGCGATCGCCGGCAACAAGGATGCGCCGACCGTCGAGAACACGCTTGCCGCGCTGGAACTCGGCGGCGAAGCGCTCGATCGTGTCTCGTCGATCTTCTGGTGCCGCGCCGGCGCCTACACCAATGAGACGATCCAGGCGCTGGAGCGCGACATCTCGCCGAAAATGTCCAGGCATTTCTCGGCGATTTCAATGAATGAGCGGCTGTTTGCCCGCATCGACGATCTCTACCAGCGCCGTGAGAGCCTGAAGCTCGACGCCGAGACCTTGCGGGTGCTGGAAAAGACCTGGAAGGGCTTCGTCCGTTCCGGCGCCAAGCTCGACGCCGACGGCAAGAAGCGGCTGGCAAGCATCAGCGAGGAATTGTCCTCGCTCGGCACAGCTTTCGGCCAGAATGTTCTGGCCGACGAGCGCGACTGGGCGCTGTTCCTCGATGAAGCCGACCTTGCCGGCCTGCCGGACTTCGTGAAAAGCTCCATGGCCGAGGCCGCCGAAATGCGTGGCCAGAAGGGCCGCTATGCCGTCACTCTGTCGCGCTCGATCTATGAGCCGTTCTCGACCTTCTCCGAACGCCGCGATCTGCGCGAGATCGCCTTCCGCGCCTTCACCATGCGCGGGCAGAATGGCGGCGCCACCGACAACACGAACGTGGTGCGCGACATGCTGCGCCTGCGGGCCGAAAAGGCAAAGCTGCTCGGCTACGCCTCTTTCGCCGCGCTGAAGCTCGACGACACCATGGCCAAGACGCCGAAGGCCGTGCACGCGCTGCTCGATCCGGTGTGGGAAAAGGCGCTTGAGAAGGCAGCAAGCGACCAGATCGAATTGCAACGGCTGGCCACCGCAGCCGGCAGCAACGAAAAATTCGCTGCCTGGGACTGGCGCTTCTACCAGGAGAAGCTGCGCGCGGAGAAATTCGCCTTCGACGAGGCGGAACTGAAACCTTATTTACAGCTCGACCGGATCATCGACGCTTGCTTCGACGTGGCGACACGGCTGTTCGGCATCACCTTCGAAGAGAAAAAGGGCATCGCGGCCTGGCATCCGGACGCCCGCGTCTTCGTGGTGAAGAATGCCGACGGCAGCGAGCGCGGCCTGTTCCTGGCCGACTATTTCGCCCGGCCGTCAAAGCGCTCCGGCGCCTGGATGAGCGCGCTGCAGTCCGGCTACAGGCTCGGCCACGGTGCGAGCCCGGTCATCTACAACATCATGAACTTCGCCAAGCCGCCGGTGGGCGAGCCGGCTCTGCTGTCGGTCGACGAGGCGAAGACGCTGTTCCACGAGTTCGGCCATGCTTTGCACGGCATGCTGACCGACGTCACCTGGCCCTCGGTTTCGGGCACTTCGGTCAGCCGTGATTTCGTCGAATTGCCCTCGCAGCTCTACGAGCACTGGCTGACCGTGCCGGCGGTGCTGGAAAAGCACGCTCTGCACGTCAAGACCGGCAAGCCGATGCCCAAGGCGCTGCTCGACAACATGCTGGCCGCGCGCACCTTCGGCGCCGGCTTCGCCACGGTCGAATTCACCGCCTCCGCCTTGATGGACATGGCTTATCACGCGCGGGCGGATGCGCCTGAAGCGCCGCTTCGTTTCGAAGCCGAAACGCTTGCAGAACTGCATATGCCGGACACCATAGCCATGCGTCACCGCACGCCGCATTTCGGCCACGTCTTTTCCGGCGAAGGCTATTCGGCCGGCTACTATTCCTACATGTGGTCGGAAGTGCTCGATGCCGATGCTTTTGCCGCCTTCGAGGAAACCGGCGACCCCTTCAACCCGGCGCTCGCCGAGCGGCTGCGCAAGAACATATACGCCGCCGGCGGCTCGAAGGATCCGGAAGAACTCTACACCGCCTTCCGCGGCAAGATGCCGTCGCCGGAAGCGATGATGGCCAAGCGCGGGTTGGTGTGATTAGCCAATCTCCCCCCTCGTGGGGGAGATTGGCAGCTTCCAAGGATCCGTCACCCTCGGCCACACCGGCCTTGTCAGCTTCTTGTAATCGGTCACCGCCGGATTGCTGGGATACGAACTCGGCGCCGAGACATAGATGATCTCGGCGGCGATCGGCTCGAAGCCGGCGTAGAAATGATTGGTCGACTTGATCAGCAGCATGTCCTTGGCTAGCGGATCGACGCCGATGTTGGAAAAGATATCCGGCTCGAAGGTCTGCGTGCGGTTGGTGTTGAGGATGATGTCGACCTCGGTGCCTTCGAGGCGGACCAGCGCCGTCGGCCCAAGCGTCACCCGGCTTGGCCCGAAACTCTGCCAGCCCTCCGCAACCGCCTTCAGCACGCGCACGCGCGCATCGATCGGCTCGCCGGCTTGCGGCCCGGCCTTGCCGCCGAAGCGCAGGTCGATGACTGCGCCCTCGCCCGCCGCCAGGCAGAAGGTGACCGCGATCGGATCCCAGATGGTCGCGACGGCGAACCTGTCCAGGCCACGCGCCAGCATCTGGCGCAGCACGAAGGTGCCGTCGCCGGGCACACCGCCGCCGGGATTGTCCCAGATATCGGCGATGACCACCGGCTTGCCCGGATTTTCTGTGCGCACGGCCAGCGCCCGATCGATGCCGTCGGCAGCACTCAGCATCGTCATCGCCGTCTTTTCGCGCAGCGCGTAGAGTTCCCGCCCGAGCCGTTCCGCCAGCGCGTCGCCCTTGGCCTTGTCATTGTCGGTGACGACCAGGATGCGCGTGCCCATCTCGGGCACATCGGCCGCCATGAAGCCGTGGATGACGGAGACCGACAGCACGCCGTCCTTGCCGTGCAACGCCTTGATGCGATCGACGAAGGACCGCATCGGCTCGCGGCTGGTCGGCAGCACCTGGATCATGCGGCAGTCGAAGGTCGAAATGACAGGGTTGATCTCACCACGCACTGCTGCCAGGCCAAGCTCGACGACATGTTCGCCGCGCTCGTAGAAATCGGTGTGCGGAAATTCGAGGAAATAGGCGAGAATGTCGGAGGCCGCGACGCGCTTCGGTGTCAGATGGCTGTGCGGATCGAGTTCCACGGCGATCACCACCTCCGGCCCGACCATTGCGCGAACCCGTTCGAGCAGATCGCCTTCGCAATCGTCATAGCCTTGCGCCACCATGGCGCCATGCAGGCCGAGGATGACAGCATCGACCGGCAGCGCCGCCTTGAGCTGGCCCAGAATCTCGTCGCGCAGAGCCTCATAGGTCTGCCGCTGCACCAGGCCGCCCGGCTCCGCCCAGGTGGCGGTGCCTTCGATGACGTAGAGGCCTTCGGCCACCGCACGCCGGCGTAGCGCCACCATCGGCGAGGAGCACAGCGTCGGCGTTTCCGGATGCTTGCCGGGCCCGGCATAGAAGGCCATCTCGAACGAAGCCCTATCGGTCGGCACCGGCGAGAAGGTGTTGGTTTCCGTCGCCAGCGAGGCGGTGAAAATGCGCATGAAAGCTCCGTCCGTGAATAGGCGCTATTTGACCGCCCCGAGCGCCAGGCCTCTGACGAGGTAGCGCTGCAGCCAGATGAACAGGATGGCCACCGGCAAGGTCGCCAGCAGCGTCGCGGCCATGACGTGATGCCATTCGATGGTGTAGCGGCCGGCGACCAGCGAAAACACCTGGATCGGCAGCGTGTAGCTTTCCTGGCTGCGCAGCATGGTGAGCGCCACGACGAACTCGTTCCAGGCGTTGATGAAGGTGAAGATCGCCGTCACCGCGATCGCCGGCAGGCAGAGCGGCAGGAACACCTTGCGCAAGGTCAGCCAGCGGCCGGCGCCCTCCATCCAGGCGGCTTCCTCGAGATCGCGCGGGATGGTGTCGAAATAGCTCTGCAGCATCCACACCGTGAAGGCGACGTTGAAGGCCATGTAGATGAAGCCGAGCGCCGTCGTGCTCTCGACCAGGCCCCAGGCGGCCATCAGCCGGAACAGGCCGAGCACCAGCACGATCGGCGAGATCATCTGCGAAATCAGCAGGAACTGGCGCAAGGCGCCGTAGCCGGCAAAGCGGAAGCGCGACATCGCATAGGCCGCCGGAACCGAGATCAGGATGGCGCCGACGGTGGCGATCACAGACACGTAGAGCGAATTGAGCAGCGCCTGGCCGAAGCCCGTCGCCACCCACATGTCGGAAAAATTCGACCAGCGGAATTCGCTCGGCCACCAGGTCGGCGACAGCACTTCCTGTCTCGGCTTGACTGCGGTCAGGAACATCACGGCGAAGGGAAAGAGCGTCACCACAATCAGCGGCGCCAGCAGCAGCCAGGCGATGATCGAACGCTTGAGCTTGCTCGTCATGCGCGTTGCTCCCGCATCGCCAGCCGCACATAGATCATGGTGAAGACCAGCAAGATGGCGAACATCACCAGCGACACCGCCGATGCTTCGCCCAGCTTGCCGATGCGGAAGGCCAGCTTGTAGAGATGGGTGACCAGGATGTCGGTCGAGTTGGCCGGCCCGCCCTGCGTCATCACCCAGATGATCGGGAAGGAATTGAAGACGTAGATGGTGTTGAGCACGATGGCGATGTTGATGAACGGTTTCAGGAGCGGAAAGGTAATTTCGCGGAACTGCTGCAGCGGCGTCGCCCCTTCAAGCGCCGCCGCCTCGTAGAGATCGTCCGGGATCGACGACAGCCCGCCGAGGAAGATCGTCGTCGTGAACGGCACTGTCACCAGGATGCCGATCAGCACTTGCATCGGAAAGGCGGTTTCGGCACTCGCCAGCCACTGGATGTTGTGATCGATGAGGCCGAGGCCGATCAGCGCCGAATTGAGCATGCCACTTTCGCCGCTCAGCGCCCAGCGCCAGACCACCGCAGTCATGGTCAGCGACACCGCCCAGGGCAGCATGATGATGACGCGGGCAATGCCGCGGCCATAGAAATCGGTGTTGAGGATCATCGCCACCGGGATCGACAAGAGAAGCGCGCCGCCGACCACCATCACCGTCCATTGGCCGGTGCGCCAAAGCGCGGCCGTGAAATCGGGATCGGCAGCGAGTGCCGCGAAATTGGCGAAGTCGTTGAAGTCACGAAGCTGGCCGAAGCGGCTGACGTCATGCGTCGAGATCTGGATCAGGTCCCAGACCGGCCAGAAGATGACCACCGCCGCCAGAAACAGGCTGGGCAAGGTCAGGAGATAGGGCAAGAAACGATTTTGCATCGGCTGGCTTTGTACCGCGTTGCGGGGAGATTGGATTTCGCTGGCTTAACAGATTGACTTGGTCCGGCCTCATTCTTCTCAGGGCACCGCTTCAGGATTCCTTGCAACCGTCGGCGCTGCCCTCACCTGCTCGTCCGTTCTCCGCAGCAGTTGCGGAAGGGCCCCTTTCCTCTCGCCCGTCGATCGGGGGAGAGGTGGCGAGCGACGCTCGACGGAGTGGGGGTCGACCCCTTGGGCGCAAGGCGAGGCTTGCGCCTGGTGCTCTTCCTATATCCGTTCGCGGTGGCTGCCAGGTGGTTCCCCCACTCCGTCTCGGCTTCGCCGAGCCACCTCTCCCCCCTCCGGTGGGAGAGGAAAGGAGCCCGGCTGGGCGGCGTTGACATCGACGAACTATCTTTCTGCTCGAGGCTGCAAGATGTGGCGCGCCCCGCCTGAATCTGGGGCGCGCCACGGGCGCACTGCCCCTACTTCTTCAGCACCGCATTGGCCTTGGCCGCCGCGTCCTTCAGGCCTGCCTCGGGGTCGCCGCCGAGATAGATCTTCTGCATGGCGTCCGACGTGATCTGGGCGACCTCTTCCCAGCCCGGGATGACCGGCGCGAAGCGGGCGTCGGGCAGCAGAGCGGTGAACGCGGCCAGATCGGCATTGTTGACGTAGTAGTCCATCTTGGCCTCTTCCTTGTTCACCGGCAGGAAGCCTTCGCCCTGTGTGAACTTGGCACGCTGCTCCGTGGTGAACAGGAAATCGAGCAGCTTCCAGGCCTCGTCCTTGTTCTTGGAGTTCTTGAACATGATGATGGAATCGGTGACGCCATAGGTGCCGCGCGCGCCGGTCGGTCCGGCGGGAATGGCCGCAACGCCGTATTTCAGGTTCGGCGCCTCGTCCTTGATCTGGTTGGACAGGAAGGGTGCGGTGATCATCATGCCGACCTTGCCCTGCTTGAACAGGTTCTGCACGTCCTCGCGGTTGTTGGAGGTGACGCCGGGTTCGGTCAGGCCTTCGTCGATCATCGACTTGTAGAGTTTGGCGGCTTCAAGCGCGCCGGGCGTGCTCAGGCCCGAAGTGCCGTCCTTGTTGAGGATTTCCGTGCCGTAGGACCACATCGCATAGTAGTAATAGACGTCGGTCTCGATCTCCTTGCCCTGCAGGCCGAAGCCGAACGTGCCGGACCCCAGAGCCTTGATCTTGCGCGCATCTTCCTGCAACTCGGTCCAGTTTGCCGGTGGCTTGGCGATGCCGGCCTTCTCGAACAGCTCCTTGTTGTAATACATGGCGCGCGCCGAGGCAGCGATCGGCAGGCCGTAGGTCTTGCCATCCATGATCGAGGGCGACAGGAAGGTGTCGATGAAGCGGTCCTTGAAGTCGGGCTTGATGTAGCCGTCGAGCGGTTCGGCGACATCCTGCTGGACGAAGTCGATCAGCCAGCGCGTACCGATGATCGACAGATCGGCATTAGTGCCGGCGGTGATGTCGGTGGTCAGCTTCTGCAGCAGCACATCCCACGGCACCACTTCGAACTTGACCGTGATGCCAGGGTTCGCCGCCTCGAATTCCTTCTTGACGCTATCGAAATAAGGGCCAGTCTTGGCGCTGTACTCGGCCACGGTGACCCGCACCTCGCCCGCATCCGCCTGCGCCGCAATTGCCAGCATGCTCATTCCGGCCATCAGGCCGACAGTCCATTTTGCAAGACTCATTTGAACTCTCCCATTTTGATTTTTGCGCCTGCGCGCCTCTTCGTTACCCAAGCAGAAGATTTATGTGACTTTCCTACATTATCGAGGATTTGAAGGCTTGCAAGCAGATTATTCTGTTGCTTAATTACATTTTGTGGACTAGGCCTGATCCGACCTGTCGAAGATCCCGGAGGATGACGCACGGTGGTTTCGCAAACGGAACTCGAAGGCAGGGCCGAATTCGAGGGCAAAACTGTCGTTGTGACGGGTGCGGGCGGCGGCCTCGGCACGGCCATCGTGGCGCTGATGGCGCAAAGGGGCGCCAGGGTCGTAGGCTGCGACCAGTCGAGCGAGGCGTTGAAGAGCCCGTATTTTGCCGCCCGCCACGTCTTCGATCTTCTCGACAAGGCGTCGATAGCCACGGCGATCGCCGCCATCCTCGACCGGGACGGTGTGCCCGACATTCTCATCAACAATGCCGGCTGGACGCGCGCCGAGACGCTCCCCGCGCTCAACCCCGACAGGATTGAGCAGGAACTCGACCTCAACCTGACCGGCGTGATGAATTTCGCCGATCCGCTGGTCAAGGCGATGGCCAGCCGTGGCTCCGGCAGCGTCGTCTTCATCTCCTCGGTCAACGCCATCGCGCATTTCGGCAATCCCGCCTATGCCGCGGCCAAGGCCGGCATCAACGCCTATGCCAAGGCGATCGCCGTCGAGCTCGGCCGCAGCGGCCTGCGCGCCAATGTCGTCTGCCCCGGATCGATCCGCACCGCCGCCTGGGACCACCGCCTTGCCAAGGATCCCGAAATCCTCGGCAAATTGCAGCGGCTCTATCCGCTCGGCCGCATCGTCAACGCTGCGGAAGTGGCGGAAGCCGTCGCTTTCCTTGCGTCCGATCGCGCATCGGGAGTAACAGGCGTGGTGATGCCCGTGGACGCGGGACTGACCGCCGGTTGCCTGCCCTTCATCGACGACATATTGGGAGCGTGAGCATGACCGACGTCGAGTTCCGCGACCTGTCGAAATCCTTCGGGCAGCACAAGATCCTCGAGAACATCAGCCTCGATATCAAGAGCGGCGAGTTCGTCGTCCTGGTCGGCCCGTCCGGCTGCGGCAAGTCGACCTTGCTGCGCATGCTCGCCGGCCTGGAGACGATCACTTCCGGCGATCTGTTGATCGGCGGCGTGCGCGCCAACGCGCTACCGCCGCAGCAGCGCAACATCGCCATGGTGTTCCAGTCCTATGCGCTGTTTCCGCATCTGAAGGCATCGGACAATATCGGTTTCGGCCCGAAGATACGCGGCGAGACGCGCACGGCAATCGATGAGAAGGTCAAGAAGGCGTCCGGGGTCCTCAATCTCTTCTCCTATCTCGACCGCTATCCCCGCCAGCTGTCGGGCGGCCAGCGCCAGCGCGTCGCCATGGGCCGCGCCATCGTGCGCGAACCGTCTGTGTTCCTGTTTGACGAACCGCTGTCCAATCTCGACGCGCAACTGCGCGTGCAGATGCGCGTCGAGATCAAGGCTCTGCACCAGCGGCTGAAATCGACGATCGTCTACGTCACCCACGACCAGATCGAGGCTATGACCATGGCCGATCGCATCGTCGTGATGGACCGCGGCAGGATCCAGCAGGTCGGGGCGCCGCTGGAGCTCTATGACAGGCCGGCCAACAAGTTCGTCGCTTCCTTCCTCGGCTCGCCGTCGATGAGTTTCGTCTCGGGTTCGCTCAAGACGACGCTTGAGAAAACCTGGTTCGAATCGGCCGGCGGCGGGCGGCTGGCGCTTGCCGGCAAACAGGTGCCGGCGGACAGCGCGGTGGAGGCCGGCATCCGCCCCGAGCATTTTGTCATCGGCGAGGCTGTCGACGCGATGGCGATCAGGGTGGATGTCGTCGAGCCCACCGGCTCCGAAACACATGTCTATGGCGCTATCGGTGCTGATACGGTACGCGCCGTGTTCCGTGACAGGGTGCCGGTCAGGCCGGGAGACCTGCTGCCGGTCTCGGTCGACCCCGGCAACATCCATCTGTTCGACAAGGCGACGGGCCTGCCTCTATGAAAATATCAGCATGAAGACGCCGGCCGACATCATCACGCGCCTGCAGCTGATGTCGCAGGACGGAACGAAGTCGGATCGCAAGCTGGCCGGCTTCGTGCTGGCAGACCTCGACTTCGTTTCCAAGGCGGCGATTTCGGAAATTGCCGCGCGCGTCGGTGTCAGCGAGCCGACGGTGACGCGGTTCTGCCGCAACCTCGGCTGCGAGGGCCTGCGCGACTTCAAATTCTATCTGGCGCAAGCCATCGCCATCGGCGGCCAGTATCTGTCGCCGGAGCCGTTGAGCCGCGATGCCCGCGAACAGCGCATCGCTTCCGCCATCACCGAAGCGGCGATATCGGCCATCCAGCGCGCCAGCGAAAACCTCGACATGACGACGCTGGTCGCCGTCGCCGCACGCATCGCGGTTTCCGGCAATGTGCTGTGCATCGGCTCCGGTGGCATTTCGTCGATGATGGCGACCGAAATGCAGAACCGGCTGTTCAGGCTTGGCGTGTCCGTGCTGGCGCAAATCGACGGACAGTTGCAGCGCATGTACGCCGCCGTCGCCACCCCCGACACCACGCTGATCGCCTTCTCCGTCTCCGGCTATGCACGATCGGTCATCGATGCGGTGCAGGTCGCCCAGCAATATGGCGCCACGACGATCGCCATCACCCCGCCGGACTCCGCGCTCGCCAAGGTCGCCGACACGGTCATCCATTTCCAGTCGCTGGAAGACGGCAATATCTACAAGCCGACATCGTCGCGCTATGCGCTGCTGTCGATCGTCGACATGATCGTCACCTCGGTCGCCGAGACGCGCGGACCAAGGGTTCTGGAAAATCTGCGCCGCATCAAGCAGAGCGTCAACACGTTGAAAGTTGACGATCCGCGTTTGCCGCTGGGGGATTGACCCCATTGCGAGGCATCAGGAGCCGAGCCCCTCGATGCTCGTCGCCAACATCGCCGGATCGCCAGAAACGCGCACGGTTTTCAGCCGGGAGGTGCCGCCGGCGACAACCGAGACGGCGGACCCCGGCACGCCAATCGCCTTGGCAATCAGCTTTTCGAGCGCATGATTGGCGGCGCCGTTTTCCGGCACGGCGCGGACGCGCGCTTTCAGATGGCTTCGCTCGTCCGCCGTGGTCTCGATGCCTTCGAGCCTGTCCAGCGCAGCCTTCGGCGTCAGCCGGACAAACAGCTCGACGCCATCATCGCGCAGGCGAAACGGCGCGCTCATACGATCATCGGCCTCACAGGACCAGAGGCGCCACACTGGTCAATATGAACTGCCGCAGGAAGAACAGGATCAGAAGCAGGATGATCGGCGAGATGTCGATGCCGCCAAGGTCCGGCATGAAACGGCGGATCGGCCGCAACGCCGGTTCGGTCAGCCGATAGAGCATGTTGCCGATGGAACCGACGAACTGATTGCGCGAGTTGACGACGTTGAAGGCGTAAAGCCAGGAAAAGATCGCCGATGCGATGATGATCCACCAGTAGAGGTCGAGCGCCATGACGATTGTCTGAATGAGGGCGAGCATGCCGGTCTCCAATTGTTGCCGACATGTAGCCATTGCACGCGAAACCGGCAAGGGCCGCCTGCCACGGTGCGCCGGTACGGCTGCCAGGCCACTGGATTTCGGCAAACCTCCGCCTTGACAGGAAACCGCGGCGCCCGATAAATGCGCCCATCCGCTGGACGGGGCTGTAGCTCAGCTGGGAGAGCGCGTCGTTCGCAATGACGAGGTCAGGAGTTCGATCCTCCTCAGCTCCACCAACGGATTTAAAATCATAGCCTTAGCAATGGGATTTCGCTGGTGGGACAACCAAGTGAGCCATTGCTATGCGCATGCCCGCCTACCTGTCACGGTCCCGGCACGGAATCTATTATTATCGTTGCCCCATACCTAGATCGTTGCACCCCAAGGGGGTTGCGACAGCTATTCGGTTCTCTCTTGGTACTACGGATCGTCGTGAAGCATTGCTAATAGCGCACGGTCTCAGCTACCTAGCCCCTCAGCCAGGGCGCAAAGGGGCAAAGACACAGATGGACTATGCTGAGTTCCGCAGCATCCTTTCTGCCCATTTCAAGGGAGTACTAGAGGCTCAGAAACAAGCCATCAGGGAGAACGGGCACCTATCCCCGCTTGTGATATCGAGTTTCCAGCACGCTGTTGCAGGCGCGCGCGTTCCGACCGCCGAGACCCTCAAGGAAGCAGCGGAGGTAAATTTTCTCGACAACTTTATGCTGGATCAGATTCTACAGGAGTTTGGGCAGTCCACAGATTTGCCGAATGAGACAAAACAAATGCTCATTAAGGAATACCGGCGCGCGAACGGCGCGTACTGCCAAGCCGTCCTAGACTATGACGCCACGATCAATGCCTACGATTTTGAGACACGAGACGATAAGGTCTCAGCACCTTCCGTGACGCCAGCTTCACCTGCTCGCATTTCACTCGCGCAATTGGTCACTGATTTTTGGAAATACGCCAAGCTCGAAGAGCGCTGGATACCCAAAACAGAGGGGGAGAAGCAGGAACATATAGACCTGTTGTATGAGGCATTGGGAAGTGACCGAGACGTTGCAGGCGTAGGTCATGCAGAGGCGCGCATAGTTCGGGACATTCTCACCCGCTACCCCGTCAACCGGAACAAGCTTCGCGAGACCAAAGGCAAAACGTTAGACGAATTGGCCTCGATGTCGGGGCTCCGCACCTTGCACACATTGACCATCAACAAGTACATGCAAACTTACAAGGCGCTTTTCAATTGGGCGAAGCAGAACGGATATAGCAAGGAGAACCCGTTCTCGGGGCTTTCCATCCGAAACAGGAAGCTGAATGCAGAAGCCCCTCGGCTCCCATTCCCCACAGCCTTGTTAGAGACGATACGCGACGCCCTTTTGGACAAACGCAGAAACCTACAGGATCACCATAAGTGGGGGTCTCTGATTGCCATGCACTCGGGTGCGCGGCTGAACGAGGTTGCACAACTCCACCTTGAAGACATCAAAACCGTAGATGGTGTGCTGTGCTTTGACATCAACGGCTCTGGGCCAACCAAGAAACTCAAGAACGCAGCCTCCAAGAGGGTCGTTCCGGTCCATCCTCGCCTGATCGAATACGGGCTTCAGACATACATAGATGCAGTGCGCTCCAAGCCAGGAAACACCCGTTTGTTTCCTCAATTCAGCTACACCAAGTCGGACGGTTATGGCCGGAATCTGGGCAGATGGTTCAATGAAACCTTCCTCCCAGACCTCGAACTCAAAACGAAGCAGCTAACGTTTCACAGCTTGAGGCATTCAGTCGTTGGGCAGCTTATTGCAGCTGAGGTAAGTCAGGCACACATCATGGCGATAGTCGGACACGAACCTGGCACCACCACTCTCAGTACGTATAATCGCAGTGGGTTCCCGCCGAGCCAGCTTCTATCTGCATTGGAGAAGGTTCTCTAGGGATCAATCCGAAGGGGGTAGCTGTCGCAACCTGCACAACAGCGCCTCCACATCAAGGTCGATGATAGCGGCAATATCCAGCAGCTCGACTAGGTCGATACGGCGCTCACCGCTCTCAATGTTTGCTATGAAAGGCTGATGCCGTCCGAAGGCCTTGGCTACCTGCGCTTGAGACAAGCCCTTCGAACGCCGCTGCTCAGACAGAGCCGTCGCAATCATCAAATGACGTTTGGAGTGCAACGACTTCGGCATGGCCCGTTGACGACACGTTCAACAGGCGGGTAATCCGAAAATCAGATTATCCAAAAATCGGATATCATTGCGGACTGACGCATACGCCGTCGCTGCGGTCGGCAGGGCGCAGAGGGAGAAATGATGGATACCTTGCTCACGCTGATGGCAGTCGCTGCCGTGGCATACTTTGTGTTCACTAGGATCGCAAAGCGTCCAAATCGACAGCCAGTTACAGCTACTGGTACCGCCGCTGACTACTCAGATTGGTTTGATCGGTTCGCCATTTATTTCGTGGCCAAGGAACTGCGCATGTCAGGCGGCATGAGCATGCCTTCGTCAATAATGCAAATCCTAGAAGGAGCTGTTCCCTCAAGCCTGCAGCAAAGTCTCCTGGTGTCTCTCAACCTGTATCTGTCCTACGATGCCCAGAGAGACAAAGTGCCAAGTGACTATAACAAGGCTCTGCAGGCGCTCCGCAGTGTCCTACGATCAGAATTTCGCAGGGTGCGCAGTCGGGAGGCTATAGAGGCATACGTTCGCGACGATCACAGGCGAGCTACAGGATCGGAACTCTCCGACGTCGAAAGCAAACAGATCACGGATCAGCTTCTACAAGCAATAAAGGCTAGCGAAGATGGCGGCACTAAGATATATTCTTCGGTTTTAAACGTACGGTTTCAAAGACTCTTCGCAGAATCACACAACAGAACTCTAGATGAATTCACTGAAGCTGTGTACAAACATTACGAAGATTCAGTTTGTTCTTAGTCACCATACAAATTCCCGCTCCCTTTTTTGCAGGGAGCCCCAAGGAGAGGCCTTGCGCCCTACAGGGTCCGGTTGGAGCTTGGGGGCTGCAAAACCGCTCAGCGAGCCTGTGTGGCGGCGTGACGGCAGGTTCCGCGCCCCTACAGTCCCCAAGCTTGCAACGCGAACTCCGCCTGGTCGGGCGCGGCCCTAATTCGCAAGACCGATTGCCTTGTGATCCCGACGATGTTTGCAATCGCACTCGTTCCAGTTCCTTGAGAGAGCAGATCCCGTACACTCAGAAACTGCGCTCGGTCATAGCTGGGCTTCCTACCCTTGTAGCGGTCAGTCGCCGCCTTGGCATGATCAATGCCAGCTCGTTGCGCTTCTTTTGTTGCTTCAGCTTGCGCTTGCGCGGTAGCGGCCATAAACCCAATCAATGCGTCTCGTACAGCTTGCTGCATAGGGTCGGTTGTGGAGCCATCAAAAGTCATGTTGTTGATAACGGTGCGTATCACGACACCTCTGCGCATGAATTCTCGGATGGCATCGGATACGTCTTGGTAATTTCTCCCCAGCCTATCGACCCATCGCACAACAAGCTGGTCTCCGCTGCGTAGAAGGTCATAGAGCCGCCTTCCTTCGGGCCTGTCTCGCAGTCGTGACGTCACACCAGACACCCCATGATCTGCTATCACCTCATCGATCTGGAAGCCCTGCTTGCGAGCATGCTCCTCCTGATGCGCAAGAGCTTGATCAGCTGTGGATACGCGAGCATAGAGGAACGTCGTCACGGTTAAGCTCCATTGTCCGTAAGGGTACTGTCCGTTGATACGCCTGTCCGTTGATCATTGTCAACCCTTACGTACATAGAATCCGTGAAGCCAATGTCTGTACGCTAGACTATACCCTAACGAGCTGACCTAGTTGCGATTGTCCTGGGCGCAGGGTAGCTACAACGGGTAAGTTGAAAGGGAGGGGTCATGATCTTCACAAAGTTAGGGCTGGCCATTGCATGGCTGTTAGTGGTCGTTAGCGGCCTTAGAGTGGTTGCCGCCTTCTCCATCGCCTACACGACAGGTCAAGCTACAGCTCCCAGATACTTCGGATCAAAAACCACAGGTGAGGTTATCGATCAGGGCCTGCTGTATCTCTTGATTGGCGTCGCTCTGGGCATAGTGGCCGAGATAAGCCGATCGGTTGCAGTGAAGGCCGAACTCAGAAAGCAGAACCTTGAGTAGGCGTCTCGTTAGCATAGCCTAGCGGCTCAAGCGGGGCCTGCAGCTCACGAGCCATACCCTGTTAGCTCGCCTATGATATATCTATCTAGTTACCACCATGTTCTAGCTGGCAGCGTAGGCCCAAGCCGAAGCGGACTGCTAGCATGGATGCTATGATAGCTTATAATATCTATTGGTATTATATTAATATGTTATGCGGACTTCTAGTACTATATTATGTTAGTATTTACTGTTATATTTATGATTATACTACCTATCATATGTATTGGTATCATAGGTTTCCATATATTATCATGACCTCTTGGTATGATAACTATTAGTGTATCATTGGATTATATATGATCATACTATCCTGTATCATATCTAGATGGTTCAGCTATCTTACTACTGTCAACTGATACCAGGCCGACTTAGTATCCGGCTCTTACACCAGATATCTGAGCCAGATCATGCCGGCTTCGCTTTAGGTCCATATAGGGAGTACAAGCCAGTGGCTCATATACAAGGCAATTGTTCAAGGGTATCGGCCCCCCATACGCGTCCAATCAGCCTGTGGCTGACGATCTAAGATTTCCAAGTGAGGCACCGCGTCTAAGAGAGCGACTAGGCACCCCATGGGGGAAATACGCTTCCTTGGTTGTATTGATAGGCCCGTGAAAAATTTCGTCGTTTGTGGCTTTTAGAGACAACATCCACGCCAACCGGCGTCGGCTCTGACCCTTCCGCCATCAAGGCCGAAACGCTTCTCGAAACAGACCATTTGGCACCTGCCACCGTCAGTGGGTCAACCTGCAACTGCCGTCTTGCTGTCCTTTCGAGTGCGTTTGCGTACCACTATGCTGCCCATGCCAGCTAGCCCTTGCCTTAGGCTATTACGGACACGGGGATAGATGGACGCAAAGGTACGCCGATAGCGAAGTCCTACAAAGGCACACCAATAGGTACAGGTCTCGGGTCGCGTGGGATGGCCTTTGGGACACTGAGGTGCCGCCTATGGGGGACCCGAACGCCTGAGCCTGGTTTGATACCCCTGCGAAGAATTGTTTACCAAATAGCTCGCCAAAGAGTGGAAAAGTCGATTGACTACGGACACCTTGATGATCGGCTGACAAACGCGCCGCTATGGAATAGTTAGAGGTAGCCCTCCAGGGCTCAGAAGCCGCGAGAGAGGTTAGCGACTTGTTCCCAGATGTTGCTGCGCTTCAGTCTGCGATCCTAAGCCGCAATCCAACTGAGTTCGTATCTCACTACATATTCGAGCCTATTCCGTTTGCCTTCGCGTCGGACATGGAAGTGTGGGTGAGTTGGAAAACACTGCTCGCTAGGGGTTTGGATGTGGACCCCCACGACATCGTCTTGACCGGTAGTGCAGCAATAGGATTCAGCTTGAATCCCTACAAGCATTTCTCGGCCTTCAGCAACGAATCCGACATCGACTGCGGTGTTATAAGTCCATACCACTTTGACCTTGCATGGCGTCACTTACGGCAACTCAGACCCTCGTGGTTGTCGTTGCCAAGCGCCAGCAGGAGAGCCATCGAAAGGCATCGAACAAACTATGTGTTCACCGGCACAATCGCGACCGATAGCATCCTACCGATCCTGCCATTCGGCGCGATTTGGCAGGGCGCCTTGGAGACTATGGCAGGACAAATTCCAACGGAAGGTCGCGATGTGAAGCTAAGAATCTACAAGGACTATGATGCGCTGCGCCAGTACCAAGCTTTTAACATTGGTAATCTAAGAGCAAAGATATTGTCCGACACCGAAGAACAAACGGCTATTGCGACTGAGGGTTGAGATGAACGACGCTGATCATTTCCTGCATACAACGCATCGTACCGTGTCATGGTTCAATAAGACTTATACGAACGGGGAGCTGGAGCTATCCGCGCCCTATCAAAGAAATCCGGTGTGGACACCGATCCAACAAGCTTACTTGATCGATACGATCCTTCTCGGTCTTCCAATACCCGAACTGTACATGCAGGACGTCGGAAACGAGCACGGAGAAGAGAAGCACATAGTGGTGGATGGGCAGCAACGCATACGCGCCGTCCTAGACTTCTTGGGTGGCACCGTACCTTTGGACGGAGAGGAAGTCTCTCGATCATGGCGCGGCCTAAAATTCGACCAGTTAGGCGCGATAGAGAAGAAGACTATATTTAACTACAAGTTTGTCGTAAGAATTTTACCAAACATGAGTGAAGAAGAAGTACGAAAGATATTCGCCAGACTTAATCGCAATGTTGTGGCTCTCAATGATCAAGAGCTACGAAACGCGACATACTGGGGACCGTTTATCAAGTCCATCCAATTGATGGCGGATCAGAACGAATTTTGGGCAGACGCAGGGATCTTTTCTGCTAACGACCATCGACGGATGATAGACCATGAATTCATAAGCGAGCTTGCCATAGCATTCTTGCACGGACCTCAGAACAAGAAGGACAAGCTAGACGATTACTATAGGATTTACGAGGAGTCCTATGAAGATCGCGAACGAGTTGAGAGCGCCTTTAGGAAAGCTACCGACGAGATCGCTCAGATGCTTCCGAGACTGAAGAGCACACGGTGGAGAAAGAAGTCTGACTTTTACACGCTGTTTCTAGAGGTAGCTGCCAGAGCAGACCAGCTTCCTTGGGCTCGAGACATGCGCGATAATCTCGCGATGCGGATCACTGATTTTGGTGATCGCGTTACAGAGCTGCTGACACTCGACGAAGATACGTGGAAAGACGTAAACGACGACACTGTCAACTATGCCAGAAACGTGTCACGAGCGGCATCAGATAGGGGAAGTCGCGTGGCTCGGACCAAGGCGCTACGCAACTATGCATTTCCCGAAGCAGCGTTGCCAAACGAGGAGGAGACACTGCGTCTGCTGTGATGACCAATCACTGCAGATGTCACGCAAGCGGCCAATGGGGACTGAGTAGCACAGATGACGCCGCAGACATTCATATCCAAGTGGCAGAACTCACAGCTTAAAGAACGTGCGGCTGCACAGGAGCACTTCCTCGACCTTTGCCACATGCTCGGCGAGCCAACGCCAGCCGAGGTTGATCCCACAGGCAAGGACTACGGTTTCGAAGTTGGCGCTTCCAAGTCGACAGGCGGAAACGGATTCGCGGATGTCTTCAAGCGCGGCCACTTTGGGTGGGAATATAAGGGGACACAAGGGAACCTAGATACTGCCTACGCCCAGCTTCAGCGTTACGCCGTTGCGCTCGACAACCCGCCACTGTTGATTGTCTCAGACATCGGTACGACCATCCGTATCCATACGAACTGGACAAACTCCGTCTCCAAAACCTACGAAATCTACATTGCCGACCTTAGTGACCCAGAAAAACGGGGTTGGCTAAAGTCGGCACTATCCGACCCAGAGGCATTGCGCCCACAGAAGACCCGGCAGGAGCTCACAGAAGAGGTTGCCGGCGAGTTCGCTAACCTTGCCCGCTCTTTACGTGATCGCGGTCATGTCCCTGAGCAAGTAGCACACTTTATCAACCGGCTGGTGTTCTGCATGTTTGCGGAGGACGTTAAACTCCTGCCTGACATGATGTTCACTCGTATGCTGGACCGGGCAATAGAGGACTCTAACGAGTTTGAGAGCTTCGCCCGCGATCTGTTCGTTGCAATGAAGTCGGGCGGGCGCATCGGGTTTGAGAAGGTCGCGTGGTTCAATGGCGGACTGTTCGACGATGACCTTGTGTTCGCGCTTACCAAGGATGAAATCAAGCTCGTCCATCGCGCCGCGTCTCAGTACTGGGGCGACGTTGACCCTTCCATTCTTGGAACACTGTTTGAGCGTGGACTAGACCCTGACAAGCGCGGTCAACTCGGAGCGCACTACACCGACCGGGACAAGATCATGATGATCATCAATCCGGTTATTGTGGAGCCTCTGACCGCTGAATGGGAGCGCGCCAAGGCCCAGATAGAGGGTCTAATGGCAAAGGCCGCCAGCTCGAAGGGATCAGCATACACGCGCGCTCGCAATCAAGCGCAAAGCCTCTTGGAAGTCCATCTGAAGCGGTTGAAGGACTTCCGGGTACTCGACCCTGCATGCGGCTCAGGGAACTTCCTGTACCTCGCGCTACGGTCATTGAAGGACCTCGAGCACAAGGCCCAGGTCGAGGCCGAGGCATTGGGGTTGCCTCGCGGCTTTCCGCAGATCGGCCCAGAAGTCGTCCGAGGCATCGAACTCAACCCCTATGCAGCGGAGCTTGCTAGGGTCTCGGTGTGGATCGGCGAGATACAGTGGATGCTGAAGAACGGCTTCGCGGCTGGTCAGAACCCTGTCCTGAAGCCGTTGGAAACGATCGAATGCCGAGATGCGCTACTGACACACGGCGCAGACGGCTCGTGGACCGAGGCCGAGTGGCCTCGAGCAAACGCGATCATCGGGAACCCGCCGTTTCTTGGTGCAAAGTCGATGAAGAGGTCCCTCGGCGTAGAAGAGACGGAGCGCATTCGAGCTATCTTCGCAGACCGCCTACCCGGGTTTACTGACCTTGTCTGTTACTGGTTCGAAAAGGCGCGCGCAGCAATCATTGAGGGGCGTACAGAGCTAGCCGGTCTTGTAGCTACGAACTCAATTGCCAAGAACACCAATCTCCCGGTCATGCGCCGAATTACAGGGGACCTGACGATAGTTGACGCATATCCGGATGAACCCTGGGTCGTAGAGGGGGCCGCTGTTAGGGTTGCACTGATATGCTTTGCCAGGAGCGCAAACGTGTGGCGCCATCCGAAATTGAACGGCCATGATGTTACCGAGATCAACGCTAGCCTCACATCAAGTCTGGACTACAGCACGGCTAGTCGTCTTGTCGACAATCGAGGTCAAAGCATGCTCGGTATTCAAAAGAGCGGTCCGCTAGATATTACCGGCGTGCTGGCACGAGAGTGGTTGCTTGCGCCGGCTAACCCAAACGGGCGTAAAAACAATGAGGTGTTGAAGCCATATTGGAATGGCGATGACCTAACGGGCCGTCCTCGCGATATCTGGCTTATCGATATCCCTAAGGACGAAACAGAACACGAGGCGTCGCTTTGGGAGTTGCCCTACCATTACCTCAGCACCGCATTGTACGACGAAAATGAACCCAAAGCAGGAACACTCAGGCAGGTTAGACAGCTGGCCCGAGATGAACATGCACGCATAGGATGGTGGAAGCCCTACTGGCCGAGACCTGAGATGCGGAAGCGTATCGAAAGGCTTTCGAGATACATCGTCACAGCAGAGACCGCTGAGCATCGTATCTTCATCTGGCTATCATATCCGGTTCTACCGGACAAAAATCTCATCGTATTTCCGCATGACGACGAGACGATGTTTGGCATATTGCAATCAAGAATACATGAGTTGTGGGTTACGGCTATCGGCAACCGAATCGGTGCGGGTAACCAACGTCGGTACAACAACATTACGTGCTTTGAGACATTTCCATTTCCTGATGGACTGACACCAAGCGACAGACATCTATACGAGTCTGAACTTCGAGCGGTAGCAATAGCAAGGGCTGCAGAGCGCCTGCACAAGCTTCGTGAAAACTGGCTTAATCCTGCCGACCTCTTGAAACGTGAACCGGAGGTAGCGACCGGCTACCCTGAACGTCTTACCCCTGTCAGCGAAGAAGCCGCTTGCAAGCTCAGAGAGCGGACCCTGACCAATCTCTACAACCTGCGTCCTGCGTGGCTTCAATACGCCCACGACGAGCTAGATAAAGCCGTGGCGGCTGCCTATGGCTGGCCCGCAGATTTGTCAGACGACGAAGTGCTCAGCCGGCTCTTTGCGCTCAACCAAGATCGCACACTGCTGGCGGCGACAGACACTGGGAATGGGGATGGCTGATAGCGACCCTAGCGCTATTTGCCCAAATACCTCTCCTAGTATGTAGTGATGCATCGAAGGGAGGCATTGTGTCTCCCTACCTCGCCAAGAGCCAAGCGGCATATTGCTTTGAGACGATGGTGGGTAGCCCTGTCATTCCCACCAACTTGCAAAAACATCCTGCTGCTATTAGGTGAGACACATAGGTGGGACATTTCGTTCCGCTTCCCGCTACAGACCCTTTGTACGCAAGGCTTTGCAGATCGTGGTGGACGCCCTCCTCAGCTCCACCAGCGGATTAATTCCTCGCTCTCCGCGCCATATGCACTCCGCGACGCTCGTCCGGGCTTGCCTCCACGGCTGGCATTTGCCGTGCCGGCGCGCCTAAAAGGCCGCGCGCCGCGCCGTCTGTTTTCGCAATCTCCGGCAAGACTTTTGTCAATTGGACTTATGGCGGAAGCGCTCGTCGATTGTTTCCGTTTTTTTTGCAAACCGCCCCACTAAATTGACGTTACCAAATCAGTTTTTTCTGTGCGTTGTGGCCAAGGCGTTTCGGCGGGGGCGACCGGAGACGCTATATGGATTTCGAGTCGAAATGAAAAATCCGCCTGCGGAAGCAAAGACGTGTCAATTCGCGAGAATCTCGCTGCAAACCTTAGACGGCTGTGCAAGGACCATGCCTCCGTAAGCGCGGTATGCCGTGAGCTGCACATCAATCGCACCCAGTTCGAACGCTACCTGCAAGGGCAGACCGTTCCCAACAAGGCCACAGCCAAGCTGATATGCGACTACTTTCGCATCGACGAGGCGGAACTGTACCAGGATCCCGGCACACCCGAGCCAGTGATGCGCGGCCTGCCGCCGGTGTCCGAGAGCCTGTTCAACCAGATGATCCGCCCTCCCAGCCCTTCGATCGCGGGCGGCACCTATTTCACCTATTTCTCGATCCCGGGCCGCCTCGACCTCCTGGTGCGCTCGGTGACCTTCGTGCGGCGCGAAGCCGAATTGGTCACCTTTCGACGGGTCACCGGGTGGTCGGAGCGCCGGGGATCGACCTGGGCACGAGCGCGCGGCAATCACTATGGCGTGGCGATCTCGCGGCTGAACTGGATTTATTTCAGCGGCATCAATCGCCGCCAGACCGGAGAGCCGTCGCTGATCTCCGTGCAATGGGCTCCCATCTCCGAACCGGTGCTGATGGGCAAGGCCATGCTTCTGACGGAGGCCGGCCCGGCATTCGTGTCCGTCATCATGCGGCGCGACATTGCCAACATCCACGCAAGGGATGCCATCAGCATGGCGCATGTCATCAGTCTCGACGATCCGGGCGTCGACCAACTGGTTGTCAGCCTCACCCGGGACGGGTTGGGCTAATCCCTCGGATCGCCGTGTCTTACGCCAATTAAGAATAAGCGTACGCCGATAAAGCGTACGCCAACGATTGTCTACTCTGTATCTGAATAAAATCGATATTTTACACTTTGGTACCAAGAAAGATAATCCACGCATCCGCCTTCGACTCGTGGTTTTACTATAATTTTAACAAACCATTAACTCTTCCGACCTTACCTTTCTTCGCGCGGATCCCGTTCCGGGGGTCCTTCAACGGATCCCAGATTGGGGTCAGGAAAGGGATAAAAATGGCCAAGAAAGTGACCAATACTCCGAAGCTGACGATTGCCGCCGGCACGCAGACCGTCTTCTTTTCGCAGGGCATGCACTACAACAAGCGCTGAAGCCGTTCTGCGCCGACGAGCGGTTCGCTTGTCGGCGCTTCGGCTCCGCAGATGGCATCCAGCTTCATGAAAATGCGCTCTTCGAAAACGCTTGTTTTCTACCCTGGCCCGAACAAGGTCACGGCATGCAACTTCCTGACCAGAAGCGTATTTGAATGCAGCCCTGATATGGTCGGCCTTCTCGCATCGTGGGACAAATGGGCATCGACGGCGGACATTGCCCGCGCCCATGGCTGGTCGAAGTCCGAGCTGAAAGCTGTCGTTCCCCGGTTGCTCGATTTTTCCGCCCTGGTCACCGCCGGATCGCCTCTCGCCGAGCAGGAGGAACAGTTTTCAGGACAATGGAGTTGGGGGCTTCCGACGGCGCTGATGCATTTCTGCGTCCAGGACAGCGAATACATGACCATCGAGCAAGCGGAAGAGCGGCAGATGGAACGCGCCGGCCATACGCCGCAGCCGGACCTCCTGCTCAAGAATTCCGCCGGCGCCATCCAGCTGCCGAATGCACTGGAAGACAACGAACTTCTTGGCTTGATGGCGCGGCGCCGCACCAACCGCACGGCGGCTCAGCCCACCATCACGGCCAAACAGCTTTCCGATTGCCTGTTCGCAGGGCTCGGCATCATCGGTGAGACCGCCAATTGCGTCGGCACCCTGCCGCTTGGCATGACCCCTTCCGGCGGCGCGCGAAATCCCTATGAGGCCTATGTGGTCGCGCTCGGCGTCGATGGCCTCGAACCCGGTGTCTATCACTATTCCGCCGCCGATCACGACCTTGGCAGGATTTCCGCGAACCATCTGCCGAAGATCTCCGAACTGGTCGGCGGACAGGAGTGGGCTGACGCCATGCCGTGCCTGATCCTGCTTTGCGCCAGGCTCGACCGCACGATGTGGAAATATGAGGACGCCAACGCCTATCGTGTCGTGCTGATCGAGGCCGGCCATATCGGCCAGAACATCATGCTGGCAGCGACCAATCATGGCCTGTCGGCATGCCCGACAGCCGCGCTCAGTCATTCCGCGATCAAGCGGCTGCTTGGTCTCGACAGCCTCACCGACGCACCGATCTATGCCTTGACCCTCTCGACCCCGGAAAGAGATCCCTCCACCGCGGGCCAATCCATCAATTAGTCGACCAACAATGTGTATTCGGCCAGTAACGCGTTCCCAGGGTATAACCGGAGACAGGAGCAGCACGTGCCAAATCAATCCTTACGCCAGTCTGAAATCGATAGTCTTCAATATATTTCGTCGATGACCAATGAGCTCGTGCAAATGGCCGAAGCAAGCCGTTTTCCGATGATCTCCTATCTGCTGGGCATGGCCTATGCAGAGGCCTTCGACGTTCTTCGCGGCGCACGGCCAGCCAGGCACGCGCAGCTCAGCGGCAACCCGCTGCACCCCAAGGCGCAGGCAAAAGACAATCGCGCCGCCCAGCCACGGAGAGCCTAACGAGATGCAATCGTCAGCATGCGCGGTGGCCGGCTCGACCTCGCGGCCAAACCGCTGGGAGACGCTGTGCGCATTGCAAAGCCTGCTGCCGCTGCTGAAGAAAGCCGCGACGGACCTGCGCCGCGCCGACATGGTCTACTGGTTCGAGCAGGCAGATGCCGAGGTCGCCAACATCATCAGGGGCCACCCCTCCGATGCAACCGCAATCCCGGCCCTGATTGCATCCTGCCCGCAGGACCGGCATCCGGTCGCGCTAGCTTGATGCATGTCGCCCGCCAAAACGCCACGCGCTTATTGGCGCCGCTGAAAATGCTCTGCTCACCAGTTTTTCAATTTCAGACCGGAACCTATTGCGCGTCTGGAATGCCAAGGGGGACCTGCACATGAACATGATAGCCAACATCAGAAGCGTCGATGCCAGGGAAAGCATTTTCAGCCGGCTCGACGTCTTGATCGTCAGGCGGCCGCCATCGCCTGACGCCGCGCGGATCGAGGCCCGCCAACTCGTCTCGATGGCGATTGCCGACAGCTGCCAGGCCGACAGTCTCTGGGGTACAGTGGACGCCTTCCACGCCCATTTCGACTTCATGATGCAGACCATCGAAATCAACGGCGCCGATGACCCGAGCCTCGGGCTGTTGCGCACGAAATGCCGTTTCTATCTCGAACAGGTCGAGGCCCTGAGCCTGTCGCTGGCCTACTGACAGGCCGCTTCGACCAAATTCGGTCCTAGTTGCGCAGGCTGAACACGAACGGCGCTGTACGGCTCAGACGCGAACCGAGTTCCGGCGGGGGTGCCGGCACCGTGGCGCCTTGCAGCACGGCGAGCGCCGCACGGTCCAGATCCGCATCCCCGGAGGAACGAGAGAGCCTGGCAGACAGGACCCGGCCGGACGAGTCGACCGTGAAGGCGACATACGGCCTGCCTTCCACGCCTCGGGCCTTGGCAGAACTGGGATAGCGCGTGTGCCGCTTGATCCAGGCACCCAGACGGGAGTCCCATTTGCTGGAGTCGCCGGAGCGCGACGTCGATTCCGCTGCCTTCGGCGCGGCGGTCCTGGCCGCGGGCCGTGCGTCGGCGCTGGCGACGGTTGCCGTCTTCGGCGGAGCCGCCTTCTCCTTCTTAAGCCGCGGCTTGGGCTTCTCGACAGGTTTTTTCGCCTTGGCCTCGACCGGTTTCTTGTCTTTGACAATTTCGACCGGTTTCGGCTGCGGCAAGGGAATGACGACGTCTGGCGTGACAGCCTCGACAACATCCGGGATGGCCTCATCCGGCGGCGGCTGATCGGCCTCTTCAGCCGTTTCGGTCCGGTTGGGTTCGGCCTCGTCGGGCGCGACCGCTTCCGGCGGCTCGACAACCGGCTCCGCCTTTTCGACCGGTTCTTCAGGTGTCGGCTCGGTCGTCGGTGTCGGTTCGGTCTGATCTGGCGTCACCGCGTCCAGCGCGGCGACCTGTTCTTGTACGGCCGGCATCACCACCATCGGCGCCATCTCGATCACCTGGGCCGGCGGCGGGCCGCCGTCCGCTTCGGTGACCATGGTGAGATTCTGAACTGCATAGGCGACCGCGACATGGGCTCCGAGGACCAGCGCGGCAGCACCGGCCCACAAGCCAAGGTCGCGCCAGCCGAAGCGCGACATCTGGACCGAGGGCACGGCGACCGCTTGCGTCATGGCGCCGCCGCACCGGTGGCTGTGGGCGCGGGGGCATTGGACGCGGGAGCCGTCTCCAGGCCGACCAGCGCGATCTTCAGATAGCCGGCGCCGCGCAACAGGTTCATCGCTTCCATCAGGTCGCCATAGGCGACCGCCTTGTCGGCGCGCAGGAAGATGCGCGTCTGCTTGTCACCCTTGGTCTTGGCGTCCAGCGTCGCGGCGAAAGCCGGGCGTGGCACGCCGTCATTGCCGATCGCCAGCGTCAGATCGTCCTTCAGCGTCAGGAACAGCGGTGTCTCGGGCCTCGGCGCGGGCGTTGCGGTCGAACCCGGCAGGTCGACATTGACATCCACCGTGGCCAGCGGTGCCGCGACCATGAAGATAATCAACAACACCAGGATGACATCGATGAACGGGGTGACGTTGATCTCGTGGCTTTCCTCGAGATCGTCATCCATGGTCTGTCGGATTCTGCTTCCCATGGCGCTACTCCGCCGCCAGTGGCGCGGCCGGCGCGACGGTGCGGAAGTCGAGGTCGCGGCTGACCAGTCGTTCGACCCCTGCCGAGGCATCGGCGAGGATCTGCCGATAGCCGGCTATCGAGCGGGCGAAGACGTTGTAGATGACGACGGCCGGTATGGCCGCGACCAGGCCCATCGCGGTGGCCAGCAGCGCTTCGGCGATGCCCGGCGCGACCACGGCGAGATTGGTGGTCTGCGCCTGCGAGATGCCGATGAAGGCGTTCATGATGCCCCAGACCGTGCCGAACAGGCCGACGAAGGGCGCGGTCGAGCCGATCGTCGCCAGCACGCCGGTGCCGCGTGACATGCGCCGCGCCGCCGCCGCCTCGATGCGCGACAGGCGCGACGTAACCCGTTCCTTGAGGCCATCGCCTGAGACATGATCGAGGGCGCCGGCTGAGAGTGCGGTCTCCTCCTCGGCCGCCCGCACCAGCAGCGCGCCCGGGCCGCCGCTGCGGTCGAGGGTACTGCTGGCCTGCTTCAGCGTGGCGGCCTTGCCGATCGCCCGCACGGCGCGACGGATGCGCAGCTTGCCGCCGAAAAGCTCCAGCGACTTGGCCAGCCATATCGTCCAGGTGACGAGGGAGGCAAAGGCCAGCCCGATCATCACCGCCTTGACGACGATATCGGCCGCCATGAACATGCCCCATGGCGACAGGTCATGCGGCAAGGTCAATTCCATCGCCGTCGAAGGTCCGGCCTCGGCTGGCGCGGCCGTGTTCGGCTGGGTGCCCGGCTGCGAAGGCGCCATCGTGGCCGGCGGAGCGACTGCCGGTGCGGCGGGCGCCGGCGCAATCGGCGCTGGGGCCGTGGGAGCAGCCGGGGTGGGGGCATCAATCGCCGGCGCGGCACCGGCCGGTTGCTCCTGGGCCATCGCGCTGCCGGCCGACAGGATGACGGATGCGACCAACGCCGCCAACAAACCAGTTCTCGACAACAGCTTCTTCCTTGTTCTCACAGCGGCCAGCCGCCTTCTATTTCCCGCCGCCGCACCAGATCTCGTCACTGCACATAGCCGACAGGCTGGCCGGTGACGGGGTGCGCGAACACGCCCATCTCCACGCCGAAAATGCCTTTCAGCACATCGCTGCGCATGATCTCGCCTGGTGTGCCGCGCGTCAGCAGCTTGCCGTCCTTGAGCGCGATCAGCTCGTCGCAGTAGCGCGCCGCCATGTTGGGATCGTGCAGCACGACGACGACGCACAGGTCGCGTTTGCGGCTGAGCTCCTTGACCAGCCCGAGCACCTCGACCTGATGGGCGATGTCGAGTGCCGAGATCGGCTCGTCGAGCAGCATGACGCCGGCGTTCTGCGCCACCAGCATGGCGAGCCAGGCGCGCTGGCGCTCGCCGCCCGACAATTCGTCCACCAGCCGGTCGGCAAAACCTTCCATGTCGGTCAGGGCCAGCGCCTCTTCGACATGCTGCCTGTCCTGCGCGCGGAAACGGCCAAGCGCGCCGTGCCAGGGATAGCGTCCCAACGTCGCCAGTTCGCGCACGGTCAGGCCGGTCGCCGCCGGTGTCGTCTGCGGCAGATAGGCAAGCGCGCGGGCAAATTCGCGGGCGCCCCATTGCGGCAGCGGACGCTTGGCGAAAGTGATGGCGCCTGAACTCGCCGGCTGCTGGCGCGCCATGAGCTTGATCAGCGTCGACTTGCCCGAACCATTGTGGCCGATCAGCCCATAGACGCGCGAGCGCTCCAGTTCGAGCGAGACCGGACCGAGCAGCGTCCGCTCGCCGACGGCAAAGCGCACCGCGTCGATATGGAAGGCAGTCTGGGCATCAATTCCAGCCATGCTCATGGCTTTTCTCCAGTGCGGCCGCCCGCATTTCCAGATTCCGGCTTTCGACGGCTCATGCCCGGTTGACTATGAAACATGACCTTACTAGTCAACATTGAAGATGACTGCAACGATCAACAAATCGTCGCGACCGGCAATATCGACATGAAATTTGGAAAAGGGGGCGCAGGATGATCTCGGGACGTGGACTGATTTGGCAGGACCGGATGGCGCGAAAGCGCCTGCTGATCGCAGCGGTGTCGGTGCCGGCCCTGCTTGGCTGCGGCCATGCCCTGGCCCAGGAGACGGTCACCACCACCCTGGACCCGATCAACGTCCAGGAACGTGTCGAAAGCGCCTTCGGGCCGGTCAAGGGCTACGTGGCCACCAAGGGCTCCACCGGCACCAAGACCGACACGCCGCTGATCGAGACGCCACAGTCGATATCGGTGATCACCAAGGACCAGATGGAAGCACAGGCGATCGACAACCTCGGCGGCGTTCTGCGCTACACGCCCGGCGCCACCGGCGATCTCTACGGCACCGACAATCGCGGCCTCGGTCTGCAATTGCGCGGCATTTCGAACGCCAGCGGCGTCTTCTACAGGGACGGGCTGCAGCTCAAGGAGAGCAATTTCACCCTGTTCACCGCACTCGATTCCTATGGCGCGGAACGCTACGAGGTGCTGCGCGGACCAGCGTCGGTGCTCTACGGCCAGGCTAGCCCCGGCGGCATCATCAACTATGTCAGCAAGCGGCCGACCGAGGAAAACCTGCGCGAGATCGAACTCGGTGGCGGCAGCTTCAATCGCTATGAAGGCAAGTTCGATTTCAGCGGTGCCGTGAACGCCGACAAGTCGCTGCTGTTTCGCCTCACCGGTGCCGCTCATATGGGCGACACGCAGACCGATTTCGTCAAGGACGATCGCATCTTCATCGCGCCGGCGATCACCTGGCAGCCCGATGCCGACACCAGCCTGACCATCCTCGCCAACTATCAGCGCGATCGCTCGGGATGGGCGATGCAGTACCTGCCTGCCTACGGCACGGTCGTACCGGGCAAGGACGGCAAGTACCTGCCGAACAGCATGTTCGTCGGCGAACCCGGCTTCGACTCCTACAACAACGACCAGGCCTCGATCGGCTACGAATTCGATCACCGTTTCAACGAAACCTGGCAGGTGCGACAGCATGCCCGCTACGTCCACCTCACCCACACCGAGGAGGGCGTCTTTGGTGGCGGACTGACGGACTCGAACGGCCTGGAACCTTCAAGCGGCGACTACTACCGTTATGCAGATGCCGGCGGCACCAAACTCAGCGGCGTCACCATCGACAACCAGGCACAAGCCGATTTCGACACCGGGCCGCTTGCCCACACGCTGCTCGTCGGCCTCGACTACAAACGCTACACTTACCGCGACTATGCCTCGGAAGGGACCGTCGAGGACGGTTTCAACATCTTCGATCCGGTTTACGGGTACCCGATCACCGATCTGACGCCCTACACCGATACCGACACCACCCAGCAGCAGGTCGGTCTCTATGCCCAGGACCAGGTCAAGTTCGGCAACTGGCGGCTGACCCTTGGCGGCCGCCAGGATTGGTCGGACGCCAAGGTCTACGACAATCTGGCCGGCGGCTACATTCCCGAGCAGAAGGACAACGCCTTCACCAGCCGGGCGGGGCTCGTCTATCTCGCCGACAACGGGCTTGCGCCCTATGTCAGCTACTCCGAATCGTTCCAGCCGGTGGCCGGCGCCGACAGCGACGGCAATCTGTTCGTGCCCGAGACCGGCAGGCAGTACGAGATCGGGCTGAAATACCAGCCGACCGGCTGGAACTCCTTCATTACGGCATCGGTTTTCGACCTGACCCGACAGAATGTCGTGCGTTCCGGCAATGAGGGCTCACCCAACGATCTGTTCCAGACCGGTGAGATCCGTTCGCGCGGCGTGGAACTGGAAGCTGTGGCGAGCCTGGATGCGGGCCTCGATCTGAGAGCGGCCTACACCTACCTCGACACGAAGATCACCAGGGCGACCGCTGTCGAAGACGTCAACGGCGTCTGGGTCAGCAACGAGGGCAACACGCCCTTCGGCGTGCCGGCCCATTCCGCATCGCTTTGGGCCAATTACACCTTCATGAGCGGCAAGCTCGAAGGTCTCGGCCTGGGCGCCGGTGTCCGCTATGTCGGCTCGACCTATGGCGACGACGCCAACAGCTTCAAGGTTCCGTCGGTCGTGCTCGCCGACGCGGCGGTGTATTACGCCTGGCAGAACGCCACGCTCAGCCTCAATGCCAGCAATCTGTTCGACAAACGCTACGTCGCCTCCTGCTTCTCCTCGGGCTTCGGCTGCTTCTACGGCGAGGGCCGCAGGATCAACGGTTCGGTGAAATACACATGGTAGAAGCAATGTGGCGGGCCGGCCCAAAATGGCGGCGCTGACACGGCGCCAGTATCTTGCCGGCCTCGCCGCGACCGGTCTCGCTTTGCCGGGCGGCACGGCACGCGCGGCACCTGCCCGCGTCGTCTGCCTGGAATGGACATCGGCCGAAATGGTGGTCTCGCTCGGCGTGTCGCCGCTCGCCGTCGGCGACACCAGGGGTTATGGCGACTGGGTCGAGGGCCCGGCGCTGCCGCAGGCCACCATCGACCTGGGGTCGCGCAGCGAGCCCAATCTCGAACTGCTTCGGGAATTGCGGCCCGACCTGATCGTCGGCGCCTATGGCTATGGCTTGGACGAGAACAGCTTCACCAGATTGGCGCCGACCTTCAATGTGCCGTTCTACAGCGGCAAGGCTCCACCTTACGCGCAGGCGCAGCAGGTGACGCTGCAGCTTGGCAACATGCTTGGCCGTGGGACGGAAGCAGAAAACCTTGTCGGGCGCACCGAAGCCTCGATCGCCCAAGCGCGTGCCAGGCTGGAGCGGGCGGTGCAAAAACCGGTCTGCGTCGTCAGCATGTTCGACGATCGCCATGTCCGCGTCTACGGCGCCGGCAGCCTGCTGCAGGACGTCCTCGACCGGCTCGGCCTCGTCAATGCCTGGACCGGCGCCACCAATGAATGGGGTTTTTCGACGGTCGGCATCGAGGAACTGGTCGCCGTCGGCGAGGCGCAACTGATCTCGCTCGATCCGATCCCGCCGCACGTCAGGATCAGGATCGCCCGCAACTCGCTCTGGGCCAACCTGCCCTGCGTCCGGAACGGCCAAGTGCGGACCATTCCGCCGGTCTGGCCGTTCGGCGGTCTCACTGCCGCCGCGCGCTTCGCCGAATTCGTGGCAGCGGCATGATCGCTCAGGCAATGTCCCTGCCGCGACAGCGCGACGGCATCGGCGCGCTCATCCTGCTAGTTGCCGTGCCCGCGGGTCTGGCGCTGGTGCTGAGCGTCATCGATCTCATCCACCTTCTGCCGGCGCACCTGTGGTGGCAGGCGCTCACCGCCCCCGACACATCCGATCCAGTGCAGTTGCTGTATCGCTATGCTTTCCTGCCACGTGTCGCCGCCAGCGTGCTGGCCGGCGCGGCGCTCGGTCTCGCCGGTGTCGTCATGCAGCATGTGCTGCGCAACCCGCTGGCCGAGCCGACCACGATCGGCACCAATGCCGGAGCAAGCCTCGCTTTGGCGGCCGCCACCCTCTACGCACCATGGCTGCTGGAAGGCGGCCGTGAAGGGGTGGCGCTGGCTGGCGGCGCTCTCGCCACATCAGCCGTTTTCGCACTGGCGCGCGGGCGCAGCTTTTCGCCAGTGTCGATCATCATCGCCGGCCTCGTCGTCAGCCTCACTTTCGGTTCGGCCGGCGCGCTGCTGATGGCGCTCAACCGCGAATACACCGAGGAGCTGTTCATCTGGCAGAGCGGCTCGCTGGTGCAGAATGGCGATGCGGCCGTCGTTGCTCTGGCGCCGTGGCTGCTGGCCGGCATCTGCGCCGCGTTCCTGCTCTGGCGACCGCTACGCCTGCTCGATCTCAGCGACGACGGCGCGGCATCGCTCGGCACCCGCCCGGCCGTCATCCGCCTTGCCGGCATGGCAGTCGCCGTCTCGCTTGGCGCGCTGGTCGTCGCCGAGGTGGGCGTCATCGGGTTCGTGGCGCTCGCCGCCCCGGCGCTGGTGCGGCTGGCCGGAGCGCGCACGCTTGGCCGCCGCCTGGTCTGGTCGCCGCTGGTCGGCGGTGCCCTGCTCTGGCTCACCGACCGTCTGGTGCAGCATTTGCCGTTCACCGGCGAAATCCCCGCCGGCACCGCGACCGCTTTGCTCGGCGCGCCGCTGCTGCTGTTCCTGTTGCCGCGAATGCGAACCACCCCCGAAAGGCAGGCCGACATGGTGTCGTCGATACGCCTGCCGACAAACGGCCTGCCGTTGATCGCCGGCCTGCTGGCGCTCATCCTCGCGGTTGTCCTCGCCATCGGCTTTGGCCGTGGCGCAGGCGGTTGGCACTGGATCGCATCCGAGGATTTGACCGAGCTGCTTGCCCTGCGCGCGCCTCGCGTCGTCGTAGCCCTGTCGGCGGGCGTCCTGCTCGCGGTCGCTGGCACGCTGATGCAGCGCATGACCGGCAACCCGATGGCAGCACCCGAAGTGCTCGGCATTTCCGGCGGCGCCTCTTTCGGCGTGCTGGCGCTGCTGTTGCTCAGCGACGGCTTCGACCGCGCGGCAATGCTCGGCGCCGCACTCGCGGGCGCCTTGCTGGCGCTGACGATCGTCGTGCTGGTCGGGCGGCGCAATGCACTGTCGCCGGCGCGGCTGCTGCTTGCCGGCGTCGCCGTGGCGACGGTCGCGTCGGCCTTCGCCGCGCTGCTTCTGGCCAGCGGCGATCCGCGCACGGGCTTCCTGCTCGCCTGGCTATCGGGATCGACCTATCGCGCAACGCCCAATGATGCCTTCACTGCCGCTGCGGTCGCGGTCGCCGTCCTCGCGCTGGCGCCGCTGACGGCGCGCTGGCTCGATATAGTGCCGCTCGGCGAAACTGCCGCGCGTGGCCTTGGCCTGCGGCTTGGACGGGTTCGCGCCATTCTGCTGGCACTTACCGCGCTGGCCACCGCAACCGCGACATTGGTCATCGGCCCGCTGAGCTTCGTCGGCCTGATGGCGCCGCATCTCGCGCGCATGCTCGGCTTCCGCCGTGCCGTGCCGCAGCTTCTGGCCTCGGCCATGACAGGCGGGCTGATCCTCGTTGCCGCCGACTGGGCCGGCCGGACGCTGATCTTTCCCTGGCAGGTGCCGGCCGGGCTCATCGCCGCCTTCGTCGGCGGCCCCTATTTCATGGCGCTGATGTGGAAAGGCAGGCAATGAAGTCGGCCCTGGCATATTGCCGGCCCTGCCCTGCCGATTGTAAGCAGCGCCCATCGATGGCGGCCGGTGCCCTCGCCGCGTCCATCAAGACAGCTTGCGGTTCACCTCGATGATCAGACGTTTCCTGTCCTATTACGCGCCCTGGAAGGGGCTGTTCGCGCTCGACTTCTCCTGCGCGGTGCTGGCCGGCCTGCTCGAACTTGGCTTTCCCATGGCGGTCCGCACCTTCGTCGACCAGCTCCTGCCACGGCAGGACTGGACGCTGATCATCATCGCCTCGGCCGGGCTGCTGGTAATCTATCTGCTCAACACGGTGCTGATGGCGGTCGTCACCTATTGGGGCCACATGCTTGGCATCAACATCGAGACCGAGATGCGGCGCAAGAGCTTCGATCATCTGCAGAAACTGTCGTTCCGCTTCTACGACAACCACAAGACCGGCCATCTCGTCGGTCGCGTCACCAAGGATCTCGAGGAGATCGGCGAGATCGCGCATCATGGCCCCGAGGACCTGTTCATCGCCATCATGACGTTCGCCGGCGCCTTCGTGCTGATGTTCACGGTCAACATGCATCTGGCGCTGATCACGGCGGTGATCGTGCCTCTGATCGCCTGGGTGACGATGCGCTACGGCGACCGCATGGAGCGCAACTGGCAGGCGCTCTACCGGCGTGTCGGCGATTTCAACGTCCGCATCGAGGAGAATGTCGGCGGCATGCGCGTCGTCCAGGCCTTCGCCAACGAGGAGCATGAGCGCACGCTGTTCGCACATGACAACCAGCGCTACCGCCAGACCAAGCTCGACGCCTACCGCATCATGTCGGCCAGCAATTCGCTGAACTACATGGGCATAAGGCTGATCCAGCTCGTGGTCATGATTGCCGGCAGCTACCTCGTCATCACGGGAGGCCTGAGCAATGGCGGCTTCGTCGGCTTCCTGCTTTTGGTCGGCGTCTTCGTGCGGCCGATCGAGAAGATCAATTCGGTGATCGAGACCTATCCAAAAGGCATTGCCGGCTTCCGCCGCTACACAGAGTTGCTCGACACCGAACCCGACATCGCCGACCGGCCCGGTGCCGTTACCGCCAGCGGCCTCAAGGGCTCCATCGAATATCGCGGTGTGAGCTTCGGCTACGGCGACGGCAAGCCGGTGCTCAGGGATATCGATCTCACCATCCGCGCCGGCGAAACCATCGCCTTCGTCGGGCCGTCAGGTGCCGGCAAGACCACCATATGCTCGCTGCTGCCGCGGTTCTACGAAGTCAGCGCCGGGCGGATCAGCATCGACGGCATCGATATCAGGGACATGACGCTCGCTTCGCTGCGCGGCCAGATCGGCATCGTCCAGCAGGATGTCTTCCTGTTCGGCGGCTCGATCCGCGAAAACATTGCCTATGGCCGTCTCGGCGCCTCCGACGACGCCATCGCCGATGCCGCGCGGCGGGCGCAGCTCGACGGCATGATATCAGGCCTGCCGGCCGGTTATGACACGATCATCGGCGAGCGCGGCGTAAAACTGTCCGGCGGCCAGAAGCAGCGGCTGGCGATCGCCCGTATGTTCTTGAAGAACCCGCCGATCCTGATCCTCGACGAGGCGACGTCGGCGCTCGACACCGAGACCGAGCGCGAAATCCAGAAGTCGCTGGCCGAACTTGCCGAAGGCCGAACCACGCTGGTCATCGCACACCGGCTGGCAACGATCCGCGGCGCCGACCGCATCGTCGTCGTCTCGGAGTCGGGCGTCGTCGAGCAGGGGTCGCACAGCGAACTGATCCGTGCCGGCGGCATCTATCGACGCCTGCACGACGCCCAGCATCTGGTGTCATCGCGTTGATCCACTATGGTAGCCGCCAAAGCAGGGAGCGCCCGGATGATCAAGGCAACGCCCTTCGACTTTCCCTTTGACGGCAGGCTGGTGGCCGAAAACACCGCGCTGATCGTCATCGACCTGCAGCAGGATTTCCTGTCGACGACGGGCTACTTCGCCAGGCAGGGCTATGACCCGTCGCCTCTGAGGGCGATCCTGCCGACGGTGAGCCGGCTGATCGCGGCCGCGCGCAAGGGCGGCGTCAGGGTCATCCATACCAGGCAGGGCTATAGGGCCGACATGGCCGATATGACGCCTTACGAAAAATGGCGCCGCAAGCGCTCCGGTCTCGACGGCACCGATATCCTGCTGCGCTTGGGCACGGGGTTCCAGATCGTTCCGGAGATCGACGTGGCACCGCACGACATCATCGTCGACAAGACCTGCAACAGCGCCTTCATTTATACGGATTTCGAGCTTGTGCTCCGCGCGCAAGGCATCACGCATCTCATGTTTTCCGGATGCACGACGGATGTCTGCGTCCACACCACGCTGCGCGAAGCCTGCGACCGCAACTTTCAATGCCTGACGATTTCCGACGCCTGCGCCAGCGGCGACAAACAAGCCCACGAGGCCGCGCTTCATATGGTGACGGTCGAAGATGGCGTCTTCGGCGCGCTGGCGGATTCGGGCGCTGTCATTGAAGGCCTGTCGCGGCTTGGCGACAGGCCCGAGGCAACAAAAGGCTGAAGGACTTCAGCCCGTTGCGCGCGTCTCCAATCCTGCACGAGACGCATATGCTCCAGGCTGGAATGCCTCGTGTTCGCGACGCGCCAGCGAATTGCGCAGCAGGGCGATCGTTTCCCGGCCGAGCGTTGCGATCTCGCGTGGCGTGTCGACGCCGACAATCATGAATTCATCGATCCCGAGGGCTGCATAGGCAAGCAGCGACAGGGCGGCCTGGGCTGGCGGCCCGGCAACATCGACCGCCTTGTGGCCGGAGGCGGAAGCACCCTGGTGAATCCCGACCGGAAGCGCGAAGCGCAGCTTGCCGGCCCGGCCATGTTCGGCGGCGGAGCGACGCACCCGCTCCATCAATTGCCGGATCTCGTCGATCGAGCCCGGCGCCAGTTCAAAGACATCGGCATGCCGGCCGGCCACCTTGAGCGCCGTTCCGGACTGCCCGCCCATGCGGATGACCAGGTCGGCGCCATGCGGTCCCTTGCGCGCCACGTAGCCGCCCTTGATGCTGTAGAACGTTCCTTCGTGGTCGAAGGGCCGGTCGTTCGACCACAGCCGCTTCAGCAGCACCAGATATTCGTCTATTCGCTGCCAGATGACGGTGTGCCCGACCGGCCGTGTTTCGGCGTCGGCATCGCTCAGCGGCTCGCTGATCATTCTCAGCGCCAGGCGTCCGCCGCTTTGCCTGTCGATCGACGCCAGTTGACGGGCCGCCACAGTCGGTTCGACCACGCCCGCCCAATGGGTGAGCACGACTTCCAGCGACGAGGTGCGATCGAGCACCTGGGCCGCAAGATCCATGTTGGTCAGCAGTCCGGCCGAATCGTCGACGACGATCTTGCGGAAGCCGCCGTCCTCGATCAGCCCGAGCTTGGTCGCGGTCTCGGCAAAGTCGTAGAAAAAGGGAACCGCGGCATCGGCGGTCTTGCCGGGAATATGCGTGAACTCGATCGGCATTGCCATGTCCTCCGTGGTGTCGGGCGCGCGAAAGCACGCCGAGGATTCGGTTCATTCAACTCCAATTGCCTGTAAGTGGTGGGGCAGCTAACCCCGGTCGATCTGACGACTCAGGGAATAAGACCCAGAACAACGGCCCCGGTGAACACGAACGCAAGGGCAAAGACGAGATAGGCGAAAGCCCCGGCATAGGCCGGGCGGAAGGTCTGGGCATTGGCCGCCCGCTGACCACTGCGATCCGTCTGGGCGTTCTGGATATAGGACATATCGACCTCCGTCTCGTCGGTTAATCTATAAAACTTGTAGACTTTGTCGATTGCTATTTTTCGGTCAAATCTAGAATAATTTTCTCTTAGGTGATGGGAAGTTGGTAGCCACTTGCTTACAGGGGCACTCGGGCGGCCGATCCGTATGGCGCGTCCGTTTTCGGGTCTGCGTCCGAATGGACCTATGGCCTTGCCCTCGCGGCATTCAATTCGTGGATTGGCCGCCCGTCGCCGGCGCGGTAGCATCGCCAACCAGCAAGGCGAAATCGTCACATAGGGGCAGAAAAAATGGGCACAAGACTGGCCGGCAAGGTCGCCATCATTTCGGGCGGCGCGACGGGAATGGGTGGAGCAGCCTCGGAGTTGTTCGCCGCCGAAGGCGCCAAGGTGGCGATCATCGACCGCAACGGCGAGGCGGCCGCCGCAACCGCAGCGACAATCAGGGCACGCGGCCATGTCGCCGAGCATTTTGTCGCCGACGTCTCCGACGAGGCACAGGTCGAAGCCGCCGTGAAGGGTGCTATCGAAAAACTCGGGCCCATCACCGTGCTGTTCAACCACGCCGGCACCATCGTGATAAAGCCCTTCCTGGAGACCACGGTGCAGGAATGGGATTGGCTGCATGCCGTCAATGTGCGCTCGATGTTCCTGATGACGCGCGCCGTTTTGCCCGGCATGATTGCGGCGGGCGGCGGCTCGATCGTCTGCACCTCGTCGATCTCGGCGGTGGCGGCTACTCCCAACGAAGTGCTCTATGACACCACCAAGGGCGCTTGCCACATGTTCGCCCGCGCCATCGCCGTCGAGTTCCGCGACCGCAACATCCGCTGCAACGCCGTCTGCCCGGGCTTCATCCGCACGCCGCACGGCCTGCGCGAGGTTACCGACCTCGGCAGGCTCGGCGTCGATGTCTCGGACGCAGCGCTGGCCGCGCAGCAGGGCCGCATCGGCGAGCCGGAAGAGGTGGCGAGGGCGGCGCTTTACCTGGCCAGCGACGAGTCGAGCTTCGTCAACGGCACGCATCTGTTCGTCGACAACGGTTTTACCGCGATGTGAGGCGACGCCTGGCGCCCTTCCTCTCCCCCCGTCGATCGGGGGAGAGGAAATGGCACCAAGCCCTGCTTGCTAACGCTCCTCCCTGCGAAATGGCTTGAGCAGCGCCGACGGCGCCACCGCGTTGCGCGACATCACAGCCATGGCGACGATGGTGAAGATGAACGGCAGCATCAGGAACGCCTCGTAGGGGATGTGTCCGAGCCCGCTCGCCTGCATGCGCAGCTGCAAGGCATCGACGAAGGCGAACAGAAGTGCCGCACCCGCCGAGCGCCATGGATCCCAGCGGCCGAAGACGACCAGCGCGATGGCCACCCAGCCGCGCCCGGAGACGACGCCGAAGGTGAAGGCGTTGAACTGCGCCATCGACAGGAAGGCGCCGGCCAGCCCCATCAGCGCGCCGCCGAGGACAACCGCCTGGAAGCGTGTGGCGATGACACTGACACCGGCCGAATCCGCGGCACGCGGATTTTCACCGACCATGCGCACCGACAGGCCCCATGGCGTGCGGTAGAGTATGAAAGCGGCCAAGGGAATGGCCAGGATCGCCATGTAGACCAGCGCGAACTGGTTGAACACCGCCGGCCCGAGCACCGGAATGTCGGACAGGATCGGGATCGGCAGCGTCTGAAAACCATTGATGTTGGGCGGCACAGACTGCTGGCCGAAGATCAGCCGGTAGAGGAAATAGGCAAGGCCCGACGAGAACAGCGTCACGCCGATGCCGCAGACATGCTGGCTGAGGCCGAGCACCACCGTGAACAACGCATGCAGCGCACCCATCAGCATGCCGGTCAGCACCGCCGCCAGCACGCCGAGCCACAGGCTGCCGCTGAGGCTGGCAGCGGTGAAGCCTGTCATCGCCGACAAAAGCATGATGCCTTCGATGCCGAGATTGAGCACGCCGGCCCGTTCCGAGAACATTTCGCCCAGCGTTGCAAAAGCCAGCGGCGTGGCGATACGAATGATCGCGGCCAGAAAACCGACCTGGAAGATCTGTTCGAACACCGCGCTCATCGGGCAACCCCGACGCGGCGGATGCGATAGGCGGTGAACAGCAGCGCCACCAGCATGGCGAGCAGTGCAGTGCCCTGGATGACATCGCTGAGGAAGGCCGGCACGCCGGTCGCCCGCGACATCGCCTCGGCGCCGGTCATCACGGCGGCAAGGAAGATCGCCGCCGGCACGACGCCAAGCGGGTTGAGCCGCGCCAGCATGGCAACGACGATGCCGGAATAGCCGTAGCCCGGCGAGATGTCGCTCATCACCTGGAAATGCACGCCGCCGACCTCGCCGACGCCGGCCAGTCCGGCCAGCGCGCCGGACAGCAGCGCTGTCGAGATCAGCACGCGCTCGACATGGATGCCGCCATATCTGGCCGCTTCCGGGTTTTCGCCGGTGACCCTTATCCTGAAGCCGAGCGTGGTGCGCACGATCAGGAACCAGATCAGCGGTGCCGCCAGCAGCGCCACGATAACGCCGAGATGCAGCCTTGTACCTTCGATCAGCACAGGGAAATTGGCCGAATCCTCTATCGGCGGCGAGATCGGATAGCCGCTGAAGGAGTCCTTCCACGGTCCTTCGATCAGCGCCATCAGCGCGTAGTAGATGACCGAGTTGAGCAGCAGCGAACTGACGACATCGTCGACCTTGAATTTTACCCTGAGGGTCGCCGGCACCAGCGCGACCGCGGCCCCGGCCGCAGCGCCTGCGACCGCCATCAACACCATGGCGAGCGGTCCCGGCATCGGGATGGCGCCGACAAAGCAGCTGGCCACCGCGCCGGCCAGCAATTGACCCTCGGCGCCGATGTTCCAGAATTTTGCCCGGAAGGCGACCGCCACCGCCAGTCCGGTGAAGATCATCGGCGCGGCGCGCACCATCGTTTCGGTGATCGCATAGCTGTCGCCCAGCGAGGCCGTGAACATCACGCCATACGCATTGAGCACGCCGGCGCCGGCCAGCGCGATCAGGCCACTGCACAGGACAAGCGTCGCGCCGATAGCCAGCAGCGGCAAAGCGAGGTTGAACCAGGCCGGCGTAGAGGTGCGGACTTCCAGGCGAAACATCAGCTGTGCCCCTCCGCCCCGGTCATCATCAGGCCGAGCTGTGCGATCGTTGCATCGGCGCTGTCGAGCGTGCCGACAATGCGGCCCTCATACATCACCGCGATGCGATCGCAGAGCACCAGCAGCTCTTCCAGATCCTCGCCGATGACGATGATGCCGCAGCCCTTGGCCCGCATGTCGAGGAACTTTTCGTGGATGAAACGCGCCGCGCCGATATCGAGCCCGCGCGTCGGTTGCGAGACGATCAGAACCTTCGGGTCGAAAGCGAGTTCGCGCGCCAGAAGGGCCTTCTGCAGATTGCCGCCGGACAGCGCTCCCGCGCGGGTCATCGGCCCAGGGCACCTGATATCATAGGCCTTGATCTGCTCTTCCGCGAAGGCGCGGATCGCATCCGGCTTGAGCAGGCCTCTGCTGCTGAACGCGGCGGTGCCGATGCGCGGCAACACCATCGAATCCGCGAGCGGCAGGTTGGTAACCAGCCCCGTCGTCATACGGTCTTCCGGGATACGGCCGAGACCGAGCGCCTGCACCTCGCGGGGCGAAAAGCGTGAGACTTTGTGGCCGGCGATCGTCATCCGGCCGGCGTCAGGTACGCGCACGCCGGAGATGACCTCCGCCAGCGCGCGCTGGCCATTGCCCGACACGCCGGCAATGCCGAGGATTTCGCCTGCACGCACGGCAAGCGACACGTCGCGCAGCGCCGTACCCGAATGACGCGAGGTGGAAATGCCATTGAGGGTGAGCACAGCGGCACCCGGCGTCGATGGTCCCCGCGCCGGCGGCACGATCTCATGGCCGCACATCAGTTGCGCCATTGCGGACGATGTCGTGTTGGCGGGATCGTCGACGCGGCCGGCGACGCGCCCATGCCGCAGCACGGTGCAGCGATGCGTCAGTGCCCGCACCTCGTTGAGCTTGTGCGAGATGAAGATGATGCCGAGCCCTTGCGCCGCCATCGACCGCAACGCCGAAAACAGCCCGTCGACCTCGCTCGGCGCCAGCACCGCCGTCGGCTCGTCGAGGATCAAGAGCCTGGCGCCGCGAAACAGTGCCTTGACGATTTCGAGCCGCTGCTGCTCGCCGACCGACAGCGCCGAGACCGGAAGATCGGGATCAAGCGTCAGCCCATGCTGGCGGCCGATCTCGGCCAGCCGCGCCAGCCCGCCGGCGCGGTCGATCCGCCCTGTCTTGCCGGGAATGCCTATCAGCAGGTTCTCCAGCACCGTCAGCCTTGGCGCCAGATGAAAATGCTGGTGCACCATGCCGATGCCGGCGGCTAGCGCATCGGCGGAACTTGTGATCCGCACCGGCCTGCCCTGGATGAGAATCTCGCCGGCGTCGGGCGCATAGGCGCCGAACAGCACATTCATCAGCGTCGTCTTGCCGGCGCCGTTCTCGCCCAGCAACCCGAGGATTTCGCCGGGCGCGACGCTGAGATCAACGGCCTCGTTCGCCTTGACGGCGCCGAAGCTCTTGGTGATGCCGCGCATTTCGATGAGGGGGGCGGACAAGGGGGCTCCTGAACGGACGGGCTTTGCGATTCAGCTTTGATTGAGAGGAATACGCTGCACCCCCCTCTGGCCTGCCGGCCATCTCCCCCTCAAGGGGGAGATTGGATGTCATATCGGCTTTCGCCAATTTTCTTGAAAGAACAGCGCGTCGCCGAAACTGCTAATCTCCCTCCTTGAGGGGGAGATGTCCGGCAGGACAGAGGGGGGCGCCTAGCGCCAGCCCCTCAAACCAGAACTCAATCCGAAACCGGCGTGTTCTCGTCCACGTCGACGCGGAAATTGCCTTCGAGGATCTCGGCTTTCTTCTTTTCGACCAGCTCCTTCACATCAGCCGGCAGCGTCTTGTCGAACTTGTGGTAAGGCGCCAGATGCGAGCCGCCCTTGGCCATGCGCGAGAAGTCGCCATAGTCCTGCGCGGTGAAGACGCCGGCCTTGACCAGCTTGATCGCCTGTTCGACCGTCGGATACATGTCCCAGACCGGGCCGGTGATGACCGTATCCGGGCCGAGACTCGATTGGTCGGACATGTTGGAGATGGCAAGGATCTTCTTGTCGACCGCCGCTTCGATGACACCGAAGCGCTCGGCATAGATGACGTCGACACCGGCGTCGATCTGCGCGACCGCCGCTTCCTTGGCCTTGGGCGGATCGAAGAAAGAGCCGATGAAGGCGACCTTCTTCTTGATGTTCGGGTTGACCTCCTTGGCACCGGCGAAGAAGGCGTTGACCAGCCGGTTCACTTCCGGAATGCCCATCGCCGCGACAGCGCCGATCGTGCCCGACTTCGACACCTTGCCGGCGATCATGCCTGAGAGATAGGCGGGTTCGTGAATCCAGTTGTCGAACACGCCAAAATTCGGTTCTGCGGGCCCAGCACCGGAGCCGAACAGCCAGGCGGTCTTCGGGAACTGCTTGGCGGTGCGGCGCGATTCACGCTCGGCGGCGAAGGCATCACCCAGCACCAGCTGGTAGCCGCCTTGCGCGTATTCGCGCATGACGCGGCTGAAATCGGCGGTCTGCACCTTCTCCGACCATTTGTATTCGATGCCGAGTTCCTTCTCGGCTTTCTGCAGGGCGACATGGATCTGGTTGTCCCATGGCTCCTCGATCGGCGTGGCGAAGATCGCCGCCACCTTCAGTTTCTTGTCCTTGCCGAAGGCTGCACCCGGCAGCACTGCCGCAGCCAGGCCAAGCGCGCCCAACTCCAGCACATTGCGTCGCGAAAGCCCTTCGCGTGCGGATTGAAATCTGTTCTTTCGGTTTTCCATTGCATTCCCCTCTGTTCGACAGCCGTGTCGAGCCGGCTGTTCTAAAAATCAGACGAGGAACTATGGAACGGGTCCGGACTTTTGTCCACGTGGTCAAATTTGACCGCACCGGATTCTCGAAGTCAGCCGGAGAGACTTGCCGATCAGACCCGTTCCAGTGCGATCGCGATGCCCTGGCCGACGCCGATGCACATGGTGGCAAGCGCATACCGGCCGCCGCGCTCGCGAAGCTCCAGCGCCGCCGTGCCGGATATGCGGGCGCCCGACATGCCCAGGGGATGGCCGAGCGCGATGGCGCCGCCATTCGGGTTGACGTGTTCGGCGTCCTCGGCAATGCCGAGCTGGCGCAGCACGGCGATGCCTTGCGAGGCAAAGGCTTCGTTGAGCTCGATGACGTCGAACTGTTTTGGCGTCAGGCCAAGCCGCGCGCAGAGTTTTTGCGTCGCCGGCACCGGGCCGATGCCCATGATGCGCGGCGCCACACCTGCGGCGGCTCCGCCGACGATGCGGGCGATCGGCGTCAGCCCATACTTTTTCACCGCCGCCTCGGAGGCAACGATCAGCACCGCCGCGCCATCATTGACGCCGGAGGCGTTGCCGGCCGTCACCGTGCCGCCCTGCCGGAACGGCGTCGGCAGCTTGGCCAGCGCCTCGACCGTTGAGCCCGCGCGGGGGTGTTCATCCTTGCTGACAATGAGCGCATCGCCCTTGCGCTGCAGGATGGTCACTGGGGTGATCTCCTTCGCCAATCTTCCATTGGCTTGTGCGGCGACGGCCTTGTTCTGGCTGCGCACTGCGAAGGCGTCCTGGTCGGCCCGCGACACCGAAAAATCCTCGGCAACGTTCTCGCCGGTTTCCGGCATGGAATCGACGCCATACTGCTTCTTCATCAGCGGGTTGACGAAGCGCCAGCCGATGGTGGTGTCGTAAATCTCGGCATTGCGCGAGAACGCCGTGTCGGCCTTGGGCATGACGAAGGGTGCCCGGCTCATCGATTCGACGCCGCCCGCGATCATCAGCTCCGCCTCGCCGGCCTTGATGGCTCGGGCGGCAATGGTCAGCGCATCCATGCCGGAGCCGCACAGGCGATTGACGGTGGAGCCCGGGACCTCCTTTGGCAGCCCGGCCAGCAGCAGCGCCATGCGCGCTACGTTGCGATTGTCCTCGCCGGCCTGGTTGGCGCAGCCATAGACGACATCGTCGATCGCCTGCCAGTCGATGCCCGGATTGCGCTCGGCCAGCGCCCTCAGCGGTATCGCGCCAAGATCGTCTGATCGCACCGAAGACAGCGAGCCACCGAAGCGGCCGATCGGCGTGCGGATGTAGTCGCAGATATAGGCCTCGGCCATGTCATGCAGCCTTTGCTTTTCCGGTTCCCTCATGCGCCGCCTTGGTGCGGGCCTGCAGGTCGCGCAATGTCTTCAATTCGAGTTCGCTTGGCGCCGGTGTTTCGTCAAGCGCCTCCGCGAACTTTACCACCCAGCCACAGGTCTCCTGCACCTGCTGGCGCGTGATGCCCGGATGCAACGACACGACGGTGAATTCCTTGGTCACCGGATCCGGCTTCCAGATGGCGAGATCGGTGATCAGCAAGGTCGGACCTGATGTGTCGATGCCAAGCCGCTTGCGATGGTCGCCGCCCTCGCCATGGCCGAAGGAGGTGAAGAAGTCGATCTTCTCGACCATGCCGCGCTTGGTCTGCGCCATTGTGATGTAGATCTGCTTCGACGAGGTCGCGATCTCCGGCGCGCCGCCGCCGCCGGGCAGCCTGGTCTTGGGATGGAAATAGTCGCCAATGACCGTGGTGTTGATGTTGCCGAACTTGTCGAGCTGCGCCGCCCCCAAAAAACCGATCGAGATGCGGCCGCCCTGCAGCCAGTAGCGGAACATCTCCGGCACCGCGACGGTGGTGACGGCGGTCTCGCACAATTCGCCGTCGCCGATCGACAGCGGCAGCACGTCGGGCGCGGTGCCGATCGTGCCGCTCTCGTAGATCAGCGTGATGTCAGGCGCATGTGTCAGCCGCGCCACATTGCAGGCCGCGGACGGTGCGCCGATGCCGACGAAGCAGACATCGTCATTCCTGAGCGCCCTGCTGGCGGCGATCGTCATCATCTCGTTGGGGGTGAAACCCAATGGATTGTCGCTCATGCCGCTTTCCTCAAATGCTCGACCCGGGCCGCGAAATCGCCGGCGCTCTTCTCCAAGACATTGGCCTGCATCCACGCCTGGAATTTTTCACGGTCGGCAGCGATCTCGTCCCATTCCAGATAGGCCGCATTGTCACGTGCATAATAGCCATGCGCATAGGACGGATGCGAGCCGCCGGGCACGACGGATATCGCCGCGATCGTCCAGCGCGGCAGCACGGTCAGATTGGGGTGCAGATCGTCGAAATTGTCGACCACTTCCTCCACCGTCACCACCGCTCGCTTGGCCGCCAGCACCGCTTCCTTCTGGATGCCGATGATGCCTTCGACCAGCACATTGCCTTGTCTGTCGGCCTTCTGCGCATGGATGAAGGTGACGTCAGGCCTGATCGAAGGAACAGCCGCCAGCACCTCGCCGGTGAACGGACAGGTGACAGACTTGATGTTCGGATTGACCGCCGCGAGGCCAGCACCGCGATAGCCGCGAAACACCGCGCAGGGCAGACCGGCCGCGCCCGCCTCATAGGCATTGGCCATGCCGGCATGGCTGTGCTCCTCGATCTCGATCGATCTGGGGAAACCGTTCTCGATGGCGTCGCGGGCGCGCCGCAGCAGGCCGACGCCGGGATTGCCGACATAGGAGAAGACGATTTTCTTCGCCATGCCCATACCGATCATCTGGTCGTAGATCAGGTCCGGCGTCATGCGGACCAGGGTCAGGTCGCGAAAACCCTGACGGATCGCCTCATGCGCCGCCGCCGTCGGGATCAGATGGGTGAAACCCTCGAAGGCGACCGTGTCATCATCGTTCAAATTCTCCGCAACGGCCTGTTTGAGCGGCAGGAACTTGACCATCGCATCGGCTCCGGGTTCAAAAGTTCGTATTGCGAATATATGTTTTGTATGCGATACTCTCTACGCTGGGCGAGGGCGCGGAGTCAATCCTGGCGTCGATGTCGTTCCGCGGAGTTGAGATGGACGAAGAAGCCGCTTCCCGTGATCATGTCGGCTCGCTCGAGCGCGGCCTTGCCGTCATGGAGATCCTGGCTCGGCATCCCTCGGGCATGACGCTGACCGAAATGGCCGAGGAAGCGGGCCTGACCCGCGCCGGCGCCCGCCGCTTTCTGCTGACGCTCACCGCCACCGGCTATGCAACGCAAGCCGGCCGCGTGTTCTCGCTGTCGCCACGCTTGCTGACGATCGCTCGCACCTGGCTCGGCGGCGCCTCGCTCTGGGCCTTCGCCGCACCCATCATGCGCGCTGTCGCCGCACAGCTGAACGAGGCCTGTTCGGCGGCGATCCTGTCGGGTGCCGATGTCGTCTATGTCGCCCGCATTCCCGGCCGCCGCATCCTCAGCGTGTCGCTCGATGTCGGCACCAGGCTGCCGGCCTATTGCACTTCGATGGGACGCATCCTGCTTGCCGGTCTGACGCCTCAGGAATTGGACGCATTCCTCGGCCAGGCGACGATCGAGAGACGCACGCCGAAGACGATCACCGACAGGCGTTTGTTAGCCAACGCCATCGGCAAGGCGAAAGCGGACGGCTTTGCCATCGTCGACGAGGAACTGGAACTCGGCCTGCGCTCGATCGCCGTGCCGATCCGCGACCGCGCAGAACGCACGGTCGCGGCCATCAACGTCTCGACGCAGTCGGCGCGGTTTTCGGTCGCGGAGATGGAACGGGAGATTCTGCCGGTGCTGCTGGAGGCCAGGCAGCGCATCGAGGATTTCTTTGTCGTCTAAGAGGCCGCTGCCAACCTTCAACCTCAGCGGGACAGCGCCCCCCTCTGTCCTGCCGGACATCTCCCCCTCTTGGGGGGAGATCGGACGTCACGCCGGCTTTCGCCAATCTCCAACGACGCAGGAATGGGCGAAGCCACCAATCTGCCAATCTCCCCCCTTGAGGGGGAGATGTCCGGCAGGACAGAGGGGGGCGCCAAGGATCGCCAGCGCCCGGCACCGCTCCGCCGACCCTCAATGCTTGATGCGATCTCGCATCGCGTACCACAGCATGCCGAGCACGTAGAGCGGACCGCGCAGCGCCGTGCCGCCGGGGAATGGCATTGGGGTCAGCGCCGAGAACAGATCGAGCCGCGAGGCGTCGCCGGCGATCGCCTCGGCCAGGAGCTTGCCCGACAGCGTCGACAGGATGACGCCCTTGCCGGAATAGCCATGCGCGAAATAGACCTCGCCATAGTGCCCGACATGCGGCAGCCTGGATGTCGTCACCGACACCAGCCCGCCCCAGGCATGATCGATGCGGCAGCTCTGAAGTTGCGGAAAGGTGGCCTCCATATGCGGCCGCACGAAGCCGGCGATATCGGCCGGCGGTGACGGCGTGTAGCGCTCGCCGCCGCCGAACAGCAGCCGGCCGTCCGCCGACATCCGGTAATAGTTGACGACGAAGCGTGTGTCGGACACCGCGACATTGGCCGGGATGACATTGCGCTTGCCCTCCAGCGGCTCGGTGGCGACGATGTAGTTGCCGACCGGCATAATGCGGCTGTTGACGCGCGGCTCCAGCCCATCGAGCAGAGCGTCACCGGCCAGCACGACATGTTTTGCATGCACCGATCCCTTTGCCGTCGAGATCCGGATCGAAGGCTCACGCTCCAGCTTCACCGCCACCGAATTCTCATGGATGACGACGCCGGCAGCAATCGCCGCGCGGGCAAGGCCGAGCGTGTAGTTCAGCGGATGCATGTGGCCGCCGAGCGGCTCATACATCGCGCCATGATAGGGTGTGTCGACCTTGGCTCGGGCTTCCGCCGCCGACAGGATTTCGGCGTGCGGGAACTTCATCACCGTGGCCAGGCACTCGACCTCTTCCTCGAGATCCTTGAGGTCGGAACCGTTGACCGCGCCGACCAGATGGCCGGTCAGCCTGAGATCGCAATCGATGGCATGGCGCTCGATGATGTCGAGCACCAGCCCGCGCGCCTCGAAGGCAAGATCGAACAGCACCTTTGCCCGCTCAGGCCCGTAGAGCTTGACCAGTCCCTTGGCGCCCTTGCGCAGGCCGGGGATCATCTGGCCGCCATTGCGGCCCGACGCCCCCCAGCCGATCTTGCCGCCTTCGAGCAGGACCACCTTCAACCCGCGCTCGGCGGCGTGAAGGGCGGCCGACAGGCCGGTGCAGCCGCCGCCGACGACCACCAGGTCGGTGTCGACGTCGCCGACCAGCGCCGGATGGTCCGGCGCCGGATTGGCGGTGGCGACATAATAGGATTTTGCGATATCGAGGCCCGAATTGAAGCCCGTTGAACTGGAAGCCATGATCACACCTTCAGCAGCAGGTGGTCGCGTTCCCAGCTCGTCACCACGCCCTGGAACAGGTCGAGCTCGACGCTCTTGACGCGCAGATAGGTCTGGAAGAAATCCTCGCCGAGCAGTTCCCGCACCGGGCCGCAAGCCTCGAAACGATCGAGCGCCTCCTCCATCGTCTTCGGCAGCGTGCTCTTGATCTTGTAGGCATTGCCCGACGCCTCGGGCGAGCGCGCCAGTTTCTGCTCCACGCCGAGATAGCCGGCAAGCAGCGAGCCGGCAATCGCCAGGTAAGGATTGGAATCCGCGCCCGGAAGCCGGTTCTCCACCCGCCGCGCGGCGCGGCCGCCGGCCGGCACGCGCAGGCCGCAGGAGCGGTTGTCATGCGACCATTCGATGTTGGCCGGCGCGCTGTGGTTCGGCCTGATGCGGCGGAACGAGTTCACGTTGGGCGCGAACAGCGGCATGATTTCGGGGACATATTTCTGCAGGCCGCCGATGAAGTGGCCAAACATTGCGGTGTCGGCATCGTCGCTGCCGGCAAACAAAGTCCTGCCGGCCTCGTCGATGACCGACATGTGCAGATGCATCGAGCTGCCGGCCTGTGCGGCGATCGGCTTGGCCATGAAGGTGGCGTGCATGCCGCTTTGCTGCGCGGCCTGGCGCGTCAGCCGCTTGAACAGCAGCACCTTGTCGGCCAGCGGCAGCGCATCGCCATGCAGGAAGTTGATCTCCAACTGCGCGGTTCCCGACTCATGGATCAACGTGTCGAGCGGCAGGCCGGCCGCCGCCGAATAATCGTAAATGCGGCGGATCACCGGCTCGAACTCCTCGAGCCCCGCCATATCGTAGGGATGCTGCACGGTCTCGGCGCGGCCATTGGCGCCGACCGGGGCGGTCAGCGGACGGTCCGGATCCGGATTGGGCGCGGTGAGATAGAATTCCACCTCGGGCGCCACCACCGCCCGCCAGCCGCGCTTGGCGTAGAGATCGAGCACGGCGCGCAGCACATGGCGCGGCGAGGCCATCCAGGGCCGGCCGTCCATATGGAAGGCATCGGCAAAGACATAGGCCTTGCCGGGAGCGGCACCCGGCGCCAGGCAGAGCGTCGATACATCAGGCACCATGCGCATGTCCGGATCCGAATAGGCAAAACCCTCGTCGATCGAGCCGGAATAGCGGCCGTCGATGCTGACCAGGAAAGCGCTGCTCGGCAGATAGAGCGCGCGGTCTTCAAGCGCCTGGAGGAATTTGGCCGTCGGCAAGGCCTTGCCGCGCAGGACGCCGTTCATGTCGGGCACCAGGCACTCGACTTCGTTGATGCCGTGCCGGGCCAGCCAGGCCTTGGCATCGTTGCCGCTGGAGAGCGAGATGTTCGTGTTGTTGTCAGGCATTTTCGTTCAAATCCGTATCAGAGAGAGTATGGCTTGCGCGGCCGCATCCGTTCCGGGTTTCAGCGCCATTTGGGCTGCATTGTCCTTGAGGCGGGCGCGCATGGCATCGTCGGCCAGCAGGCCGAGAATGGCTTTCTCCAACACTCCTTCGGTCCAGCCGTCACGGCCGATATGGTCGCCGGTGCCGGTCTCTTCGGCGCGTTGCGCGTTGTCGTGTCCATCCCAGCAATAGGGCATGATCAGTGACGGCACGCCGAAGCGCAGCGCTTCGCAAAAACTGTTGTTGCCGCCGTGATGGATGAACAGGTCCGACTTCGCCACCACCGAGGGCTGCGGAAACCAGGCGTCGAGATAGACATTGTCGGGCACTGCGCGATAGGCGTCGCGCAGGCCGCCGGCATTGACGATAAAGCGGGCCGGCAGCCTGTCGAACACCACCAGCATGCGCTCGATCAGGCCGACATCCATGGCGCCCAGGCTGCCGAAGCTGACATAGACCAGCGGCCCGCCATTGCGCGGGAACACCGGCACCTCGAACGGCCCTTCCGAACGCACGCAGCCCTCGAGATAGACGAAGCGCGCGGGGTCGAGCGGCTCGGCACGCTCGCGGCGCACGATCGTCGGCGTCAGCAGCAGGTTGAGATCGGGCGACGTCTCGAGGAACTGACCCTTCGGCAGCGGCCCCAGTCCGGCATCCGCCCGGAAGCGGTTGAAGCGGTCATGCGCCGGCGCGCAAGCCGCCAGATACCTGGCCTCGAACGCCGCGCGTTGCGGGTCGTCCACGCCAAGCCCCGACAGATAGGGCGGCACATTGGCGTCCGGCAGCTCGGTCTCGGCGCAGGAGACGACGCGCACCCACGGACAGCCGGCGGCGGCGATCGCCGGGAACATGATGACATTGTCGAGCACCACGGCATCCGGCTTGAGCCGTGCCAGCAATTGGCGCAGCGGCGCCTCGGCATTGACCGCGGTGTCGACGATGGCTTGCCAGGTCGGAGCGACATAGGTCTCAAGCTGGTCGATCGGGCTCAGCCTGAAATGCGGCAGGTGCCGGCGCACGAAAGCCTGCCAGTAGCTCTGGCGTTGGCTCTCGCTCAGCGGCTCGTCGGTTGGCAGCTGGTATTCCTGAAAACCATAATCGGCAAAGACGCCGGAGAAACCGGCATGGCAGATGAAGACGGGCCGGGCGCCTTTCGCACGCAGCGCCTGCGCGATGCCGACGCAATTCAACGCCGCGCCGAAGCTTGCTTCGGGAAACAGCGCGATGGTCGGGCTGGCTTTACGCGTCAATTAATCCTCGTCATTCCGGCCGGCTGATCGTGCCGAACAGCGCGGGAGCCCCGCGGCTGGCCGCTTGCGGTCGCTGGTTGCGGGAGAGCCGCAGATGAATGCGAAGCAGATCGGCAGCCACCTCATACTGCAGGCTTTCAAGATGGTCGAGTATGACAAGGTGTTCGCGCAGCGATTGCCGCAATCGGAAGACGTTGACGCCGGCATAGATGCCCGGCAGCCGGCGCAGCCTGAGGTGATCGGCGAGCGCGTCGGCGATGAAGCGGTTGGCGCTGCCCTCGGCGAGCATGCCGTGAAAATCGATGTCCAATCGCTGGAACTCGCGTGTGTCGAAGGCGGCGTCCGGCAGCGTCACCAGCGCTTCCATAGCCTGGCGCAACGTCGCCGCCCGCGCGCCGTCCAGCCTGAAGCCGGGCGTCAGGATGGCCGCGGGCTCGAGCAGCAAGCGGAACTCGTAGCTGTCGCCTTGCGCTTCCGGATCGTCGGGCGTGCGCCGAAACAGCCAGGACTGGCCAGGCGCACGATCCAGCAGATTCTCTTCGGTCAGTTTGTTCAACGCTTTTAATACCGTCTTGCGCTCGGCACTGTAGCGCCGCATCAATCCCGCGACGGTCACCGTCTGGTCCAGTCGCCGCGCCGAGCGGTCGCGCAGGATCGCCTCGGCCAACTCGTCCTCCTCGGCAGCGGGCAATTCCGTGGCGACCGAAGCCTGCGCGGTGAGGTCGATGGCCAGATGATAACCGGATTCCGCCTCCCAACGCACGACGCCCCGTTCCGCGAGCAGGCCGAGTGCCGCCCGCACCGGCGTGCGCGAGACATTGCACAGCGACGCGATCTGCTGCTCGGGCAAGCGTGCACCGGGCTCGAAGCCGCGCTGGCGCGCGACATCCAGGATGCGCTGCGCCAGATCAAGATGGTTGGTGCGGGGTCGTCTGGCTGCGGCTTGCATGGCTGGTCCAGCGGAAAACGGATGACCGCATTGCTTTGACCGATCGCCCGAACGGACGCAATCGGCCAGTTTCCTCGGTCGTTTGACAAATTATGGATTGACGTACTTTTTTCTGCAATAGTACTGTCAACATAATCGGCGAGAAAAAGACCGAGGGAACAGGATCGAGGCAGCGGCAAGGGTCGCAAGCGTTGGTCCGGCGAATGAAATTCGACGATCAACCGAATGGGAGTCTGTCATGACCGCTACCAGCCTGCGGCGCCGTGCGCTGAAAACATCTTCGATCGCACTTGGCATGGCCTTGGCGCTGTCCGCACCGGCGATGGCTGCCGACCTCGTCATTTCCAACTGGGACGGCTACATGGCACCCGACGCCATGGCCGCCTTCAAGACCGCAACCGGCGTTTCGGGCGAAGTGGTGGTGCATGCCACCAATGAAGAGATCATGGGCAAGCTGATCGCCGCCGGCGGCAAGGGCTATGACGTGGTTTTTGTCTCCTCACCCTTCGCCGAGGTGCTGAACAAGCTCGGCCTCACCGAGCCGATCGACCACGCCAAGATCCCCAACCTCGCCAACCTCTATCCGGAAGCAGCCAAGCTGCCGCACGATGTCGGCAATGCCTTCTCGGTGCCCTACACCTGGGGCACCACCGGCCTCTGCTATCGCTCGGATCTGATGAAGGTCGCGCCGGCCAGCTGGAGCGACCTGCTCGCGCCCTCCGACGAATTGAAGGGCAAGACCACCATGCTGGCGACCGACCGCTGGCTGCTGGCCGCCGGCCAGCTCGACAAGGGCTATTCGGTCAACGAAACCGATCCGGCCAAGATGGCCGAGGTCAAGGATCTGCTGATCTCGGCCAAGAAGACCCTGCTCGCCTATGACGACACCACCTTCTATTCCAAGCTGGTGTCCGGCGAGGCACTGATGGTGCAGGCCTGGGACGGCTGGTGCAATTACGGCATCGCCGAAAAGCCGGAGATCAAATACGTCATTCCCAAGGAAGGTTCGGACCTCTGGGTCGACACGATGGTGGTGATGAAGGCCTCCGCCAACAAGGACGCCGCCTTCCAGTTCATCAACTTCATGCTCGACGCCAAGAACCACGCCTGGGCGGCGCAGAACATCGACTACAAGGTGCCGAACAAGCCGGCCATGGAAAGCCTGCCGGCCGATTTTCTGGCAAAATTCCCCAACATGGCGATGCCGGTGGCCGATCTCGTCAAGTTCGAGCAGTTGCGTGACGTCGGCGACGCCCAGCGCGACTATTCGAAGATCGTCAGCGAGATCAAGGCTGCGCAGTAAGCGGCGGCACATCAGAGACCACGGCCGACGGCGGGTTTCCGCCGTCGGCCGCTGAATGCGGTACCCAATCGTGTCCTCAACCAGACTTCGTTCCTCCTTGCTGATGGCCCCGGCGCTGGCCTGGCTCGCGGCCTTGATGGTGGTGCCGTGCGCGCTGGTACTGGCGCTCGCCTTCTTCCGGCGTGGCATCTATGGCGGCATCGAATACACCTTCACGCTGGAGAATTTCGGCCTGGTCTTCGACCCGCTCTATGCCGGCATCTTTCTCAATTCGGCGCGCATCGCCGGCACCGCGACCCTGATCGCGGTGGTGATCGGCTATGCCGCCGCCTACGCGATATCGGCGGCACCGCGCCGGTGGCAGCCAGTGTTCCTGTTCTTCGCCGTGCTGCCGTTCTGGTCCAACTATCTGATCCGCACCTATGCCTGGATCGTGCTGCTCAACCGCGAAGGCCTGATTACCCAGCTGCTGCGCTGGTTCGGCTACACCGGCGAGCCGCCGTCGATGCTCTACACCGAAGGCGCCGTCATCGCCGGCCTGGTCTATAACTACCTGCCCTTCGTCATCCTCGCCTGCTACGCGCCGCTGTCGCGGCTCAACCCGGAACTCGCCGAGGCCTCGCGTGATCTCGGCGCTTCGGCAGCCACCACGTTCCGTCGTGTCATCCTGCCGCTGACCGTACCGGGCATCGCCGCCGGCGCGGTCTTCGTCTTCGTGCTGTCGATCGGTAATTTCGTCACGCCCGCGCTGCTCGGCGGCGGCCGCTTCCAGATGATCGGCAACCTCGTCTACGACCAGTTCCTGACCGCCAACGACTGGCCTTTCGGGGCGGCACTGGCGATGGCGCTGATTGCCATCATGCTTCTGGTACTGATGGCGCAAGCGCTGGCCGCCAATCGCGCCTCGGGTCACGTCACGCAAGCCGGCGGAGACACCGATGGCTGAGCGCTCCCCTGCCACGCGGCGCACGCTCTGGCTCGTGCTCAGCCTGGTCTTCGCTTTCCTCTACATCCCGATCGCCGTGCTGGTGGCGCTGTCCTTCAACGAAGGCGGGTTGCCGACGGCATGGTCGGGATTCTCCCTGAAATGGTATGTCTCGCTGGCCTCGAACAGCGCCATCCTCTCCGCGGCCCTCAACACGCTGATCGTGGCGCTGGTCTCGACCGCGATCGCCACTCTGCTCGGCACGCTGCTGGCGATCGGCATCGAGATGCGCCGGCAATACGGCAAGGCCCTCGAAGCGCTGATTTTCGCACCGATGATCATTCCCGACATGGTGCTGGCGATCGCGCTGCTCTCGTTCTTCTCCATGCTCAACCTGACGATGGGCCTGCACACCATCATCCTCGCCCATGTCGTCTTCAACCTCGCCTTCGTCTGCTCGGTGGTGCGCGCGCGGCTGAAGAGTTTCGACTGGTCGATCGTCGAGGCCTCCGCCGATCTCGGCGCCTCCGCGCTCACCACCTTCCGGCGGGTGACATTGCCGGTCATCGCGCCGGCGGTGATTGCAGGGGCGCTGCTCGCCTTCACGCTCTCGGTCGACGAGTTCATCATCGCCTTCTTCACCGCTGGCGCCGGCCGCGCCTCGACGACGCTGCCGATGCAGATCTACGCCATGATCCGCTTCGGCATCACGCCGGAGATCAACGCGCTGGCGACCATCGTCATGGCGGTCTCGATCACCGCGCTGACCCTGTCGCAGCGGCTCAACCGTGGGATCATCGGCCAATGAGCGAACCCCGCACTCTGCTGGCCATCGATCATGTGTCGAAGAATTTCGGCAGGGTGACGGCTGTCGACGGCATCTCGCTCGACATCCGCGAGAACGAGTTCTTCGCTTTGCTGGGCCCGTCCGGCTGCGGCAAGACCACGCTCTTGCGCATGCTGGCCGGTTTCGAGACGCCCAACGACGGGCGCATCCTGCTCGACGGACGCGACATCGCCAAAACCCCGCCCAACAAGCGGCCGGTCAATCTGATGTTCCAATCCTATGCGCTGTTTCCGCATATGAGCGTTCGCGCCAATGTCTCCTACGGCCTGGAGATGGAACGTTTGCCAACAGCTGAAATCCGCTCCCGCGTCGATGCCATCCTGGCGACGACCGAGCTCGTCCCCTTCGCCGACCGCAAGCCGGAGCAATTGTCGGGCGGCCAGAAGCAGCGCGTCGCGCTTGCCCGCGCGCTGGTCAAGCGGCCTCGCCTGCTGCTGCTCGACGAGCCGCTCGGCGCGCTCGACAAGAAACTGCGCGGCGCCATGCAGCTGGAATTGAAGCGCCTGCAGCACGAGGTCGGCATCACCTTCGTCATCGTCACCCATGACCAGGAGGAATCGCTCGTCATGGCCGACCGCATGGCGGTGCTGAAAGACGGCAGATTGCTGCAATGCGACACGCCGCACGCGATCTACGAACACCCCGCCGATCGCTTCGTCGCCGACTTCATCGGCGTGATGAATTTCGTGCCGGGCCAAGCCGCCGCCGATGGCGTTGTGGCCACAAATGGCGCACGCATATCAGGCAAGGTTCCGGCGACGCTCTCGCCCGGCACATCCGCTGTCGCTTCGGTGCGCCCTGAGCGCATCCGGCTATTCCCATCGGCGGAAACCGCCAACCGCATCACCGGCACGGTCGAGGCGCTGGCCTATCAGGGGCTTGACCTGCAGCTGCATGTCCGCACGCCCCTGTCGCCAAAGCCGTTCCTGGTGCGCGTCACCGCAGATGCCGCCGACCGCCGGCCGGTCTCGTCGGGCGACCAGGTCGAACTCGGCTGGGATGCCGCCGATGTCAGAATTTTCGCAGAATGACAGGAGAAGCCTGATGGCGCAGAAGACGATCGCGTTTTTTCCAGAAGCCGCCTACGGCCCGGCGCTCAATTCCGTCGGCATCGCCCAGGCAGTCGAAGCGCGCAGCCACAAGGCGGTGTTCCTGTCCGACCCAGGCTTCGTCGATGTCTACAAGGGCTACGGCTTCGAGGCGCATCCGGTGAACCTGTCGGAGCCGATGCCGCCCGAGCAGATGGCGAAATTCTGGGAGGATTTCATCAACGGCCATATCCCGAACTTCCGCAAATCGCCCTACGACCAGGTCGACAACTACGTCAAGGATTGCTGGACGGCGATCGTCGACAGCGCCAAATGGGCGCAGAAAGATCTGCCGCGCGTTCTCTCAGCCATCAAGCCGGATGTGATCTGCGTCGACAACGTCATCCTGTTCCCGGCCATCAAGCAGTACGGCAAGCCGTGGGTGCGCGTCATCTCGTGTTCGGAAAACGAGATCGAGGACGAGGACATCCCGCCCCATCTCTCCGGCTGCGGCGAGAACGACCATGCCGGCCACCAGCGCTACCGCGACCACTTCAATGCGGTGATCAAGCCGATCCATGACGACTTCAACGCCTTCCTCACCGCCAACCACGAGGCGCCCTATCCGGTCGGCCAGTTCTTCGAAGCCTCGCCCTATTTGAACCTGCTGCTCTACCCCGAGGCGGCAAAATTCAAGCGCCGCCATCCGCTCGACCCGGCAAAATTCCAGTATCTCGAAGGCTGCGTGCGGCACGAAAAGCCGTACACGGTGCCGACCTTCTCCAGGAACAATGACGGGCCGCTGCTCTACGTCTCCTTCGGCAGCCTGGGCGCCGGCGATGTCGATCTGCTGAAGCGCATCATCGCGACATTGGGCAAGACGCGCTACAGGGCTCTGGTCAATGTCGGCGGCTACAAGGACCAGTACACGGACGTGCCCGGCAACGTCATTGTCGACAGCTGGTTTCCGCAGCCCTCGGTGATCCCGCAGGTCGATGCCGTCATCCACCATGGCGGCAACAACTCGTTCACCGAGTGCCTCTATTTCGGCAAACCGGCCATCATCATGCCCTATGTCTGGGACGGCCACGACAACGCCACCCGCGTCGAGGAAACCGGCCACGGCTTCGGCATGCCGCGCTACGACTGGACCGATGCCGAGCTGGTTGCCAGGATCGAGACCTGCCTGACCGACCCGGCGATGAAAGCCAAGCTGGCGAAGACATCGGCGCAGATGCACGCGCAGAATGGGCCGGAGAAGGCGGCAGGATTGCTGGAGGGGTTGCTGTGACCTCCTCCGCCCCACACCTCCACCAGGCCTCCACCCGCACCGATCTCGTCGACTGGGGCGTCCAGCCGGATGCGCTCGGCGGCACTTCGCACTCGACCGGCAGGCTCGTGCACAAAGGCCCGAACAACCAGCCGGAATCCGGCATCTGGGTGTGCACGCCAGGCCGCTGGCGGCTCTCGATCCCGCGCGACGAATTGTGCCATTTCGTCGCCGGCCGCGCGACCTACCGGTCGGATGTCGGTGAGGTGATAGAAGTCTCCACCGGCACCGTGGTCATGTTCCCTGCCGGCTGGAGAGGCGAATGCACCGTGCATGAGACGATGCGCAACGTCTACATGCTGGCGTGACCACGGAGCTTAATGACATGTCGACACCGCACTGGCCGAAGGCTCCGGCCGTGGAATTGGAAGACTGGGGCGCGGGCAGCAACACGCTCGCCGGTTCGCCGCGCGCTTCGGGCAAGATCCTGGCGCAGAACCCGGACGGATCGAGCGAATGCGGCCTGTGGGCGTGCACGCCGGGCACGCGCAAGGTCACCTTTGGCGCCGACGAATTCTGCCACTTCCTGTCGGGACGCGGCAGCTATGTCCATGACGACGGCGAGGAGATCGCGGTCGAGGCCGGCACGCTGGTATTCTTCCCCGCCGGCTGGACCGGCATCTCCATCATCAAGCAAACGCTGACCAAGGCCTTCATGTGCCGCTGAGCACCCATTTCCAAGGAATCGATATGACAACCCCCATCATGAAATCCCCGCTTACCATTACCGACCTCGTCGACTGGGGCGTCATCCCGACCATGATCGAGGGCCAATCCCATACCTCGGGCAAGCTGCTGTACAAGGGGCCGGAAGGCCGCTCCGAATGCGGGCTTTGGGTCTGCACTCCGGGCAAATGGCACTGCCATGTCACCCGCGACGAGTTCTGCCATTTCCTCGAAGGGCGCTGCACCTATGTGCATGAATCCGGCGAGGTCATCGAGATCGAGCCGGATACGGCAGCGTTCTTCCCGCAGGACTGGAAGGGCGTCTGCACCGTCCATGAGACAATCAAGAAGGTCTACATGATCCGTTGAGCCTTCTCGATAATTCTGCCCTGCCGGACACCTGACGCGGCTTTCTGCGCTTCCGGTGCTCACGGACTAAATGTCCGCTGCGCTCCGGTTCTCGAAAGCCACGCCATCTGCCTCGGCAGGACGAATTCTCAAAAAGGCTCCATAAATGGAGAAGGACAAAATGGATTTCTCTCCTGACCGGCCAACCTTCTTCGTCAATCCGGACTACCGGTCGATGGCCGGCGCGGCAAAACCGGTGATCGATCCGGCGACGCTGGAAACCGTCGGCGCCATTGCCGCCGCCAGCGACGGCGAGATCGACGCTGTGCTCACGGCGGCAACCAGGGCGCAGGCCGCCTGGAAGAAGCTCGACGCCAAGAGCCGGGCCAAGCAACTGCATGCCGTCGCCAACGCCATCGAGGCGGCGGACTTCACGCGTTGCGCCGAGCTGATGGTGCGCGAGATGGGCAAACCCTACCCCGAAGCGATCGGCGAGATCGCCAATTGCGCGCCGATCTTCCGCTACTATGCCGAGATGGCGCGCGACGATGCCGGCAAGATCGCCGGCACGACGCAGGCCGGTTCGTTCCAGTATGCGCGCTACGAACCTTATGGCGTCTCCGTACACATCATGCCCTACAATTTCCCGATCCTGCTGATGTGCTGGACGGTCGCCGCATCGCTCGCCGCCGGCAATGCCTGCATCATCAAGCCGGCCGAGGCGACGACGCTCTCGACGCTGGACTACATGACCGTGTTCCGCTCGCTGCCAGAGGGGCTGGTCTCCTGCCTGCCCGGCGGAGCGGCCACAGCGCAGGCGCTGATCGCCTCCGACCGCACCCATGCCGTTGCCTTCACCGGCTCGGTCGCCGCAGGCAAGGCGGTGGCGGTGGCCTGCGCCGAACGCATGAAGCCGTGCGTCATCGAGGCCGGCGGCAGCGACCCGCTGATCATAAGCGAGCATGCCCCGCTCGAGATCGCGGCGGCCGGCAGCGTCACCGCCGCCTTCCACCTCACCGGCCAGGTCTGCACTTCGGCCGAGCGCTTCTTCGTCGTCGATTCCGTGCATGACCGCTTCGTCGCGCTGTTCGCCGAAAGGACGCGGGCGCTGCGCATCGGCAACGGCATGGACAAGACCGAGATCGGCCCGCTGGTCAGCGAAAGCGCGCGGACCAAAGTGATGCGCCTTGTCGACGATGCGATCGCTCATGGCGCCGTCGCAGTCACCGGCGGGCGTATCCCGCCTGCGTACAATGTCGGCTGGTTCTACGAACCGACCATCCTGACCGGCGTCACCCCTGATATGGCGATCGTGCGCGAAGAGTGTTTTGGACCCGTCGCCGCCATCTGCCGGGTCAAGGATTTCGACGAGGCGATCCGGCTTGCCAATGACAGCCCGTTCGGGCTCGGCGCTTCGGTGTTCACATCGGATCTGGCCGAAGCCCACGAGGCGGCGGAACGGCTCGAAGCCGGCATGGTCTGGGTCAACAACCCGCTGATCGACAATGATGCCCTGCCGTTCGGCGGCTGGAAGGCCTCGGGCCTCGGCCGCGAACTCGGACGCCAGGGGCTCGATGCCTTCCGCCGCTCCAAAATGGTGATCATCGACCACAAGCCTGCGATCCAGGAATGGTGGTACCCCTACCCCGACAGCTGGTTTCGCGAGACCGGCGGCCGCAAGCATGTCTGAGTGTTTCGAGCCTGGCTATCCCTGGACGCCAGCTCGGTGGCTATCCCTGGATAGCCAGCCCGACCATGAGCGGGAAAAGGCAATGCCGCCGAGTGCAACCCGGCGGCATCTTCTTTGACTGACCACTACCGTTTCGGCAGCGGTTCGTTACGGCGTCGTTTCCGTCTGCATTGCGGCAGCCGTCTGGTCGATCTTGTCGGCAAGGACGCCCTGAGCCCAGGACGTGACCGCGGCGTCGACGGGCTTGTTGGCCATATCCGTCAATGCCGCGTCGAGCGAAGCATCATCGGTGCCGACGTCTGCCGCGGCAGCCGCCTCATTGGCGGCGGTGACCTCAGTCTGCTGAGCAGCGATTTCGGCCTGCAGATCCGTTATCTTTCCAGGCAAGGCTGCCTGATCTTCGGGAGTCATGGCCGCAACCTGCTCGGGCGTCAGCGATGTCAGCGCGCTCAACTGCGAATTCAGCGCATCCAGCTTCTCCTGGGCCGCTTCAGCGGCTGCCTGAGCGACCTTGGCTTTGGCCGACTGCGTCACGAACGCCTGGATGCCGGCGAACTTCTTGCTCTTCGAATTCATATAGGCGTTGATGTTGCGCTGCAGTGAGTTCAGCCGGCCAAGCTTGGCGTGGATGTTCTTCTCCTTGGGAACCGACGAAACCTTTGTGGTTGTGTCGACCGTGGTGTCGTCCGCTTTGGCCTTGGCCCGGCCCGGGGCCGACGAAGATTTGCCGTGCGAAGCGCCGCTCTTGCCATTGCTGCCGTTGTGGCCGTTGCCGCCCCCATTGCCATTGCCGCCAGCATTGCTACCGCCGTTGCCGTGCCCGTTGCCTCCGGCATTGCCACCGCCACCGCCGTGCCCATTGCCGGCGAGCGCCGGAGATGCCAGGAGCGCCAATGCGGCAAGCGCCGACAGCAGAGTTTTCCGGTTTGTCATGGTAATCTCCTCGGGAATCGTCGCCCTGGCCCGACCGCTAAGCGACTGTCCTATGAGGAATTGCTAATAGTGCAGAGTAAACTTTAGACAAATGCTGTCTCAATACGCGATCTGGCACCCGGCCAGAAACTTAACCGACTGATATCAAAAACAAATTCACGCTCTTGGACGGCCATGGCACTGAAGTCCCATGCCGGCAGGACTATAGTCCTGCCGGCAAGCAGCGGCATGGGTGAAAGTCTTTGCGTGGTATATCGGACAAGCTTTGAAAACAGGGGAGTTGATAGCGAAAGCAAAAGGCTCAGCCGATACTTTCACCGCCGTCGATTACCAGCGCCTGGCCGGTCATGTAGGATGAACGGTCGGAGACAAGGAACAGGATCGCTTCGGCGATCTCATCGGCGCTGGCCCAGCGGCCCATCGGGATCTTGGTGCGGACATAGGTTTCGATCGCCCCGCGTCCGCCCATCTGGGCAATGAACGGTTCGTTGAACGGCGTGTCGACCCAGCCCGGACAGAGCGCGTTGATGCGGACATTGTGACGGGCATAGTCGAGCGACATCTGCCGTGTCATCGCCACCACCGCATGTTTGGAGGTTGCGTAGGCGATCATCTCGCGGTCGTAGAACACGCCCGAATTGGAGGCGGTGTTGAGGATGACGCCGCCGCCTCGTGCGATCATCGATGGCATGACGATCCTGGCCGCCAGGAACTGCGCCCGCACATTGACCCGCCACGAGGCATCCATGCCGCCGACCTCCACTTCGGTCAGCGTGCCGCCGACCTGGATGCCGGCGTGATTGTGCAGGATGTCGATGCGCCCATGCCTGTCGAGCGTGCCGGCAATGAGCTGTTCGACCGCCGCATCATCAGCGACATCGGTCTTGATCGCCTCGGCTTGGCCACCGATCGCGCGGATGTCCGAAGCCGTTGCTTCGCCGGCGGCCTGATCCCTGTCGGCGATGACGACCACCGCGCCTTCCCTGCCCATGATCATGGCGCCGGCGCGCCCGATGCCGGAGCCGGCGCCTGTCACCACGGCGATGCGGTCTTTGAGGATCATGATGCGGCTTTCAGTTCGACGGCTTGCGCTGGCGCAACTGCCATTGGGCAAGCACCACAAGCAGCACGGAAGCGACGAGCACGATCGTCGCGATGGCGTTGATCTCCGGCGTCACGCCGCGCCGGATCGACGCGAAGACATAGATCGGCAGCGTCGTCTGCGCGCCGGCGACGAAGAAGGCGATGATGAAATCGTCGAAGGAGAAGGTGAAGGCGAGCAGGAAGCCGGCAACGACCGCCGGCATGATCTGCGGCAGCACGATCGAGCGGAACGTCGTCAACGGCGTCGCGTAGAGATCGCTCGACGCCTCGACCAGATTGCGGTCGAGGCTGCCGAGCCGCGTGCCGACGATCATCGTCACCAGCGCCATCGAGAACAGCCCGTGTGCCGCGATGATCGAACCGTAGCCGAGCGCCAGCCGCGGCGGCTGATCGTCCGGCCAGATCGAGGCGAGGAACGGATTGACGACGGTGAACAATTGGACGAGCGCGACCAGAGTCGAAATGCCGATCACGACGCCCGGAACGACGATCGCGGCGCCCAGAAGTGCGTCGAAGACCGCGCGGGTCCGCACGCCGACGCGCGCCAGGCCGAGTGCCGCCGCGGTGCCGCACAGCGCCGCCAGCAAAGCGCTGGTGGTGGCGATGAACAGGCTGTTGTTCAGCGCTTCGACCAGGAACGGGTTCGCCAGTGCCTTGCCGTACCATTGCACCGAAAAGCCGGTGAACTCGCTGGCATGGTGGCCGGCGTTGAAAGAAAACAGCACCACCAGCGCGATCGGCAGATAGAGGAAAGCGAACACCGCAATGACGAAAGCCCGCATCAGATCAGATCCACCCGGCGCGCGCCCGAAACCCGGGTCGAAATGCGGTTGGCGGCAATCAGCACCACCACCGAGACCAGCACCAGCGTGATGGCGATGGCCGATCCGAACGGCCAGTTGCGCGATTGCAGGAACAGATCGACCAGCGCATTACCGATGAAGAACACCTTGCCGCCGCCAAGCAGCGTCGGGATCAGATATTCGCCGAGCAGCAGGATCATGACCAGCGAGAAGCCGGTCATGACGCCCGGCAACGACAGTTTCAGGGTCACGCCCAGGAAAGTCGATAATGGCGTGGCGCCGAGATCGGCGGAGGCCTCCAGCAGCCTGCGGTCAAGCCGTTCGAGGCTGACATAGACCGGCAGGATCATCAGCGGCAGGTAGCCATAGACGATGCCGAGCAGCACCGCGCCCGGCGTGTTGATCAGCCTGACATCCTCGATGCCGACAAAGGCGAGCAGCGCCGGAATGCCGCGCCCGCCCAGAATGTACATCCAGGCATAGGTCCGCATCAGCAGGCTGGTCCAGAACGGAATGACGACCAGCGCCAGCAGGATCAGCCGCCGGCGCTGCGGCGCGCGCAAGGCGAGATAGTAGGCAACGGGATAAGCGACGAGCAGGCAGGCGAGCGCTCCCACCGGCGCCAGCACCATGGTGTTCCAGAAGGCGGTCGCCCGCGCCGGAAGATTGGCATATTGCGCCAGCGTAAAGGCGGCCTGATAGCCGCCTTCCGGTGCGCGTTCGCCGACGCTGAACACGGCGATGGCGATGAACGGCAGCACCAGGAACACCACCAGCCACGCGGTCGCCGGACCGAGCAGCATGGCGGTCAGAAAATTCCTACGAAGACGGCTGCCGTGCATGGAAAGATTGCCCCGGTGCCGGCGGGCATAAACCCGCCGGTCAAATTATCTGAGTCGAATTTGAGGCCGCCTGGCTCAGGCCGACTTGAAGCGCGCCATCAGTTCGGCACGGCCGGGGTCGGTCAACGTTGCCGCCGCGCCGAATTCCAGCGGCGTCAACAGGTCGGCTGCCGGATAGAGGATCGGGTTGTCGAGCACCTCCTTGGGCAGCAGCTTGTTGACGCGCGCATCGGTCGACGGCGCACCATTGGCCAAATGCTCCTTCACCGCCACCTGCGGATTCATCAGGTAGTTGAGCAGCGCGTAACCGGCGGGCTTGTTCGGCGCGTCTTTCGGAATGGCATAGAAATCGGTCCAGATCTCGCCGCCTTCCTTGCCCAGCACATAGGCGATCTCGGGAATGTCGCGATGCAGCTGCGCGCCGTCATTCGTCCAGCACATGGTCATCCACGCGTCGCCGGCGCGCATCCCCGGCTGGTAGTCGGAGGAGACCGCGAACAGATGCGGCTTGACCTTCAGCAGCAGCTCCTCCGCCTTGGCCAGTTCGTCCTGCTTGAGCGAATTGAACGAGTAGCCGTAATATTTCAGCGCATTGCCGATCGTGGTCAGCTGGTAGTCATGCACCATGGTGCGGCTGTCGCCTTCCGCCATGGCGGTGTCCCAGAACTCCTTCCAGCTCGTCATCGGCTTGGTCAGCTTCTTGGTGTTGACGGCAAAGCCGGTGGTGCCCCAGTTCTTCGGCACGGCGTAGATCGTCCCATCGATCGTGCCCTCCGAGGTGAAGCGCGGATCCTCTTGCGAGCCGTCGAAATTCGGCAGCTTCGCCATCTCCAGCGGCTCGATGATGCCGAGCTTCTTGTAGGTCGAGATCGTGTAATTGGTCGGCACGAACAGGCTCCAGCCCGAGGCCCCGGCCTGCAGCTTGGCCAGCATCTCCTCATTGGAGCCGAACACGTTGACCTCGACGGCGACGCCGGTGTCCTTCTTGAAGTTCTCGAAGGTCGCCGGGTCATGATAGTTCGGCCAGGTGGCGATCGACATGCGATCGCCAAGGCTTTCCGCGGCAAAGGCCGGTGTCGGCATGATGCCGATCTCGCGCGCCATCACCGCAGTGGCAATGCCAAGGCCGGTGAGACCGAGAAAGTCGCGGCGGCCGATCGAGCCGCGCTTCAAACGCATCAGCTGGTCGACGAAATTCTCGGGGCTTATCGGCAGTCCGTCACGATATGATTTCGACATGTTTATCTACCCTCTGGTTGGCCCCGTTGTTCTTGGTCTCCGCAAACGCCAGCGGCGTTCCGGAGGCAAAGCCGATGGCGACGGGTTCACCCGGCTTGAAGAGATTGCCGTGACCGATCAGGTGATCGGCTTTGGCCAGCAGCGTTCCGATGCCCTTGACCTCGATCGCGTATTCCGCCGTCGCGCCCAGGAATATCCGGTTGCGGACGATGCCCTTGAATGGGCCGCTTGCCTGGGCGCCGAGACTGAGCGATTCAGGACGCAGGCTGACCGAAACGACCTCGCCCTGCTGCAGGGCGGTCCGTTTGCGCGCCGCAATGACGGTGCCGTCGGCAAGCGCCACCTCCACCAGATCGCCCGAATGCCCGGCGACAGTACCGCTCAAGAGATTGGTCTTGCCGACGAAATCGGCAACAAACAGGTCGGCCGGTTCGTCATAGATCTCGCTCGGCTGCCCGAGCTGTACGATGCGACCGCCATTCATGACGCAGACGAAATCGCTCATCGACAGCGCTTCCTCCTGGTCGTGCGTGACCAGCACGAAGGTGATGCCGATCTCGCGCTGCAGGTTCTGCAGCTCGATCTGCATGTCGGTGCGCAGCTTCTTGTCGAGCGCCGCCAGCGGCTCATCGAGCAAGAGCACCGCCGGCTTGTTGACCAGGGCGCGGGCAAGCGCCACACGCTGCTGCTGGCCGCCCGACAGTTCGTGGATCTTGCGGCGGCCATAGCCGGCGAGCCGCACCATTTCGAGCGCCTCGCCCGCCCTCGAGGCGATCTCGCGCGAAGACAGCCTTGGCCGCGCCTGGCGCAGCCCATAGGCGACATTGTCCTCGACATCGAGATGCGGAAACAGCGCGTATTGCTGGAACACCATGTTGACCGGCCGCCGGTAGGGCGGCGTGCCGGCCATGTCCTGGCCGCGAATGAACACCTGGCCTTCGCTCGGCTGTTCGAAGCCGCCGATCATGCGCAGGCAGGTGGTCTTGCCGCAGCCGGAGGGACCGAGCAGCGCGACAAAGGCGGAGGGCGGGACAGCGAGATCGATGCCGCTGACCGCGGTCACCGCGCCATAGCGCTTGGTGACGCCGCGAAACTCGATGTCGGGCACTGCGGTCAAGGCTGATGGCTCCAGCAACAGGGCAATATCGGAACGCTACCAGAGCCAATGGCCGCTAGTATATACCTCTCAGGTGGTATATCTGGTCTATTTTCTCGTTTAAGGGGGTATGCATTGTCCCGCAGCGACGAATACAGCCGGCTCGCCACGCTCGTCGCGACGACGCGGGAGACCAGCGGCGATCTCTTTGGCCAGGCGCTGGTCGAGTGGCTGCGGCAGCACGTTAGATTCGACCACTGCGTGATCTTCGGCTATCGCGGCGCCTCGCGCCCGCCGCTGCTGTTCGAGACCTTCTCGCCCACCGAGAGCCATGTGTTCGTCGCGCTCTATCAGGAAGGGCCGTATCTGCTCGATCCGTTCCATCACGCTGCGGTCGAGCGCAAGGAAGGGTTCTGGCGCATGCGCGAGCTGGCGCCGGACCGTTTCTATGCCAGCGAGTATTTCCGCTCCTATTACAGCCAGACCAGGCTGGCCGAGGAGGTCGGCTTCTTCGTGCCGCTGCCGGGCAAGGATGCGCTGGTGCTGTCGCTGATGCGGCTGCGCGCTTCAGGCCCTTTCGGCACAGCCGATGCCAGATTGCTGCGCGACATGGCTCCCGCGGTGATCAGCTTCATCAGGTTGCGCTGGCCTGCTCTTCCGGCCGACGAAACGGCGGAAGCGAAGCAGGACGAGACGGCCGCTATGGTCAACGAGTTCGACCGCGCCCATATCTGGCAGAGCCTGTCGCTGACGCCGCGCGAAAAGCATGTCGTCGACCTGGTGTTGCAGGGGCATTCGACGGAGTCGATCGCCCGCGCCATGCGCATCGTGCCGGGAACCGTGAAGGTCCATCGCCGCAACATCTACCGCAAGCTCAAGATCAAGTCGCAGGCCGGCCTGTTCGCGCGCTTCGTCGAGATCATCGATGCACGGATCCGGTAGGCTCTCTAACCGCCGGCTTCCCACGACCCGGTCTCGGCCATCCGCTTCAGCAACGGCGCCGACTTGAACACATCCTTGCCCGTCCGTTGATGCCAGTATTCGAGCCGCTCGATGATCCTGGCCGGACCTTCAAGGCCAACCCAGAACATCGGTCCGCCCTTGCCGATGGGAAAGCCGTAGCCATTGACCCAGACGACATCAATGTCGGACGCACGGGCCGCTATGCCTTCCTCCAGGATCTTGGCGCCCTCGTTGATCAGGGGGTAAAGCGTGCGCTCTACGATTTCCTCCGCACTGATCGCACGCGGTGCGATACCCTTCTCGGCGGCCTTGTCGCGGATCAGCGCTTCAACCTCGGGATCCGGCACTGGCGTGCGCGCGCCAGCCTCGTAGAGATAAAAACCCCGGCCGGTCTTCTGGCCGAAGCGTCCTTGTTCGCACAGCGTGTCGGCGATCACGGCTTTCTGGCCGCGTGCCTTGCGGTTGCGCCAGCCAATGTCGAGGCCGGCGAGATCGCCCATCTGGAATGGCCCCATCGGCCAGCCGAAATCGGTGAACACCTGGTCGATCTGGCTGGGCGTTGCGCCTTCCAGAAGAAGCGCTTCCGATTCCGAGCCCCGCGCGGCAAGCATGCGGTTGCCGACGAAGCCGTGGCAGACGCCGACCACGACGGCCACCTTGCCGATCCGCCTCGCCAGGTCGACTGATGTCGCCAGCGCATCGGGCGCGGTCTTCTCGGCGCGCACGATCTCCAAGAGCTTCATGACATTGGCCGGCGAAAAGAAATGCAGGCCGAGCACATCCTGCGGCCGCGAGGTCGAGGCAGCGATTTCGTTGATGTCGAGATAGGAGGTGTTGGTGGCCAGGATCGCGCCCGGCTTGGCCACGGCTTCGAGCTTGCCGAAAACCTCCTTCTTGACCGCCATATCCTCGAACACCGCCTCGACGATCAGGTCGCAGTCGGCGAGATCGGCATAGTCGGTGGAGCCCTTGAACTGGGCGAGCCGTTGCCGCTTGGCGTCTTCGCTGAGCGAACCGCGCGTGACGGACACCGAGTAGTTCCTGTCGATGGTCGCCAAGCCGCGTTGCAGGGCCTCGTGGCTGGTTTCCAGCAAAATCACGGAATAGCCGCCATTGGCGAAGGCCATGGCAATGCCGCCCCCCATCGTACCGGCGCCGATGACGCCGACGCGGGCGATCCTGCGCTTGACGATGTCCTTGCTCGGAAGCTTTGCCGCCTCACGTTCGGCGAAGAACAGATGCCGCTGCGCCCGCGACTGGTCGCTGGCGACCAGTTTGACGAACAGCGCACGCTCTGCCGCCAGCGCCGCATCGAACGGCAGCGTGACGGCATTGCGCACCGACTGCGCGCAAGCGATCGGTGCCTCGAGCCCGCGCGCTTTCCTGGCAAGATCCGCAGCCTCGGCGTCGAACGCCGCGAGGTCGGCCTGCTTGAGTCCTTCATTGCGATCACGCACCGGCGTGAAGGGACCACCCTTGCGGGCGATTTCCCCAGCGAAGTTCACGGCATGCGTGGTCAGAACGCCTTCGAAGACGGCATCGACGAGACCGGCGGCGTGCGCCTCGGTCGCGCCGATCGGCGCACCTGAGACGATCATCTTCAACGCCTTCACCGCGCCGACAAGGCGCGGCAGCCGTACCGTGCCACCGCCACCCGGCAGCAGGCCGAGTTTGACTTCCGGCAGGCCGAGCTTGGCGCCGGCATCGGCAACACGGAAATGGCAGCCCAGCGCCAGCTCCAGCCCGCCGCCGAGCGCGGTGCCGTGGATGGCTGCGACCGTCGGCTTGGCGATGGTTTCCAGCGTCGCCACGATGGCGCGCAGTTCGGGCTGCTGCATCGGCTTGCCGAACTCGGTGATGTCGGCGCCGGCGACAAAGGTTCGGCCGGCGCATGCAATGACGATGGCGGCAACCGACGCATCGTCGCGCAATTCGACCAGCGCCTGCATCAGCGGTTCGCGGACATGGAAGCTCAGCGCGTTGACCGGCGGATTGTCGATGGTGACGACGGCGACGTCGCCGTCGCGGCTGACCTTCACAAAATCGGACACGCAAACCTCCCAGCATTATTCAGCGGCCGTGGCCACGCGAACGGGATTTACAGCGCCATAACGTCGAAGGGAACCGGATGTCGGCCTGGCACAATGATTACAGGCCTTGAAGGTGTCTGGGACGACGAAGGCGGAGGCTACCGCAGCGCCTTCTGCCCGCCCGCCGCCGTGATCACCCCGACAATGATCAGCCCCGTCAGCAGCAACCGCACCCCGGCGCTCACCCCAAACGTGTTGAGCATGGTCAAAAGCAGCACCAGGAACAAAGCCGCGCCCCAGACGCCGGGGACATTGGCCTTGCCGCCGGCGACCGACGTGCCGCCGATGACGACGACGGCGATCGAGGCCAGCAGGTATTCGTTGCCGATGTCGACATTGGCGCCGCGGAAATAGCCGGCGAGCAGCGCGCCGTCGATGCCGCCGAGCGCGCCCGACAGCGTGTAGGTGAGGAAGCGGATGCGGCCGACATTGACACCGGCCAGCCACGCCGCGCGAATGTTCTGGCCGATCGCCAGCACCGAGCGGCCATAGATCATACGCTGCAGCGCGATGGCCGCGCCGACGGTGAACAATACCGTGAGGATCGCCAGCACCGGAATGCCCAGCACCTGCCAGTTGGCGACATCGGCGAAGCCCGGCGGCGGCTTGATCTGCAGCCCGCGGCCATAGCTGATGTCGATCGACTGGATGATGAAGCTGGCCGATAGCGTGGCGATGATCGGCGGGATGCGCAGCGCCCAGATCAGCAGGTAGTTGGCGGCGCCGATCGCCGCCCCGCAGGCAAGTGCCGCCAAAAGCCCGACCGCGATCATGGAATCGTTGCCGTCCATCACCTTCATCGCGACGGCGCTGGCAAGGCCGATATTGGCCGGCAGCGACAGGTCGACATTGCCTGGTCCCAGCGTGATGACGAACATCTGGCCGACGCCGACAATGACGGTGAACACGGCGAGCGACAGCGCCGCCGTGACCATGCCGCCGCCGCCGTAGCCGCCGGTGAAGGCGATCGTTGCCAGCCACACCAGAAGCGCGCCGACGAACGACCAGATCCAGGGTTTGCCGGCCAGCGATTTCACGAAAATCATCGCTCACCTCTCCCGGCGGCTGATCAGCACCCGCGCCGCCAGCACTATGATGAGGATGGCGCCGTTGGCGGCAACCTGCCAGTCGGGCGGAATGTGCATGAAGGTGAGCAGCGGCGAGGCGGCGAGCGCCAGCGTCAGCGCGCCGATCACCGCACCGATCGGCGACACCCGGCCGCCGACGAATTCGCCGCCGCCGAGGATTACGCCGGCGATCGCCAGCAGCGTGTAGCCATTGCCGATATTGGCATCAGCCGAGGTGGTGATGCCGATCAGCGCCATGCCGGACAGCACGCCGAACAGGCCGGCGAGCGCAAACAGCACAATCTTGGTTCGGAGCAGCGACCAGCCGGCGCGACCGAGCGCCGCCGGATTGCCGCCCGAGCCGCGCAAGATCACGCCGTAGGAGGTGCGCATCAGGCCGAAATGGACGATGAGGCCGATCAGCAGCGCCGCAATGATCGGGAACGGCACAAAAGGCGGCTTGAACGCCATCAGCCCGAGCAGCCAGTCCGGCGCCTTGCCGCCCGGCTTGGGCAGCACGAGAATGGCCAGCCCCTGCCAGACGAAGCTCATGCCGAGCGTCACCACGATCGACGGCAAATTGCGCAGATGGATCAGCGCCCCGAGCAGCGCATAGATGCCGATCGAGCCGAGCAGTATGGCGGCGCCGATCAGCGGAGCGTCCTTCAGCCAGGTCGCGGTGACACAGCCGACGAAACCGACGAAGGTGCCGATCGACAGGTCGAGTTCGTTGCCCGCGATGACGAACATCTGCGCGATCGTCGCCAGCGCGATCGGGATCGCCAGGTTGAGCATCAGGCTGAAGCCGAAATAGCTGATGGCGCGCGGGTTGAGCCAGGCGATGGCGAGCAGCACCAGCGCCAGCGACAGCGCCGGCAGCAGTCCTCGCAGCAGGCGGGCGCGGGCCAGCGCGCCACGCTCGGCGGAAGTCCTGGCAGCGGTGTCGAGGCTGGCGGCCGTCATCTCAGGCCGCATCGCCGAAGGAGGACTGGATGATCTTCTCTTCGGTCAACTCGTCGCGACGCAGATTGGCGACGATGCGGCCGTTCTTGAAGACATAGATGTGGTCGCAATTGTCGAGCTCTTCGGTTTCCGTGGTGTACCAGAGGAAGGTACGGCCTCGGGCAGCCTCCTCGCGCACGAGGTCGTAGACCTCCAGCTTGGTGCCGATGTCGACGCCGCGCATCGGGTCGTCCATCAGCACGATCTGTGCATCCGAGCCGAGCGCACGCGCAAACAGCGCCTTCTGCTGGTTGCCGCCCGATAGCGAGAAAATGTTGTTGTTCATATCAGGCGTACGGATGCCGATCTTCTTCTGCCAAAATGCAGCAAGCTCGGCCTCACGCTGCGGCGAGATCAGCAGCCCGCTGCGCAGCCGCGCCAGCGAGCGGATGCCGATGTTCTCAGCAATCGACCATTGCGGAAAGATGCCATCCGACTGGCGGTCGCCGGCGACCAGCGCCACCGGTGCGGTCACCTCGATGCTGGCCCGGGCGCGCGATGCCCCGCTAAAGATCGCCAGCAGCAGGTCGGTCTGGCCATGTCCCGCAAGCCCGGCAAGGCCGATAATCTCACCGGCGCAGGCGACGAGGTCAGTGCCGTCCTTCTGCGCGGCGGGCCGCGCCCGGACCCTCAGCGGACTGGCGGCGGGCTTGGCGGCAGCGATTTGCGCCGCGATCTTCTGGCGCGCTTCCGCGCCGCCCATCGCCGTCACCAGCCGGTTACGGTCGAAGGCGGTGGCGGCGTCGGCGACAACCACCTTGCCGTCGCGCATCACCACGATGCGGTCGGCGTTGCGCAGCACCTCGCCCAGCACATGCGAGATCAGGATGCAGCTTTTGCCGCCGGCGACGAAGCGGCGCACGAAGGCCAGCAACTGGCCCGCCGTATGCGCGTCGAGCGACGATGTCGGCTCGTCGAGGATGACGAGGTCGAGACGATCCTGCGTGACGGTGAAGGCGCGCGCCACTTCGACCATCTGGCGACGGCCGATCGACAGGTCGCCGACAATGTCCGACGCCGAGATGCTATGACCCGGAAAGATCTCGTCGAGCTTGGCGGCGATCAGCTCGGCCGCCTCGCGCCGCCAGCCGAAGCCACGCAGCGAAGCGTGGTTGATGCGTGTGTTCTCGGCGACGCTGAGATTGGGGCACAGCGACAGCTCCTGGAAGACGCAGCGTATGCCAAGCTGCTGCGCGCGCGACACCGAGTAGTTGTCCTCGATGTCGCCATGCACGCCGATCTGCCCGCTGTCGGGCACCAGCGTGCCCGCCACCATGTGCATCAGCGTCGATTTGCCGGCGCCATTGTGGCCGACGAGCCCGACGCATTCGCCGGGTCCGACGTGAAAATCCACGCCACCCAGCGCGCGAACGGCGCCGAAATGCTTTTCGGCGCCGTTCAGTCTGATGATGTCAGCGTTACCCCTGGGCATGCTCAACGATACTCGCTTGGCGATACGGACGGCAACGCTTGGCCGACATTCACTTGATGTTGGCTTTGATGGCCGCGATCGCGTCTTCCTGCGTGTATTCGTGGCTGGCGACGCCGCCCTTGGGGATTTTTGGCAGCTCGGCCTCGAAATCGTCCTGGGTGAAGGCCAGATACGGCACCAGCAGGTCATGCGGGATGTCGGTGCGGCCGTCGAGCACCTGCTGCGCCACCCAGAAGGCGAGCGACGACACGCCGGGCGCGATCGATGCCGACCAGGTCTGGTAGCCGTCCTTGTCCTTCTGCTCCTTCCACCACTGCAACTCGTCCTGGCGGTTGCCCATGATGATGGTTGGGCGCGGCTTGCCGGCGGCGGCGAAGGCCTGTGCGGCGCCGTAACCGTCGCCGCCCTGATCGACGACGCCGACGATGTCGGGCAGCGACGGCAGGATGGTCGCCACCGCCTTTTGCGCCGTCGTCTGGTCCCAGTCGCCGGTCACCGAACCGACGATCTTGAACTCGGGATGGGCGGCGACGCCTTCGAGGATGCCGGCATGGATGGCATCGTCGATCGAGGTGCCGGCAAGGCCGCGGATTTCAAGCAGATTGCCGCCCTTGGGCTGGAACTTGGCCATCTGCTCGACTTCCTGCTTGCCCATGTCCTTGAAGTCGACGACGACACGGTAGGCGCAAGGCTCGGTCACGGTGCCGTCGAAGGAGACGACGGTGATGCCGGCATCGCAGGCCTGCTTGATGGCGCCGTTGAGCGCATCCGGCGAGGCAGCGTTGATGACGATCGCGTCATAGCCCTGCAGGATCAGGTTCTGCACCTGCGCCGCTTGCGTCGGCACCTCCTTGTCGGCGGTGGTGAAGATGTCGGCCGCGCCGACCACCTTGTCGGCGACCGCCTTCTTGGTGACGATGCCATAGCTGTCGAGCATCGCCTGTCGCCAGGAATTGCCGGCATAATTGTTGGAAAAAGCAATCTTTTTGCCACTGGTGTCGGCCAGCGCCGTGCCCGAAGCGAGCATTGCCGCCAGAGCGCCCAGAACGAACAGTTTCTTCATGTCGTTATCCTCCCAGATGTGTTGACTGCTGCATTCCCACCGGCTTTGACCCCGGCCTCACTCCCAACTCTGATTTGAGCACGGATTGTCGCGAGCTCAAAACAGTCTCAATCCCGGCACGCGCACCCTGAGCCGGTACAGCGACGTCGACGCGGCAATGTAGAGGCTTTGCAAATCGTCGTCGCCGAAGGTGAAATTCGCGCAATCTTCAGGCGTCCGGATGACGCCAAGAATGGTGCCCGACGCGTCGAAAATGTGGATGCCGCCGGGTCCGGTGCAGTAAAGATTGCCGCGGCTGTCGATCTTCATGCCGTCGGGCGCTCCCGGCCCCTCGCCCTCGGTTGCTGCCCACACCGCGCCGCCATTGAGGTCGCCATTGGCTTCGACGCCGAACACCCTGATGTGCCCGCGTTCGGTGTCGTTGATGAACAGCCGCGACTCGTCCAGCGAAAAGCACAGCCCGTTCGGCTGCCCGAAATCGTCGGCCAGCAATGTCAGCCGGGCGCCGTCGCCATCGATGCGGTAGACGCCCTGGAACGACAGCTCCTGCGGGCGTGGCACGCCATAGAACTCCCTCCGGCCATAGCCCGGATCGGTGAAGTAGATCGATCCGCCGGTGGCAACGACGATATCGTTCGGGCTGTTGAGCTGCTTGCCCTGATGATGCGTGGCCAGCACGGTCACGCTGCCGTTGGGCTCGGCGCGGGTCACGCGGCTCGTTGCGTGCTCGCAGGTGACCAGCCGCCCCTGGCGGTCCAGCGTGTTGCCATTGGCCTTGTGGCTCGGCTCGCGGAACAGCTCGATCTCGCCCTCGGCACTGCGGCGATACATCCGGCTTTCCGGAATGTCGGAGAAGACCAGCCATTTCTCATAGGGATGCCAGACCGGCCCTTCGAGGAAGCCGAAGCCGCTCGCCACCGTCTCAATGGTCGCATCGCCGACGACGTCGTCGAAGCCGGACTGGCGCGCACGCGCCGGCACCGACATCATCGGCTCCCGGCGCGAACAGCCGTGCTACTCCGCATGGTGACGAATGGCATGAGCGCTTCCCGATACAGTCTTCTTGTTGGGGCAGAGCGTAGGCGCGGTCCCGACGAGCCGATACGGGTCAAAGCGCACGGGCGACTGTGCATTTGCACAGTCGCCCGTGCCTATCGAGCGTAGAATACCGGCGACGTCAGATCAGGGCCGGCGGACGCTCCGCAAAAGCGCCGTCAGGGTTGCGCTCGCGCAAGCCACCGCCACAAGCACGACCACGCCGGCAGCATTGGACTCCTGTTGTGTTCGAGCTGAGCCGTGCTGCACGGATGAAGGGCCGTGAACCAACCTCTTCAGATCGGACCGGCTGCCGTGGCGAACGGAATAGGCGCGCGTGAACTCGGCACCGAGGAGGAAAATCTCCGACGAGTAGTAAACCCAGAGCAATATCACGAGCAGTCCGCCGGCGGCGCCATACGAAGACGCAATCGCGCTGGTGCCGATATACCAGCCTATAAGCGATTTTCCCAATGTGAACAGGGCCGCGGTTCCGACAGCGCCGATTGCCACATCGCGCCATTCCAGGGTTCGATCGGGCAAAACCTTGTAAATGGCGGCAAACATCACGGCGATAAGCACAAACGAAACGACGCCGTTGATCCCGCTGAGTATGATCGTTCCGAACGGCAGATGGGCGTTGATGAAAGCGCCCAGTGCCGAAATCGCGGCGCTTGCGATGAGAGAGACCAGCAACAGGAACCCGAGTGCGGCCACCAACCCCAGACTGGCGGCCCGTGCCCGCACCAGACGCGACAGGGAATTGCCTTGCGGTTCGATCTTCCAGATTGTGTTCAACGACTGCTGCATTTCGCCGAAGACGCCAGACGCGGCCACCAGCAAAGTGACAAGCCCTATGATCGCGGCCCAGGTGCCGTACAGCCTGCCGGATGCACTTTCCAGCGCAGTCTTGAGGAGATCGGCGCTTTCCGGTCCCATCAGCCCTGATATCTGCGCGGACAAGGCCAATTGTGCGGCATCGTGGCCGAAGACGAGACCAGCAATCGCAACCACGATCAGCAAGATCGGCGCCAGCGAGGTGGCGGCATAAAAGGCCATCGCCGCACCATGGCTGAGCGCATTGTCGTCGATGAAACCGACGACGCTTTCGCGCACCAGGTGCCATGAATCTGCAAATGAGGGTCGCACTTCGGATCCGCAGGCGTTGAGTTGGCGTTCACTAGCAATGCGCCGGACCTTCCGATGTTCCGGCTTGTGGCCGCCGCTGTTTCAGTGCTCCGCCAGCCAGGCGTCGAGCCGGTCCTGTTCGCGGCGCAGTGCGTCGATGTTGATCAGGCCACGCGCCATGGCGAGATAGATCGCCCGCGTCCGCGAGTTGAACACGGAAGCATCGCCGGTGCCGTCCTCCGCCGGCACGATGCCGAGCTTGTCGTAGCAGTGCTTGATGCGGCTCTGCGCACCACGGATCGACAGGCCGCGCCGTGCCGCGATCGCCCGGTCGGTCAGGCCGAGCGCGATGTCGATCAGGCTTTCATATTCGCCGTCGGTAATGCCCTCAAACTTGTCCTGAACGCGATGCTGGATGCCGCGGATCTCGCGGTCGATGATGCAGTGGCCTTCGCGGAAAACCCCGCGCAGGGCGGACCGCATGCCTTCCTCCGTCGCCGATTTCAGCACATAGCCGTAGACAGAGCCGGGCGGGACGATGCGCGCCACGCCGCGCACATAGGCTTCGTCGGCGAAATTCGACCAGAACAGGATGTGCGTGCCGGCGCGGCGGTTCCAGATCGCCCTGGCAACTTCGATTCCCGTCGCCTTCGGCATCTGCAAATCGAGCACGACATGCAGTGGCTCGCGCTCAGTCGCCAGGTTGATGGCGTCCTCGCCGTCGCTCGCTTCGATCACCTCGACGTCACCGGGCCACAATTGCTCCACCGTCCGCCGCGCGAAGCTACGGTGCAGCCCGTCATTCTCGGCGATCATCACAAGCATCACATGGCCTCCGATACGGCGAGTTCGCCAGGCATTGTTGCAGCCGCCGCCAGTTCCCGTGATGGCTGGCGGTCGATCTCGACGACGACGCGGGTGCCGCCGTTCTTGCGGCCGGCCTGGCCGATGCGCAGCCGCGCCCCGATAAGGGCTGCCCGCGTGTGCATATGGCCGATGCCGCCATACGCGGCCGGGTCAACGGCGCCGCAGCCCTGGCCGTCATCCGTCACGATCACCCGCAGCACGCTCGCGGTCGACGCCAGCAGCACGTCGATGCGGTGCGGCGCGGCATGGCGAACGGCATTGTTGATCGCTTCCTGCACGATCCGGTAGAGCGCCGTCCGCACTGGCTCCGACAGGCTGTCGGCGCCGCCGTCGCTGGTGTCGGCGATGCGCACGGCGATCGGCGGCTTGGCCCTGGCGACGCTGCGGTTGAGATGCGCCTCGACCGCATCGCGCAGGCCGAACAGTTCGAGCACGCTCGGCCGCATGTCGTCGACGATGTGGCGCAGTTCCGTCAGGCAGCCGGCGACCTCCTTCTCGAGATCGGCAAGCTGTGCTGCCCGCGCCACGCCCTGGCCGCGAAGTGCCGAGAGCTGGCGCGCGATCCGGGCGAGATCGGCAAGCGTCTGGTCGTGCAGGTCCATGGCCATGCGCCGGCGTTCGCGCTCCATGCCTTCGGTCAATTGCGAGGCGCCGACGCGCAGCAGCTCGACGCGATTTCGCGCCTCGCTCTCGGCCAGCATAGCGCGGCGCGCCTCCTCGGTCTGGATCAGCGCGAAGATGTAGGGCGCGATCAGGTCGGCGCATTGCTGCGCGACCGCGACGTCGGCAAGCGTGTAGCAGTCGACCTCGTGCCGGCTGATGTTGAGCGCGCCGATGATGCCGCCGCGCGCCCTGAGCGGCACGACGATGCGGCTGCGCAGCCTGGCGGCGAAGATCGGACCATCGATAGCGGTGGCGAAATGGAACCGCTCGTCGCTCAGCGCGTCGTCGGCGAGCAGATAGGGGACTTCGCCCCACAGCACCGAGCGGATCGGGCTGACTTCGGTCGGCAGCGGATGCTGGGCAAGCTCGCTCCAGCTGGTGTGGAAGCCGGCTTCGTAACAGGCGTGCCGGCGCCCATCATGCGACAGCACCGCCAGATCCATGTGGTCGTGCGGGATGAGCGAGCCGATCTCGATGGCTGTCGCGCGGAACGCCGTGCCGGGATCGATATGGCCGGCAAGCGCCCGCGATATCGCCAGCAGCCGGTCGATCAGGACCAGGGACACTTCCGCCATTGCTTCCACGATCCTCCCGTGCCGGGAAATAGTGGACGCATGCCGCCGCCGCTGTCAACGACGGCGCCTTTGGTCATAGGAATTTTTTCTTGACTCGGTGAGCTCAGCTATGGTACATTTTCGTCCATGGTGCTGATTTGCGCCGGTGACCCGCCGCACTGGCGGGTTTTTCATTTGCTGCTCCGTCAGCGCAGACGAAAGCTCCGAAGAAACCCGTTAGCCCTAGTTCGTTGCCCTGCCGTCGGCGCCGATCAACTTGCGGTGCAATGATTGTAAAGGGTTCGCGTCCTGGTCTAGGGAGGAGGCCAGGAGACTGAAACAGAATGCCAGTGACGCAAAACGTTGCTCCGGGCGCCCCGGGAATTCCGGCGCGCTGGACGTCAAGCGCCAAGAGCGGCGTCGGAACGTCGCTTTCGCCGGCCGGCCGCATCTGGTTCACGATCAGCCACGGCATCCTCAACGAAATCTACTATTCGCGCGTCGACAGTGCCTGCACCCGCGACCTCGGCCTGATCGTCACCGGCGCCGCCGGCTATTTCTCGGAAGAGAAGCGCGATGCCACGCACAGCATCGAACCGTTCGAGGACGGCGTACCCGCCTACCGGCTGGTCAACACGGCGAACGACGGCGCCTGGCGGATCGAAAAGCGCATCCTCGCCGATCCGGCGCGCCCGGCGCTGCTGCAGGAAATCACCTTCACGGCGCTGAGGGGCATCGCTGACGATTATCGCGTCTACGCGCTTCTGGCGCCGCATCTGGTCAATGCCGGCATGGGCAACACCGCCTGGGTCGGCGAGCACGAGGGAAAGCCCGTGCTGTTCGCCTCGGGGCGCGGCTCCTGCCTGGCGCTGGTCTCGTCGCTGCCCTGGCGGACCGGTTCGGCCGGCTATGTCGGTTTTTCCGACGGTTGGCAGCAACTGCACAACACAGGTGAGCTCGATGCTGCGTACCAGCGGGCCGAGGACGGCAATGTCGCGCTGACCGGCGAGATCGGCTTTTCCGCGGCCAGGACCAAGGCTTTGCTGGCGCTGGGATTTGGCGCGACGCCCGAGGAGGCCGCGGAACATGCTTTCGCCAGCCTGAAGCAGGGTTTTGAACCCGCGGCGAAATCCTACCTCCAGAACTGGCGCAACTGGCAAAAGGGCCTGCTGCCGCTCGACCGGCACGCGGTGCCCGGGACCAACTTCTATCGCGTCTCGACGGCGGTACTGGCGACGCACCGGTCGATCGCCACACCGGGCGCCGCGGTCGCCAGCCTGTCGATCCCGTGGGGCTTCGACAAGGGCGACGACGACCTCGGCGGCTACCATCTGGTCTGGCCGCGCGATCTGGTCGAGACGGCCGGCGGCTTTCTTGCTGCCGGCGACGCCGCCTCGGCGTTGCAAATCCTCGACTATCTCGGCTCCATCCAGCAGCCGGACGGCCACTGGCCGCAGAACGCCTGGCTCGACGGATCGGCCTATTGGCCCGGCATCCAGATGGACGAATGCGCCTTTCCGCTGCTGCTGGCCGAAGCTTTGCACCGCGCCGGCCATTTGCCGCACGCCAGGCTCGCAGTCCTTCTGCCGATGATCGAGCGCGCTGCCGGGTTCGTCGTGCGCAACGGGCCGGTCACCGGCGAGGACCGCTGGGAAGAGGATGCCGGCTACAGCCCGTTCACGCTCGCCGTCGAAATCGCCGCACTGCTTGCCGCAGCCGACCTGCTCGACGCCTGTGGCAAGCCGGACGCGGCGACCTATCTGCGCGAGACATCAGACGTCTGGAACGACCAGGTCGAGCGCTGGACCTACGTCACCGGCACGGCGATCTGCGGTCAAGTCGGCGTCGAAGGCTACTATGTCCGCATAGCACCACCCGACAGCGCCTCGGCCGGTTCGCCGAAGGACGGCTATGTCCCGATCAAGAACCGGCCGCCCGGCGACACCGACCGGCCGGCCGAGCAAATCGTCAGTCCGGATGCGCTTGCACTTGTCCGCTTCGGTCTGCGGGCGGCCGACGACCCGCGCATGACAAACACGGTCAGGGTCATCGACGCGCAATTGCGCTGCGATCTGCCGCAAGGGCCGCTCTGGTACCGCTACAACGGCGACGGCTATGGCGAGCATGAAGATGGCGCCCCTTTCGATGGCACCGGCCAGGGTCGCCCCTGGCCGCTGCTGGCCGGCGAACGCGCCCACTACGAGCTGGCGGCCGGGCGCAGGGAAAAGGCAGCCAGCCTGCTGGCGGCACTGGAAGGCTCGGCCGGACCGGGCGGCCTGTTGCCGGAGCAGGTCTGGGACGGCGCCGACAGGCCGGAGCGCGAACTGCTGCACGGCCGCCCCTCGGGCAGCGCCATGCCGCTGGTCTGGGCGCATTCGGAGCATATCAAGCTGTTGCGCTCGCTGCGCGACGGCGCGGTCTTCGACATGCCGCCGCAAGGCGTCAAGCGGTATATCGAGGCCAAGACAGTGTCGCCGTTCCGGACATGGCGGTTCAACAACAAGATCCGCACGGTCCCGGCCGGCAAGACGTTGCGCGTCGAACTGTTGGCTCCGGCTACAGTCCATTGGAGCACCGACAACTGGGCGACCGCCCACGACAGCCAGACGGTGGAGAACGATTTCGGCATCCATCTTGCCGATCTGCCCGTCTCTGGCCTTCCCAAGGGAAGCACGCTGACCTTCACTTTTTTCTGGCCCGGGGCCGGCGATTGGGAGAATGTCGACTTCTCCGTCATCTCAGGCGACCAGGACAGCCAGCAGACCTTCCCTCGATAACCCCGCAAATCTCCTAGAAAACAGGGAACGAAACCATGCAGATCGGAATGATGGGACTGGGCCGGATGGGCGCCAACATGGTCCGGCGCCTGATGCGCGACGGCCACGAATGCGTCGTCTACGACATCAACCCGGCCAGCGTCGCGGCCCTGGTGACCGACGGCGCGTCAGGGGCGGCCTCGATGGAAGAATTCATCGGCAAGCTGGCCAAGCCGCGCTGTGTGTGGCTGATGCTGCCGGCGGCGATCACCGGCAGGATCATCGACCAGGTGGCGGCCCTGATGGAGCCCGGCGACATCGTCATCGACGGCGGCAATTCCTATTATCACGACGCCGTCGACCAGGCCGCGAAACTGGCCGGCAAGGGCATCCATCTTGTCGATGTCGGCACCAGCGGCGGCGTCTGGGGCCTGGAGCGTGGCTACTGCCTGATGATCGGCGGTCCCGACGTGGCGGTGCAGCACCTCGATTCGATCTTCGCCACGCTGGCGCCGGGCGCCGATGCCGGCTCCAATCCGTCCAGGGATGCCGGGACCGCGCCCTTCGGCTATCTGCATTGCGGACCGAGCGGCGCCGGCCACTTCGTCAAGATGGTGCACAACGGCATCGAGTATGGCGTCATGGCCGCCTATGCCGAAGGCATGAACATCCTGAAATCGGCCAATGCAGGCAAGCGGCAACGGACGGCGGACGCCGAGACCAGCCCGCTGGAAAACCCGCAATACTATCAGTTCGACATCGACCTTCCCCAGGTGGCCGAGGTCTGGCGGCATGGCAGCGTTATCGGCTCCTGGCTGCTCGACCTGACGGCCGGCGCCTTGAAAAGCGATCCGGGCCTGGTGAATTTCGGCGGCCGCGTTTCGGATTCCGGCGAAGGCCGCTGGACGCTGAAGGCGGCCATCGACACCGGCGTGCCGGCTCCGGTGCTGTCCTCGGCGCTGTTCGACCGCTTCTCCTCGCAGGGCGAATCCGAATTCGCCGACAAGCTGCTCTCCGCCATGCGCTATGCCTTTGGCGGCCATGTCGAGAAGCCGAAGGCCGGCAAGTGAGGACAGCGGGGGAGACACGCGCATGAGCCAGGAACGGTCCGACACGCTGGTGCTCTTCGGGGCCACCGGCGACCTCGCCCACAAGAAGATATTTCCAGCCCTTTACCAGATGGTCGCCAAGGGCACGCTTACCGAACCGGTGATCGGCGTCGCCTTCGATGCCTGGGACCTCAAGCAATTGCAGGCGCGCGCGCGTGACGGCATCGTCAATGCGCTCGGCAAGATCGACGAAAAAGCCTTCGCCAAATTTGCCTCGCTGCTGCGCTACGTCAGCGGCGACTACCGTGACGGAGCGACGTTCGAGAAACTGAAGAGCGCGCTGGGCACCGCACAGCGACCGCTGCATTACATGGCGGTGCCGCCGACCATGTTCGAGACCGTCGTCCAGGGGCTGGAGCAGTCGGGCACGGCGCATGGCGCGCGGCTGATGGTGGAAAAGCCCTTCGGTCACGATCTGCAATCGGCGCGCTGGCTGAACCGGGTCCTGCATCTGGTGTTCGACGAGCAGTCGATCTTCCGCATCGACCACTACCTGGGCAAGGAAGCGATCCAGAACCTGCTCTATTTCCGCTTCGCCAATTCCTTCCTCGAGCCGATCTGGAACCGCAACTACGTCGAGAGCGTGCAGATCACCATGGCCGAGGATTTCGGCGTCGAGGGACGTGGCCGCTTCTATGACGATGTCGGCTGCATCAGGGACGTCATCGAGAACCATCTGCTCAACATCCTGTTGCTGCTTGCCATGGAGCCGCCTGTCGGCCGCTCCGCCGACGATCTGATCGACGAGAAGGTGCAGGTGCTGCGCGCGATCAGGACGCTGACCAAAGACGATGTCGTGCGCGGCCAGTTCACCGGCTATCTCACTGAACCCGGCGTGGCGCCGAACTCGCCCGTCGAGACCTTCGCGGCGGTGCGTTTCTTCGTCGACACCTGGCGCTGGCAGGACGTGCCGTTTTTCATCCGCGCCGGCAAGAACATGCCGGTGCATGTCACCGAAGTGGTGGTGCGGCTGAAGCGGCCACCGCTCGATGTCTTCGATCCGATCAAGCCCGCCGACCAGAACTACGTCCGCTTCCGCATCGACCCACAGGTGGTGATCGCCATCGGAGCACAGCGCAAGGCGCCGGGCGACGACATGATCGGCGAGCAGGTCGAACTGACGGCGCTCGACGACTCAAAGGGCGACATGCCGCCCTATGAGCGCTTGATAGGCGACGCCATGAACGGCAACGGCCAGCTGTTCACCCGCCAGGACGCCAGCGAACTGGCCTGGCGCATCGTCGGCCCGGTGCTTGGCGACACCACGCCGCCGCACCTCTACGAGCCGCTCACATGGGGACCGGCGGACGTCATGGCCGGGTTCGGGCCACCCAATGGCTGGATCGATCCGGTGAAGTGAGAGGAACCACGCGATGGCCAAGGCAGTGAAGCAACCAGCATCGGGCACCGAGACGCCAGATGCTGAAAAGATCGTGCTCACGATCGACATCGGCGGCTCGCACGTCAAGATCCTCACCAGCGCCGGCGGCGCGGAGCGCCGCGCCGATTCGGGGCCGGGGCTGACGCCGCAACAGATGATCGATACCGTGAAGAAGCTCGCCGAAGGCCTGTCCTACGACGTCGTCTCGATGGGCTATCCCGGTCCGGTCAACCACAACAGGCCGCTCGCCGACCCCGCCAATCTCGGCAAGGGCTGGGCTGGATTCGACTTTGCGGGCGCGTTCGGCAAACCGGTGAAAGTGGTCAATGACGCGCTGATGCAGGCCATCGGCAGCTACGAGGGCGGGCGCATGCTGTTCCTCGGGCTCGGCACCGGGCTCGGTGCGGCGATGATTGCCGACAACGTCGCCCAACCGATGGAACTCGCGCATCTGCCCTACAAGAAGGGCAAGAGCTTCGAGGATTATGTCGGCGAACGCGGCCTGGAAAAGCGCGGCAAGAAGAAATGGCGCAAATACGTCTTCGACGTCGTCGACCGGCTCCGTGCCGCCATGCAGCCTGACTATGTCGTCATTGGCGGCGGCAACGTCGACAAGCTCGATGAATTGCCCGCCGACTCCAGGCGCGGCGACAACACACGCGCCTTCGAAGGCGGGTTTCGTTTGTGGCGCGACAAGGCGCTGATAGTCTGATACTGTTATTGTTTAATATAGTTGTTCAAAATAACGTGTGACCTGCCATCAAGTCGTTGCAATACGCAGATTTGCCGACTAGGAATTCCGCGCTACAACAACGCCAATTCGTCCCGTGGACGCACGAAGGACGCCATAGCATTTTGATTTCGCGCATGATCCTTTCCGGAAGTCGAATCCGATTTTCAGGTCATTCGCTGTAGACGGAGAAATAGAGTGACCGACGATAGCAACAGTGCCCGTAAAGACATCGATCTGCTCGAGCTGACCGCCCACATCGTGTCCGCTTACGTCGAGAAGAACCGCTTGCCTGCCTCCGGCCTGGCCGACCTCATCGCCAGCGTCAGCGCGTCGATAAGCGGGCTCGGCAAGCCTGCGGTCCCGGTGGCTGCCCCGCTGGTCCCGGCGGTCAATCCCAAGAAGTCGGTGACGCCCGATTTCATCATCTGCCTCGAAGACGGCAAGAAGTTCAAATCGCTGAAGCGTCACATCGGTGTGCATTTCGGCCTGACGCCGGACGCCTATCGCGCCAAATGGGGCTTGCCGTCGGACTATCCGATGGTCGCCCCCAACTACGCGGCCTCGCGTTCGCTGCTGGCGAAGTCGATCGGCCTCGGCCGCAAGGCCGCCCCCGTCAAGGCGCCCGCCAAGGGCAGGAAGGCCAAGGCCTCGGCCTGAACATTCAGTCCTGAGCCAACAGTTAGGACGACTGGAACAGAAGCCTGCCGGCGAATTCGCCTTGGCAGGCTTCATGTTCTTATGGCTTGGATGGACCGGACGGGTTCCTAGAGCAATTCCAGGAAAAGTGTGAAACGGTTTTCCGTCCGGAATTGCGTAAAAACAAGGAGTTAGAGCGGGTCGCCGTTTCCGTGAAACGGTGAACTGCTCTCGGGGAGTGAGCCATGAACTACACCAGGATGGTGATCGAGAAAGAGGCACCGGAAGAATACGGCTACGATCGTATCCGCTTCAATCTTTCCGAAAGCTCGATCGCCGACCAGAAGCTCTCCGACATCGGCCTGTCGCTGCCCGATCTCACGCTTTTCTATGGCGAGCATCGCGGCGACAAGCAGTTGCGTGCACTGATATCGGCGCAGGATGCCGGCATTTCGCCGGATGATGTCCTGGTCACCGCCGGTGCCGCCGGCGCGCTGTTCATCATCTCGACCTCGCTTTTGTCGGCCAACGACCATCTCGTCGTCATCCGGCCCAACTACGCCACCAACATCGAAACCCCAAGGGCGATCGGCTGCGCCATCAGCTTTGTCGACCTGGCCTTCGAGGAAGGCTTCGCCATCGACGTCGAACGCGTCAAGGCCGCGATTCGGCCGGACACGAAGCTGATCAGCGTCACCTGCCCGCACAACCCGACCGGCACGATAATGAGCCGAGCCGAGCTCGATGCGCTGGTGGCCCTTGCCGAAAGCAGCGACTGCCGTCTGCTGGTCGACGAGACCTATCGCGACCTCTCCTACGGCAGGCGGCTGCCGACGGCTGCCTCGCTCAGCCCGAAGGCGATCAGCGTCTCGTCATTGTCCAAGGCCTTCGGCATTCCCGGCATCCGCATCGGCTGGCTGATCACCAGGGATGCGGTGCTTCAGGAAAAATTCCTCGCCGCAAAGGAGCAGATTGGCATCTGCGGCAGCGTCATCGACGAAGGCATTGCCCGCGGCATGCTCGAGCGCCGGGACGCCTTCCTGGCGACACTGCTGCCCGAAATGGCCAAGCGCCGCGACATCGTCCAGGCCTGGATCGACCGCGAACCGCTGGTCGACTGGATCAGGCCCGAAGGCGGTGTCGTCGGCTTCCCGCGCCTCAATGTCGAACCCGGCTTCGACCTCGACCGGTTCTATGCGAACCTGCTGGAGAACCATGGAACCTATGTCGGACCCGGCCACTGGTTCGAGATGGAAAAACGCTTCTTCCGCGTCGGCTTCGGCTGGCCGACGGAAGCCGAATTGCGCGGCGGCCTCGACGCCATCTCCGTCGCACTGCGGCAGTAACTTCCGCGTGCCGGCGATGGAGCAGGCTGAAAATTCCTTGATCCGCACTGATTCTGACGCATATCCGCGGCGAACTGAGCTAAAGTTCCGCCAGCCGGACCAGCGCCCATCGTGGAAGTGCCCCGCCAGCTGACGCCACTGCAATGGGGCCTCTTAAATCATGACCGCCGAACAGATATCACCGGACCAGCGCTATGCCGCGTTCCGCCACCGCTCCTTCCTGAGTTATTGGGCGGCGCGTTTCCTCACCACATTCGCCACCATGATCGTGTCCGTCGCGGTCGGCTGGCAGATGTACGATTTGACCCGCGACCCGCTCGATCTCGGCCTGGTCGGCATCGTCCAGTTCCTGCCGTCGCTGCTTCTGGTGCTGGTCACCGGTGTCGTCGCCGACCGCTTCGGCCGCCGCCTGATCATGGCGCTGGCGGTCGTGGTGGAGGCGATGTGCGCGCTGGCGCTGCTGTTCCTGGCGCTGCGCGGCATCAGCGGGCCGCTGCCGATCTTCTGCGTGCTTGCCATGTTCGGCGTCGCCCGCGCCTTCTTCGGTCCGGCCTCGGCCTCGCTGTTCGCCAATCTGGTGCCGCCTCAGGATTTCGCCAACGCCATCGCCTGGAATTCATCGGCCTGGCAGACGGCGACCATCGTCGGACCCGTCGCCGGCGGCCTGCTCTACGGCGTGTCGCCGGAAGCGGCCTACGGAACCGCCGCTGTCCTGATGCTTGTGTCCGGGCTGCTGATCTTCACCATCCCGAAGCCGTCGCAGCGCACCGAGTCGGACAAGCCGACGATGCAGCACCTGCTCGGCGGGTTCAGCTATATCTGGAGCGAGAAGATCGTGCTCGGCGCCATCTCGCTCGATCTGTTCGCCGTGCTCCTGTCCGGCGCCTCGGCGCTGCTGCCGGTCTATGCGCGCGACATCCTCCAGCTCGGCCCGTGGGGCCTCGGCCTGCTGCGCTCGGCGCCCAGCATCGGCGCCATTTGCGTCGCCATCTGGCTGGCCGGGCATCCACTTCGCAACCACGCGGGCATGATCATGCTGGCCGCTGCAGCCTCGTTCGGCGCCTTCACCGTGGTTTTCGGCCTGTCGACCATCACCTGGCTGTCGATCGTGGCATTGGTCTTCCTTGGCGCCACCGATATGTTCAGCGTCTACATCAGGGAGACGCTGATCCAGCTGTGGACGCCCGACGAGGTGCGCGGCCGCGTCAACGCCGTCAACCAGGTCTTTGTCGGCGCCTCCAACGAGGTCGGCGAATTCCGGGCCGGCACGATGGCCGCGCTGATCGGCACGGTGCCGGCCGTGGTGATCGGCGGCATCGGCGCCATCGCCGTCGCTGGCCTGTGGATGGTGCTGTTCCCCCAACTGCGCAAGGTGCGCCACCTCAACGGGCGCAACTGATCTTCCCACGGTTGACAGCCGACATGCCTCGCCCATGCCACAGGAGCTCTCATGATCACTTGCTACCTGAAATACGTCATCGACCCCTACAAGCTTGCCGAGTTCGAAGATTATGGTCGTCGCTGGATAGCTCTGGTCAACCGCCTCGGCGGAAACCATCACGGCTATTTCCTTCCAAGCGAAGGGGCGAGCAACATCGCCTATGCCATGTTCAGCTTTCCGAGCCTTGCCGACTACGAGGACTATCGCAAACGGATGGCTGCCGACCCGGAATGCCAGGACGTGTTCGAAATGGAAAAACGCACTCGCAGCATTCTCAGCTACGAGCGCAGCTTCCTGCGGCCGGTGCTCGAACCTTAATGCATGTCGCCCAAAAGCGGCCCCGGTTTTGGGAGAACGACATGCATGAAGACAAAGACCTAAAGCGGGTCGCCTGAAATCCGTTCAGACGACGGTTTAGCTATCTGCTCGGCTTGCCGAAGATCATCCGCAAAAACTCGTCCAGCCAGCGCTTGAGATGCATGTCCCAGATCAGCCGGCCGCCGAGATGATCACGGCCGGGCTGGGCACCGGGCAATTCGAAGCGATGCGCGCCGCGCACCACCCAGCGCTGCATCATCACCCTGGTCAGTTCGCCATGGAACTGGATGCCCCAGGCATTGTCGCCGTAGCGGAAGGCCTGGTTGGGATAGGTCTCGGCCGTCGCCAGCAGCGTCGCGTCCCTGGGCAGCGAAAAACCCTCGCGGTGGAACTGGTAGACCATCTCCGGCCAGTGCATCAGTTGCTTGCCGGCTTCGGTCGCCTTCAGGGGATACCAGCCAACCTCGACCAGCCCTTCACCATGACCCTCGACCTTGCCGCCGAGACAGTTGACCAGCATCTGCGCGCCGAGACAGATGCCGAGACATGGCCGGTTCTCCCTCAGCGGTATTTCCAGCCAGTTGGTCTCGCGGCGGACGAACTCGTCGTCGTCATTGGCGCTCATCGGGCCGCCGAACACCACCGTGCCGGCGTGATCGTCCAGTGTTTCGGGCAAGGCGTCGCCAAGCGGCGGCCGGCGGATGTCGAGATCGAAACCTTCTTCCAGCAACATATGGCCGACACGTCCCGGGCTCGAACTCTCCTGATGCAGCACGATCAGGATCTTTGGCTTCGAACTCGTCTGGCGTGGCATGGGAAGGCGAAGATCCTATTCGTCGCTCGATGTTCCGGTGGCGCCGGGCGCGTGCGCCGCCGCCTTGCGGCGCGCCTCGACGCGGTCGTGGCGTTCGACGCCGATCAGCTCGGCGACGCGCCAGACGGTGTTGTCCTCGAGCTCGTGCAACTCGCCGTCGGCATAGACGATTTCCCACATCAGGCCGATGAAAGCCTTGCGCGCATCGGCATCGAGATGGCGCTTCAGGACGCTGGTGAAGGCGTAGAGATCGATCGCCTCATTGTCGGCCCGCTCGCCGGCAGCGGCCAACGCTTCGAGTTCCGCGCCACTGATCGAATAGCTCTCGGCCAGCACCGCCTTGAACCGCTCCCACTCGACATCCTGGCGCACGCCATCGGCGTTCATCACATGGTAGAGCAGCGCCGAGGCGGCGACACGCGGATCGTCCGTGCTGGCATGCGTGCCGGCACCGGCCGGCAAATCCCTGAGAAACGACAGAACGCGCTCAAACATAGATCCATACCCCAACGGCCTGACGGCCTGCCCAACTCAAAACAACCGAAACCGGCGCGGCGATTTCTCCGCTTCCTCGTCCGGATCGACGCCGGGATCGTCCGGCAGCCGCGCAAGCTCCTCGGCCGGCTCGACGCCTTCGGCATCGCTCGGCACCGCGGCGAAGGCCGCTGCCGTGATCGGCCTGACATGATCTTCTTCGCGACTTTCAGCTTGCTTGCCCGCCGACGTATCGCCACCGGCGTCGTCGATCACTTCGATCGGCCTTTTTTCGCTCGTCGGCTTTGCCAATGCTTCAATAACCGGTGCCGCACCCGCTGGCGCGTCATCATGGCTGTCGATCAACTGGCCAAGACGCTCCATCGGCGCGCGCCACTCGAAGGCGTCGAGCCGGCCGGTGATCGGCGATACCGGAGCCCAGCGTTCCGATACCACGCCGTCTGCGACCCAGGCCGGATCGCGCGGCGCCCGCAGCGCCCTGGACAGCAGCTGCCGAACTTTGCCCTGATCGCCGGTCTCGGCCTCCTCGATGTCGGCGAGCAGCAGATAGGCGCCCTCGCGACGGTCCATCCGGATCGCCGCCTCGGCCTCGCGGCGGGCGGTCGCGAAATCCTGCGCGTCGAGCGCGGCGCGCGCCACCGTCATCGACGATTCGGCGTGGTTCTTCTTCATCTCCTGCAGCTTCTTCGCCCGGTTGAGGCGGTCGAGCACCGCGTCGCCCGGCCTTGCATGGGTATAGAGCTCGGCGATCTCCGGATGCGGCTCGGCCTTCCAAGCCGCCTCGAGGATCTTCGAGCCCTTGCGCACATCGTTCTGCTTGAACAGCGCGGCCGCAGCGGCCACGGCGGCGGGCGCAAAGTCGGGCCTAAGCTTGTTCGCCTCGATCGCGGCCGTCCTGGCGGCGGCGGGATCGCTGTCGGCAAGCGCCTGCGCCTTGGCGGTCAGCAGCACGGCGCGGCGGCGGTTGGCGGCATCGCGTTCGATCTGCCGTGTCGCTTTCTGCGCGTCGACGAGTTTCAGGGCGCCGTCCCAGTCGCCGCGCGCGGTCAGCTCTTCCAGCGTCGATTCCGCCGCCCAGGCCAGTTGCGGCGCCACAGCGGCGGCGCGGCCGGCATAATGCCTGGCGGCGTTGCGGTCGCCGAGCCGTTCGGCTTCCAGATAGAGCCCGCGCAAACCCAGCAGCCGCATTTCGGGATCGTCGAGCATGCTCTCGAATTTCTGCCGCGCGCCTTCATGATCGCCTTCGAGCAGCGACGCCTGCGCTTCGAGCAGATGGATCAGCGGCTCCTGGTCGGAACGGATCAGCTTGGCGGCTTCCTTGGTCTTCTTGCGGGCCAGCGCACCATCACCGGCGCCGGCGGCAATCATTCCGGTCGACAGCGCCTGATAGCCACGATCGCGGCGGCGGACACGGAAATAGCGCGAGATGGTGTAGGGGCTGTTCCACAGCGACTTGAGCAGCCACCACAGGATCATCACCGCAGCGACCACGGCAACGACAGCCACCGCCGCCACCATCAGGCTGACCTGGTATTGATAGCCGTTGAAAGTGACGACCATGTCGCCCGGCCGGTCGGCCAGCCAGGCAAAGCCCAGCCCGAGCGCGAAAACGACGATGAGGAAGGCGAGCAGGCGGATCATTGTGTTGCCCTCATGCCTTCATCGCGCCCGAGATCAGCGCATCGACCTGGGTTTCGACCTCGATGCGCGCCTTCAGCTTACCGGCAAAGTCGGCGCCCGCGGCCTTGGCGGCCTCGGGCAGCGTTTCATACTCGCTGAGTGCCTTGGCGTAGTCGCCCTGGTTGACCGCCGCCTCCATGCGCGCGACGGTTTCCGGTGCGCCGGCGCCTTCGACGGCGCCGATCGGCCTGACCTTGACCAGCGATTGCGCGCTCGACAGAAGGCTCTGAACGAAGCCGGCATTCTCATCGACAGGCGTTGCCGAAGTGACCATGGCATTGGCGGCGGCATCAGCCTGCGATGCGATCTCGGCGCGGGTTGGAACGCCCTTTTCGGCATAGGGGCGCAGTGCCGCAAGCTGCGGCGCATCAGGCGAAATCGCGGCGAGGGTTTCGAGTTCGGCCGAAAACGGCCCGCCACGCTCAAGCGCCGCCTTCAAGGCCGACGCCGCGATGGCAAGCGCGATCTTCGGCTGTCCCGCCGCCGCCTCGACCTTGCCGGACAGCTGCGACACAGACTGCTCCAGCGCTTTCAGCCGGCCATCCTGCGCGGTAGCCGCCTCGCCGGCCGACTTCACCTGCGCGTCGAGGCCTGCCAGTTTTTCGGTGAGCGGACCAAGATCGACCGGCGCCGCGCTGCCCGCCTTGCCGAGGGCGGCGACCGCCGTCTCGATCTGCGCGACCTTGTCGCCCAGTGCGGTGACGCCGGCCGCGTCGCCTGCTCCACCTTTCTCGACAGCCGATTTCAGCGCCGCGACATCGGCCTTGACCTGCTCCAGGCCCGAGGACAGCCCGACCATCTTCGCCGCTGCATCGCCATTGCCGCCGGCGTCCTTCAAGCCGGCGATTTCGGTCTTCAGCGAGGCGATGTCGCCATTGACGCCATCGAGCGAGACGCCGGCACCGGAACCCGGCGCGCCGAGCAGGCCGGCAAATTGCAGCCCGCCGGCGCCGACCAGCGCGATGACGCCGCCGATGATGCCGGCGGCGATGCCGTTGAGGCCGCCACGCTTTTCAGGGGCTGGCGCCATTTTCTCGTCCCGTGTCTCGGCTTTTGCCTTGTTGCCGTCGGTCTGCGCCGCCGACGCGTCGTCGAAACCGTAGTCGAAGGTTTTGGCGCGGTTGGGCGGCGCATCCGAACCGGGATAAGGCAGCTCTGGCTCGGCGGCTTTGGCTCCGCCATCCGCCGGCGCTTGCCCTTCCGCACCTGCGGCGCCATCGGCATGCTCCCACGGCTCGAGATCGGTCTGGTCGGCATGAACCGGCTCTTCGGGAACCTCGGGCTGCGAAGCGTTCGCTGCTTCCTCGGCCTTCGCCTCGTCTGTCTGCGCCTCCTGCGTGGCGGCGTCCTCGTCGGCGATGCGTGAGACGGCGCCCGGCTCGAGATCGATGGTCACCGGCTCGCGGCGGCTTTTCGAGTGTCGCATCTTCGGCGTCTTGACCATGCCTGGGCTCCGCACATTCGCTTCGTCTCAACGCCTGGCGGCGCATGATGGTTCAGAAAGGGTCTAGCACATCACCAAGCGGTGAAAAGGGGCGGTGTGATGACGCGGCTCAGCGCGGCGCCTGCAAAAGTGCCAGCAATGCCTCCTCGTCAGGTTGCGCGGCAATGCGGATCCTTTCGCTGGCGGCATCGTCGAAGGCTGCGGCGATCCGCGTGGAAAGCGCAAAAACCCATGTTTTTTCGAAGAGATCGCGCAGAGCGGGCCGTCTTGCCAACATCTGCATCGCCGCCGCCGCCTTGGCTGAATAGAGCAATACCGCGTCGGCAGGTTGCCCCGACAGGCGTTCGAGGGTGACTTCGTCCGGATAACCCACTGTCAGCGTGTCATAGGTCTCGACGGCGTGGACCCGAACGCCCGCCGTCCCGAGCCTCTGTTCGAACGCCGGAAAACGCACGCGCCCGCAGAGGTAGACAATCGTCTTTCCAGAAAAATCGGCAGCGAGAACGTCGGCCACCGCCTCGGCATCGCCCGGGCCTTCACTGACCGACAAAAACCCCGCTTTGCGGGCAGCTTCCGCAGTCCGCCTACCGACGGCATGACAAGGCAAGGCGGCGAGCGTCCCGATGATTTCTTCCGGCGCATGGCGCATGGCATTGGCGCTTGTGACGGCCACCGCGACGGCATCGTCCGGGATCAGTCCGGCAGCGGCGGGCAACGCCTTTGTTTCGGTCAGGGGCAAAAGAACCGGCTGGAAACCTGCCTCCTCCAGCCGATGCGCTGTGCGCGAAGCACCCGGTTCCGGCCTGGTCACCAGGACGCGAAGCATTTCAGAGCCAGCCGTCGAAGAACTTTTCGCCGGCCCTGGCGCGCACGCTCCGGGCCGCTTCGCCGCCGATGCGGGCGGCGTCTTGCGCCGATCCCTGCAGTTCGACCGTGTGCGACTGTGTGCCGTCGGGCGAGATGATCAGCCCGGCAAAAGACAGTTTTCCGGCCTCGATCGCGGCATAGCCGGCGATCGGCGTGCGGCAGGAGCCATCGAGCGCCGCCAGGAAGGCACGCTCGCAGGCCAGCGCCTGGCCGGTCGGCACATCATGGACGGCTGCCAGCATCTTTTCGACATCGCGGTCGCCGAAACGGGTTTCGATGCCGATCGCGCCTTGCCCCGGCGCCGGCGGGAAGACATCGAGCGGTATCAGGTCGGTGACGACATGCTCGAGCCCAAGCCGCTTCAGCCCGGCATAGGCCAGGATCGTGCCGGCGGCGACGCCTTCCTCGAGCTTGCGCAGCCGCGTCTGCACATTGCCGCGGAACATCACCACGTCGAGATCCGGCCGCATCCGGCGGATCAGCGCTTGCCGCCGTAGCGACGACGAGCCGACTTTCGCCCCGCGCGGCAGTTCGGCGATCGTCTTCGCCGCTTTGCCGACAAAGGCGTCGCGTGCGTCCTCGCGCGGCAGGAAGGCCGACAGTTCGAGGCCGTCGGGCAGTTGCGTCGGCATGTCTTTCGACGAATGCACGGCGATGTCGATCCGGCCGGCCAGCAGCGCCTCCTCGATCTCCTTGGTGAACAGGCCCTTGCCGCCGGCTTCCGACAGCGGCCGGTCCTGAATGCGGTCGCCGCTAGTCGAGATGACGACCACCTCGAACGCCTCCGCCGGCATGCCATGCGCGGCCATCAGCCGCGCCTGCGTTTCATGCGCCTGCGCCAGCGCCAGCGGGCTGCCGCGTGTTCCGATTCTCAAGATTGTTTGCATGGCGCGCAGTCCGTGATAACCCCCCGGCAAGCGAGGCTTTTCCGGGGTTCTCCTAACGGGGAAAGCCCCATGATACAATCTTTAAGGACAGCGACGAATTGATCCGTGTGCTGGGCATAGAGACGAGTTGTGACGAGACCGCCGCCAGCGTGGTGGCCATCGACGGCGACGCCGCGCCAAAAATCCTGTCCAATATCGTGCTCAGCCAGATCGAGGAGCATGCCGCTTTCGGCGGCGTCGTGCCGGAAATCGCCGCGCGCGCCCATGTCGAGGCGCTGGACGGCATCATCGAGGCGGCGCTTGCCGATTCGGGCACAGCGCTAGCCGATATCGACGCGATTGCCGCCACCGCCGGCCCCGGCCTGGTCGGCGGGCTGATCGTCGGGCTGATGACCGCCAAGGCAATCGCCGCGGCGGCGAACAAGCCGCTGATCGCCATCAACCACCTCGAAGGCCATGCGCTGACCGCAAGGTTGACCGACGGGCTCGACTTTCCCTATCTCTTGCTGCTGGTCTCCGGCGGCCATACGCAAATCGTCGCCGTGCGGGGTGTCGGCGACTACCAGCGCTGGGCAACGACTATCGACGACGCGCTCGGCGAAGCCTTCGACAAGACGGCCAAGATGCTCGGCCTGCCCTATCCCGGCGGACCGAATGTCGAAAAGGCGGCACAGGCCGGCAACGCCTCGCGCTTTGCCTTTCCGCGTCCGATGAAGGGCTCGGCCCAGCCCGACTTCTCCTTCTCCGGCCTCAAGACCGCCGTGCGCCAGGCGGCGAGCGCCATTGCGCCGCTGAGCGACCAGGACGTCGCCGACATCTGCGCCTCGTTCCAGGCAGCCGTAGCCGATGCTCTGGCCGACCGCGTTTCTCGCGCGCTGACGCGCTTTCGCGAGACATTTCCCGGCACTAGGAACCCAGCCCTCGTCGTTGCCGGTGGTGTCGCCGCCAACCGCACGATCAAGACCATGCTGGAGCGGCTCTGCGCCGAGACCGGCTTCACCTTCATTGCGCCGCCACTGAAACTTTGCACCGACAATGCGGCGATGATCGCCTGGGCCGGCATCGAGCGGCTGCGCGAGGGCATGGCGCAAGAGAACGGCTTCGATTTCGTGCCGCGCTCGCGCTGGCCGCTGGACAGCATCTCGGCGCCGATGGTCGGCTCCGGCCGGCGCGGAGCCAAGGCATGAACGAGGTGGCAATGAGCGGCAAAGACACCGCGCCAAGCGGCTGGCGCGTTGCCGTGCTCGGCGGCGGCGCCTGGGGCACTGCCTTGGCCTTGGCCATGCTGCGCGCCGGCCATTTCGTCCGCCTTTACGCGCGCGATCCGGAGACCGTAGCCGCGATCGACCGCGGCGAAAATCCACGCTACCTGCCGGGCATTACGCTCCAGCCCGGCATCGTGGCGACGAGCAACATCCAGGCCACGCTCGACGGTGCCGATTGCGTACTGGCGGTGACGCCGGCGCAGGCGCTGCGGGCGACGTTGGCGGCCGCGAAGGACCATATGCCGGCCGGTATCCCGCTGGTTCTGTGTGCCAAGGGCATCGAAAGCGAGACTGGCGCGTTGCTATCGGCGATTGTCGAAGAAATCCTGCCGCTCAATCCGGTTGCCGTTTTGTCGGGCCCGAGCTTCGCCACCGACGTCGCCCGCGGCCTGCCGACGGCCGTTGTGGTCGCCGCCCGCGACGAGGCATTGGCCGCCGATCTCGCCGCCCGCTTTTCCGCCGAAAATCTGCGCTGCTATTCGAACGACGACCTGATCGGCGTCGAGATCGGCGGCGCCTTGAAGAACGTCTTTGCCATTGCCGCAGGTGCCGTCACTGGGGCGGGTCTCGGCGCCAGCGCCCAGGCCGCCATGGTGACGCGCGGCTTTGTCGAATTGCGCCGCATCGGCGCTGCCTTCGGCGCCAGGCCCGAAACGCTGATGGGGCTTTCCGGCCTTGGCGACCTGCTGCTGACCTGCTCGTCCACCCAGTCGCGCAATTTCGCCTATGGGTTGGCGCTCGGGCAAGGCAAGCCACTTGCCGGATTGCCGCTGGCAGAAGGCGTGCCGACGGCGGCGATCGCCGCCCGCATTGCCACCGAGCGCAACATCGACGCGCCGATCATTGCCGCCGTCGCCGCCATACTGGATGGCACCATCACCGTCCGGCAGGCCGTGACGGCGTTGATGACCCGGCCGCTGAAGACCGAAACCAACGATTGATCCCCACGACTTTGAACGATCAGGAGAAAAAATGCTGTTTGCTGTGATTTGCAAGGACAAGCCCGGAAGCCTGCAGGTGCGCCTCGACACGCGGCCCGAGCATGTTGCCTTTCTCGAGGGGTTGAACGGCGACAAGAAGCTGGCATTCGCCGGTCCGTTCCTTGACACTGAAGGCAAGTCCAATGGCAGCCTCGTGGTCGTCGAGGCGCCCGACCTGGCTGGCGCCCAGGCTCTGTCGGCCGCCGACCCCTACGCCAAGGCCGGGCTGTTCGAAAGCGTCGAAATCCGCCCGTGGAACTGGACGTTCAACAAGCCGGCGGCTAGTTAAATCCCGGTCGCCAGCGCGACTCCAAGGAGGAGAAAGACATGAACTACTGGCTGTTCAAATCCGAGCCATTCAAGTTCTCCTTCGAGATGCTGAAGGCCAAGGGCAAGGCCGGCACGCAATGGGACGGCGTGCGCAACTACGCGGCGCGCAACAACATGAAGGCGATGCAGATCGGCGATCTCGGCTTCTTCTACCATTCCAACGAGGGGCTGAACATCGTCGGCATCGCTGAAGTCTGCGCGCTTGCCCATCCCGACACCACGTCGGACGATCCGCGCTGGGAATGCGTCGACATCCGCGCCGTAAGGGATGTACCGAACTCGCCGACGCTGGAACAGGTGAAGGCCAATCCCAGGCTTGCCGACATGGCGCTGGTGCGGCTCGGACGGCTTTCCGTGCAGCCGGTGACGCCGGCCGAATGGAAGGAAGTCTGCCGCATGGGCGGCTTGACGCCGGCTCCGTGACGGCGCTCACGCCCAACAGCGCCAAACAGTTCATTCTCGACAATACGGCGCTGATGGCGCCGCCGCACGTGCCGGAGATCCTGCTTCATCTTGCCGACGAAGCGCATGACCTGTGGCAGCGGACCGAGGAAGAGCTGGTCGAAATCGGCCTGCCGCCGCCCTTCTGGGCTTTCGCCTGGGCCGGCGGCCAGGGCCTTGCCCGCTATGTCCTGGACAATTCCGGCACGGTGCGTGGCAAGCACGTGCTCGACTTCGCTTCCGGCTCCGGCCTTGTCGCCATCGCCGCTGCCAAGGCCGGTGCCGCCAAGGTGATCGCCTCCGACATCGACCCGTTCTGCGCCACCGCGATCCGGCTCAACAGCGAGATCAACGGTATCGGGACCGAATTCCTCGGCACGGATTGCATCGGCACCGATGCAGGTTGGGACGTGGTCCTGGCCGGTGATGTTTTCTATGACAAATCTTTCGCTGACCGGCTGGTGCCATGGTTCGCAACGCTGAAGGCGCGCGGCGCCGAAATCCTTGTCGGCGATCCCGGCCGGTCGTATCTGCCGAAGACAGGGCTGGAGCCGCTTGCGGTCTATGAAGTGGCCGTCACGCGGGCGCTGGAGGATGCGCTGGTCAAGCGCACGACCGTCTGGCGGTTCGCTTGACGCGATCGCCGAACAGGCGTTCCATAACATCCAGATCAGAGGGGCGAGCTCATGGATTTTTCAGCAGTGAACTGGCTGGCGGTGGTCGCTGCCGCAATCGTGGCGTGGCTGTTCGGCGCCGCCTGGTACATGAGCCTGAGCAAGGCGTGGCTGAAGGCCGCCAAGCTCGATCCGGCGACGATGAAGAAGTCGCCGCTGCCCTTCGTCGTCAGCTTCATCGCCGAACTGGTCATGGCCGCCATAATGGCGCTGGTCGTCGGCGCGATAACCGGCGGCGAGCCGACATGGCTCGCCGGACTTGTCTTCGGCTTCGTGCTCTGGCTGGGTTTCGTCGCCACGACGCTCTCGGTCAACCATCGCTACGAGAATTTCGGCTGGGACCTGACCCTCATCGACGGCGGCCACTGGCTCGGCGTGCTGCTGATCATCGGCGCCGTGATCGGCTGGTTCGGCGCGGTGGCAAGCTGAGTCAAGAAGGGAGTAGGGCAGTACGGCAGTAGGGGAATAGGGGGCAGACGGCACCGACGCCTATCCCTACTGCCCTACTGCCCTACTGCCCTACTGCCCTACTGCCCTACTGCCCTACTGCCCTACTGCCCTACTGCCCTACTGCCCTTTATCCGTGGTCCGCGTCTTGGCGACTTCCTCTAGCATCCATTCGCGAAAGGCGACGATGCGTGGATCGTCGGCGGTATTTTCGGGATAGACCAGGAAATAGGCGAACTCGGGCGCCACGCGCAGGCCGAGTTCGAAAGGCTGCACCAGCCTGCCCTGGGAAAGGTCGTTCGCCACCATGGCGAAATCGGCGAGCGCAACGGCATTGCCGTCGAGCGCTGCCTGGACGGCATCCGTGGAATTTCCGAACACGACTGTCCGGCTGTCGTCGAAATCATTGATGCCGGCCGCCGCCATCCACATCCGCCAGTTCGGCCACGTCACGCCTTGCCGCGACCATTCGATATGCGCAAGCGTATGGTTGAAAAGATCGCGCGGCTCGCGCAGCGGCGGACCGGACGTCAAAAGGCTCGGGCTGCACACCGGAATGAGGATGTTGTCGAACAGCCGGTGGGTGCGAAGGCCCGGATATTTGCCGGCGCCAAAACGGATGCCGACATCGATGTCGTCAAGTTCGAAATCCCGCACTTCATAGGCGATGTCGAATCGCAATTCGATATCGGGGTGACGCTTGCGAAAATCGTCGACGCGTCGCATCAGCCATTTTGACGCGAACTGCGCGTCGAGCGTTACCTTCAAGAGAGCGGTGCCGCGCGTCAGCTTTTGCGCCCGCGAAACAGCCCGGCCAAGCAGGTCGAGCGCGTCCGCCGAGGCGTCGAACAGCACCGTTCCCGCCTCGGTGAGCCGGATGGTGCGGCTGGTGCGCGTGAACAGCACCAGCCCGAGCTGATCCTCGATTTCCTTGATCTGATGGCTGACGGCGGCCGGTGTCAGCCCAAGCTCGTCGGCGGCACGGGTGAAATTGAGGTGCCGGGCCGCCGCCTCCAGCGTCCTCAAGGCACGAGTCCCAGGCAGAAGACGAGCCATCCTATCCTCAAAGAAAACTTGATGATCGAGAGAAAACTACTCGTTTCCTACAGAGATTTCAATCTGGCATGATCTGTCCATCGAAACATCATCAAGCCGGATTTGATATTCGGGGAGAACGGAGCACACCATGTCCATCATCGTTTTGAATTCGTCCGCACATCGTCCGAACTGGCTGGCCGAAACCCTCGACTGGTTGCGTCACGCCCGGGTCGCGATACGCCTCCCCCGCCGCGATACTGCCTACCAGAACGTCGAGGATCTCTCCGACCGCCAACTGCGCGATATCGGCGGCGCGCGCCGTGATGTCGCTCGCGCAATGGACAAGGAGCTTGGCCGGCTGGGCCTGCTCGACATCGGCTGGCAGAGACCTGGCCGTAGGGGAATAGGGGAATAGGGGAATAGGAAAAACTAAGGCCGCGCCCGAGCTTGCCCCTACTCCCCTACTCCCCTACTCCCC